>NZ_JBFAKB010000044.1:0-91264 GCF_040655495.1 Nonomuraea sp. NPDC050404
GCGCAGGAGAGGTCAGCCGGTTGGCCACCAGCACCTCGATCACCTGCCCATGCGTCAACTCGGCCACGTCCCGCACCGGGCAGGCCGCATCCACCCACTCCCGGATCCGCAACCGCGAGCAGAACGCGGCCACCACCGGTAATGCCCCGAGCATCTTCTCCACACTGGCCTGGCCCCACTGCGCACGCTGTCTCACGAGCCCAGGTCATACCGCGCGACGATCACCACGGCAAACTCAACGATCTTCACTTAACTCCACGTGCGGAAAACGGGGCTAGCCGCCCGCGCCTGCAAGCCGGTTAAAGGTCCAGCCGCCAGCCGATCCACTCGTCGAACAACTCGAACCCCATGGCCTCGTTGATGGCGAGCATGTGGGCGTTGGACGTGGCGTTCCAGGTGATGACGCGTTCGACGCCGGGCTCCCGTTCCCGCAGCCAGAGCGCGTTGGAGAGCTTGAGCAGCAGGCCCAGCCGGTGGCCGCGGTGCTCGCGCAGCACCGTCGTGTCCGCCTGCTCGGCCCAGCCGGCGGCGCCGTCGGTGGCCAGCACGATGCGGGTGTATCCGGCGGGAGCCCCGTCGGCGTCGCGGCGGGCGACCATGGTGTACGCGGTCAGGCCGCTGCGCGGGATGCCCTCCTCGCGGGCGCGCAGGCGTTCGAGGCTGTAGTCCGTATCCTCGGAGTCGTCGTCGCGCGGGGCGTCGTTCATGCCGGCCGCGATCGTGGCCAGGTCGGGCAGCAGTTCGGGGGCGGCCGGGCCGATCCAGCGTTCCAGGCTGTAGCCGTCAACCTTGGGGATCATGCGCTCCAGGGCCGTCCAGTCGGCCTTGCGCAGGTCGAAGGTGCGGCGAGCCTCCACGATCGACTCCGTCAGGCCGTGCGCCCGGACGAAGCGGGCGCCGGTGCCGATGGCCGGGGTCTCGGTGAGGAGCAGGGTACGGCCGTGCGCGCGCAGGCGGCCGATGGCGTGCTCCAGGAGCGCCGAGCCGACGCCGCGGCCCCGGTGCCCGGGGCGTACGGCCAGGAAGGGCATCTGGCCGACGTGGCGGTTGTCGAGCTGGTAGAGCCGCACGGCGTAGCCGCCGATGACCTCACCGCCCTCGATCGCCGCCCAGGCCTCGATGCGCGCGCCGGGGGCGTGCGTACAGACGTTGTTGCGGAAACGGGGCAGATGGTACGGGGGTCCCGGGTTCTCCCCGGCGTAGGCGGCCTCGTACGCCGCGTGCAGGTCCGCCACGAGCTCGTGGGGCGGCCCGTCCGCTTTGTCTGCCTTGTCCTCGATGGGGATGGGCTGGATCACCATGCCCTCAGACAAGCGCACACCACCCTGCCGGGGCGACCGATTTTCCACCGGCGGCAGTTGTCTACTGGCGGTAGTTCTGCACCTCGCCCGCCGGCCGGGCGGCGGCGCCGTCCGGGTCCCCGCCCGCGTCGCGCCTGGCCCGGCGCTGCCTGAGCAGGTCCCAGCACTGGTCGAGGGCCGTCTCCAGCTCCTTGACGCGCGCGTGCTCCGCCTCCGAGGTGACCTCGCCCTTGGAAAGCCGGCCGCGCAGCTCGTGTTCCTCGGTGACCAGCGCGCTGATCCTGGTGAGAATCTCGTCGTCCCGCATGCCCAAGACTCTAATCACCGCGTGATAGAACACGCCCTATGTCTGGTATGGCGCTGGTAAGAAAGCCCGGTCCGCGGATCGCCGAGGGCATCGTCACGCACATCGAGCGGGAGCCGGTCGACTACGAGCGCGCCGCCGCCCAGCACGACGCCTACGTCGAGGCGCTCGCCGCGGCGGGCTGGCGGCCGGTGTACGTGCCACGCGCCGACGACCTGCCCGACGCCCCCTTCGTGGAGGACACGGTGCTGGTCTCCGGGCGGCTGGCCGTGCTGACCAGGCCGGGGGCGCCGGAGCGGCGGCCCGAGGTGGAGTCGGTGGCGCGGGTGGTGCGCGAGCTGGGGCTGAACTCGGTCAGGATCGCGCCGCCCGGCACGCTGGACGGCGGTGACGTGTTGCAGGTGGGGTCCACTGTGTACGTGGGGAGGTCGGGGCGTACCAACGACGAGGGGATCGGGCAGCTCATGGCGCTGTTGCCCGAGCGGGAGGTGGTGCCCGTCGAGATGAGCGGGGTGCTGCATCTGAAGTCGGCGGTGACGGCGTTGCCGGACGGGACGTTCATCGGGGATCCGGTGCGTGTTGACTTGCCGGGGATGGTGGTGCCGGAGGAGGAGGCGGGGGCGCATGTGGTGCAGTTGGGCGGTGACCGGCTCCTGCTGGCCGCGTCGGCTCCCCGGACCGCCGCAATGCTCGAAAAGCGCGGATTTTTCGTTGTTACGGTGGATATTTCGGAATATGAGCGCCTGGAAGGCTGCGTGACCTGCCTCAGCGTCCTCATACCGGACTGACCCTGCCTCAGCGTCCTCATACCGGACTGACCCTGCCTCAGGGTCCTCGTACAGACGTGGCCTCCTCATCGTCCTCGTACGGACTGGCCTGCCTGAACCTCACCCGTACCGGAATGACCCTCCCAGGCGTTCCCGAACGAACCTGGCCTGTCCTTTCTCAGGATCTGAGATCCTGGGCGGTGCATGCCGAGACGTCTGGTACCGTTCATGACATGCTTCGCGGCCTCCTTCTTAGCTGCCGCGGCGGGGGCCTCTAAGGCCGGCTCCCTCGCCGCGGAGCGAGCCGTGCGCGTCGGCCATTTTCTTTCTGAGACCGACGAGGAGCACTCGATATGACCGCTCAGCAGCCCAGTCGCATGCCGATTCACCGCTATGAGTCCTATCAGCCCGTCCGGCTGACCGACCGCACCTGGCCCGACAAGGTCATCACCGAGGCGCCGCGATGGTGCGCCGTGGACCTGCGTGACGGCAACCAGGCCCTGATCGACCCGATGGACTCCCACCGCAAGCTGAAGATGTTCGAGCTGCTGGTGAAGATGGGCTACAAGGAGATCGAGGTAGGCTTCCCCGCCGCCTCACAGACCGACTTCGACTTCATCCGGCAGATCATCGAGGAAGACCGCATCCCCGGCGACGTGGTCATCCAGGTGCTGACGCAGGCCCGTCCCGAGCTGATCGAGCGTACCTTCGAGTCCATCGAGGGCGCCAAGCAGGCCATCGTGCACCTGTACAACTCGACCTCCACCCTCCAGCGCCGCGTCGTCTTCGGCCAGGACAAGGACGGCATCACCGCCATCGCGGTCGAGGGCGCCAAACTGGTCAAGAAGCTGGCCGACGCCAGCGAGGTGGACGTGCGCTTCCAGTACTCGCCCGAGTCGTTCACCGGCACCGAGCTGGAGTACGCCGTCGAGGTGTGCGACGCCGTCAACGACGTGTGGCAGCCCACCCCCGACCGCAAGGCCATCATCAACCTGCCCGCCACGGTCGAGATGGCCACCCCCAACATCTACGCCGACCAGATCGAGTGGATGCACCGCAACCTCAAGCACCGCGACTCGATCGTCCTGTCGCTGCACCCGCACAACGACCGCGGCAGCGCCGTGGCCGCCGCCGAACTGGGCTACATGGCCGGCGCCGACCGCATCGAGGGCTGCCTGTTCGGCAACGGCGAGCGTACCGGCAACGTCTGCCTGGTCACCCTGGGCATGAACCTGTTCTCCCAGGGCGTGGACCCCGAGATCGACTTCAGTGACATCGACGAGATCCGCCGCGTCACCGAATACTGCAACCAGCTGCCCGTGCACCCGCGCCACCCGTGGGGCGGCGAGCTGGTCTACACCGCCTTCTCCGGCTCCCACCAGGATGCCATCAAGAAGGGCTTCGAACACCTGGAGCGCGCCGCGGCCGCGGCCGGCGTGCCGGTGGACGACTTCACCTGGGCCGTCCCGTACCTGCCGATCGACCCCAAGGACATCGGCCGCTCCTACGAGGCCGTCATCCGGGTCAACAGCCAGTCCGGCAAGGGCGGGGTCGCCTACATCATGAAGGCCGACCACCAGCTCGACCTGCCGCGCCGGCTGCAGATCGAGTTCTCCAAGGTCGTGCAGGCCCGCACCGACCAGGAGGGCGGCGAGATCAGCCCGGCCGCGATGTACGACATCTTCCGCGACGAATATCTGCCCAACCCGGCCAACCGCTGGGGCCGCCTCAGCCTCCTGGCCCACCGCCACGAGTCCACCGTGGACGAGAAGGACCGCATCAGCGCCGACGTACGCCTCGACGGGGAGATCCGCGAGATCGCCGGCACGGGCAACGGGCCGATCTCTGCCTTCATCGACGCCATCGCCGGGGTGGGGATCCAGGCCCGGGTCCTTGACTATGTGGAGCACGCGATGAGCGCCGGAAGCGACGCCAAGGCGGCCTCTTATCTGGAGTGCGAGGTTGACGGGAAGGTGCTGTGGGGGGTTGGCGTCGACGCCAACGCCACCACGGCCTCGCTGAAGGCGATCATCTCCGCGGTGAATCGCGCTTCTCGCTGATTTTGTTTCCGGCCGCGTCCTCTGGTTGGTGGGGGGCGCGGTCGGTTTTTGCGCTGGGGGTGCAGTTGTGCAGCTTGCCGTAGCGGGTTTGCGCGATGCGCATGAGGTCGATCAGGTCCTTGATGGCGTCCCTGCCTTTCGCGACCTGGGGCAGATAAATATCGATCAGCCGGTCCACACCATCGCAGGGAAATCTGGAGCTTGCTCGGTAGGGCTGCTCGGCGAAGGGCGCACTGGCCACATACGCGACCAAGCCGTCGCCGAGATCGGCGGGAAGCGCGACACCGCCATGCCTGCTGTACAGCCGACGTCTGTCTTTCATGAGGAAGTCCAGGTGTTCCTTGCCCGTCTTCCCGTCCGCCTGCAGCCAGTTCACTTGGAGAGACCGAGGGGTCGTCTCGGGAGACTGGCATTCACCGCTCTCCTCCGTGCCGGTCGTTTCCTCCCCGAAGGATCCGCTGGCTCCGCTCACCAAGCGAAATGCCTGTGCAGAGACGAGCTTGCAGACGTAGGGCGGAGCATCGACGATCGGCTGTGGGGGTGCCGGGGCGGAAACGATGGCTTTCTCGGGGGTGCAGGCGGATATCAGCAACACGAGAGCAGCAGCCAGGCGAAAAGGCCTCATTTTTCAACTCCGGAGGAGGCGGATGGGATCCGCAGCCCGAGATAGTCGTTCACTTTGCTGGTTTCGCGAGAAGCACCGGCGAAGCGGTCGAGCAGGGAACTGCTCCCGCCCTTCGCCCGGGCCCAGCGGAGGAAAGCGCTGTATTCTCGTGAGTTCATTGCGGTGAAAGGCTTTATCGCTGGTGGAGTTCCGGTGGTGAAGATTTCGCCTTCTCTGGGCGCCTGGTCGAGCGCGCCCTTGTTCAGCAGGGCCGTGGCGAGCAGTTGCTCCCCGAGCCTGTCCACCGCCAGTCGATTGCCGGCCAGCGTCTCGTGCGTGTCGTCCATGGTCCGGCCGTGGTTGCCCATTCGCTGCCCGACCTGTTTGGCGATCTCGTCATATGCCACTCCGGCGAGCTTTTCGTAGTCCTTGCCGAGCATCTCGCCGAAGGCTCCCCTGGCCAGTTCGCTCACCTGTTTCGCGCCCGGAACGGGGAGCAGTCCTACCGCGTTGCTCACCATGGTTTTGAGTGCCTCGTCCGCCTTCTTGTCGTCCAGTCCTTGCGCGATCAGCACCTGCCTGCGAATTTCCACGAGTTGCCCGAAAGCCTCCCCCTCCTCCACGGACCGGTCTTCCAGGAAATGCAGGAGGTCGTCCTTGTCGACGAGCCCGTTCTGGTTGAGGTCGTACTGCTTGACGTCCGCCTTCGAGAAGCCGAACAGTTCGGCGTTGGCCGCGTTGAGTCCCACCGGTGGCACCGTGTCGAGTGCGGCTCGCATGTGTTCGGTCTGGGCTGCGATCAGGTTCTCGAAGGTGGTGTCGTCGGCGGTGGCCAAGGTCAGGGCGTATGACAGGTGTTCGGCTGTGGCGTCGCCGAACTTTTCGTGGTTGAGGAGGAGTTGGGAGAGTTGGTCGATGTGGGCCGAGATGGCGCGTCCCAGTGGGTAGGCCAGCGGTGTGTAAAGGTCGAACAAATCCCTGTTCCGGAGTTCCAGGTTGCCGTCCGGGGACATGCCGAAGGCGCCGCGTACTTGGTCGGAAAGGATTTTGGTCAGGTCGGCGGCGAGTTTGGCCGAGGTTGGGTCCTGGCCGGTGGTTGCGGTTACCAGGAGGTCTCTGAGTGGTTTGTGGTCGTCCAGGTGGTTGGCGGCGCCCCAGCGGGTGGTCAGGAGGTAGTCCAGGATGGACTCCTTCCAGCCGGGCGGGGTGTGGTGGAGCAGGGCGTGGGAGGCGTCCCGGCTGAAGGTCGCGGCGTGGAGGAGGTTGTCCACCATCGCGGTCTGGTGTTTGGCGTCCGGGGGGTTCGCGTGGGTGCCGGGGTGTAGCAGGGTGCCGAGGCCGAGGGCGGTGGCCAGGTCGGTGATGGGGAGGTGGCGGGTTCCGTAGGCGGTGTTCAGGGTCCAGGAGTTCTTGCGTTGCTCCTGCTCGTAGACGATCACGTCGCGTCCGACGGTCTCCATGAACTCCTTCGAGTACGGTGGCCTGCCGTCGTGGGCGCGCCAGATGAGCGCCTGGGCCTGGTAGCCCGCGTAGGTGACGCTTCCTGCCTTGTGCTCGGCTCTGCCCTGTTTGGTGAGGTCTGTGAGGAAGTCCGGGCCCTGGTAGGCGGGGCTTCGCCGGTCGGTGCCGGTGGCCAGCGCCGTGCTGAGCATGCGGAGGATGCTTTTGCCCTGGCGCGAGAGTTGGGTCACGGCGGCGGTGTCCTGGCGGGTTCTGGCGTCGCGGATCTGCCGGGCGAGTGAGCCGGGCAGGCGGGTGAGGCCGGCGGGGCCCAGCAGGCCGAGGAAGGTCCTGACGAAGTCGGGCTGGCCGGCGCGTGAGGCGTACTTCTCCAGTTCGGCCACCGCCTTGGCGTCCCCGTCGGCGGCCCGCAGTGCGGCGCGGCCCGCCAGGGTGCCGTCCAGGAGGCCCTGGGCCGCCTCCAGACTGTCGGGCAGTTCCAGGTAGCCGCCGGTGGGTGTGCAGCCGCCGAAGGTGACCTGCCGGCGTTGCAGTTCGTGGAGGAGTTTCTGACGTCGCCGCAGGTCCTGGGCCTGGTCGGTGATCCGCCCCGCCAGTTGGCGCAGTCGTGCGGCCGGGAGGGTGTCGAGGCCGGCGCCGGAGAGTTCGTCATGCAGGCTCGCCGCGAGCTCCGCCAGGCGGGTGGCGGCCTCGGTGTGTTTGGTGGCCATCGCGTCGAATTCGGGCTGTCTGACCCCGGTGAAGTCGGTCATTTCAGGTCCGGGGTCGAGGCCAGCCGCTGGTTCGCGCTGTGGACGGCCTGGGCGAGCATGTCGCGCAGTTCCCGCTGGTCGGCGTGGACCTGGGTGTCGAACCGGCGGCCGGCCGGCCCGACCCACGCGTCCTGCTCCATCAGGCGGCAGGGGAGGTCGAGCGCCTGCCAGTGCTCGTCGGACAGGCGCTGGATCCGCTCCGTCGCGGCGCGCATCGCCTGGCGGTCGAGGTCGGGCACGTGGATCCCCTTGTACGGGTCGGCAGGCGACTACGGGCGGCAAGCGACACGGACGGCAGGCGACGTGTTCGCGCGTGTACACACCGTAATCAAGGTGGGTCGGCGGAACAAGCGAAGTCTGGTGAATGGCATGACTTGGCTGTGGGTGATAGTGAACGTTGCGTTTCTATGCGGCGAAGCCTATTCTGGTTAGAGAACGTAGCGTTTACTAAAGGGGCGGTGTCATGGGGCTCGTGTTGGCGGGGTTGATACTGGCGATGCTGCTCGGCGCCCTGGACCAGACGATCATGGCGCCCGCGCTGCCCGCCGTGGCCGGCTCGCTCGGCGGGCTCGACCGGATGCCCACCGTCATCACCGCCTACGTCGTCGCCGCCACCGTCGTCATGCCCGTCTACGGCAAACTCGGCGACCGCTACGGCCGCAAACCCACCATGCAGGCCGCCATCGTCCTGTTCGTCACCGGAGCCGTGCTCTGCGCGGTGGCCACGTCCATGCCGCAGTTCATCGTCTTCCGCGCGCTGCAGGGGATGGGCGGCGGCGGGCTGATGATCGGCGCGCAGGCGATCATGGGGGAGATCGTGAGTCCCCGGGAGCGGGGGCGGTATCTCGGGTACATCGGGGCCGCCTACGTCGTGGCCGCCGTGGGCGGGCCGCTGGTCGGCGGGTTCTTCGTCGATGAGCTGAGCTGGCGGTGGATCTTCGCCATCTATCCGCCGATGGGGCTGCTGGCACTGGTGGTGCTGAGCGTCGCGCTCAAGCTGCCACGGCCGCGAATCCGGGCACCGCTCGACGTGGCGGGGGCCGTCACGCTGGCCGTCGCCGTGGTGGGCGTGGTCATGGTAGGGGAGAGCGGCAGTCCCGCCTACCTCCTGCTCGCGGCCATCGGGCTGGTGGGGTGGCTGGTCAGCGCGCGGTACGCGAAGGACCCGATCCTGCCGCTGCGGCTGTTCAGGGACCGGGCGTTCGCCGTGCCCGTGCTGATCAGCCTGCTCATCGGGTTCGCGCTGTTCGGGACGATCACGTACATGCCGGCGTACGTGCAGGTCGCCTGGCACACCAGCGCGACGGGAGCCGGGCTGCTGGTGACCGCGCTGATGGGCGGCGTGCTGCTCACCACCGTCGTGTCGGGGCGGCTCATCACGCGCACCGGGACGTACAAGCCCTATCCCGTCGCGGGCACGGCCTTGGCGGCGGCGGGGCTCGGGCTGATCGGGCCGGGTGGCACCTCGCCGGTGCTGCTGGGCCTGGCGATGTTGCTGACCGGGCTGGGGGTCGGGCTGGTCATGCAGGTCATGGTGCTGGCCGCGCAGAACGCCGTCGAGTACGCCGACCTGGGCGCCGCCACCTCGTCGGTCACCTTCCTGCGCCAGATCGGCGCCTCGGCCGGGGTCGCGCTGGTGGGCGCCCTGATCACGCTGCGGTCCGGCATCTCCGGCACCGCGACCGCCGACCTGCCGCCACACGTACGCGAGGCGTTCGCCGCCGCCGCGCCGCCGGTGTTCGCGGCCATGGCGCCGCTGCTGGTCGTGGCCTTCTTCCTCGCGCTGGCCCTGCCGGCGCGCCCCCTTCGCACCACCGCATACGCCGAGGAGAGATCTTGAAACTCGTCGCACCCCTGAACGCCTTCGGCCGCGCCGACCTGGCCATGGCCGGTGGCAAGGGCGCCAACCTGGGGGAGCTGGTCAGGAACGCCTTTCCGGTTCCCGGCGGCTTCGTCGTCACCACGCACGCGTACGAGATCGTCGCCCGGGGCGGACGGAACGTGCGTGCGTACTTCGAGCGGGTCGAAATGCCCGGTGAGCTGCGTCAGGCGATCACCGGCGCCTACGCGGCGCTCGGCGGCGGGCCCGTGGCCGTGCGGTCGAGTGCCACCGCCGAGGACCTGCCGGGGGCCGCGTTCGCCGGCCAGCAGGACACCTACCTCAACGTCGTCGGCGAGCAGGCGCTGCTGGATGCCGTACGCCGCTGCTGGGGCTCGCTCTGGACCGACCGCGCGATCGCCTACCGCGCCAGGCTCGGCATCGACGACGCCGAGGTGAAGATCGCGGTGGTCGTGCAGAGCATGGTGGCGGCGGAGGTGGCGGGCGTCATGTTCACCGCCGATCCGGTCAGCGGGGACCGGGCGCGGGTGGTGATCGACGCCAGCGGCGGCCTGGGTGAGGCCGTCGTCTCCGGGCTGGTCACGCCGGATCACTATGTGGTGAGCGGCCGGGACGGCAGGATCGACTTCACGCCAGGACGCCGCGAGGTGGTCATCAGGGGCGTCGCCGGCGGCGGTGTCACCCATGAGAGCGGGACGGCGGAGGCGGGCGCGCGCCTGCCGGACGAGGTGGTGACAGAGCTGGTCAGGCTGGGGCGGGAGGTGGCCGGGCACTTCGGCCGGCCGCAGGACATCGAGTGGGCGTACGCGGGCGGCCGCGTCCACCTGCTGCAGGCCCGGCCGATGACCGCGCTGCCGCCGCCCCCGGTGGGCAGGCTCAACCCGGTGCAGCGCCGGTTGGCCACGGTCCTGCTGGAGTACCTGCCCGAGCGGCCCTATCCGATCGACATGTCCACCTGGGTCCCGTACGGGCCTGCGGGGCTGATGAGCAGGATCATGGGGAGCTTCGGCGTGCGGCACGCGTTTGAAGGGTTCCTGCGTGAGGAGGACGGTGTCGCCTACGCCCTGCTGCCGCGAACACCGCGCCCGACCGTGCGTACGCTCGCCGCGCCGTTCCAGGTGCTGGCCAAGGCGCGCAGGTACGACCCCGCCCGGTGGACCGGGGACCGGCGGTTCCGCGACTACCTGGCGCAGGTCGAGGAGCTGGCCGCGCGGGACCTGAAGGCGATGCCGTGGGCCGAGTTGGTGCGCGTGCCCAGGCAGGCGCTCGCCCTGGTGGCGCCCGTCGCCGACCTGCGCACGGACTACCTGCCGGGTGCCGGGCTGGCGCTGCTGCGGCTGCTGGTGACGCTCGGGTTGTTGCGGCGCCGCGTGTTGTTCGCCGATCTGCTGCACGGGGCGCGCACCCGTACCTCCGACACCAATCGGGCGCTGGAACACCTGGCCGAGGTGGCGAGGCGGACGAAGGCGCTGGAGGCGGATCCGCTGCCGCCGGAGTTCGCGGCCGGGCTGGCGGCGTTCCTGGCGGAGTACGGTCACCGCGAGACCGCGAGCCCCATCCTCGTCACCCCACCCGCGTGGGCCGACGCGCCCGAGGTGGTGCTCGACCTGATCAAGGTGCTGGCCGGGGAGAGGGCGCCGACCGGGGAGCCGGTGCCGGACGGGGCTCGGGGGCCGATCGGGGAGCCGCACCCGTGCGGGGAGACGGACGACGCGCTCGCGCGGTTGCTCACCCACCCCCTGCTGCGCGGGGCGGGCCGCCGGGCCAGGATCGTGCGCTGGGTGGAGGCGGCGCGCGCGGGCGTGGCCTTCCGGGAGGACAGCCACTTCTACTTCACGATGCCGCAGCCCATCCTGCGCAGGTCGCTGCTGGAGCTGGGAAACCGGTTGTGCGAGGCCGGCGTGCTGGAGGAGCCGGAGGACGTCTTTCACCTGCGGCTGGAGGAACTGGAGGCCATAGGGGACGTGGCGGACCTGGAGGCCATAGGGGACGTGGCGGACCTGCAAGCGGGGGAGTCGGGGGACGTGGCGGGGCCGCGGGTGGCGGAGGGCGAGCGGTTGCGTGAGACGGTCAGGGCGCGGGCGGCCAAGCGGGAGGAGTTGTCCGGCGTGCGGCTCATCGATCCGGCAGCCGTCTTCCCCGTGGCCGAGACGGGCGAGGCGCTGCTCAGGGGCGCGCCGGCCGGCGGGGGATCCGCGACGGGACCGGTGAAGGTGATCAGGAAGCCCGCCGACTTCGGCCGGCTAGCCTCCGGAGACGTGCTCGTCTGCCCGTACACCAACCCCTCCTGGACGCCGCTGTTCCAGAGCGCGGCGGCCGTGGTCGTGGACACGGGTGGCGCGGCCTCGCACGCCGCCATCGTGGCCAGGGAGTACGGCATCCCGGCCGTCATGGGTACCGGCAGCGCCACCTCGGTGCTGCAGGACGGCCAACTGGTCACCGTGAACGGTGACACCGGCACGGTAACCCGGTCTACCTAAAATGCATCACATGGTCAACGACCACCGCAAGCTGCCACGACGCCGGGGCGAGGCGCTCAGCGCCGCCATCTACCAGGCCACGCTCGACGAACTGGCCGAGGTCGGCTACGCCGGGCTGACCATGGAGCGCGTCGCCGAGCGCGCCAAGGCCGGCAAGGCGTCGCTGTACCGGCGCTGGCCCACCCGGATCGAGCTGGTGATGGAGGCGGTCTACCAGTCGCTGCCCACTCCGGAGAGCGCGCCCGACACGGGCAACCTGCGCGACGACCTGGTGGCCATGCTCACGCTGACGGCGCGCGCCCTGTCGGGCCCGGCGGGTGAGGCGATGCGCGGGCTGCTCGGTGAGGCGCTGCGCGGGGAGTCGCCGCTGGGCACCCTGCGGCGCAACTCCCAAGGCACGGCCAGGAAGCTGATGGAGGAGGTCGTGCGCCGGGCCGTCGAGCGCGGCGAGATCGACCCCGAGCGGGTCACCCCTCGCCGGCTCGACGCCGGACACGCGCTGCTGCGCCACAACTTCCTCTTCGAGGGCCCGCCGATCGCGGACGGACTCGTCGTCGAGATCGTGGACGAGGTTCTCATGCCGCTGCTCAAACCGGGATCGGGCTGAGCTCCGGCTCGTACGGGGCGCGCCTGAGCACGGTACGCGCGACGAGCGCCGTCAAGCCGGTGCTGACCAGCGCGCCGGCCGCCACCGAGGTCACGTACCACGGCGACGCCTGCCCCAGCCCCAGCGCCAGCAGGCCCGTCACGGTCAGCCATGCGATCGCGTTCAGCATGGCCGCCACCGCCAGCGACTTGCCGGCGGCGCGCGCCGCGCCCGCGATCGCGGGGGAGGATGCCGCGATCAGCGGCAGCGGCAGCACCAGGACCATGAGGGTCGGCACGAAGAAGCCGGCCGCCATGGCGTCGCCGAGCGCCCCGAAGGGATGGGTCAGCTCAAGGACGAGGTAGAAGCCCAGGACGAGGACGATCGGGCAGGCCACGACGACCGCCGTCCTGAGCACGCGTCGCCCGGCCGTCCGCGCCTGCACGCCGTAGGGGGCCCGCTTCCCGGCGGCGCGCGCGGCGATGCCGAGCTGCCAGGGCGACAGCAGCGCCATCGCGCCCGCCGCGGTGAAGCACGACGTGGCCGTCCTGAACAGCCAGCCCACGTCCGCAGCCTGTGCCACCGAGAACTCGAGGCGAGCCGCGCCGCCCACGGCCGGGCCCCACAACAGCCACAGGCCGCACAGCCCGGCGACCAGAACCGCAGCGAGCGGCGGGCGCAGCGGCCGGGCGCCCGGGATGCGCCGGTGGTGCAGCCAGGCGTCGCCCGCCCCGCGGACCAGGTCGGCCACGGTCCGCAGCCGCGCCGGCCGCGCCTCGATCAGGTCGGCGACCTCCTCGCCGTAACGCTCCCGCCACGCCGCCGGATACAGCCTCAGCATCCCCCGCGCCACTGCCCGCATCATCATGCCGTCCCCCATGCCACGCTCCGCCTGACCCCCGCCTGCTCGATCCTGCGAAGCGTGGCGAGCTGCTCGCGCAGCGCGTCACGCCCGCTCTCGGTGATCCGGTACGGCTTGCGCCGCTCCGCCGACGCGACGGCCTCGATCCAGCCGCGCTCCTCCAGCCGCATCAGCGCCCCGTAGAGCGTCCCGGGCTCCAGCGATGTCCCAGAAAACTCCTCTATGTCGCCGATCATCCGATATCCGTGTTTCTGCCCCTCTGCGAGGCTGATGAGCACCAGCAGCGCCACGTCTGTGAAGCGGCCGAGCTCCTGTGACCTACGAGCCATGTATTCAGTAAAACTTAGTAAGTCTCACTGAGCAAGTCCGATCGTCTCCGCCATCCGCCGCATCGCATGGTCGAACGCCCCGCGCCGATCCACGAACGAGTGATTGAACTGCCCGAACACCTCGAAGCTGACCCACCCGTACAGTGCCGTCCATGCCGTCACCGCCCGCCAGATCACGCCGTCGGGCACCCCGGGCATGAGCTCGCGGAAACCCTCGACCCCCTCCTCCAGCTCCTGCGGGACCTCCTCCGCCGGGGTGCGCAGCGCGCCGGCCCGCCAGGCGTCGGAGGCGATGCGGCCCAGCACGGTCACGTCGCGCACCCGGGCCGCCACCGTGTCCTGGGGCGCCTGGTAGCCGGGCACGGGGGAGCCGTAGACCAGCGCGTACTCGTGCGGGTGCGCCACGGCCCAGTCGCGCACCGCGTGGCAGGCCGCGAGCCAGCGCGCCGTGTGGTCCTCCTGCGGGGCCGCCGCGTCGGCGCGTTCCACGGCCTCGCCGAGCGCGTTGTAGCTGTCGATGATCAGGGTGGTGAGCAGGTCGTCGCGGCTCGGGAAGTAGCGGTAGATGGCCGAGGAGACCATGCCCATCTCCCGCGCCACGGCCCGCAGCGACAGGCCGCCCGCCCCCTCGGTGGCGAGCTGGCGCCGGGCGATGTCGGTGATCTCCTTGGTGAGCTCGGCTCGAACCCGTTCTCTGGCGCTTCGGCTGGCTGTCATGTGCAGGAGGTTATCAGAGCAGTGGAAAAAATCGAGAGCACTGCTCTTGACGAGCGCCGCTCTTTTGAGAGAGCATTGCTCTCGTAAGCGACCCGCCCAAAACGGAGATCACGGAGGCTGCAATGCTGGTCCTGGCCAAGAACGCCAATGCGTTGCTGATGTTCCTGCTGGAGCTCGGCGTGCTGTTCTCCGTCGGCTACTGGGGCTTCACGCTCAGCGCGGGCTGGGCCGTCAAGCTGCTGGTGGGGATCGGCGGCCCGGCGCTGTTCGTGGCCGCCTGGGCGCTGTTCGGGGCGGGCGGTGGCAAGAACGCCACGTACCCGCTCACCGGCCTGGCGCGCGCCGCGCTGGAAATCCTCTGGTTCGGCGGCGGCGCCCTGGCGCTCTACGCCTCGGGGCTGGCGGCCTCCGCCGCCGTCTTCTACGGGCTCTTCATCGTCAACGCGGTCCTCCGCATCGTCTGGAACGAGGTCTGATCATGGGTAAGCACGTCGTCGTCGGTTCCGGCCAGGTCGGCGGGCACGTGGCCGCCAAGCTCATCGCACGGGGGCACGAGGTCGTCGTCGTGACCCGCTCGGGCAGCGGCCCGGAAGGCGCGGTCAAGGTGGCCGCCGACGTCGCGGACGCGGCCAGGCTGAGCCAGGTCGCCAAGGGCGCCGACGTCCTGTACAACTGCGTCAACCCGCAGTACCACCGCTGGCTCACCGACTGGCCGCCGATGGCCGCCGCCTTCCTGGCCGCCGCCGAGTCGAGCGGCGCCGTCTACACGATGCTCGGCAACCTCTACCCGTACGGCCCCGTCACCGGCCCGATGACCGAGGACCTGCCGCTCGCCTCCACCGACCCCAAGTTCCGCGTACGCGCCAAGATGTGGACCGACGCCCTGGCCGCCCACGAGGCCGGCCGGATCAGGGCGACCGAGGTGCGCGCCTCCGACTTCTTCGGCCCCGGCGCCTCCGACCAGGGCTACCTGGGCGACCGTTTCCTCGTGCCGCTCCGGCAGGGCAAGACGATCTCGCTGATCTGGCCCGCCGACGTACCGCACAGCTGGAATTACCTGCCCGACGTGGCCGACGCGCTGATCACGGCCGGGAGCGACGAGCGGGCCTGGGGCCGGCCCTGGCACGCGCCCACCGCGGAGCCGCTGACCTTCCGCCAGGTCGGCGAGCGCATGGCCGAGCGGCTCGGCAGGCCCGCGCCCAGGATGCGCACGCTGCCGTGGCCGGTGCTGAGGGTGACCGGGCTGTTCGTGCCCATGCTCGGCGAGCTGGGGCACGTCCGCTACCAGTTCACCGCGCCGTTCGTGCTCGACTCCTCGGCCTTCCAGCGTACGTTCGGCGCCGCGCCTACCCCGATCGACGAGGCGCTCAAGGCTACCCTCGACGGATGAAGACAGCCATGATCGGCCTGGGCGACATCGCGGAGAAGGCGTACCTCCCCGTGCTGGCCGCCCAGCCCGCTCTCGATCTGCACCTGTGCACCCGCAACGAGGCCAGGCTCGACCGGCTCGGCGACGCCTACCGGATCGGCGCCCGGTACACGAGCGTGGACGACGTGATCAAGGCCGGGATCGAGGCGGCGTTCGTGCACGCGGCCACCGACGCCCACCCGGAGATCGTCGAGGCGCTGCTCAGCGCGGGCATCCACGTCTACGTGGACAAGCCCATCGCCTACACCCTCGCCGAGTCGGAACGCCTCGTGCACCTGGCGCGGGCCCAGGACAGATCCCTCATGGTCGGCTTCAACCGCCGCCACGCCCCCGGCTACGCCGGCCTGGCCGCCCACCCCCGGCATCTCATCGTCATGGAGAAGAACCGGCACAACCTGCCCGACAATCCGCGCAGGGCCGTCTTCGACGACTTCATCCACGTGGCCGACACACTCAGGTTCCTGGCTCCCGGCGAGATCACCGGCACCTCGATCAGGACCCGCGTCAGGGACGGCCTCATCGAGCACATCGTGCTGGAGTTGTCGGGCGACGGCTTCACCGCCATCGGCGTCATGAACAGGATGAGCGGGGCCAGCGAGGAGACCTGCGAGGCCATGGGCGAGGGCGCCAAGCGCCGGGTGGTCAACCTCGGCGACGTCATCGACTACCAGGGCGGCGAGACCCTCGCCAGGCGGCCCGACTGGGTGCCGGTCGCGGGGCAGCGCGGCATTGAGCAGGTCAGCCTGGAGTTCCTGGCCGCGGTGCGCGAGGGCCGCCGCATCGACGCCGCCGACGCCCTGGCCACCCACGCACTGTGCGAAGAGATCGTCCAGGCGGCGGAGTACCGGGCGGGCGTCCAGGCGGCCGAGGGGGCCGTCAGCGCGTCGGGGTGAGCCGCATCTCCCGGTCGGCCCTGGCGTACATGCGCTCGAAGGGTCTTCCCCCCAGCCGGGTCAGCACGGTGTAGCCCTTGGCGTCGCCCAGCGGGCTGGATGAGGACACGACGCCCGCCACCGCGCCGCCGTACAGCGCGGGGCCGCCGCTGCCGCCCGCCGCGGCGTGACAGTTGCGGGTCACCATCAGCCCGGGACCCTCGGAGACCCCCTCGACCGTGTCGCCCAGACAGCGGTACATCGTCGAGCCCGGATAGCCCTTGCCCGCCGGATAGCCGAGCAGTTCGAGCCCGCGCAGCGCGGTCCCCCTGGTGGTGGGCATCGGCCGCAGGCCCCGGCCGGTGACCTCCTCCAGCGGGCGCGCGCGGCGCACGACGCCGACCAGGCCCACGTCGTACGGCAGCAGCTCCGAGGAGAAGGGCCGGTTGCGCCACCGGGCCGGCACGTACGTGCGCACGACCGGCCACACGCCCAGCCGCGGCCTGCCCTCGTCGTAACCCGGCAGGAACGCCAGGTGCTTGAGCAGCCGCCCGCCGTGGTAGAGGCAGTGCGCGGCCGTCAGCACCAGGCTGCGGCTGCGCGAGCCGATCACCGTGCCGCCGCACAACACGTCCGTCTTGGCGACCGGGTCACGGCCGAGCAGCACCCCGGTCAGCCGCCGCGCCCCCGTGAAGGGGCGCGGGACCGGCGCGTAGCCCAGGCGGTCCCCGTCAGGGGTCAGTACGCGGGGTACGGGGACGTTACGATGCGACACCTCGGCGACGGCGGCTGGATCGAGCAGGACCAGAGACAGCACCAACCTGAGCACCCTCCCACCATAGGACGGTGATGATCAGTGCCCTGAGCTGCGACATCAAGGTTTACCCTAACTTGTGTACGCGGAACCCAGAGCCCGCAGCCGGGCGTGCGCACCCTCGTAGACCGAGGTCCGGCCCAGATACGTCTTGGGCATCTTGGCGACCATCGTGTAGTTGGTGTCGCACACGTTCCCGACCGGCGCCTGCCCGGCCTGACTGACGAGCTGGTAGGCGTCGAGGGTGTCCAGGCCGGTCAGCTCCGAGGCCCAGGTGACCAGGTCGTGCTGGCTGATCCGGTAGGCGTCCTCCAGCGGCCTGGCCGATCCCGTGGACATCAGGTGCAGGTCGTCCTCCAGCCGCGGCCACGGCGTGGCGACCCCCTTGATCAGCTCGACCGCGACCACCGTGTTCATCGCCGACTCCACCGCGGTCCCGCACACCTCGCCGTGCCCCTGCAGCCCGTGCCCGTCACCGACGGCGAACAGCCCGCCCTCGACGTTGACGCCCAGGTAGACGGTGACGCCCGCGCGCAACTCGGGGGTGTCCATGTTGCCGCCGTGCGCGTCGGGGGTGATCGTCATGCGGGCCTCGTTCGCGCCCGGGGCCACGCCGACCGTGCCGTGCATCGGGTCGAGCGGCAGCGCCACGCTGAAGTCGCTGTTGCGGGCGTGGTAGACGGCCACGTTCCGGTCCAGGTCGATGTCGTAGCGCCAGACGCGCTCCTCCAGCGGCGGTTGCAACATGGCCGTGGTGTGGGTGCCGGTCAGCGCGCCGAAGTGCGGGAACGTCGTGGACACCGCCCAGTCCCTGGCCGGCGTGATCTTGATGAAGTGCAGCGCCAGCGTGTCGCCCGGCTGGGCGCCCTCCACGTGGAAGGGGCCGGTCACGGGGTTCAGGTACGGGAACTCGCACACCCGCGAGGGCAGGTCGTCCACGGTCCGCACCAGGCCGCCGAAGCAGTCCTCGGTGTACAACTCCAATATCGTGCCCGGCCGTACCTTGGCGACGGGCGAGCGGCCACCGAAGGTGTAGCTCAGCTCGTCCGGCTCGGGACGGTAGGAGAAGACGTTCATTTGACCTCCGAAGGCAGTACGGGCCGGCGGCCCAGCAGGTAGGAGACGCCGAGGACGACCAGGCCGGCGGCCAGCCAGATGCCGCCGGCCCACTGGGCGGCGACGTTCTGGTTGATCACGACGGCCACCAGGACGGCGAAGCCGATCACGGGCGCCACCAGGTGGGCCCAGTAGTTGCGGCTGCGCTGCTTGATCGCGTAGTGCACCACCACGGCGACGTGCAGCAGCAGGAAGGCGCTCATGGCGCCGAAGTTGACCAGCGAGGCCAGCTCGCCCATGCCGTTCTCCCTGATGCTCATGTAGATGCCCAGCACCAGGGAGATGCCGGCCACCGCGAGGGTGGCGTTGACCGGCACGCGGCGCTTGGCGTCCACGGACGACAGGAAGCGCGGGAGCTGGCGGTCGCGGGCCATCGCGAACAGCAGGCGCGAGGTGGCGGCCTGCGCGACCAGCGAGTTGGCGAAGCCCCACGCGACCGCGGTGGCCACGGCGGTGAGCACCGACAGCCACTGGCCGCCGGCGAACGCGGCCATGTCGTAGAACGCGCTGCCGGCGGCGTCGCCCTCGGCGATCAGCTTCGCGCGGTTGGGCGTGAGCAGCGCCGCCACCCACGTCTGGACCACGAACAACACGGCCGCCACGGCGAGCGCGGCCACCATGGAACGGCCCAGCCGCCGGGCGTCCTCGCGGTTCTCCTCGGCCAGGGTGGAGATGCCGTCGAAGCCGAGGAACGACAGCACGGCCACCGACGCCGCGGCGAACACCACGCTCCAGGTGAAGGAGGAGGAGTCGAAGAGCGGGGTGAGCGCGCCGGCCTGCGCCTTGCCCTGGGCCAGCGCGAGGCCGCCGACCACGAGGAAGATCGCCAGCACCGCCAGCTCGGCGACCAGCATGATGCGGGTGATCCTGGCCGTCATCTGGATGCCCAGGTAGTTGACGACCGTGTTGAGCAGCACGAACAGCACCAGCCATGCCCAGACGGGGACGCCGGGCACGAAGGAGTTCATCGCCGTGCCGGCCACCAGGTAGAGCAGCGAGGGGACCAGTACGTAGTCCAGCAGGATCGCCCAGCCGGCCATGAAGCCGACCGGGGGCGCGATGCCGCGCCCCGCGTAGGTGTAGACCGAGCCGGCCATCGGGAAGGCGCGGGCCATCTGCGCGTACGACAGCGCCGTGAAGGCCATCGCCACCAGCCCGATGACGTACGCCAGCGCCACCATCCCGTGGGAGATGGCGAAGACGTTGCCGAAGATGCCGAAGGGTGCGATCGGCACCATGAAGATCAAGCCATAGATCATCAGATCGGCGAAGCCCAGGGAACGCTTGAGTTCCTGCCGGTAGCCGAACTGCTCGATTGTGCTCATTACGGCTCCAAAGTGCTTGGGGGGCGTCTCGCACCTTAAAGCCAAAGTTTTCTACTGAAAAGGTTTCTCCAGGAAGAAGTCAAGGCCGTCGGCCCTGCCCAGATGTACGGGCCGGCGCACCTGCCGGTCCAGCAGCGTGAGCCTGCCGCGCGCGCTCGTGATCGTGGTCCCGTCGGCCACCGCGTCCAGTTCGGGCACCGCCAGCGAGCCCGCCCGCGCGCACAGCGCGGCCAGCATGGCCACCGCCTCGTAGCAGCCGTGGCCGTGGGCGTTGAGCATGGGCGCGTCCCGGCCGAACCTGGCCGCGTAGCGCTCGGCGAAGTCGAGGCCGGCCGTGGTGGTCAGGTCGCGGAAGTACCCCATGGATGAGAACAGCCCGCCGGTGGCATCGCCGCCGATGCCCAGCAGGCCGTGTTCCTCCAGCGCCCCGCACAGCCGGGCCGCGCCGAGCCCGGCGGCGGCGTAGGCCCGGTTGAAGGCCACCAGGTCGCTGCCGATCAGCGTCAGCAGGATGGCGTCGGGGCGCGTCTCGGCCAGCCGGTCCAGCCAGCCGGTGGCCTCGCCGTACCGGACGAACTTCTCGCCGATCACCTCGGCACCGGCCGCGCGCAGCCGTCTGCGGGCGCCGGCGTGCACCAGCCGGGGCCAGATGTAGTCGTTGCCCAGCAGGTACCAGCGGCGCGCCCGGCGCGGTCCCGCCAGCCACTCGATGCCCGGCGCGAGTTGCCGGTCGGGGGTCTCGCCGAGGAAGTAGACGCCGGGCGCCCTGCCCCCGCCCTCGTACGGCGGGGCGTACACGAACGGCACCCGCCCCGCGATCGCGGCCACCACCGCCACCCGCACGTCGCTGGCATGGGTGCCCGCCACGGCCGCCACCGTGCCCGATCTGACCAGCCCGGACACCTCGGCCGCGACCTGCCGCGCCGGTTGCCCGCCGTCGATGAGGACCAGTTCGACCGGCCGCCCCAGCACGCCGCCCCCGGCGTTGACCTCCTCGGCGGCCAGCACGGCGCAGTTGATCGCGCACGGGCCCACCAGGCCGAGAACCCCGGACACGGGGACGATCAGGCCGACCCTGATCGAGTCCGAAGGCAGGAGCCGGGCTTCGAGAGGATCGACGGTCGCCGCCACGCCGACGAGTATCCTCCCTCTTAACTCCCAGATGAAAGGACATTTCCCCATGACCGCTTCTGGGCTCGGGTCCTCGCTCGCCTACCTGCTGAGCCGGGCGGAGCGCAGCGTCAACAGGGGGCTGGCGGCAGTGCTCGTCGGCGAGGAGGTCACGGTCGAGCAGTGGCGCATCATGCGGGCGCTGGCCGACGGGCGGGGGGAGTCGATGGGCGAGCTGGCCGAGGCCGTGCTGATGCCGCATCCCACGCTGACCAAGGCCGTGGACCGGCTGATCGACCGGGCGCTGGTCTATCGCGGGCCGTCGAAGGGGGATCGGCGGCGGGTGGCGGTGTTCGTCTCGGGCCGGGGGGCCGAGCTGCTGGCCCGGGTGGACGGGGCGGTGGCCGAGCAGCAGGCGGTGATCGCGCAGGCGTTCGGGCGTGAGCGTACCGAACAGCTCATGCGCGACCTGGAGAGCCTGATGGAGGCGCTGGACTACGCCGAGCTGAGGATGTGACCTCAGTCCCGGTTGGTCTTCACGGCGGTGGCCGCGAGCAGCAACAATCCGCCGATCGCGGCCGTTCCCAGGCAGACGGGCACGGACAGGTCCACCAGCCGGGGCAGCAGACCCCATTGGCCGTCGAACCACTGCAGGCCGACGAAGGCGATGAGCCCCTGAGTGAACGCGATCACGCCGGCGATGTTCAGCAAAGATTTCATGTCTCCACGATCGCGAAACGGGGCCCGCCCCGGCATCGAACCTTGGGCGAGCCCCGTGCTACCAAAGCCGCGTGCTACTTGGGCCGCGTGCTACTTAAGTAGCACTCACGGATACAGTCCGCGCATCTGGTGCGCCTCGGCGACCCGGCCCACGCCGATGACGTGCGCCGCCTGCCGCAGCGACAGGCCGCGCTCGGCGGCCAGCGCACTGACCTCGGCGAAGGCGCCCAGCATGAGGTCGCGCAGCTTGAGCTCGATCTCGCCCGAGCTCCACGCGTACGCCTGCATGTTCTGCACCCACTCCAGGTAGGACACGATCACCCCGCCCGCGTTGGCCAGGATGTCGGGCACGACCGTGGTGCCGTTCGCGGCGAGGATCTCGTCCGCCCCGGGCGTGGTCGGGCCGTTGGCGCCCTCGACGATCAGGCGGGCACGCACCCTGGGCGCGTTGGCCTCGGTGATCACGCCTTCCAGCGCGGCCGGGACCAGCACGTCCACGTCCAGCTCGATCAGCTCGTCGTGGGTCAGTTCCTCGGCCTCGGCGAAGCCGCGCACGCCGCCGGTCTCGGCCACCCACGCGCGCAGGCGGGAGATGTCGAGACCGCCCGCGCGGTGAACAGCGCCGGTGGCGTCGGAGACCGCCACCACCTTGCAGCCGGCGTCCGCCAGGTACTGCGCGGCCGGCCCGCCCACCTTGCCGAAGCCCTGCACGGCCACGGTGACGCCCTCGGGCGAGCGGCCGAGCGCGGCCAGCGCCGCGATCTGCACGCCGCGTGAGGTCGCGCCCGCGCGCCCGAGCGAGCCGCCCAGCGTCATCGGCTTGCCGGTGACCACGCCGGGCACCGAGTAGCCGGCGCTGACGCTGTAGGTGTCCATGATCCAGGCCATGGTCTGCTCGTCGGTGCCGACGTCGGGCGCGGGGATGTCCTTCTCCGGGCCGATCAGCGGCAGGATCTCGCTGACGTAGCGGCGGGTCAGCCGCTCCTTCTCGCGCGTGCTGAGCGCGGCCGGGTCCACGGCCACGCCGCCCTTGGCGCCGCCGTACGGGATGCCGACCAGCGCGCACTTCCAGGTCATCCACATCGCCAGGGCGGTGACCTCGTGGATGTCGGTGGCCGGATGAAACCGGAGCCCGCCCTTGGCGGGGCCGCGCGAGACGTTGTGCTGGACGCGGAAGCCCTGGACGACGTCCAGGCGGCCGTCCTCGCGCCGTACCGGGACCGAGACGGTCAGCGAGCGGCGCGGCGTGGCCAGCATCGTACGGAGCCCGTCGTCGAGCCCGAGATGCCCGGCGGCCTGGTCGAGTTGGTGGAGAGCGGAGTCGAGGGCCTGACGGCCGGGTGAGGCCGGGCCTGGCGTATACGGGTACGGAGCCGTGGTGATCAGGGCAGCCGGCGTCTTTGACGGCACCATGATGCTCATGGAAGACAGTCCTCCTGTTGTAACGCCCGTTTGCGGGAAAAGCGCCGTTGCTTTCCCCTTTTGGGCGTTGTTGTCGCGATCATCCTAGAGCGGGTGGTTTGACCTTGCCTAGTTGTTGGTAGAAATCCAAGCCGTTGATCGGATGTTGTGGACCGTGCCACTCTGGCAGGCTTACGGGCGAGAGTGTGCCGGAACGTCGAATCGTCCGGAACGTCGAATCAGGAGGGTGAATGCCCGCACTCGTGGTGGGGCCGATGCTGCGCTACGTCGACTCTGTCAGCGCCTCGATCTGGGTGGAGACCGCCGAACCCTGCACGGTCACCATCGAGGCTGACGGCAGGGCTTACCGGTCGCCTACCTTCACCGTGCACGGGCACCACTACGCGATCGTGGATCTCGTTGAGTTGTCCCAGGATATCGCGTCGTATTCGGTTCGGCTCGACGGGGAGCAGGTTTGGCCCCTGGCGGGTCGCGCGCCGAGCCGGATCAGGCTGCTGCCCGCCGACGGGGTGCGCAAGCTGGCGTTCGGCTCGTGCCGCACCAGCGTGCCGCACGACGCCGCGCACGTGCGCACGTACGGCGACGACGTCCTGCGCGCGTTCGGCGCGCACCTGCCGGAGGCGGACGACGAGGAGTGGCCCGACCTGCTGCTCCTCCTCGGCGACCAGGTCTACGCCGACAACCCCTCGGCCGAGATGCTCGACTACATCCGCTCCCGCAGGAGCAACGAGCCGCAGGGGGAGATCGCCGACTTCGAGGAGTACGCCGAGCTCTACCGCCAGGCATGGACCGATGAGGAGATCCGCTGGCTGCTGTCCACGGTGCCGACCGCGATGATCTTCGACGACCACGACCTGCGTGACGACTGGAACACCTCGCAGCCGTGGCGCGAACAGATGGCCAAGACGTCGTGGTGGCGCCACCGGGTGGTGTCGGGGCTGGGGGCGTACTGGGTCTACCAGCACCTCGGTAACCTCTCACCCGCCGAGCGCGCCGACGACCCGCTGCTGGCCAAGCTCATGGCCGGCGACGGCGGGGCGGCGCTCGACGACTTCGCCGAGAAGGCCGACGTCGAGCCGAGCAGCAACCGCTGGAGCTACTCCCGCGACCTCGGCTCCACCCGTCTGATCGTGGTGGACACCCGGTGCGCCAGGCAGCTCACGCCCGGCGACCGGCGCATGCTCGACGCCAGCGAGTGGGCCTGGCTGGAGGAGCAGGTGACGCGGCCGGCCGACCAGCTGATCATCGGCTCGTCGATCCCGTTCATGCTGCCCGAGGGCGTGCACGGGGTGCAGAACTGGAACGAGGCGCTCTGCGACGGCAAGTGGGGCCCGGTCGTGCGGCGGTGGTCGGAGACGCTCAGGCAGGCCATCGACCTGGAGCACTGGGCGGCGTTCCGGCGCTCGTTCGACGACCTGGCCAGGCTGCTGATCGGGCTGGGCAAACCGGTGATGATCCTGTCGGGCGACGTGCACTACTCCTACCTCGCCAAGGCCGACAGGGGCCAGGTCTTCCAGATCGTCTGCTCACCGATCCGCAACCCGCTCAGCCGCATGCTGCGCTGGGCCAACGTCTTCACCCAGTTCTCGATCGCCACCCTGGTCGGCGCCCTGCTGGCGCGGCTGGCGGGCATCCCGCGCCCGCCGTTCCGCTGGCGGGTGGTCAAGGGGCCGGTGTTCCAGAACGCGCTGGCCACGCTCACCCTGCCGGAGGACCGGGTCACCTGGTACGGCTCCACCGGCGAGGTGGTCAAACCGATCGACAGTGTCCCTCTGCGCTGATGGGGGTCTTCCATCCGTTACGCGGTGCCGTGGTCTTCCACCCGCCGCACTTCGGCCGATGGCCCTCCAGGAAACGGCCGCTGATCCCTTCACCGGTGGCCCGCCGTTACGCGAGCCCACCTTGACCGGTCCGGTGGCAACAGAGCGCCGTGACGGCGCTCAGGCGGTGAACCGGAGAAGCGTCTCCCTGGACAGGGCCCGGCCACGTGCGGTGGGTGGGCCCTGCCGGGCGAAGCCGTAAAAGATCTATGTGGTTTTGAGCTCGTAGATAACGTCGACGAGCTGGTCGATCGCCCAGAGGAGGTCTTCCTCCGAGACCACGATCGGCGGGGCGAGGCGCAGCGTCGAGCCGTGCGTGTCCTTGGCCAGCACCCCCCGCTTCAGCAGCGCCTTGGACACCTCGCGTCCCGTGCCGATCGCCGGGTCGATGTCCACCCCCGCCCACAACCCGCGCCCGCGGACCTCCACGACCCCCTTGCCGATCAGCTCGCGCAGCTTCACGTGCAGCACGTCGCCGAGCTTGGCCGCCCTGGCCTGGAACTCTCCGGTGCCCAGGATCTCGATCACCGCGTTGGCGACCGCGCACGCCAGCGGGTTCCCGCCGAACGTCGACCCGTGCTGCCCCGGGTGGATGATCCCGAGCACGTCCCGATCGGCCGCGATGGCCGAGACCGGTACGACGCCCCCGCCCAGCGCCTTGCCCATGACGTAGATGTCGGGCACGACCCCTTCGTGGTCACACGCGAACGTCTGCCCCGTACGCCCCAGCCCCGACTGCACCTCGTCGGCCACCATCAGCACGCCCTCGGCCGTGCACAACGCCCGGATCTCGCTCAGGTACCCGTCCGGCGGCACCAGCACGCCCGCCTCGCCCTGGATCGGCTCCACCAGCACCGCGACGGTGTTCGCGTCCACGGCCCGCCTGATCGCCTCGATGTCGCCGTAGGGGACCAGCCGGAAGCCCGGCGTGTACGGGCCGAAGTTGTCGTGCGCCTCCGGATCGGTGGAGAAGCTGACGATCGTGGTGGTGCGGCCGTGGAAGTTGCCCTCCATCACGATGATGTTCGCCTGGTCCGGCTCGACGCCCTTGACCTCGTAGCCCCACTTCCGCGAGACCTTGATGGCGGTCTCGACGGCCTCGGCGCCGGTGTTCATGGGCAGGACCATGTCCTTGCCGGTCAGATCGCCGAGTCCGGTGCAGAACTGGGCGAACTGGTCGTGGTAGAAGGCCCGGCTGGTCAGCGTGAGCCGTTCGAGCTGCTCCTTCGCCGCCTCGATGATCTTCGGGTTGCCG
Organism: Nonomuraea sp. NPDC050404; assembly: GCF_040655495.1. NCBI lineage: Bacteria > Bacillati > Actinomycetota > Actinomycetes > Streptosporangiales > Streptosporangiaceae > Nonomuraea > Nonomuraea sp. NPDC050404. Next base: position 25,947 of record NZ_JBFAKB010000044.1, read on the forward strand.
TGGCCGAAGTTGAGCGAGGAATAGCCGGACAGGCAGTCCAGGTACCGCTTGCCCTCGACGTCGGTGACCCAGGCGCCGTGCGCCTCATGGATCACCACCGGCAGCGGATGGTAGTTGTGCGCCCCGCGGCGCTCGCTCACTTCGATCAGCTCTGCGCTGGTGGTCATGATCAGTTCTCCCCCCTGATCTCCAGTGTGCAGCACTTGGGTCCGCCACCCGCCTTACGCAGCTCCGACAGCTCGACCGGGATCACCTCGTACCCGCGCCGCTTGAGCTCCAGTTGCAGGTTCGACGCCTCGGCGTTGACGACCACGTTCGTGCCGTCGCTGACCGCGTTCAGCCCCAGGACCCCGGCGTCCTCGGCGGTCGCGACCACCGCGTCGGGGAACATGCGGCGCAGCACCGCGAGGCTGCCGGGCGAGAACGCGCCCGGGTAGTAGGCGACGTTGTGCCCGTCGAGCGGGAACAGCGCCGTGTCGAGGTGGTAGAAGCGCGGGTCCACCAGCGTCAGCGAGATCACCGGGCGGCCCAGGTACTCCTGCGCCTCCTGGTGGGCCACCACGTCCGTGCGGAAACCGGTGCCGGCCAGCACGACGTCCTCCAGCGTGAGGAAGTCGCCCTCGCCCTCGTTGACGTGCGCCGGAGCCAGCGCCGGGTAGCCGCGCTCGGTGAACCAGCGCAGGTAGGCGGGGCCCTCGGGGCCGCGCTGCGGGTAGGCGAAGCGCGCGCCGTAGACCCGGCCGCCCACGACCAGGGCGCCGTTCGCGGCGAAGACCATGTCGGGCAGGCCCTCGATCGGGTCGATCAGGTCCACCTTGTGGCCGAGTTCCTCGTACGCCGCTTTCAGGCCCTCCCACTGCCGGACCGCCACCTCGCGGTCCGCGCCGGTTTCGGGGTGCATCCACGGATTGATCGCGTACTCCACCGCGAAGTAGTCCGGACGACACATGAGGAAGTGTTTGGGCATGCAGCGCTCCATCGGCTCAACAAGGGAGGGAACCCCATCGGTGGGGATGCTCCCAGGGTAGGAATCGGAGTTTGCGCAGGCCAAGGGGTTGACATTGCGTGATGGCGGCGGTCTGTTGCGTCTCTCAGGGTGCGGTGGGGGATTCGTTGCGCGGGTCCGGCGCACCAGGCACGGGAGGGGGCACCGCGGCGCCCGGAGGGGTGTCCACGAGCCTCGACAACACGATGGCGCTCTTGGTCCGCACCACGAACGTCATCGCGGCGATGCGCTCGATCACCCGCTCCACGTGGCGTACGTCGGTGGCCCTGATGTGCAGCAGCGCGTCCGCCTCGCCCGTGATCGTGGCCGCCGCCACCACCTCGGGGAACTTCGACACCGCCAGCGCGATGTCCGACGGCTTGGTCTTGCCCTGGCAGAACAGCTCCACGTACGCCTCGGTCGTCCAGCCGAGCGCCCGCGGCGCCACCCGCGCGCTGAACCCCGTGATCGCCCCGGCCCCGCGCAGCCGGTCCACCCGCCGCTTGACCGCCGACGCGCTCAACCCCACCTGGTGGCCGATCTCGGCGTAGGTCTGGCGGGCGTCGTCCACGAGCGCCGCGATGATGTCACGATCGAGCTGGTCCAGTTCCACGCGCCCTGTATACCCCCTGGCCAGGCTGGCGCGCGACGAGCCGGGCGCGGGAGACTGGGTGCTTCGACCATGACGTGAAAGGCCGCCGCCGCGATGAGCACCTCGACTTTCCCCCGCGATTTCGTCTGGGGGGTTTCCACCTCGGCTTTCCAGGTCGAAGGGGCCACTTCCGCCGACGGCCGCCGGCCGTCCATTTGGGACACCTTCTCCGCGGACCGGGCCGAGGCGTGCGACCACTACCACCGATATCCAGAAGACGTGCGGCTGATGAAGGACCTGGGAATGGCCGCCTACCGGTTCTCGGTGAGCTGGGCGCGCGTTCTCCCGGAAGGGCACGGCAAGCCGAACGCGGCCGGCCTCGACTTCTACGACCGGCTGCTCGACGAATTGGTGGCGGCCGGCATCACGCCGTACGCCACCCTTTACCACTGGGATCTGCCGCAGGCCCTGGAGGACCGCGGCGGCTGGCCGGAGCGCGAGACGGCGCTGCGTTTCGCCGACTACGCCGCCGCCGTGCACGAGCGGCTCGGCGACCGGGTGGACACGTGGTTCACGCTGAACGAGCCGTGGGTGGCGGCGTTCCTGGGGTACGGCTCCGGCGTCCACGCCCCCGGGCGCAAGTCGGCGGCCGACGCCTTCCGCGCCGCCCACCACATGTTGCTGGCCCACGGCCTCGGCGCGCAGGCCCTGCGCGCGGCCGGCGCGGCGAAGGTGGGCGCGGTGCTCAACCTCTCGCCCGTCATGACGCCCGCCCAGGTGAGCGACTTCGGCAGGGAACTGTCGGAGGAGGACGCGGAGGCCGTGGCCAGGATCGACGCGCTGGCCAACCGGCAGTTCCTGGAGCCGATGTTGCGCGGCGCGTACCCGGCCGAGTCGCTGGCCGTCGCCGAGCGCAACGGCGGGGTCGAGCACATCAGGGACGGCGACCTGGAGCTGATCGCCCAGCCGCTCGACGTGCTCGGCGTCAATTACTACACCCCGTTGGTCGTGCAGGCGCAGCCGAGCGAGCCCGCCGACCCGGCATATCCCGGCAGCACCGGAATCCTGTTCTGCACGATTCCCACGGCGGTCACCGCGATGGGCTGGCCCATCGTCCCCGGTGGCCTTTCCCTGCTGCTGCGCCGCATTTCCCGCGAATACCCGGACCTCGACCTGATGGTCACCGAGAACGGCGCCGATTTCGTGGACGTCGTGACCGGCGACGGCATTCACGACGTGGACCGCATCAGCTTCATCGAGGAACATCTGCGGGCCCTGCGCGCGGCCATCGAGGAGGGCGCGCGGGTACGCGGCTATTTCGTCTGGACGCTGCTGGACAATCTCGAATGGTCCGAGGGCTACCGGCGTAAATTCGGCCTCGTGCACGTGGACTTCGCCACCCAGCGGCGGCGGCCGAAGGACAGCGCGCTGTGGTACCGCGACGTCATCCGGCGGGGCGGCCTGGCCGAGACCCGCCCCGCCCGCCCGACCCTGGAGACGGTGGCCGCCCGCGCGGGCGTGTCCAGGGCCACGGTCTCGCGCGTGGTCAACGGCGAGTCGTCGGTGAGCGCGCAGGTGCGCGAGTCGGTGATGCGGGCCGTCAACGAACTCGGCTACGTGCCCAACCTGGCCGCCCGCAGCCTGGTCACCCGCCGCACCAACGCGGTCGCCCTGGTCCTGTCGGTGCCCAGGCAGGGCGGCGACGCGCTCACGGCCGCCGTGGTCCAGTACGTCACGAGCCTGCTGGAGGGCGCGGGCAAGCAGATCACGCTCATGCTCGCCGACACGGCCGAGAGCCACCGGCGCATCGTCGCGCACGTCGAGGCCGGGCTGGTGGACGGGGTCGTGCTGCTGCCGCCCGACCGGGCCGACACGCTGGCCGAGCGGCTCTCGCGCACCGGGGTGCCGGTCGTGTTGCTGGGCAAGCCGGCGATCGCGTCGCTGGTGCCGTACGTGGACGTGGACAACGCCGGCGGAGCAGCGGCCGCCACCGAGCATCTGCTCGCCCGGGGCCGGACCACCATCGGCATGGTGTGCGGGCCCATGGACCTGGTCGCCGTGCAGGACCGGCTCGCCGGCCACCGCGCCGCGCTCCAGCGTGCCGGACTCGGGCCGCGCCTGGCGCTGGCCGACGGCCTGACCCGCGCGGCGGGCGTCTCGGCCACCCTGCGGCTGCTCGGCGACGAGCCCGCGCTGGACGCCGTCTTCGCCGCCACCGACCAACTCGCCATCGGGGCGCTGTGGGCGGCTCGGGAGGCGGGCAGGCGGGTGCCGGAGGACCTGGCGGTCGTGGGCTTCGACGACGTGGACGCGGCCTCGGCCACCACGCCCGGCCTGACCACCGTCCGCGTCCCGGTCGCCGACCAGGCCCTGGCGCTGGCCCGGCTGCTGCTCTCCCGCCTCGAAGGCCGCCACACGACCTCGGTTGTGGTCCCGGCCAGGCTGGTCGTCAGGGAGTCCGCTTAGAGCCGCTGCCGGGTGAACAGATGCGGGAAGACCTTGGCGACCTTGGAGAGCAGGTACTCGCCGTAGGTGCCGGTGAAGTCCACCTGGCCGTCCCAGCGGTGGCCGGGGGCGTAGGGGAGGGGCGGGACCTCGCTGTCCCGGCCGGGGTCGAAGAAGAAGGGGAAGCTGAGGCGCTCGTTGCCGCTGCGGTTGCGTACGCGGTGCGGGGTGGAGCGGTATTCGCCGCCGGTGAGCTTGTCGAGCATGTCGCCGATGTTGCACACGAACGTGCCGTCGATCGGGGGCGCCTCGATCCATCCCGACTTCGTGCGTACCTGCAGCCCGCCGTTGGAGTCCTGCAGCAGCAGGGTGAGCAGCCCGTAGTCGGTGTGCTCGCCGACGCCCCACGCGTCAGGGACGTCGGCCGGACCCGGCGGATAATGAAATATCCGGAAAAGGATGGTGGGGCGGGCCGTGTAGCCCGTACGGAAGTAGTCCTCGCTCAGGCCCAGGCTCAGCGCGATCCCGCCCATGATGGCCTGCCCGAGTGCCGTCATCGCGCCGAGGTAGGCGAGCACCGCCTCCCGCAGCTCGGGCACCTGGGCCGGGAACAGGTTCGGCCCGCGCAGCGGCAGCGGGCCCGGTGGTTCCTCGGCGCCGAAGTAGACGCCCTCCTTCAGGTCGGGACGGCCGGAGGTCAGCTCGCCGCCGACGGGGAAGAAGCCCCGCCACGCCCGGCCGCCCCGCTCCATGGCGATCTCGTTCTTCGCCTCTTCCGGCAGCGCGAAGAAACGCCGGCCGGCCGCGTCGAGCCGCTCGATGAGCTCCGGCGGCACGCCGTGCCCCGTCACGTAGAAGAAGCCGGTCTCCCGGCACGCCGCGCCGATCTCCCGCGCCACGGCCCGCCGGTCCGCGCCCGCCGTGAGAAGAGGTGACACATCAATCACCGGAAGTTCGCTCACTCCTACCATTGTTCCCGGATTTCTCCGGCTTTCATTCCGGGAATTAGCATCGAAGGCAGAACCCCCGCCGGGGAGGCCCGATGCGCTCATTCCGCCGCAACCGCCGCTCGGGACGGCGAACGGAACCCGATGCCGGCGACCAGATCACCCGCATCGCGCCCGTCATGGCCTACGACGGGGACCTCTACCGCCTGCCCGACTGGGCGCGCCGCCGCCGCGAGGAGCGCGAGCTCGGCCGCGCGCACGCCGCCGACGGCCAGATCGACACGCTCACCCTGCAGACCGGCAGCGTGCCCCGTTTCCACGAACTGGAGGACGAGCGGCTGGAGGAGCTGGCCAAGCTCGACGAGCGCGCGGAGCAGGAGGGCCAGCTCGCGCGGGCCGAGTTCGAGGGGCAGAAGATCCGCCTGGCGGAGTCGCAGCGCACGTTCGGCGAGGTCAGGAAGGCCCTGGAGGACAGCAGGCAGCGGGTCGCGGAGCTGGAGCAGCCCAGCCGCCGCCCCGGCGACGGCCGCCCCAGCTCGATCGCCGTCTCGGGCGGGCAGTGGCCCGTCGTCCGCCGCTGGCTGCCCGCCGCGCTGCTGCTGCTCCTGCTGCTCATCGTCGAGGTGCCGATCCTCTATCAGGTCATCCTGAGCTGGGGCGACAGCGTGGCGATGACCGCGCTGCTGGCCGCGGGAGCCGCGCTGATCATGCTGGTGGCGCCGCACATGTACGGGCGGGCGTTCCGGTCCTGGCAGGAGCACGGCTCCTCGGCCAAGGGGCGCCTGCTGCTGATCGGCGTGGCGGCCGTGTGGCTCGGCCTCATCGTCGCCGTGGCCGTACTGCGCCGTGACGCCCTGGTCAGGCCGCTGGTGGTGGACGGGCAGGAGATCGGGCCCACGTCCGGCGGGGTCGGGCAGTTGCCCACCATGATCCTGCTCCTGGCGCTCCTGGTGGCCACCGCCCTCATCGCCGCCGACCTGGGGCGGCGCATGCACAACCCCAACGACCGGCGGTTGTGGGAGCTGCGGGCCAAGCGCGACGCCGAGGCCAGGGCGTGCGCCGCCGCCCAGGCCGACTACCAGCGGGACGCGGGGTACGCGGAGAGCATCGCGCAGTACCTGCAAGGGGTGGAGCGGCGGCGGGCCAGCCGGCTGCGGCAGCTGGAGAGCGGTTTCGACAGCCTCGCCACGGCCTACCTCGGGGGAGTGGTGGAGGGACTGCGGGATCCGGAGGCGGCGAGCTGGGCCGAACGCATCGTGCTGCGCCGCCGCACGACGGCCCGCGACGGCCCGGACCACCCCTCCTGACTTTGGGCCGGGTACGGATTGACCCGGCCTCCCGGATGCTCTTGTCATCCGAGAGGCCGGGGGCTTGGGGGCTCGATCAGGAAGTGGCGAAGGTGAACCAGTTGACGTTGACGAAGTCGGCGGGCTGGCCGGAGGAGAAGGTCAGGTACACCGTGTGGGTGCCCGTCACCCCCGAGATGTTCGCCGGCACCGTACGCCAGCTCTGCCATCCACCCGTGTTGGAGATCGAGAAGTCACCGATGGGCGCGGCGGTCGGGCTGCCCAGGCGTACCTGCACCAGGCCGCCCACCCCGGCCGCAGCCCCGGAGGCCACCCGCGCCCTGAACTGCCTGGCCGCCGTGGAACCGAAGTTGACGCCGTCGAAGCGCAGCCAGTCGCCATTGGCGATCGCCCCGATGTTCTGCCCGCCGCCCGAGTCCGTGGTGGTCTCGGTTATGGTCCCCGACTGCGCCTGGTAGCGCTCGGCCTGGATGGTCGAGCGGGCGTCCACGCCACCGGGGTCGGGCGGGTCGGTCGGGTCGGTGCCGCCGCCGTTGCTCTGCCAGACCGCCACGTAGTCGACCATCATCGGCCGCCCGGGCACGGTCGCCGCGGTGGGGGTCTGACCGCCCAGCGCGTTGGGGAACGCCCCGCCCATCGCCACGTTGAGCAGCAGGAAGTAGCCCGCGTGGCCGGTCATGTTGTTCCAGGTCGTGGCGTCGAACTGGCCCTGGTTCACGCTGTGGAACTGCTGGCCGTCCACGTACCAGCGCAACTGGTTGGGGCTGACGCTGCGGTCCCACTCGAAGCGGTAGGTGTGGTAGGCCGACTGGCAGGTCGAGCCGGGGCAGGCGCGGCTGGCGCCGAGCCCGGTGGTCTCGTTGCACGGCCCGCCGGGGCTGACGCCGCAGTGCAGCACGCCCCACACGGAGTTGATGCCGTTGACGTTCTCCATGATGTCGTACTCGCCGATGCCCGGCCAGTTCCAGTAGTTGCCCCGGTACGGCGCACCGAGCGCCCAGAACGCCGGCCAGTAGCCCAGAGCGGCGTTGCCGGTCACGTTCGGCATCTGGATGCGGCCCTCGATGCGCAGGACGCGGCCGGCGGCGGGCTTGAAGTCGCTGCGCCGGGTCTCGATGCGGGCCGAGGTCCACTCGCCGGAGGAGCTGCGCAGCGGCGTGATGCGCAGGTTGCCCGAGCCGTCGAGGCTGAGGTTGGAGGTGCTGGAGGTGTAGTTCTGGACCTCACCGGTGCCCCAGTTGGCCGGGCCTCCCGGGTAGGAGTGCCCGGTGTCGATGATCCAGTTGTTCGACGAGGGAAGGGTGTTGGCGGAGCCGTTGAAGTCGTCGGACCAGACGAGGGACCAGCCCGACGGGGTGGGCGGCACGGACGCCAAGGCGCTGACCGCCGTGTGGACGAGCAGGCCGCTGAGTGTCACTAACGCCGCGGCCACGGCCGCCAGGCGGCTCCGGTGCCGTTTCGCTGTTGTCATACTCACTCCTGGGGGGTGCCTGAGCGCCGAGAGAGAGCGCTCTCTGCAAGATCTGAGCACACCCTTAACTTGCTGTCAATAAACCAAACAGGCGGCGGAGTAGTGGGGTGCGAGCGGTTCTGGAGAGCGCTCTCGACAGGGAATCCGCATGCCCGGCCTCTCCGGTCAGAGCAGGTCAACCGGGGATGCGCCGGACGCCTCGAACGCCTCCCGCCAGAAGCTCTCCAGCAAGGGGAAGCGATCCGGGTTCGACGTCTTCTCCCGCAGGAAGCCATGGACGATCACCGCGTACCCGGTCAGGTCCGGCAGGAGCCGTGCGTCGCGCAGCTCCTTGATCTTCTGCTGCTGGGCGCTCTCGGCCAGGTCCAGCCGGTTGATGTCCAGCTCGCCCCGGTTGTTGATCAGGTCGCTGAACACGATGATCTGGTGCGCCTTGTCCGGCTGACGCTGCGCGCTGAGCTGCTTGACCAGGTAACGCAGGGCGCCCAGGACGTCCGAGCCCTCACCCTCGGGCGGGCAGTCGAACAGCTTGACCGCCCTCGGCAGGACCTCCGTGCCGCGGTGCTCCCTGACGCGCTCCTCCACGACCGGGTTGTCGTTGGGGTTCTCGGCCCGGGTGGCGGCGATGGGCACGGGGTCCTGACGGCAGGTGCTGCTCTCCGAGCTGCCCGTCACCGCCGCGAAGCCGATCCAGTCGCATTCCCGGGCGAAGGCGGGGAGCTTGGAGGTGACGTCGGTTCTGGAGGTGGCGGGGTCGGCGTAGCTGGTGGAGTCCACGATCACACCACACACGGCCCTGGCCTCGGTGCCACACGCCGCCACCCCGGCCGTGGCCACGACCAGCAGGACGCCTAACGCGGCCGCGTGTGCTGGTCGTCCGCGGCGCGCCATGGGGGTTCCTGACTCGGCCGGGCGGGCTGGTTGTCTGCGGCGCGTCATCAGGGGCGGCCCTCACGTGAGTCGCCACTTCGCGGCGAGCCGTCCCTTTCCGAGGGCTCGCCGGCCTCAGAGGAGGTGGCGTCGGGGTTCGACTGCGCGAGTTGGGCGGGGCCGTGGTCGTGGGGGAGCCGTCCGGGGGCGGGGTCGTGGTGGAGTTGGGCGGGCATGACCTGGGCGTGCCAGAGCTCGATGCGGTGCTCGACCTCGCGCAGGATCCGCCCGATCTCCTCGCGCCCCGAGGCCGCCTCGGCCGTCTCGCCTCCGGCGTTCATCGCGATCACCTCGCCCTTCCACAGCGGCGGGATCTCCTCCTTGCGCGGATGGCTGCGCAGCACGCCGCTCTTGTAGGCGGCGATGAGCCGTTCGGCCCTGGCGTGCACGGCCTCCACCTCGTGGTCCCGCTCGATCAGCGCGCTCTCCCACTCCTGCGTGAGGTGCTCGATGCGGGCCCTGGCCCGCTGCACGCCGGCGTCCGACTCCTCGACCACCGCCCGCCGCCGCGCCTCCGCCCGCCGCACCCTGGACTCCGCGATCGAGATGAACGGGTCAGCCTCGCGAACATCCTCGCGAGCACTCTCATAAGGGGAGCGATCCTCGTGAGGGGCGGGTTCAGGCGGCCGGGGGCGGTCCGTGGCGGGTCGTGGGGTGACCGCGCGCACCGCGTGCCCGTTCACCTGCGAACGCGTGTCGCTCCTGCTCAGCTCGCGCAGGATCGTCTCCCGCTCCCCGAGCGCTCGCTCCAGCAACGCCGTACGCGTGGCGGCCAGCCGCCGATCGACCTGCGTGACCTCCTCGCGGACCCGGGCCCGAACCTCCGTCACGTACGCGGGCTGGAACTCCGGATCCGTGAACTCGCCCAGGGGATGCCGCCGGGCGTCCCGCATCCCCAGCCGGCGCGCTTGTTCCCGCTCGGTCGGCGGGTCGCCCGTATTGAACAGCCGCGACAAGAACGCCATCCGCGTCTCCTGGCTCCGGCCGGACCGGCAGCCGGCCCACGTGTTCGTCAAACCAGACTAAGTGGTCAGTTCCCGCGATGGAGGTCATGTCACTCGATAGCGGAAGGTATCGGCTCGACCACCTCGTCGGCCCAGGTGGCGCCGTTACGGTGGCGCGCCACTGAAGGGTCAGAGGCGTCACCCTGGAAGGTGCTGTGGCCGGTGCGGGTTGGGGGGTTCGGGGGCCGGCCGTACAAGATGGGAAAAAACACAGACGGCGCCGCACTGAGCGTGCGGCGCCGCATGAGGAGACGGCGAAGAAGAAAAACTAGCCCTTCTCCGCCTCGCCGGTGGCCTGTTCGAGGGCGTCCTCGGGGGAGGCCTCCAGGTCCTGTTCGGCGTCGGCGGTGGACTGGGCGGAGGCCTTGTCCAGGCGCACCCAGCTCGTCACGCTCTCCACCGCGAACAGCACGAACAGGTACGCCGTCAGCACCGCGAGCACCGGCGTCAGCCGGTCGAGCGCCGCGCCGACGCCGATGATCAGCAGCCGCAGCTCCCAGCCGAGCCCGGCGTAGAACACCCAGGCGGGCGGCCAGATGCTCTGCCGGGTCCGGTAGACGGTGTCGTAGGTGTGGTAGCCGACGACGTACACCAGCACGAACAGCAGCCACTTCGGCGCGTCCGCCGCCAGGCCCAGGGCGATGATGGTGAAGAACTCCGCGGCGCGCAGCAGCGGCGGGGTGAGCCAGTCGAAGCGGCCCAGGTGGTTGCGCGGCGTCGTGGGCAGCACGAGCAGCAGCACGATCGCCACGGGCAGCAGGAGGATGGGGCCCGGCTGGAGCAGCCCCGTGACCGTGATGGCGACCACGGCGAGCAGGGCCACGAGCGTGGCGGGCACGGGCGGCAGACCGGGGCCGAGCTTGTCGGACAGGGCGCTGGCGAGCGGGCCGTCGTCGCGGTAGGCGACGAGACGGGCGGTCTGGATGCGGCGGCGCTCCTCGTCGGGGTCCGGCGTGGGGGTGGCCATGGCCTGCGGGTGGGTGATCATACGAGCGACCTCATGAGGCGTCCGGTGAGGGTGTAGGCGGCGGCGACGGAGCCCCAGACCATCAACGTGATGAAGGTGATCCGGGCGTCGAAGAGTGCGGCGGTGATCGCGATGGCCGCGAAACGCTCGCCGATGGGGAAGACGATCATCTTACGCGCCCAGTGGACCGCCCGGTGCTTACCGGCCTTCGTCCACATCTTCAGCAGGCCACGAACGCCCTGGTTGCGCTCCTCTTTCCGGCGCACGAGCTTCTGACGCAGCTCGCGGTCGTCGGGGGCGTCCAGCGCGATCGTGGGCAGCGGAGACGGGGGCTTGCGGCGGTTCGCGGCGCCGAAGGAGAAGTCGAGCAGATGGCGTACGGACTGCAGGCCCAGCGCGGCCAGCGCCAGAATCCAGATCTCCTCGCCGTTGCCGGAGACCACCCAGCCGACGGCCAGGCCCGCGAAGACCACATACTCCTTGAACCGGTCGAACGTGGCGTCCAGCCATGCCCCCAGCACGCCGAACTTGCGGGCATACCGGGCGACCTGCCCGTCCACGCAGTCGAAGACGAAGGCGAAGTAGATCAGGATCCCGCCCAGCACCATCCACGGGCGGTCGCCGGTGGCGAAGCAGGCGGCCGCGGCGATGCCGAGCGCGATCGAGATCAGCGTCACCTGGTTGGGCGTCAGCCCGCGCCGGGCGGCCCAGCGCGCGATGTAGCGGGAGTAGGTGGAGACGAAGTACGTGGTGAAGAAGCCGTCGGCGCCCTTGACCGCGTTGTTGAGGCGGGAGCGGTCCTCGTCCATGCCGGCCATCTCGGCGCCGGCCTCGTTGATCTCCTCCTGGGTGGTGACCCGGCGGTAGAACAGGTCGCGGCGGCCCCTGATGCCGACCGACACGCCGTTGCGCACCAGGCCGAAGGCGATGAGCTGGACGAGGTCGTCGTCCGGGCCGAACCGGTCGGCCATGTCCGCCAGTTCGCGGCAGGTCTGCGCCAGGGTGGGCGCGTTACGGGCGCTGACGTGCAGCGGGCCGAGGATGATGCCGTTGGGTCTGGTGACGGCGTGCGAGGCGGTGCCCACCGAGACCAGGCGCGACTTGCCGACACGGGCGCGCACGGGCAGCCCTTCGAGGCGGTTGAGCCCGATCTCGGGCTCGGCCTCGTCGATCGGAATACGATCTTCGCCGCCGTTGTCGTCGGCGGTGTTGTCCTCGGGACCGTTCTCTTCCTGGCCGTTGTCCTCCGTCACCCCCACACGCGGCTCTTTCGCGACGAGCGCCAGCGCACCGCGCTTGGACTTGATGATCTGGTAGATCAGCTCGTCGTGGACGACCGAGTTCTCCGGGATGATGAACAGGCTCTCCGTTGCTGACTCGGCGACGTCGGCCACGGCGCGCAGAGCGGTGGCCACGTCGTCCGACGGGATCGCGGCGAGACGCGGATCCATCGAGGTGAGCTGGCTGCGCAGACGTTCGGACACGGTCGGATTGCCGGAGAGCGCGGCCAGCCTCAGGCCGGTCGGAGAGATGTCGGGGCCGGGCGAGGCGCCCAGCAGGACCACGCGGGTCATGACTCCCTTTCGAGGCGGTAGCGGGGGGTTGAACAACGGGTAATGCGGGGGACTGACGCCAAAGTCTAGTGATGGTGACGCAAAGTCGCGTCACCAGAGCATGCCCGTAACGTCCAGTCTGCCGGTATAGGTGGCGGCCGTAAGATGTTCGAGTGAGTCTCTACCGTGACGAAGGCGTGGTCCTGCGCACCCAGAAACTCGGGGAAGCCGACCGCATCGTCACCATCCTGGCCAAGCGCACCGGCAAGATCAGGGCGGTGGCGCGCGGGGTGCGCCGCACGACCTCGCGCTTCGGCGCGAGGATGGAGCCGTTCACACACGTTGACGTGCAGTTCCACACCGGCCGCACCCTCGACGTGGTCACCCAGGCGGAGACGATCAGACCCTACGGAGAGGCGCTGGCCGCCGACTACCCCCGTTACACCGCCGGCAGCGCGATGCTGGAGACCGCCGACCGCCTGACGCACGGCGAGAAGGAGCCGGCGCTGCGGCAGTTCCTGCTGCTGGTGGGCGGCCTGCGCACGCTCGCGGAACGGCAGCACGAGGCCAGGCTGGTCCTGGACGCCTACTTCCTGCGCTCCCTGGCCGTGGCCGGCTACGCCCCCGCCCTTGAGGAGTGCGCGAAGTGCCAGACGCCCGCGGTCAGGGCGTTCGCCATCGTCGCAGGTGGCGTGGTGTGCGGAGGATGCCGCCCGGCGGGCGCTGCCGTGCCCGCGGGTGAGACGATCGGGCTCATGACGGCGCTGCTGCGCGGCGACTGGGCCACCGCGGACGCCTCGGAGTCCCGCCACCGCAGCGAGTGCAGCGGCCTGGTGGCCGCTTATCTGCAATGGCACCTCGAACACGGCATACGCTCTCTTCGACACGTTGAAAGGGAGCCCGTGTGAACGTACGACCGCCGACCCCGCACCCGTCGGGAGCGACTCCGCCGGCCATCCCGAAAGAGCTGGTGCCCCAGCATGTCGCCATCATCATGGATGGCAACGGCCGCTGGGCCAAGGCTCGCGGGCTGCCCCGTACCGAGGGGCACAAGGCGGGTGAATCCTCGTTGTTCGACGTCATCGAGGGGGCGCTGGAGCTGGGTGTTCCCTATCTGAGCGCGTTCGCGTTCTCGACGGAGAACTGGAAGCGCTCGCCCGATGAGGTGCGTTTCCTGATGGGGTTCAACCGCGACGTGATCCGGCGCCGGCGCGACGAGCTCAACGCCATGGGCGTACGCGTGCGCTGGGCGGGCCGGCCGGGGCGGTTGTGGAAGAGCGTCATCTCCGAGCTGCAGACGGCCGAGGAGATGACGGTGAACAACCGGAAGCTGACATTGCAGTTCTGTGTCAATTACGGCGGGCAGGCCGAGATCGTCGATGCGGCGCTCAAATTGGCGCAGGACATCGCGGCCGGCCGGGTCAAGCCGTCCAAGGTCAACGAGAAGGTGTTCGCCCGTTACCTGGACGAGCCGGAGATCCCGCCGGTGGACCTGTTCCTGCGCTCGTCGGGGGAGCAGCGGTTCTCCAACTACCTGTTGTGGCAGTCGGCCTACGCCGAGATGGTCTTCCTCGACCGGCTGTGGCCCGACTTCGATCGGCGGGACCTGTGGGAGGCGTGCGAGATGTACGCCAAGCGCGACCGGCGCTACGGCGGAGCGATCCCGAACCAGGTCTAGGACCGGTTCCAGGACCGTTTCCTCCAGCGGGTTCGCTCCGGGGTTCTACGCGGGTTCGCTTCGGTAGCGGCCGGGCGTGGTGCGGGCTCTATGCGGGTTCGCTTCGGTAGCGGCCGGGCGTGGTGCGGGCTCTATGCGGGTTCGCTTCGGTAGCGGCCGGGTGCGGTGCCGAACTCGCGTTTGAACGCCTTGGCGAAGGCGAACTCCGTGGCGTACCCGCTGCGTTCGGCCACCGACCGCAGCGGCAGGTCCGTCTCGCGCAGCAGCCGGGCGGCCAGGGTCATGCGCCACCACGTCAGGTACGCCAGCGGCGGCGCGCCCACCGTGCCCGCGAACCGCTGCGCGAACGCCGCCCGCGACAGCCCCGCGCGGGCCGCCAGCGTCTGGACCGTCCACGGGCGGGCCGGGTGCTGGTGGATGGCCCGTAGCGCCGCCGAGACCGCCGGGTCACGCAGGGCGGCGCCCCAGCCGGTGGGCCGCTCCTCGTACCAGGCGCGCAGGATGTACAGCAGCAGGACGTCGAGCAGCGCCGACGTGGCGGCGTCCGCGCCGGGGCCGGGTGCGGTGTCGAGTTCGCGGCCGAGCAGTTCGATCGCGCCGTTGAGCGAGGGGTGGCGGCCGACCCTGGCCGGGATGTGCATGACGGCGGGCAGTTCGGCCAGCAGCGGGTGGAGCCTGGCCTGGTCGAGCCGGTAGGCCCCGCACAACATCTCGGTCAGCGGCCCGGGGCCGTCACTGCGGATGCGGCCGACGGGGGAGCCGTCGTCGTACTCGGGTGCGGCGTCCACCAGCGGGGTCGTGACCGCGTCCGCGAGGCCGTGACCGAGCTCGCGCGGCAGGAACACCACATCGCCCACCCCCAGCCGGACGGGCTCGGCGTCGGCGGGCAGCAGCCAGCAGGAGCCCTGCAGGATGACATGGCACCCCGCCCCCTCCTGCGGCGGGAAGCGCACACCCCACGGGCCGTGCATGCGCGTGCGGGCGGCGTGCGGCAGGCCGTTGCGCATGGCGGTGATGGCGTCGCTGAGTACGTCCATGTCCCTACGGTAGTCGCTGCTGGACGATCGGATATGCCCGCCGGATCTCCTGACATGGCCTCCCTGCCCTGGTGTCCCTAGCGTGAGCTGCGGAAACCAGAAGGAGGTCAGGCGATGAGGATCGCGGTGTATGGGGCCGGCGGGTTCACCGGACGGCTCACGGTGGCGGAGTTGCGGCGGCGGGGGTTCACGCCGGTGCTGGTCGGCAGGGACAAGGAGCGGCTGCGTGCGGCGGCCGTCGAGGCGGAGGTCGCCGGAGCGGAGATCCGGGTGGCGGGGCTCGACTCGCCGGGGGCGCTGGCGGACGCGTTCGGGGACTGCGCGGTGGTGATCAACTGCGCTGGGCCGTTCACGCTGCTGGGGGAGCCCGTCATCCGGGCGGCGATCGCGGCCGGGGTGCACTACCTGGACACGACGGGGGAGCAGCACTACATCAGGAAAGTGCTCGACGGGTTCCACGAGGAGGCCGTACGGGCCGGGGTGACCGTCGTGCCCGCGATGGCCGACGACGGCGGGCCGGGGGACATGATCGCGTCCCTGGTGGCCGGGCGGGTGGCAGGGGAGGTGGCCGAGGTGCTGGTCGCGGACCTGCGCGGGCCCGGGGCCGCGTCGCGGGGGACCGCCCGGTCCATGGCGGCGGTGTTCGATCAGGGGTCGCTGGCCTATACGGATGGCCGCTGGCATCCGGCGCCGGACGCGGAGCCGGACTCGATCGTCATCCCCGGAGAGGACGGGCAGGCACCGGTCGGGGTCTTCGCGCTGCCGGGGGTGGTCACCGTGCCCAGGCACGTACGCGCGCGGCGGGTGCGGGCCGTGATCCGGGCCGAGGTGGCGGCCCTGTTCTCCGCGCTGACGCCCGAGGTCGTGGACAGCGTCCCCGAGACCCCGGACGCGGCGGCCAGGACGACCTCACGCTGGCTGATGCTGGCCGAGGCGACGGGGACGTCAGGAGAGCGGACGCGGGGGTGGGTGACGGGACTCGACCCTTATGGGATGACCGCGAAGATCGCCGTCGAGGGTGCGCGCCGCCTGGCCGAGGACAGCGCTCCGGCAGGGGCGCTGACGCCCGCGCAGGCCTTCGACCCGGCCGCCTTCCTGGACCACCTCACCACGCACGGCGTCACCTGGCACATCACGCCCGCCTGACGCGACCCCGGGCGTGCCGGTCACGCGCGGCGGCGGGCACAGCTCAGGCGCGGGTCAGGCAGTTCGGGCACGCGCGGCGGCGGGCGCGGGTCAGGCGCGGCGGCGGGCGCGGTAGGCCGCGACGTGCATGCGGTTGCCGCAGGTGCGGCTGTCGCAGTAGACGCGGGAGCGGTTGCGCGACTCGTCCACGAACACGCGGTCGCAGTCGGGGGCCGAGCAGGTGCGCAGGCGCTCCACCTCGCCCTCCACCAGCAGGTGCGCCAGCGCCACCCCGCAGTCGGCCGCCACGTGCTCGGCCAGGGTCGAGTCGGCCGCGTGATAGTGCACGTGCAGCGGGTGGCCGTCGTGCTCGGTCAGCCGGGGCGTGATCCGGGTCTCGGCCAGCAGGGCGTTCAGGGTGCGTACGGCCGTCGGCTGGTCGGGGGCGGTGAACACGCGGTGGAAGGCCTCCCTGACCATGCGGACCTGGCCGAGGTCGCGGGGCGTGAGCGTGCCGATGTTGCTGACCTCGCGGGACTCCACGAACGCCTGCAACTCGGACAGGGTGGACAGGCCCTCGTCGCCGCCTGTGGATGGCGAGGTGTTGACCAGTTCGACAACGGTGGCCAGAGAATGCACCATGTCATGGCCAAAGGGCATGTTGACTCCTGTCCGGGCGGGATTCTAGCGTGGTCGCAGCGTATCTCCTGTATGAGGCCCGGGGGGTTTCCATGAGTGCACATCGCCGTATCGTGCTGATCGCGATCGTCGGTGCGCTGATCATTTCCACCTCCGGCCCCCTGGTGCGCTTATCAGGTGTATCGCCGGCCACGTCGGCGTTGTTCCGTTGCGCGTACGCCGTACCGCCCATCCTGTTCCTGGCCTGGATGGAACGGCGCAGGCTGGGGCCGATGACCCGCAAGGGGGTCGTGGCGTCCTGGCTGGCGGGCGTGGTGTTCGCCTTCGACCTGCTGTTCTGGCATCACGCGATCGATTATGTGGGCGCGGGGCTGGCGACGGTGCTGGGGAACCTGCAGGTGTTCATCGTGGCGTTCGCCGCCTGGGCGCTGTTCAAGGAGCGGCCGTCCAACCGGTTGATGATCGGCACGCCGGTCGTGTTCGCCGGGGTCGTGCTGATCTCGGGGGTGTTCGACAGCGCCGCGTACGGCAGCGACCCGATGATGGGCGTGCTCGCCGGGGTCGCGACGTCCATCTCCTATGCCGCGTTCCTGCTGCTGCTGAAGGGCGGCTCCGATCGGGCGGCGGGGCCGCTGGCGCACGCGACCGTGGTGACCACGATCAGCATCGCGCTGCTCAGCCCGCTGTTCGGCGGGGCGGACTTCGTGCCGCAGTGGCCGGCGCACGGGTGGTTGTTGCTGCTGGCGCTGGGGCCGCAGGTGGTGGGGTGGTCGCTGATCACGTACTCGCTGCCGCGCCAGCCCGCCGCGCTCACCGCGTTGCTGCTGCTGGTGCAGCCCATGACGACGGTGGCGATCTCCACGGTCGCGCTCGGCGAGCGGCCCTCGATGTTGCAACTCGCCGGGTGCGCGGTGGTCGTGGCGGGAGTCCTGTACGGCTCCCGCCGCTCTCCTCAACCGGTGGTCGCTGCTCCAGGACCGCCGGAACTCCCGGTGGCCGCGGCCCCGGGACCCCCAGGGGCGTCGAAGGCCCCGGACAAGCCCTCAGGAGTGCCGGGGGCCCCGGATAAGCCCTCAGAGGCCCCGGACAAGCCCGAGGGTGAGGCTGAGCGGACGACCGCCGTCTGAGGCGGTTGTCAGCTCGTCTTGGCCGGTGCCGAGCAGGTGGAGCAGGTGCCGAAGACCTCGACCGTGTGCGTGATCTCGGTGAAGCCGTGCTCGCTGCCCACCGTCTCGGCCCAGCGCTCGACGGCCGGCCCGGCCACCTCCACGGTGCGCCCGCACCGGCGGCACACCAGATGGTGGTGATGGGTGTCGGTCGCGCATGCCCGGTAGACGGACTCCCCGTCGTCGGTGCGCAGCACGTCGACCGAGCCCTTGTCGGCCAGCGCCTGCAGCGCCCGGTATACGGTGGTCAGCCCGATCTTCGCCCCGTGCAGGCGCATCTCGGCATAGACGTCCTGCGCGCTACGGAAACTCTCGCTCTGGCGGAGTGTGTCGTGCACGGCATCGCGTCTCGTCGTCATGCGACCTCCTCGACGCGCAGTTTTCGGCGCTCGCTCAATGTCGACTCCTGGGTACGGCCTCGACGTACGAATTTACCGACACCTAGGGCCAGGACGAAGCCGACGAGCGCAAGAAGCACGATTGCGGCGCCGGGAGGCACCTCGGAGGAGTAGGTGGAGGCCAGCAGCCCGCCCACGGAGGCGAGCACGCCGAACACCATGGCCAGCCCCATCGTGGTACGGAACCCGCGCGTGAGCTGCTGGCTGGTCGCCACCGGGATCACCATCAGCGCGCTGACCAGCAGCAGGCCGACCACCCGCATGGCGATGACCACGGTGAGCGCGGCGGTGACGGCGATGAGCAGGCTCAGGAAGCGCACCGGCAGGCCGCTGGCCTTGGCCATCTCCTCGTCCTGGCAGAGCACGAACAACTCCCTGCCGAAGATCACCACGACCGCGATCACGGCCACGGCCAGCGCGGCGATGACCCAGATGTCCTCGACGGTGACGCTGGCGATGGCGCCGAACAGGTAGGAGTTCAGCTTGGCGTTGCTGCCGCCGGGCGCCAGCGCCATGAGCATGACGCCGCCCGCGATGCCCCCGTAGAACATCAGCGCCAGCGCCACGTCGCCGCTGGTGCGCCCGCGCGCCCTGACCAGCTCGATGGCCACGGCCCCCGCGACGGAGACGAGGACGGCGGTGAGCACGGGCGCGGTGCCGGTCAGGAAGCCCAGCGCCACGCCGGTCAGCGCCACGTGCCCGATGCCGTCGCCCAGCAGTGACAACCGCCGCTGCACGATGAACGTGCCCACGGCGGGCGCGCAGAGTCCCACCAGCAGCGCCGCGATCAGCGCGAGCTGGAAGAGCTCCTCCTGCAGAAGTTCAAAGATCACCTTGGTTCCCCCTGCCACCCGGCGAGCGGGCCCACCACGGGCTCGTCCGCGTGCGGGTGCTGATGCTCGTGCCCCGGCCTGGCGCAGTCGCCCTCGGGGCGCGGCGGCGGGCCGTCGTGGGCCACCCGGCCCTCGCGGATCACCACGCCGCGCGTGATGACCGGCTCCAGCGGGCCCAGCTCGTGCGCCACGAGCACCACGGTCCTGCCCGCCCGCACCAGCCCGGCCAGCGTGTCGGCCAGGAGCTGCTGGGTCTCGGCGTCCACACCGGCGGTGGGCTCGTCCATCACGTACGTGTCGGGCTCCCCGGCCAGCGCGCGGGCGATGAGCACCCGCTGCTGCTGCCCTCCCGACAACGACTGGACGGGGTCATTGGCCCGGTCGGCCAGCCGGACGGACTCCAGCGCGCTCGCCACGGCGGCCCTGTCGGCGGCGCTGGTCCTGCGCAGCCTGCTCTGCCTGGCGATCCGGCCCGAGGCGACGACCTCGCGGACGGTCGCGGGCACGCCGCCGCCGACCTGCAGCCGCTGCGGCACGTAGCCGATGCGCCACCAGTCGCGGAACCTGCCCGGCGGGGAGCCGTACATCAGGGTCTTGCCGCCGGTCAGCGGCGTGAGGCCGAGCAGCGCGCGGACCAGCGTGGACTTGCCCGAGCCGTTGGCGCCCAGGAGGGCGACGACCTCCCCGGGACTGACGGTCAGATCGATGCCCCGAAGGACGGGCTTGCCATCGAAGGAGACCCGGCCGTCGGTCATCGCGAAGGCCGTTTCGCTCATGCCGTACACCCCAGTGCTGTTTGTAGGGTTTTGAGGTTATCGCGCATGGCGGACAGGTAGTCGCCGGAGGGCTTGCTCTCCAGCGGGTCGAGCACGGCCGTCTTGGCGCCGACCTGGTTCGCGAGCACCTCGGCCACCTTCGGGCTGACCAGGGCCTCGGTGAAGATCGTGGTGACGCCCTCCGCCTTGGCGAGCTTGGCGACCTCGGAGATGCGGGCCGGCGAGGGCTCGGTCTCCGGGTCGAGCGTGATGCCGACCTGCTTGAGCTTGTAGCGGTCGGCGAGGTAGCCGAACGCCTCGTGCGCGGTGACCAGCGTCTTGGTCTTGCAGGTGCCCAGGCCCTTGGTGAACTCCTGGTCCAGGGTGCCGAGCGTGGCGGCCGTCCTGGCGGCGCGGTCCTTGTAGCCCTGGGCGTGCGCGGGGTCGGCCGTGGCCAGGCGGTCGCCGAGCTTGGTGGCGACGGTGGCCAGGCGGGAGGGGTCCAGCCAGAGGTGCGGGTCGTAGGCGACCTCCTCGTGGCCGTGCTCCTCCTCCCCTTCCTCCTCATGCGCGTGCTCGCCGGCGGGGATCGTGGTGACGGCGGTGGCGGCGTCGAAGCTCTTCGCGGGATCGACGGCGTCGTCCACGGCCGGCTGGATGCCCTTGATGTAGACGGCGAGCGCGGCGTTCTTGACCTGGGTGACCTGCTGGATGCCCAGCTCCACGTCGTGCGGCTCGACGCCGGGCGCGGTCAGGCCGGTCACCTGCGCGTCAGGTCCCCCGACCTGCTCGGTCAGCCACTGCAGGGGGTAGAAGGCGGCGACCAGTTCGGGCTTGGCGCCTTCGGCGGGGGCGGCGGTCTCGGCGGAGCCGGAGCCGCAGGCAGTGGCGGTGAGCAGGGTGGCCGTGGCAAGCAGACCAACGGCAGTCGATCGGGAAAATCCTGACATCATACAAGTCAGTATGCGTCGGAATGAAAATGGTTGTCAAAATCTGGGGAGTGGGATGCCGTACGGCGGGTTTGCCGGGGGCAGGGCGCGCCGTGCGGCATCCCGTTCGTCACCCCGGTGATCGTGCGCCGGCAGAGCCGTTGCCGGCGCCCGAGGCGACGCTTTCGCCGGCGCTCAGCCGCCGCTCTCCCGTGTAGACGTTCATCGAGTTCCCGCGCAGGAACCCGATCAGCGTCAGCCCTTCCTCGGCGGCCAGATCGACCGCGAGCGAGGACGGCGCGGAGACCGCGGCGAGCACCGGCACGCCACCCATGACCGCCTTCTGCACCAACTCGAACGACGCCCTGCCGGACACCATCAGCACGACGCCGCGCAGCGGCAGCCGCCCCTCGCGCAGCGCCCAGCCGAGCAGCTTGTCCACCGCGTTGTGGCGGCCGACGTCCTCGCGTACGCACAACGGCTCGCCGGCGGCCGTGAACAGGCCGGCCGCGTGCAGGCCGCCGGTCCTGTCGAAGACCCGCTGAGCCGCGCGCAGCCGGTCGGGCAGGACGGCGACGGTCGACTGCGCCAGCTCGACCGGGTCGTCGGCCGCGCTCCAGCGGGCCACCGTGCGTACCGCCTCCAGCGACGCCTTGCCGCAGACGCCGCAGGAGGAAGTGGTGTAGAAGTTGCGCGGCTCGGGAGCCGGTACGCCCGGCGCGAGCCGTACATCCAGGACGTTGTAGGTGTTCTCGCCCTCCACGGTCGCGCCCGCGCAGTAGCGGATCGTGGAGATCTCCTCCGCCGAGGCCACGGCCCCCTCACTGACCAGGAACCCGGCCGCCAGGTCGAAGTCGTCGCCCGGCGTGCGCATGGTCACGGTCAGCGGGGTGCCGTTGAGCCGGATCTCCAGCGGCTCCTCGGCGGCCAGCGAGTCGACCTTGCGCACCCTGGTGGTGTTGTTCACCCGCAGGATGCGCTTTTTTACGGAGACCCTAGACATATCCGTACCCGAAGCGGCCCTTGACGCAGAGGTTGCCCTTCGTGACGGGGTTGTCGTGCGGCGAGGTCACCTTGACGATCTTGTTCTCCTGCACGTGCAGGGTCAGGTTGCAGCCGACCCCGCAGTAACTGCAGATCGTCGTGGTCTCGGTCTGCTGAGACTCGTCCCAGGTGCCCTCGGCCCGCATGTCGAACTCGGTCTTGAACGACAACGCGCCCGTCGGGCACACCTCCACGCAGTTGCCGCAGTAGACGCAGGCCGAGTCCGTGAGCGGGGCGTCGAACTCCGTGGAGATCGTCGAGTCGAAGCCCCGGCCGGCGACGCCGATGGCGAAGGTGTTCTGCCACTGGTCGCCGCAGGCGTCCACGCACTTGTAGCACAGGATGCACTTGGCGTAGTCGCGCACGTACAGGTCGTTGTCCACCTTGGCGGGCTGTTCGACCGTGGCGGCCTCGTCGCCGAACCTGGCGGGGTCGGCGCCGTACTCGGCGTTCCACTCGGCCACCCGTGGCGTGGTGGACATGTCCACCGAGGAGCCGAGCAGTTCCAGCACGACCTTGCGGCTCTGCCTGGCGCGCTCGGTGTCCGTGGCGACCTTCATGTTCGCCTCGGCCTTCCTGGAGCAGGCCGGCGCCAGCGTCCTGGCGCCCTCCACCTCCACGACGCAGACCCGGCAGGCGTTCTTCGGGGTGAGCGTGTCGCCGTAACAGAGGGTCGGGATGTCCTTGCCCGCCGCCTGGCAGGCGTCGAGGATCGTCGAGCCCTCTGGCACCCGTACGGCCTCGCCGTCGATGTCGACGTCGATGAGCCGGCGGGGCGGCTGGAGCGGGATCATTTGTACACTCCCAGGCGATCGATGGCCGATTCGACGGCGTTCCAGGCGGTCTGCCCGAGGCCGCAGATGGAGGCGTCTCGCATGGTCTGCCCGACTTCGCGCAGAAGTACCAGGTCGGTGTGATCGACCCGGCGCGAGAGGCGGTGCAGGGCCTCCTCCTGACGTACGGTGCCCACCCGGCAGGGCACGCACTGGCCGCAGGACTCGTCACGGAAGAACTCCGCGATGCGCAGCAGCAGCCTCTTCAGGTCCACGGTGTCGTCGATGACGAGCACCACGCCGGAGCCGAGCGTCGCGCCCGCGTTCCTGGTGCCCTCGAAGGTGAGCGGGATGTCCAGCTCGGTGACGAACGCGCCGGCCGCGCCGCCGAGCAGCACCGCCCTGGTCGTGCCGGTGGTGCCGGTCAGGTCCAGCAGGTCGCGCAGCGTCGCGCCGAACGTCAGCTCGTACACGCCGGGTCGTTCGACCGCGCCCGAGACGCAGAACAGCTTGGGCTCGGCCGCCGCGTACGCCTGCGCGCCCCGCTCCAGGATCGGCAGCACGTTGACCAGCGTCTCGACGTTGTTGACCACGGTCGGCTTGCCGAACAGGCCCTTCTCCACCGGGAACGGGGGTTTGCTGCGCGGCTCGCCCCGCTGCCCCTCGATGGAGTTGAAGATCGCGGTCTCCTCGCCGCAGATGTAGGCGCCCGCGCCCCTGCGCAGCTCGATGTCGAACGACAGCCCCTTGCCGAGGATGTCGTCGCCGAGCAGCCCACGGGAGCGGGCGGTCGCGATCGCGTGCTGGAGCCGCGCGACCGCGCTCGGGTACTCGCCCCTGATGTAGAGGTAGCCCTTCGCGCAGCCCGTCGCGTAGGCGGCGATCGTCATCGCCTCCACCAGCGCGTACGGGTCGCCCTCCATCACGACCCGGTCCTTGAACGT
Source organism: Nonomuraea sp. NPDC050404 (assembly GCF_040655495.1). Lineage (NCBI taxonomy): Bacteria > Bacillati > Actinomycetota > Actinomycetes > Streptosporangiales > Streptosporangiaceae > Nonomuraea > Nonomuraea sp. NPDC050404. The sequence goes on from NZ_JBFAKB010000044.1 coordinate 49,469, forward strand.
GCCCGGCTCGCTCTCGTCGGCGTTGCACACCAGGTAGTGCGGGTGGTCGGGCTGGCGGGCGGCGGCGTCCCACTTGCGGCCGGTGGGGAAGGCCGCGCCGCCCCTGCCGACCAGGCCGGACTCCAGCACCTCGCGGATCACCCCGGCGGGGCCGAGCTCGAAGGCCCGCCGCAGCGCGGTGTAGCCGCCGCTCGCCCGGTAGTCGTCCAGGCTGCCGGGATCGACCACGCCGACCCGCTTGAGCAGCAGCAGGTCCGGCTGCCCCGACTGCGGCACGGCCGCGGCCACGGGCGCGTCGCCCGCCACGTTGATGCGTGGCGTGCTGCCGTTGGGGCTCGGCGCGGTGGGGATGGCGTCGGCGGCGGTCCTGACCATCTCGTCGGGGTTCGCGGGGGCGTACACCTCCGCCCGGTGTGGCCGGCCCGCCTCCAGGGCGAGCGCGGCCGGGGCCCGCTCGCACATGCCCAGGCAGGGGCTCTCCTGCCAGGACTTGCCGGGCGGGCCGAGCCGCTCCTCGACCTGGTCGCGTACCCGCTGCCCGCCCTTGGCCTGGCAGGCCAGGTCGGTGCAGACGTGCAGCACCCGCTTGGGCCGCTCCTCCATGGAGAACAACGAGTAGAACGTCGCCACCCCGTACGCCTCGGCGGGCGGGACCGTCAGGCGGCGGCAGATGTACTCCAGCGCCCCCTCACTGATCCACCCGACCCGGTCGTTGACCGCGTGCAGCGCGGGCAGCAGCAGGTCGCGGGCGGCTTCGGCGCGGGCGGCCACCCGCAGGTCCTTGTCGGTGCGCGAGCCGCCCTCCCATGCGGTGGCCGGCGGCCCGAGGAGGTCGTCGACGGCGGCGCGCTCTTCTTGCGACGGCTCCGCGCCGCGGAATCTCAGATCCATCCGTCACCCAGCCTTCACGAGCTTCTCGACGCGTACGGCCGCCGCCTTGAACTCGGCAGTGCCCGCGATCGGGCAGGTGGCCTCGATGGTCAGGGCGTTGGTGTCCACCTCGTCCGGGAAGTGGAAGGTCATGAACACCAGCCCTGGCCGCAGCCCGGGGTCGATGAAGACAGGCGCCACCACCGAGCCGCGCCGCGAGCTGATCCGCACGTCCTCGCCCGCGACCACGCCGAGCTTCTCGGCGTCCTCGGGGCACAGCTCGATCGTCTCGCCGCGCCGCATCGGGGAGGCGAACCCGGAGGACTGCACGCCGGTGTTGTAGGAGTCCAGCCGCCGCCCGGTCGTCAGCCGCAGCGGGTACTCCTCATCCAGCAGGTCCACCGGCGGCGAGTGCCGCAGCACCGCGAACGGCGCCGGCGTGCCCCGCTTGACCGGGTCGTTGTCCCACAACCTGCCGTGCAGGAAGGGCGGCTCCAGCTCGTCCTCCGACGGGCAGGGCCACTGGATGCCCTGCAGGTCGGCCAGCCGCTGGTAGGTCATGCCGTGGTGCTGCGGGGACAGGGCGCGCAGCTCGTTCCAGACCTCCTCCGCGCCGTCGTAGTGCCAGTCGTGGCCCATCTTCTGGGCGATCTGGCACATGATCTCGATGTCGTCGCGCGCCTCGCCCGGTGGCTCCAGGGCCTTGCGCACCCGCTGGACGCGCCGCTCGCTGTTGGTGAACGTGCCGTCCGCCTCGCACCAGGCGGCGCTGGCCGGCAGCACCACGTCGGCCATCTGCGCGGTCTTGGTGAGGAAGATGTCCTGCACGACGAGGTGATCGAGCATGGACAGCCGCTTGATGCAGGCCAGCGAGTCGGCCTCGGACTGGACGGGGTTCTCACCGATCATGTAGCAGGTGGTCACCTCGCCCTCGGCCATCGCGTCCAGCATCTGGGTGAGGTTGAGGCCGTAGCGGGGCTGGATCGAGCGGCCCCAGACGCCTTCGAACCGCTCGCGGATGCCCGGGTCGAGGATGTCCTGGAAGCCCGGCAGGCGGTTGGGGATGGCGCCCATGTCGCCGCCGCCCTGCACGTTGTTCTGACCGCGCAGCGGCGACAGGCCCGAGCCGTAGCGGCCGACGTGGCCGGTCAGCAGGGACAGGTTGATCAGCGCCCGTACGTTGTCGGTCGCGTTGTGGTGCTCGGTGATGCCGAGCGTCCAGCAGAGCTGGGCGCGGTCGGCGCGGGCGTAGGTGTGGGCCAGTTCGCGGATGGCGTGCGCGGGCACCCCCGTCACCTGCTCGGCGACGGTGAGCGTCCACGGCTCGACGCACTCCTTGAACTCCTCGAAGCCGGTCGTGGCCCGCTCGATGAACGCCTCGTTGTGCAGGCCCGCGTGGATGATCTCGCGGGCGACGGCGTGGGCGAGGGGGATGTCGGTGCCCACGTTCAGGCCGAGCCACAGGTCGGCCCACTGGGCGGTGCCGGTGCGGCGGGGGTCCACCGCGAACATCTTGGCGCCCTTGCGGATGCCCTTGAGCACGTGCTGGAAGAAGATGGGATGGGCGTTTCTCGCCGCCGAACCCCACATCACTATCACGTCGGTGTCCTCGACCTCCTGGTAGGAGGAGGTGCCACCGCCGCTGCCGAACACCGCCGACAGGCCGGCCACGCTGGGGGCGTGACAGGTGCGGTTGCAGGAGTCCACGTTGTTCGTGCCGACCACGACGCGGGTGAACTTCTGCCCGATGTAGTTCATCTCGTTGGTCGAACGGGCGCACGACAGCATCGCGAAGCTGTCGGGACCGTGTCGTTCTATGTTGCGGCGGAAGCCTTCTGCCGCAAGCTCCAGCGCCTCCTCCCACGACGCCTTGCGCAGCACGCCGTCTTCGCGTACCAGTGGATGGGTCAGGCGGTCATAGCTCATGATCCCTCCATTCAGTATACAATCTACGGTATTCCGAGCTAAACCGCACGGACCACGTTCTCGTTCAGCAGATCGCTCACCGCGTGGATGGCCCGCAGTGTGGGCACCTCCGCACCGGTGAGGTCGGCCAGCTCGACCACCGCGGCCAGCAGCACGTCGAGCTCCAGCGGCTTGCCCTTCTCCAGGTCCTGGAGTGTGGACGTCTTGTGCTCGCCCGCCTTCTCCGCCCCGCGTAAGCGGCGCTCGATGGAGATGCCCGGATCGCAGCCCACCCGCATGGCCACGTCCACCGTCTCCCGCATCATGGCCACGACCAGCTCCCTGGCGCCGTCGTGCCGGCAGATCCCGGCCATCGTCGCCCTGGCCAGCGCGCTGATCGGGTTGAAGGCGATGTTTCCCATGAGTTTGATCCAGACGTCCCGGCGGAGGTCGCGCTCCACCGGGCACTTCAGCCCGCCCTCGACGGCGGCCTGGCTGAAGGCGGTGCATCGTTCGGTCACCTCGCCCTTGGGCTCTCCGATGGAGAAGCGAGTGCCCTCGAGATGGCGGATGACACCCGGCTCCTCGATCTCAGTGGCAGCGTAAACGACGCATCCGATCGCGCGGTCCAGGGGCAACGCGGATGTCACCGCACCGCCTGGATCGACGCTCTCGATGCGGTAGCCCTCGTAGGGGCCCTGGAGTCCGTGGAAGTACCACCACGGGATGCCGTTCTGCGCGGCGATGATGCCGGTGGTCTCGTGCAGGAGCGGCTCGATCATGGGGCCCGCGGAGGCGTAGCTGTTCGCCTTGAGGCCCAGGAAGACGTGGTCCACCGGACCGACCTGGGTGGGGTCGTCGGTGGCATGGGGATGGGCGACGAAGTCGCCCCTGGGGGTGAGCACCCGCACACCGGCGCGCCGGATCGCCTCAAGGTGCTGGCCCCTCGCGATGAGGTGCACCTCGACACCCGCCCGGTGAAGGGCGGCCCCCACGTATGCGCCGATGGCGCCGGCGCCAAGAACAGCGACTCTCATGCTGCAGCTCCGTTCTCGCGTCGGATCGTGTATTCCGTATACAGTATGGAAAAACACGGGTCAAGGAGTGTGCCGATGACCGTTCTGAGGCATGGACCAGTGGTGGAAGCGATCTCATGGGGTTCTGCGCGAGCCCTCGCGGCGGGTGCCGCCAGCGTGTTGAAGCCTGCTCCGGTGCCGCTTGCTGATGCTCTCGGGTGCAGGTTGGCCGGGTCTTTGACGGCGTTGGTGCCCGTGCCCGGAGTGGACGTCTCGGCGATGGACGGCTACGCGGTGGCGGGTCCTGGGCCGTGGCGAGTGATCGCCCAGGTGCTGGCCGGAGGTGTGCCCCTGCGAGGGCGGTTGGCGGCGGGGGAGGCGGTGGAGATCGCGACCGGCGCTCCCGTTCCCGCCGGGACGGAGGCGGTGCTGCCTTGGGAGCACGCTTCCGCGCCGCTCGGCATGGGGGCCGCGTGGGTGGACGGGACCATCGAGCCCGGCAGGCACGTGCGGCGCCGTGGCGAGGACATCGCCGAGGGCGCCGTCGTGCTCGGGGCGGGCGCGGTGGTGACGCCGGTCGCGCTCGGCCTGGCCGCCGCCCTGGGTCACGACACGCTGGAGGTACGGCCCCGGCCGCAGGTGTCGGTGCTGGTCACCGGGGACGAGGTGGTCGATCGTGGGCTGCCCGCGCCGGGCCGGGTCCGCGACGCCATCGGGCCGTTCCTGCCGGGGCTGGTGGAGTGGGCCGGTGGGCGCGTGACGGACACGCTCCGGCTCCCGGACGGCCCCGCCGCGCTGCACGCCGCGCTCGGCGGTGCGCAAGACGTCGTTGTGGTGTGCGGGGCGTCGTCACAGGGCCCGGCCGACCACCTGCGGGCCGTGCTCGACGAGGTGGGCGCGGAGGTGCTGATCGACGGGGTGGCCGTGCGTCCCGGGCATCCGCAGCTCCTGGCCCGGCTACCCGACGGCCGGCTGCTCGTGGGGCTGCCGGGCAATCCGTTCGCGGCGCTGGCCGCCGCGCTCACCCTGCTCGCCCCCATCCTGCGCGCGTTCACCGGCACTCCCGCCGCCACGGAGACGGGCACGCTGGCCGAACCGGTGCGTACGCACCCCCGTGACACCCGGCTGGTTCCGGTGAGAAGGTCGGCCGGGAGAGTGATTCCCGTGGGACACGACCGGCCGGGTTCGTTGTGGGGAGCGGCGCTGGCCGAGGCGCTGGCGGTGGTGCCGCCGGGGTGGTCCGGCGAGCGGGTCGAACTGATCGAGTTGCCCGTCTAGGGCTAGACAGGCCGAACGCGAGAGAGTAACCATTGCGTTCATACGGTATGCAGTATGCGGAAGACAGCATTTCGTCGCCGGGAAAGGGTGGCATGATGTCGGAAACGATCTCTGGTGGTCATCTCGTAGCCAAGGCACTCAAGGCCGAGGGCGTGGAAGTGATCTACACGCTCTGCGGTGGCCACATCATCGATATCTACGACGGCTGCGTCGATGAGGGCATCGAGGTCATCGACGTACGCCACGAGCAGGTGGCCGCGCACGCCGCAGACGGGTACGCCCGCATCACGGGCAAACCGGGCTGCGCGGTGGTCACGGCGGGACCGGGCACGACCGACGCGGTGACCGGCGTGGCCAACGCCTTCCGCGCGGAGAGCCCGATGTTGCTCATCGGCGGCCAGGGCGCGCTGAGCCAGCACAAGATGGGCTCGCTGCAGGACCTGCCGCACGTGGACATGATGACCCCGATCACCAAGTTCGCGGCCACGGTGCCCAGCACGGAACGGGTGGCCGACATCGTGTCGATGGCCTTCCGCGAGTGCTACCACGGCGCTCCCGGGCCGTCGTTCCTGGAGATCCCGCGCGACGTGCTGGACGCGAAGGTGCCGGTGGAGAAGGCGCGCCTGCCCAAGCCGGGCCACTACCGGGCCTCCACCCGCCAGCAGGGCGACCCCGAGGCCATCGAGCGGCTGGCCGACATGCTGGCCCACTCGGAGAAGCCGTGCATCCTGCTCGGGAGCCAGGTGTGGACGTGCCGGGCGACCGACTCGGCGATCGAGTTCGTCAGGTCGCTGGACGTGCCCGCGTACATGAACGGCTCGGGCCGCGGCACGCTGCCGCCGGGGGACCCGCACCACTTCCAGCTCAGCCGCAGGTACGCCTTCACCGAGGCCGACCTCATCATCATCGTCGGCACCCCGTTCGACTTCCGGATGGGTTACGGCAAGCGCCTGTCGCCGACGGCCAAGGTCGTCCAGATCGACCTCGACTACCGCACTGTCGGGAAAAATCGGGACATCGACCTGGGGATCGTGGGCGACGCCGGCCTCATCCTCTCCGCGGTGGCCCAGGCCGCCAGCGGCCGCATCGAGAACGGCGCGGCCCGGCGCAAGGAGTGGCTGGAGGAGCTGCGCAACGTCGAGACCCAGGCGTACGAGAAGCGGCTGCCCCGCCAGCTCTCCGACGCCCAGCCCATCGACCCCTACCGCCTCGTCCACGAGATCAACGAGTTCCTGACCGAGGACACCATCTACATCGGCGACGGTGGCGACATCGTCACCTTCTCCGGCCAGGTCGTGCAGCCCAAGTCGCCCGGCCACTGGATGGACCCGGGCCCGCTCGGCACGCTCGGCGTCGGCATGGCCTTCGCGATGGCCGCCAAGCAGGCGCGCCGCGACAAGGAGGTGCTGTGCCTGTTCGGCGACGGCGCCTTCAGCCTGACCGGCTGGGACTTCGAGACCATGGTCCGCTTCGACCTGCCGTTCATCGGGGTCATCGGCAACAACTCCTCGATGAACCAGATCAGGTACGGCCAGGCCGCCAAGTACGGCGAGGACCGCGCCCGCGTCGGCAACACCCTCGGCGACATCCGCTACGGCGAGTTCGCCAAGCTCCTGGGCGGCTACGGCGAGGAGGTCCGCGACCCCGCCGAGATCCGCCCCGCGCTGGAGCGGGCCCGCGAGTCGGGCAAGCCGTCACTCATCAACGTCTGGGTCGACCCAGAGGTGTACGCCCCAGGAACCATGAACCAGACCATGTACAAGTAGGGGAAACGCAGAGATGAAGGCTCTCGAAGGTGTCCGCGTCCTCGACATGACCCATGTCCAGTCCGGCCCGTCGGCCACCCAGATGCTCGCCTGGCTGGGCGCCGACGTGGTCAAGCTGGAGGCCCCGACCGGTGACATCACCCGGCAACAGCTCCGCGACGTGCCCGATGTCGACAGCCTCTACTTCACGATGCTCAACTGCAACAAGCGCAGCATCACCCTGAACATGAAGAGCGAGCGCGGCAAGGAGATCTTCACCGAGCTGGTGAAGAGCGCCGACGTCCTGGTGGAGAACTTCGGCCCCGGCGCGGTGGACCGCATGGGCTTCTCCTGGGACCGCCTCCAGGAGCTCAACCCCCGCCTGGTCTACGCCTCGATCAAGGGCTTCGGCCAGGGCAAGTACGCCAAGTTCAAGGCGTACGAGGTGATCGCCCAGGCCATGGGCGGCTCGATGAGCACGACGGGCTTCGAGGAGGGCCCGCCGCTGGCGACCGGCGCGCAGATCGGCGACTCGGGCACCGGCATCCACGCGGTGGCCGGCATCCTGGCCGCCCTCCTGCAGCGGGAGCAGACGGGGCGCGGGCAGCGCGTACAGGTGGCCATGCAGCACGCAGTGCTGAACCTGTGCCGCGTCAAGCTGCGCGACCAGCAGCGCCTGGCGCACGGGCCGCTGCGCGAGTACCCGAACAGGACCTTCACCGACGAGGTGCCGCGCTCGGGCAACGCCAGCGGCGGCGGCCAGCCCGGCTGGGCGGTGCGCTGCGCGCCCGGCGGGCCGAACGACTACATCTACGTCATCGTCCAGCCGGTCGGCTGGAAGCCGATCTCGGCCATCATCGGCCGGCCCGAGCTGGCCGAGGACCCCGAGTGGGCGACGCCGGAGGCGCGGCTGTCGAAGCTGGACAAGATGTTCCAGCTCATCGAGGAGTGGACGATCCGGCACGACAAGTGGACGGTGCTCGACACCCTCAACGCCGAGAACATCCCGTGCGGGCCGATCCTGTCCACCAAGGAGCTGGTGGAGGACGAGAGCCTGCGCGAGGAGGGCATCGTCGTCAAGGTCGATCATCCGACGCGCGGCGAGTTCGTGACCGTGGGCAGCCCGCTGCAGCTCTCGGACTCGCCCGTGGACGTCGTCACCCCGCCGCTGCTCGGCGAGCACAACCAGGAGATCTACGGCGAACTCGGCGTCAGCGCGGACGAGCTGGCCGAACTCAAGACGAACGGAGTCATCTAGTGGCCAGGGAAGTCATCGAGAAGGCGCTCGCCGAAGGGCGTACGGCGCTGACGGCTCCCGAGGGCCGGGAGTTGTGCCAGGCGTACGGCATCGCCACCCCCGGCGAGGGGCTGGCCACCTCGGCCGACGAGGCGGCGCGGCTGGCCGGGGAGATCGGGTTCCCGGTCGTGCTGAAGATCGTCTCGCCCGACATCCTGCACAAGACGGACGCCGGCGGCGTGCTGGTGGGCCTGAAGAGCGAGCAGGAGGTACGCGAGGGCCACGACACGATCCTGGCCAACGCCCGCGCCTACAACCCCGACGCCAAGATCGACGGCATCCAGGTGCAGCAACTCGTCGGCGGCGGCCACGAGGTCATCGTCGGCGCGGTCACCGATCCCACCTTCGGCAAGGTCATCGCGTTCGGTCTCGGCGGCGTTCTCGTCGAAGTACTTAAGGACGTGACCTTCCGACTTGCCCCGGTTTCGGGTGATGATGCGCTTAAGATGCTGGACGACATCAGAGCGGCCGAGGTTCTGCGTGGTGCCCGTGGGGCCGAGCCGGCCAACAGGCGGGCGCTGGCGGAGCTGATCGAGCGCGTCGGCAGGCTCGTCACGGACATCCCCGAGATCGTCGAGGTGGACCTCAACCCCGTCTTCGCCGACGCGAACGGCGCGGTCGCCGCCGACGTGCGCGTCATCATCGGGGAGCCGCAGCCCGAGGTCGCCAGGCTGCCGCGCGAGGAGATCCTGCGGCAGATGAACCGCATCTTCAAGCCGCGCTCGGTCGCCGTCATCGGGGCCTCCGCCGAGGCCGGGAAGATCGGCAACTCGGTCATGAAGAACCTCATCAACGGCGGCTACCAGGGGCAGATCTATCCGATCAACCCCAAGGCCGACGAGATCATGGGGCTCAAGGCGTACAAGAGCGTCGCGGACGTGCCCGGCGACCTGGACGTGGCCGTGTTCGCGATCCCCGCCAAGTTCGTCGCCTCCGCACTGGAGGAGGTCGGCGAGAAGGGCGTGGCCGGGGCGGTCATGATCCCGTCCGGGTTCGCCGAGACCGGCAACGTCGAGGGCCAGAAGGAGATCGTGGAGATCGCCCGCAGGCACGGCGTGCGCATGCTCGGGCCCAACATCTACGGCTACTACTACACGCCGGAGAACCTCTGCGCGACCTTCTGCACCCCGTACGACGTTCGCGGCAGCGTGGCGCTGACCTCGCAGAGCGGCGGCATCGGGATGGCCATCCTGGGCTTCAGCCGCACCACCAAGATGGGCGTCTCGGCCATCGTCGGCGTCGGCAACAAGGCCGACGTGGACGAGGACGACCTGCTGACCTTCTTCGAGCAGGACGACAACACCAAGGCCGTGGCCATGCACCTGGAGGACCTCAAGGACGGGCGCGGCTTCGTGGACGCCGCCCGCCGGGTGGTCAAGGAGAAGCCGGTCATCGTGCTCAAGGCCGGGCGCACCGCGATGGGCGCGCGGGCCGCGGGCTCCCACACCGGGGCGCTGGCCGGCGACGACAAGGTCTACGACGACATCCTGCGCCAGGCCGGGGTGGTGCGCGCGCCGGGGCTCAACGACATGCTGGAGTACGCCCGCGCGCTGCCGATCCTGCCCGCCCCCAAGGGCGAGAACGTGGTCATCATCACCGGCGCGGGCGGCTCGGGCGTGCTGCTGTCCGACGCCATCGTGGACGCCGGGCTGACCCTCATGGACATTCCCGACGACCTGGACAAGGCGTTCCGCGCCTACATCCCGCCGTTCGGCGCGGCGGGCAACCCCATCGACATCACCGGCGGCGAACCCCCCTCGACCTACGAGAACACGGTCCGCCTCGGCCTGACCGACGAGCGCATCCACGCGCTCGTCCTGGGCTACTGGCACACGATCGTGACGCCGCCGATGGTCTTCGCCGAACTCATCGCCCGTGTGGTGGCGGAGGAGCGGGCGAAGGGCAACACCAAGCCGGTCGTGGCCTCACTGGCCGGCGACACCGAGGTTGAGGAGGCCAGCGAGTACCTATTCGAGCACGGCGTGGTCGCGTACCCGTACACGACGGAGAAGCCCGTGGCGGTCCTCGGTGCGAAGTACCGCTGGGCCAGGGCGGCCGGTCTGCTGGGCTAGAGCCGAGCACAGCAGCGCCAGGCGAGGGGGCATTTTCGGGGCGCAGAGGAAGGCAACAACCCCCCAGGAGGTCCGTAGGTGGACACATCTAACACACCACCGGCGACGGCCACGCCGCCGGTCGAGGATCAACGAGTATGGAAAGCGGGCCGGCTTGAGCCGATGCCCATCAGGAAGCTCCCCGACGCGCCTCCCTCGGTGCACATTCTCGGGCCGACGGTGTTCCTCGTCGCGCTCGGCGTGGGCATGGGCGAGTCGTACATGTGGCCGCGTCTGGTGCTGCTGTTCGGGCCCGAGATCAGATGGTTGTTCCTGATCGGTGTCACCCTGCAGGCCGTGGTGATGCTGGAGATGGCCCGGTACGCCATGGCCACGGGGGAGAGCATCTTCTCCGGCGCGGCCAGGGTCTTCAAGCCGCTGATGTGGTTCTTCTTCATCGTGGCGATCGCCGTCTACATCTGGCCGGGACACCTGTCGGCGGGAGCGGCGGCCTTCGAGGAGATCACCGGAATACCCTGGGTGGTGACCGCGGTCGCCGGGTTGATCCTCGTCGGCGTGGTCTTCACCCTCGCCAAGGTGATCTACAACCTGCTGGAGAGCGTGCTGTCGCTGCTCATCGGCGCACTCGTGCTCGGCACGGCCATCGTCGCGGCCATGGTCGGCTCCTGGGGCGACGTGGTCACCACGATCACCGGCATGTTCTCCTTCGGCTACCTGCCGGCGGAGGCCATGACGGCCGCCTGGTTCCCCGTCATCGTCGGCGCCTGCGCCTTCGCCGGTCCCTCGGGCATGCAGCAGATGTGGTACACGCTGCACCTGCGCGACTCCGGCGCCGGCATGGGCGTGCACCAGCCGAAGATCCGCGGTCTGGCGCATGCCGGCGAGGAGGAGGAGCGGCCCTCGCGCGGGTTCATGTTCGACACCGACGACCCCGCGGAGATGGCCAAGTGGAAGGGCTGGCGGCGCTGGGTCACCTTCGACGCGCTGCTGCTGTTCTGGGGCATCACGATGCTGGTGACGATCTCGTTCACGGTGATCGCGCAGTCGGCGGTGCGGCTGGACCCGGGCGTGCGCACGGCCATCCAGGGCGACGACCGGGAGGTGGCGCTGACCGCGATGTCCAACGCCGTCTCCGCCGCGGGCAGTTCGGTGCTCGGGGCCGTCTTCCTCGGGTTCATCGCGCTGATCGGCCTGAACGCGACGCTGGGGCTGTTCGACTCGTTCTCGCGCGGCCAGGCGGACATGACCTTCAACTTCGTCCCCGGGGCGAAGAAGCTGGGCATGTCGAAGTTGTACGCGGTCTTCCTGTGGGGCGTGATCCTCTTCGGGATCCTCATCCTGCTGTTCGGACCGGCTGACGGGCCCAGCGGGATCCTGGATACGCTCGCGTTCCTGTCGACGTTCGCCATGGGGGCGTACTGCGTCACCCTCCTCCTGGTGAACAACCGCATGTTGCCCAAACCGATCAGGCCCAAGTGGTGGACCAACGTGATCATCGGATTTGGCGCGGTGTTCTACCTGGGCATGTTGTTCTACAGCCTGTTCGCCTTCGGCGTGGTCGTGGGCTGATGATCGGACGGCACAGCCTCGAACTCGCCCTGCCGGGGGCGTCGATCGGAGCCGTAGCCGGAGCCATGGCCGGTGGGCTGACCCTGTTCGCGGGGCAGCCCACCGGGATGGCGCTGCTGGCGGCGCTGGCGCTGGCCACGCCGCTCGGCCTCTTCGGCGGTCTGTACGGCATGCTGCTCGGCCAGGGCGTCTTCCGGCCGGGCACCTTCGGGCCGATCGGCCTGTACTGGATGGCGGCCTTCCCGCTGTCCAGGCTGACGCAGGAGACCCTCGCCCCCACCGGCGGCCTGCTGGAGGGCGTGGGGCCGTTCCTGGCATACCAGGCGATGATCGCCCTCGGCTTCGCGATCGGCTTCCTCTGGCTGCACGAGCGGCTCATGCCGCACTGGCTCATGCGCCGGGCGGCGGACAACCCGCAGGCCAAGCAACTGCTTGAGCAGTATCTACGTTTCGCCCGGTTGGTGAGCGCCCGCAAGAGTGCCAGGAAGGGGGCGCGTAAATGACGGCCGCGATGGAGCTGCCCCTGTGGATCTGGCTGGCCACCATCGGCGGCTTCTGCGTGGTGCTCGCCTTCGACTTCTGGCTCGTGGCCCGCAACCCGCACGAGCCCAGCTTCAAGGAGTGCGTGGGCTGGGTCTCGTTCTACGTGGGACTGGCCGTGGCCTTCGGCGTCGGCCTGCTCCTGCTGTCGGGCCCGGCGCACGGAGGGGAGTTCTTCGCCGGCTGGATCACCGAGTACTCGCTCAGCGTGGACAACCTGTTCGTCTTCCTGCTGATCATGAGCCGGTTCCAGGTGCCGCGGCAGTACCGGCAGAAGGTGCTGCTCATCGGCATCATCCTGGCGCTGGTCATGCGCGGAGCCTTCATCGCGGCCGGCGCGGAGGCCGTCACCAGGTTCGACTGGCTCTTCTACGTGTTCGGCGCCTTCCTCGTCTACACCGCGTGGAAGCTGATCGGGCACGAGGAGGAGGACGCGGAGTTCTCCGAGAACCTTGCCCTGCGCACGGTACGCCGGGTGCTCCCGACCACCGACACCTACCACGGCGCACGGCTCACCGTGCACCACGGCCGCAGGATGGTCACCCCGATGCTGATCGTGATGGTCGCCATCGGGACCACCGACCTGCTGTTCGCGCTGGACTCCATCCCGGCCATCTTCGGCCTGACCAAGGAGCCGTACCTGGTCTTCACCGCCAACGCCTTCGCCCTCATGGGGCTGCGGCAGCTCTTCTTCCTGATCGGCGGCCTGCTCGACAGGCTCGTCTACCTGAGCAAGGGCCTGTCGGTGGTGCTGGCCTTCATCGGCGTGAAGCTGATCCTCGAAGCCCTGCACCACGATGGGGTGTCCTGGGCGCCCGAGATCCCGATCCTGGTCTCTCTGGGGGTCATCCTCGGCACTCTCGCCGTCACCACGGTGCTGAGCCTGCTGAAGACCTCTCGCGACGCCAAGAAGGAGAAGGTGGAGGAGCGGGTGTAGCGCGTGCCGCGTGCGGGGGCGGTGGCTGCTTTCGGGTGGCCGCCCCTTCGCCGCGGCTCGGGCGTGCGAGCCCCGGGCTCAGATGTGGGGGCTCCGGGCTCAGGCGTGCGGGCTCTTGCGGACGTCCGGCTCCGTTGTAGCGCTCCACTGGCGCAGGTAGCGGTCCGCGTCTTCCGCCGAGTAGTGCTTCCTGAGCGCCGCGCTCAGGCCGATGCCGATGGCCCCGCCGTCGGCCGGCTGGCCCATGGGATCACCAAGGAGAAAGCGGATGAACGCCTTCATGGTCATGCACCTCCAATACGTACGAGCTCCACCCTCTACCCGAGGTGTTTCGGAGCATGTGGCTTTCTGTGAACGTGAGGTCAACCGAGCTGGCGCGGCCGGCGGCGGCGCACCGGCTTGGGGGCGGGCTCCACCGGCTCGTTCTCCCGCTGCTCCATGTAGGAGGCGCGGGTGTGCTCGGTGTGCTCGCGCATGATCTTCGCCGCCCGGCGTTCGTCGCCGGCCTCGATGGCGTCGATCAGCGAGGTGTGCTCCTCCCACGAGGCCATGCCACGCTGGCGGGCCACCGGCGTGTGGTACCACCGCACCCGCCTGGCCACCTGGGCGGCCAGCTCGGCCAGGACCGCGTTGCCGGACAGGTCGGTCACCAGGGCGTGCAGCTCCTGGTTGGTCGCCACGGCGCCATCGACGTCGTCGGACTGCACGGCGGCGATGCCGCGGGCGCACAACGCGCGCAGCCGCTTCACGCCGTCCTCGCCGACGTGCTGGGCGGCCAGCCTGGCGGACTCGGTCTCCAGCAGCGTGCGGACCGCGAGCAGCTGGTCGGCCTCCTCCAGCGTCGGGACGTGCACGAACGCGCCCTGACCCGGGTGCAGATCGACCCAGCCCTCGCCGCTGAGCTGCTGCAGCGCCTCGCGGACCGGCTGCCTGGAGACCCCGAGCAGCTCGGCCAGCTCGCTCTCCACGAGGTGCTGACCGGGCTTGAGCTGGCCGGAGACGATGAGCTCCTGGATAGCCTCGATCACGCTCTCCCTGAGCGTGGCAGGGCGGGGAATCTTGGCGGCCGCCGTCTGGCCGGCCTGTTCCGACACCAACATGGTCACGTCTCCAGGGATGCGTTACGGTTTTTGGTCGACTGCCTACAGCATACCGTGTGGGGGTTATCCACGGTGGTGAGTCTCATCACAGGGGGATGGTGGCCGGCAGACCCGGTATCCGCAGGCGGGGCGTGGCGAGGGCGGGCAGCGCGGCGAGCGCGGCGGCGGCCAGCAGGGCGGGTCCCGGGGCCGTCAGGGCGGTGAACGCCAGGGTTACGGCCACGATTCCCGCCACGGCCTTGGCGCTGTAGACGACCGCGTGGATCTCGGTGGCGCGTTCGGCGCCGAACAGTTCTCGTACGAGGCTGGCGAGCAGCGGATAGAACGCCCCGCTCCCGAGCCCGGCCGCGACGGCCCCGAGCCACAACAACGGCCCGCTGACCGCCGTCACGCCCCCGGCCGCCGCCATGCCCGCCGCCGTTTCCGCTGCCGGGCCGTTTTGGACGGCCATGGCAAGCAGGACCTGGCCGAGTGCGAGGGAGCTGAAGACGGCGGCCAGGACGCGGCGGCGGCCGAAGAGTTCCGCCGCCCGCATGGCCGCCGACCTGCCCGCGCCGTTCAGCGCCACGAGCAGGGCCAGCGCGCCCCACGACCCCGTGGCCGCCACCACGATCACGTCGAACACCGACACCGCCCCGGCGCAGATCAGCAGCAGGGCGAGCGCCGGCAGGGCGCGGGTGCGCAGCGCCTGCGCGAGCCCGAACTGCTTGACCGCCTCGGGGGAGGTGCGCAGGCGGGCCGCGTCCAGGGCGTGCCCGCGCGGGTCCACGTCGTCGGGCCACCACAGCGGCGGCGGCAGCCGGAGGTGACGGGCGGCGGTCGCGACCACGGCCACGGCGAGGGCGGCGCAGACCAGGAAGGCGGCCGGCGTGGCTCCGGGGGCGATCCCGGCCCAGAGCAGCAGGGGCACGGCGCCGTAGCCGAAGGCGCCGGTGATGAGGCCGACGCGGGCGGCGGGCCGTTCCGGATACCAGGAGGAGACGACCTCGCCGCAGACCCCGTAGACCAGCCCCGCGCCCAGCCCGCCGAGCAGGGCGTAACCGATGAGCGCGAGGAGCCCGCCGGTGGACGCCAGGGCGTTCGGGGCGCCGGCGTCCGACGTCAAGGCGTTCAAGGCGCCGCTGCCCGCTGTCAGGGCGGCGGTGGCCAGGCCGAGGCCGCTCAGGACCCCGCCGGCGGCCAGGCTGGCGCGCACGCTCAGGCGTCGCCGGCGTACGAAATGGAGGGCGGGGAGTGCGCCGACGGCCTGGCAGGCGATCCAGACGGCCAGCAGGGTCAGGCCGCCGCTCTCGCGGGTGAGCAGCGCGGCGAAGCCGTACTGGAGCGGGCTGATCACCGCCATCGAGGCCAGGGCCAGCCGGAACATGCGGGTGCGGTCGGGCGGGACAGGGCCGGGCAGGTACGAGCGCCCGCGCCAGTCCTTGATTGCATTCTCCATACTGTATGGAATATCCACCAAGCGGCAGCCTGTCGAGGCCCTAGACGAAGAATACTCCATACGGTATACCGTCTACAAAGGAGGCTCGAATGGACCTGTACGAATTCCAGGCGAAGGAGCTCTTCGGGCGACACGGGATCCCGGTTCCAGCGGGCCGGGTGGCGGCCACACCGGCCCAGGCCCGCGACATAGCGGCCGAGCTGAACACGCCCGTTGTCATCAAGGCCCAGGTGAAGACCGGTGGACGGGGCAAGGCAGGCGGGATCAGACCGGCGGCGGGGCCGGTCTCGGCCGAGTTGGAGGCCGATCGTGTTCTCGGAATGGACATCAAGGGGCACATCGCGCGCCGGGTGCTGGTGGAGGCCGCGACGGTGCCGTTCGAGGAGTACTACGCGGCCTTCCTGGTCGACCGCGCCGAGGGCGGATTCCTGGCGATGGTGTCGGCGCAGGGCGGCATGGAGATCGAGGAACTGGCCGCCACCGACCCCGACGCCCTGGTGAAACTGTCGATCGACCCCGTGACGGGCGTGGACGCCGACGTCGCCCGGCTGCTGGCCGCCAAGGCCGGCCTGCCCGAGCAGGCGGCCGGGGTGCTGGAGAAGCTCTGGCAGGTGCTGGTCGCGGAGGACGCCCTGCTGGTCGAGGTGAACCCGCTGATCTGCACCACCGACCAGCGGATCGTGGCGCTCGACGGCAAGGTCACCTTGGACGGCAACTCGGACTTCCGGCACGACTGGGAGGAGTACGCGGAACCGTCCGACAGCCTGGAGGACCGCGCCAGGGCCAAGGGCCTCAACTACGTCAAGCTGGACGGCTCCGTCGGCGTGATCGGCAACGGCGCGGGGCTGGTCATGAGCACCCTCGACGTGGTGGCGGGGGCGGGCGCAGACCCGGCGAACTTCCTGGACATCGGCGGCGGCGCGTCCGCCCAGGTGATGGCCGACGGGCTGGAGATCATCCTGGCCGACCCCGACGTGCGCTCGGTGCTGGTCAACGTCTTCGGCGGCATCACGGCCTGCGACGCGGTGGCCAACGGCATCGTCACCGCGCTGCAACTCCTCGGCGAACGCGGCCACGGCAGGCCCATCGTCGTACGGCTGGACGGCAACAACGCCGAGGTGGGCCGGCGCATCCTGAGCGACGCCAGGCACCCGGCCGTCCGCCAGGTCGCAACCATGGACGGCGCCGCCGAGATGGCGGCCAGACTCGCGGCAGGTGCGTAAATGGCGATCTTTCTGACCAGGGACAGCCGGGTCCTCGTCCAGGGCATGACGGGCGCGGAGGGCACCAGGCACACCACCCGCATGCTCGCCGCCGGCACCGACGTGGTGGCCGGCGTGACGCCCGGCAAGGGCGGGCGCTCGGTGGACTTCGGCGAGCGCGCCGTGCCGGTGTTCGGCTCGGTCGCCGAGGCTATGTCGCGGACCGGGGCCGACGTGTCGGTGATCTTCGTACCGCCCCGGTTCACCGCCTCGGCCGTGGAGGAGGCGGTGGCGGCCAAGGTGCCGCTGTGCGTGGTGATCACCGAGGGCGTGCCGGTGCACGACGCCGTACGTTTCCGCGCCCTGGCGAACGGCCGTACCAGGATCATCGGGCCCAACTGCCCCGGGCTGATCAGCCCCGGCCAGTCCTCGGCCGGGATCATCCCCGCCGACATCACCTCCGCCGGGCGCATCGGGCTGGTCTCCAAGTCGGGGACGCTGACGTACCAGCTCATGTACGAACTGCGCGACCTCGGCTTCTCCACCGCCGTCGGCATCGGCGGCGACCCCGTCATCGGCACCACGCACATCGACTGCCTCCAGGCATTCCAGGACGACCCCGACACCGACGCCATCGTGATGATCGGCGAGATCGGCGGCGACGCCGAGGAGCGGGCCGCCGCCTACATCGCGGCGAACGTCACCAAGCCCGTGGTCGCCTACGTCGCCGGCTTCACCGCCCCGGAGGGCAAGACGATGGGGCACGCGGGCGCGATCGTCTCCGGCTCCTCCGGCACCGCCCAGGCCAAGAAGGAGGCCCTGGAGGCGGTCGGCGTACGGGTCGGCAAGACCCCCTCCGAGACCGCCCGCCTGATGCGATCGGCGTTGTCATGAGATTCGACGTCAACCTCTCCATCCTGTTCACAGACTTACCGCTCCTTGAGCGGCCCGCGGCGGCGGCCAAGTGCGGGTTCGACGCCGTCGAGCTGTGGTGGCCGTTCGACGGCCCCGACCCCGGCGGCGCGGCCCTGGCGGAGCTGCGCCAGGCCATCGAGGACGCCGGGGTGCGCCTGGCCGGACTCAACTTCGACGCCGGCGACATGGCGGCGGGCGAGCGCGGCCTGCTCGCCAGGCCCGACGGCTCGGCCCGTTTCCAGGCCAACATCGACGTCGTGGTCCGGCTCGCCGGCGAGCTGGGCTGCCCGGTGCTGAACGCCCTGTACGGCAACGGCCCCGGCACCGACAGGGACCTGGCGGTGGCGAACCTGCGCAGGGCGGCCGACGCGGCGGCCGGCATCGGCGCGACCGTGGTCGTCGAGGCGCTCAACTCCCACGAGAACCCGCTGTACCCGATCACGTCGGCGGGCGCCGCCTTCGAGCTGATCGACCAGGTGGACAGGCCCAACGTGGCCTTCCTGGCCGATCTTTACCACCTGCACCGGATGGGCGAGAACGTACTGGCGCTCATCGACCGGCACGCGGCCAGGTTCGGCCACGTGCAGATCGCCGACGATCCCGGCAGGGGACGGCCGGGGAGCGGGCACATGCCCTACCCGGAGATCTTCGCCCGCCTGGAGGCGGCGGGTTACCGGGGGCACGTCGGCCTGGAGTACCGGCACGAGGGGCCGGGCGCGTTCGACTGGAGGCGACTGTGAACATCGGCTTCGTCGGCCTGGGGATCATGGGCAGCCCGATGGCCGCCAACCTCCTCAAAGCCGGATATTTCGTGACCGGGTATGACGTGTCCGCAGAGCGCGTCGAACAACTCGCCGCGCTCGGCGGCAAGGGCGCGTCGGGCGTGGTGGACGCGGTCGCCGGCGCGGACGTGGTGATCACCATGCTGCCCGATTCGCCGCAGGTGGAGGAGGTCGCACCGCTCGTCATCGAGTACGGCAAGCCGAACCTGCTCTACATCGACATGAGCACGATCAAGCCCGAGACCTCCCGCCGGGTCGCCCGGCAGGCCGCGAGCGCCGGCGTACGGGCCCTGGACGCCCCCGTCAGCGGCGGCGAGCGCGGCGCGATCGACGGCACCCTGTCGATCATGGCCGGTGGCGCGCCGGAGGACTTCGAGGCGGCCAGGCCCGTCCTGGAGCGCCTCGGCGTCACCGTCGTCCACGTCGGCCCGGCGGGTGCGGGACAGACCGTCAAGGCCGCCAACCAGCTCGTCGTCGGCGGCATCTACGGGCTGGTGTCGGAGGCGATCGTGTTGCTGGAGGCGTCGGGCGTGGACCCGGCCGCCGGGCTCGACGTGCTCGCGGGCGGCCTGGCCGGCTCCCGGATCCTGGAGCTCAAGCGGCACACCATGGTCAAGCGGGAGTTCGTCCCCGGCTTCCGCATGGACCTGCACCACAAGGACATGGGCATCGCCCTGGCCGCCGCCCGCGAGGCCGGCGTCAGCCTGCCACTCACCGGGCAGGTCGCCCAGCTCGTCGCGGCCGCCAGAGCCCAGGGCCACGGCTCGCTCGACCACTCCGCCCTGCTGAAGGTGATCGAAAGGCTCAACGCATGAGCGAGCGTAGCGAGAGAACAAGGAACACTGCGAGAAGTTCTTTTGCGGGTGACGAAGGAGCCCGCAAAAGAAGGCCGTGCATGGAGGCCGTGGTGGAGGTGCTGGAGTCGGAGGGCGTGGACACGGTCTTCGGCATTCCGGGCGCGGCCATCCTGCCGCTCTACGCCGCGCTGCAGAACAGCTCGATCAGGCACATCACCGTACGCCACGAGGAGGGCGGCACCCACGCGGCCGACGGCTGGGCCCGGGTCACCGGGAACGTCGGCGTCTGCATCGGCACGTCGGGACCCGCGGGCACCAACATGATCACCGGCCTCTACACCGCGCTGGCCGACTCGATCCCGATGATCTGCGTCACCGGCCAGGCGATGACCTCCAAGCTGCACCAGGAGGCGTTCCAGGCGGTGGACATCGTGGAGATCGCCAAGCCGGTGACCAAGTGGGCGGTGCAGCTCAAGGAGCCCGCGCAGGCGCCGTGGGTGTTCAGGGAGGCGTTCAGGATCGCCCGGTCGGGACGTCCCGGGCCCGTGCTCATCGACCTGCCGATCGACGTCCAGCGCGGCTCCTGCCGCTATGACCGCAACCTGGACGCGCCGCTGCCCGTCGAGGTGCCCAAGCCGCTGCCCAAGGTCGTACGCGCGGCCATGGACCTGCTGGAGGAGGCCGAACGGCCGATCATCCTGGCCGGCGGCGGCGTGATCATCGCCGACGCCTGCGACGAGCTGCGCTCGCTGGCCGAGCACCTTCAGGTCCCGGTGCAGGTGACGCTCATGGGCAAGGGGGCCTTCCCCGAGGACCACCCGCTGTTCGCCGGGATGGCCGGCATCCAGACGCAGACGCGGTGGGGCAACGCCGCGTTCCTGGAGAGCGACCTGGTCCTGGCCGTGGGCGCCCGCTTCGGCGACCGGCACACCGGCGACCTCGACGTCTACCGGCGCGGCCGCAAGTTCGTGCACGTGGACATCGACCCCCTGCAACTCGGCCGGGTCTTCGAGCCGGACCTGGGCGTGGTCGGCCACGCCCGGCCGGTGCTGGCCGACCTGCGCGACGAGGCCCGCCGGCGCGGCGGGCCCAGGAAGCCGGGCAAGTGGGCGGCCAAGGTGGGCGAGCTGCGCGGCACGATGGCACGCAGGGACGACTTCGACGACGTGCCGATCAAGCCGCCCAGGGTGTTCAGGGAGATCAACGAGTACTTCCCGAGGGACACCACGTTCGTCACCGCGATCGGGCTCTACCAGATCTGGTCGGGGCAGTTCCAGACCACGTACCTGCCGCGCCGCTACCTGGTCTGCGGGCAGGCCGGCCCGCTGGGCTGGGAGGTGCCCGCCGCCATGGGGGTCAAGCTGGCCCATCCGGAACGGAACGTCGTGGCGGTGGTCGGCGACTACTCCTTCCAGTTCCTGATGGAGGAGGTGGCGGTGGCGGCGCAGTACCGGGTGCCGTTCGTCATCGTCATGATCAACAACGAGTATCTGGGGCTCATCAGGCAGGCGGAGCTCCCGTACGGCATGAACTACGCCGTCGATCTGCACTACGGCGAGGGCGGCATAGACCATGTCAAGGCCATGGAGGCGTTCGGCTGCCCGGCGCGCAAGGTGGAGCTGCCCGGGGACATCCGCGACGCGCTGGCCTGGGCTTCGGCCGAGGCGGCTGAGAAGCGGCTGCCGGTGCTTGTGGAGGTGATGGTCGAGCGCGAGGCGAACGCGGCCATGGGGCCCTCGCTGGAGGCGATCACCGAGTTCGAGCCGCTGCCCGAGCTGATCACCGCCGACTGGTCCGACTGAGGAGGAGGAGCTCATGCGACTCAAGCCGGGCACATCCTGGCGGGACGCCTACGAGCAGTGCTGCGTGGCGGTCCCCGAAGCCTTCCACGACGACCGGGTGCTGAACCACTGGGGCGGCGTCTGGCACCGCGACGGGCGTCCGGTGCCCGGATTCTCCCCGCTGGACGGCACCGCCATCGCCGGCCCGCCCAGGCTCGACCGGGCGGGCGCGGCCCGTGCGGTGGCCGGCGCGGTGGAGGAGCACCGGCGCTGGCGGCACATCCCGCTCGCCCAGCGCAAGGCGATGGTCATGGCCGCCGTGGAGTCCATGGCCGCGCACCGCGACCTGCTGGCCCTGCTGCTGGTCTGGGAGATCGGCAAGCCGTGGAAGACGGCCCGCGCCGACGTGGACCGCTGCCTGGACGGCGTGCGCTGGTACGCCGGGGAGATCGACCACATGGTGGCCGGGCGGCAGCCGCTGCCGGGCCCGGTCAGCAACATCGCGAGCTGGAACTATCCGATGAGCGTGCTCATGCACGCCATGCTCGTGCAGGCGCTGGCCGGCAACGCGGTGATCGCCAAGACTCCCACGGACGGCGGGTTGTCCTGCCTGACCCTGGCCTGCGCGCTGGCGGTGCGCGAAGGGCTGCCGTTCACGCTGGTCAGCGGGGGAGGCGCGGAGCTTTCGCCGGTGCTGGTGGGCTCGGCCTCGCTGGGGTGCGTGTCGTTCGTGGGTGGCAGGGACGCCGGGGCGAAGGTGGCCACCTCGCTGGCCGACCTCGGCCGCCGGCACGTGCTGGAGCAGGAGGGGCTCAACTGCTGGGGCGTCTGGGAGTACGGGGACTGGGAGCTGCTGTCCCGGCAGATCCGCGGCTCCTTCGACTACGCCAAGCAACGTTGTACGGCCTACCCGCGCTTCGTCGTGCAGCGTTCGCGCTTCCACGAGTTCCTGGGCGCCTACCTGGACGCGGTCGGATCGCTGCGCTTCGGGCATCCGCTGGCGGTGTCGGATCCGGACGACCCGCTGCCGTCGCTCGACTTCGGGCCGCTGATCAACGCCTCGAAGGCCAAGGAACTGGCCGACCAGGTGGACGAGGCGGTGACGAGGGGCGGCGTGCCCATCCATCGCGCGTCGCTGGACAGCGGACACTTCCTCCCCGGCCAGGATATTTCCGCGTACTTCGCTCCGACGGCCCTCCTCAACCCGCCGCCCTCCTCACCCCTGCACCACGCCGAGCCGTTCGGCCCCGTGGACACCATCGTGCTGGTGGACACCGAGGCGGAGCTGCTGGCCGCCATGAACGCCAGCAACGGCGCCCTGGTGGCCACGCTGTCGTGTGAGGAGGAGGAGACCTTCGCCCGGCTGGCGCCCGAGGTGCGGGCCTTCAAGGTCGGCCACAACAGGCCGCGCTCGCGCGGGGACCGCGAGGAGCTGTTCGGCGGGCTCGGCGCTTCGTGGCGCGGCGCGTTCGTCGGCGGCGACCTGCTCGTACGCGCCGCCACCACCGGCCAGGACGGCGAACGCCTGCCGGGCAACTTCCCCAGCTACACGCTGCTGCCCCAGGCGTACTGAGTCAGGAGATCGCCCCGAAGCGGGTCGCCGCCAGCAGGACGAGGAACGTCAGCATGGCGACCCGCAACACCTTCGCGCCGATGCCCAGCGACGGCCACGACAGGTAGGCCAGCCACCCGACGAACGCGAGCACCGGCAGCACCGCCACCCCGCCCAGCGGATTGGCCACGGCGAAGCCCACCAGCAGCAGGATCACCAGCACGACGGGCGCCACCCACCGGGGCACCTGCGTGAACAGGAACGTCATCGGCACCGCGCTGCGCCGCTCGACCGCCTTACGCAGGCCGGTCGCGCCCGGCGTGAAGAACTGCTCGCCCTGCGGCAGCGGGCGCTTGTCGCCGCGTTTGTTTTCGGGGGCCACGTCCAGAGCCTACGGGAGTTCTGGCCACGCGTGGGGCGAGCGCCTTTAGGCTGGTCGCGTGCTCGCCGTGATCCGATACACCGTTCCAGAGTCCCAGTCGCAGGACTTCGTCAAGCAGGGCCACACGATTCTCGACACGTTCGCCGGTCAGCCGGGTTACCTGCGGGGCAGGCTGGCCCGCTCGGTGGACGAGCCCAATCTGTGGGCGTTGGTCACGGAGTGGGAGGGGGCGGGGTTCTATCGAAGGGCGTTGTCCGCCGCCAGAATGGTGATGTATCCGCTGATGATCCTTATGCTCAACGAGCCCAGCGCGTACGAGGACGTCTACACGCGGGACGGGGCGTAGCATAACTCCCGCGCGAGCGCGGGAGTCGTCCCCTAAGCTGGGATCTCACCAATTTCCCTCGCCGACCTCCAGCCGGAAAGAGAATCAACCAAAATGGCACGACGCACCGACGTCATGGACACCATCGTCAGCCTCGCCAAACGCCGCGGGCTCGTATACCCGTCGAGCGAGATCTACGGCGGACTGCGCGCGTCGTGGGACTACGGTCCGCTGGGTGTCGAGCTGAAGAACAACGTCAAGCGGCAGTGGTGGCTGTCGATGGTCCAGTCGCGCGACGACGTGGTGGGCCTCGACTCCTGTGTCATCCTGGCGCCCGAGGTGTGGCGGGCCAGCGGCCACGTCGAAACCTTCACCGACCCGCTGACCGAATGCCTGTCCTGCCACAAGCGCTTCCGCGCCGACCACCTCATCGAGGCGTACGAGGACAAGAACGGCAAGACCCCCGAGAACGGCCTGGCCGACATCACCTGTCCCAACTGCGGCAACAAGGGCACCTTCACCGAGCCCCGGCAGTTCAGCGGCCTGCTCAAGACCTACCTCGGCCCGGTCGAGGACGAGTCGGGCCTGGCCTACCTGCGGCCCGAGACCGCGCAGGGCATCTTCATCAACTACCTCAACGTGCAGCAGTCGGCCCGCAAGAAGATCCCGTTCGGCATCGGCCAGCAGGGCAAGTCGTTCCGCAACGAGATCACGCCGGGCAACTTCATCTTCCGCACGCGTGAGTTCGAGCAGATGGAGATGGAGTTCTTCGTCAAGCCCGGCACCGACGAGGAGTGGCACCAGTACTGGATCGACGAGCGTTTCCGCTGGTACTCCGACCTGGGCATCAACAAGGACAACCTGCGCCTGTACGAGCACCCCGCGGACAAGCTGTCGCACTACGCCAAGCGCACCGTCGACATCGAGTACCGCTTCAACTTCGCCGGCAACGAGTGGGGTGAGCTCGAAGGCATCGCCAACCGCACCGACTTCGACCTCACCTCGCACTCCAAGGCGTCGGGGACCGACCTCAGCTTCTTCGAGCAGGAGAGCGGGGAGCGCTACATCCCCTACGTCATCGAGCCGGCGGCCGGCGTCGACCGCGCCACGCTGACGTTCCTGCTCGACGCCTACACCGAGGACGAGGCGCCCAACGCCAAGGGCGTCATGGAGAAGCGCACGGTGATGCGGCTCGACCACCGGCTCGCGCCGGTCAAGGCCGCGGTGCTGCCGCTCTCGCGCAACGCCGACCTGTCGCCGAAGGCCCGCGACCTCGCCGCGCAACTGCGCCGGCGGTGGAACGTGGAGTTCGACGACGCGGGCGCGATCGGCCGCCGCTACCGGCGGCAGGACGAGATCGGCACGCCGTTCTGCATCACGGTCGACTTCGACACCCTTGAGGACAACGCGGTCACCATCCGCGAGCGGGACACGATGGCTCAGGAGCGCATCGCTCTGGACGGGGTCGAGCAGTACCTCCGTCAGCATCTGAACGACTGATCCTCTTTTCCGAGGGGGCCGCTCTTTCCGGGCGGCCCCCTTTGTCGTGCCGTGGTGAACCACGTGGATGGCCGAGGGTGCGCGCGTCGCGGTGGTGCGGCGGTGAGGCGGAGGAGCGTCTCCCTGGATGGTCGGCCAGGTGGGGCGGTGGGTGGAGTCCAGTTGGCTGTGCCGTAAAAGCAGGATTTGGTTGAAGTTTGACCACATGTGGCCGTCGTGATTGACAAAGGCCCGGCGCACGCGGACATTGCGGGCATCCCTAGTGGCAAATCGGGGGCTTCTTCACGGAGGCGCGATGAAGCGCACATTGATCGTGTTCGCAAGCATGCTCCTGTTACTTGGCTCATTCACGATTCCGCCCGCCTCAGCGGTGCCCAAGCCCGCGGCGGGCCCGGACGGGGTCTTCGTCTATACCGGCGAGCTCACCGCGGAACAGATGGCCACCCTCGTGGCGTCCGGTGTGGACCGCGAGGAGATGCGGATCGTCAAGCGGGCGGACGGCAAGGTCAGCGTTGAGGTGATTCTCGCGTCCGCCCTGGCCGACTCGCTCGCCAAGCAGGGGGTCTCCCTCAAGGCCCAGGCGGTCGGCGCGCGGGCCGCGCAGCAGGCGGACGGGGTGTTCAAGAGGTATGGCGGGGCCGGGGGCATCCGTGAGGAGCTCGTCGCCGCGGCCAACGCCAAGCCCGGCATCGCCAAGGTCGTCGACCTGGGCAACAGCCTGAACGGCACGCCGATCACCGCGATCAAGGTGACCAAGGACGCCCGCAAGCTGCGCGACGGCAGCCGCCCGGCCATCCTCTACTCGGCCGCCCAGCACGCCCGAGAGTGGATCACGCCCGAGATGGTGCGGCGGCTCATGCACCACTTCCTCAACGGCTACGGGACCAACGCCGAGCTGACCCAGCTCGTCAACACCACCGAGTTGTGGTTCCTGCCGGTCGCCAACCCCGACGGCTACGACCACACCTTCACCGAGGGCAACCGCCTGTGGCGCAAGAACCTGCGCGACAACGACGGTGACGGCCAGATCACCAGCAACGACGGGGTGGACCTCAACCGCAACTTCGCCTACAAGTGGCGCTACGACGACGAGGGCTCCTCCAGCCTGTTCTCCAGCCAGACCTACCGCGGCGCGTCCGCGCAGTCCGAGCCGGAGACCGTGGCCTACGACAACCTGACCAAGCGGGTGAAGTTCAGGTACCTGATCAACTACCACTCGGCGGCCATGCTGCTCCTGTACGGGATCAGCTGGCAGCAGGCCACCGTCGCCCCCGACGACGTGATCTTCGAGGCGTTGCTGGGCGACGACGCGAACCCGGCCGTGCCCACGTACGACCCGGACCAGGGCGCCGAGCTCTACACCACCAACGGCGACACCGACGGGCACACGACGAACGTGCGCGGCATCATGTCCATCACGCCCGAGATGTCCACGTGTGAGGCGGCGGCGGCGAAGTACGACGACGACGAGTGGACGGTCGCGGGCTGCGCCGGCGGGCTCGGGTTCACCTTCCCCGACGACGAGCGGCTGATCCAGGAGGAGTTCGCCATGAACGTCCCCCTGGCCGTCGCCACCGCCAAGACCGTGCACACGCCGGACAGGCCGGTCTCCGTGCTCGGGCGTACGGTGCCCGACTTCAGGCCGGACTCCTTCAGCGTCTCCTACGGCGACCCGCAGCCGGTGGCGGTCACCGCCCGCCGGTCGCTGGGCGCCAAGACGCTGCGTTACCGCATCAACGGCGGCCGGACGCACACCAGGTCACTGAGCGAGTGGGACGGCGGCGAGCGCTACGGCGACGAGAACGACCTGTACTTCGCCGAATACCGCGCCAATGTGAGCGGCGCGAGACCCGGTGACAGGGTGGAGGTCTGGTTCACCGGCCACAAGGCCGGCGCCGGCACCGTCTCCAGCGAGCGCTTCACCTACACGCTGGCCAAGGACTCCAGGGCCAAGGTGCTGGTGGTCGCCAACGAGGACTACACCGGCTTCAACCCGGACTATCCGGCCACGGTGACGGCGCCCAAGCACGCGGCCACGTACCGGCAGGCCCTGCAGTCCGCCGGGTACGCCTCCGAGACGTGGGACGTGGACGCCCAGGGCGTGCCGCACCACCTCGGCGTGTTGTCGCACTTCAAGGGCGTGGTCTGGGAGCTCGGCGACAACCGGCTGACCATGGACCAGCAGGACCTGGTCACGGTGACCCCGCTCGGCAACCTGCCCGACGCCGACGTCAAGGCCTCGCAGCAGGACCTGACCATCTCCATCCGCGACTACCTCAACGAGGGCGGCAAGCTCCTCTACACCGGCGAGACCGCCGCGTACTACGGCATTCTCGACACCATCGTCGGCGGCATCTACTACGGCCTCGACGGCGACCCCAACGCCGACTGCGTGGTCACCACCGTTCCGGGGTTGTTCGACGAGTGCCTGCTGCTGGCCGACGACTTCACCCAGTACTACATGGGCATCGCCGGGCGGCTGCCGCGCGCCAACCCCAGCGGCTTCACCGGCGCCGGCCCGCTGGCCGGGATCAGCGGCACGTTCGGCGGCCCCGCCACGGTGGACAACCCGCTGGACGAGGCCGGCGTCCTGCTGCCGATGGGCACGGACTTCCCGAGGTTCACCGGCACGCCGGCGGCCGACTACCAGCTCGGCACCCCGGGACCGTTCGACCCGCCCGAGGGCCAGTGGTACATCTCCGGAGCGCACGGCGACGACGCGTACATGCGGCTGACCAGGACGATCAACCTGGGCTCCGTGACGGCGGCGCAGCAGCCGCAGCTCGCCTTCCAGCTCTCCTTCGACACCGAGCCCGGCTATGACAACGTCATCGTCGAGGCCCACACGGTCGGCCAGGAGAACTGGACCACGCTGCCCGACCTCAACGGCGGCACCGACACCGGGGTGCCGACCGAGTGCGAGGCCGGGTTCTACCTGGAAGAGCACCCGTGGCTGCTGCACTACCTGACCCCGGGCAACCCCTGCACGCCGACCGGCACCTCGGGCGCGTGGAACCGGTTCACCGGCAGCTCGGACGGCTGGCAGCAGGTGGCCTTCGACCTGTCCGCGTACGCGGGGCAGCAGGTCGAGGTGTCGATCAGCTACGTGACCGACCCGTCGACCGGCGGCGTGGGCGCGTTCGTCGACGACACCCGGTTGCTGGTGGGCGGCACGGCGGCGGAGTCCGAGGGCTTCGAGACCGGGCTCGGGCCGTGGGCCATCCCCGGTCCGCCGGCGGGCAGCCCCACCGGCGCGGCCGACTTCGTCCGCGACCAGGCGGACACCACGGCGGCCGTGACCACCAGGGACACGGTGCTGCTCGGCTTCGGGGTGGAGCAACTGGGCAGCGCCGCTGAGCGAAGCGCGGCACTGAGGAAGGTGATGCGGTATCTGATCGGCTGAGCTCACGCGAGGAAGGTGATG
This sequence comes from Nonomuraea sp. NPDC050404, assembly GCF_040655495.1. Taxonomy (NCBI): domain Bacteria; kingdom Bacillati; phylum Actinomycetota; class Actinomycetes; order Streptosporangiales; family Streptosporangiaceae; genus Nonomuraea; species Nonomuraea sp. NPDC050404. The sequence goes on from NZ_JBFAKB010000044.1 coordinate 77,896, forward strand.
CGGTATCTGATCGGCTAGAGCTCACGCACGGGACGGCCACCCTGCGGGGGTGGCCGTCCCCCTTTCATGCCAGGTGGCGGCCGAACCAGTCCAGGACCCGCTCGTACGCCTGAGCCGCCGCCTCCGCGTTGTAACGCTGCCCGGTGTCGTTGAAGAAGGCGTGCCCCACCCCGGGGAAGGTCACCAGCTCGTGCGTCAGTCCCGCCTTGGTCAGGGCGGCCTCGGCGGCGTCCCTGCCGGCGTTGACGCGATCGTCCTGCTCGGCGTAGACACCCAGCACGGCCGCCTTCGTGCCGGTCATGTCCGCGTTGTCCGGCAGCGGCCCGTAGAAGGGCGCGGCGGCCGACAGGCGCGGCTCGGACGACGACAGTAGCAGCCACGTCATTCCGCCGCCGAAGCAGAAGCCCATCATGCCCAGCTTCGCCCCCTCGGCCCGCCTGCCCAACTCGCCCACCGCCGCCTTCATGTCGGCCACGAACCGCTCGTCGGTGATCTCGCCGAGCTTGGCGGTGGCCTGCGCGGTGTCGGCGAATGTCGCGGTGCCGCCCTCGCGTGAGAGCAGGTCGAGGGCCAGCGCCGAGTAGCCGCTGGCGGCCAGGCGACCGGCGACCGAGCGGATGTGATCGGTGAGGCCGCGGTTCTCGTGGATCACCAGCACCGCGCCCCTCTGCTCTGCGGCGGCGGCCCAGGCGGCCTGGAGCGTGGTGCCCTCTGGCCCGTCGAACGTGATCGCCTCCGTCGGCAGCGGCGTGGGCCCGGCGGGGCTGTTGGTGGTGGCCGGGGGCGCTGTGGTGGGGCTCGCCGGGGGAGCGGTGGCCGTGGGGGACTCCGTGGGTGCGCCGCAGGCTGCGAGGAGAGCCGTGGCCGCGGGCAGGCCCAGGCCGAGCAGGGCCAGTCGCCGCAGCGCTTCGCGGCGGGGGATCAGGCCGTCCACGTGGTCGTGGGCGACCTCTTCTGCGAGGTAGCGCTGGATGGGCGTCATGCCGGAGGTGTAACGCCATCGACCGAAAAATCGTGTAAAGGCGGTGGTTACGCGGGCTTTCGCGGTCACTTGATGTCATTCGTCGTACGCCAATACGAGGGACGAGGAATCAATGCGTACATCACGGTTCGCACTTGTGCTGCTCGCCGCCGGCGCGCTGCTCATGACCGCAAGCGCGGCGTTCGCCGACCCCGAGCCGACTGCTCTGGAACTGCGCGTGGTCGTGGACGACTGCCACAAGGGAAGCATCCAGCCATGACGGACACCGCACTGCTCGAACGGGCCCTGTTCGAGGTCAAGAGGGTGATCGTCGGTCAGGACCAGATGGTCGAGCGGCTGCTCGTGGCGGTGCTCGCCAAGGGGCACTGCCTGCTTGAAGGGGTCCCCGGCATCGCCAAGACGCTGGCCGCCGAGACCCTGGCCACGGTGGTCGGGGGGACGTTCGCCCGGATCCAGTTCACGCCCGACCTGGTGCCGGCCGACATCGTCGGCACCAGGATCTACCGGCCCTCCACCGAGACGTTCGACGTCGAGCTCGGGCCGGTCATGGTCAACCTGCTGCTCGCCGACGAGATCAACAGGGCGCCCGCCAAGGTGCAGTCCGCCCTGCTGGAGATCATGGCCGAGCGCCAGGTCAGCATCGGCGGCGTCACGTACGAGGTGCCCAGGCCCTTCCTGGTGCTGGCCACCCAGAACCCCATCGAGTCCGAGGGCGTCTACCACCTGCCCGAGGCCCAGCGGGACCGCTTCCTGCTGAAGATCGACGTGGACTATCCCAGCGAATCGGAGGAGCTGGCGATCGTCTACCGCATGAGCGTCGACCCGCCCGCCGCCCAGAACGTTCTGGACCCGGCGCAGGTGGTCGCCATGCAGCGCCGGGCCGAGGAGGTCTTCGTGCACCACGCGGTCGCCGAGTACGCCGTCCGGCTCGTCTACGCCACCCGCGACCCCGACCGGTACGGGGTGCAGGACGTCGCCCGGCTGCTGGCCTTCGGCGCGAGCCCCAGGGCCACGCTCGGACTGCTGGCGGCGGGCCGGGCGCTGGCGCTGCTGCGGGGGCGCGACTACGTGCTGCCGGAGGACGTACGGGACTTGGCGCACGACGTCATGGCCCACCGGCTCGTGCTCTCCTTCGACGCGATGGCGGAAGGGATCATGCCCAGGCAGATCGTGGACCGGGTGCTGGCGGCGGTTCCACTGCCCATCATCGCGCCCCAGCAGCAGGACGCCGTGGCATGAAGCCGTACCTGATGGCCGAGCCCGCGCTGCGCAGGCTCGAACTGACGATCACCAGGAGGCTGGATGGGCTGCTCCAGGGCGAACACCTCGGCCTGCTGCCCGGTCCGGGCAGCGAACCGGCGGAGGCACGGCCCTACCGGCCGGGCGACGACGTGCGGCGGATGGACTGGAACGTCACCGCCCGCACGAACGAGCCGCACGTCCGTGACCTGGTCGCGGACCGGGAGCTGGAGATCTGGGCGCTGCTCGACGCCACCGCCAGCATGGACTTCGGGACCGCGGCGATGGAGAAGCGGGAGCTGGCGTTGTCCGCCCTGGCCGCGGTCGGCTTCCTCACCCAGCGGACCGGCAACCGGATCGGCACCCACCTGCTGCACGGCGGCGGCGTCAGGACGCTGCCCGCCAGGACGGGCCGGCCGCACCTGATGGCGCTGCTGCAGGCCGCCTTCGCCCTGCCGCGCACCCCGCCAGGCGTGCGTGAGCCGCTGATCGGCGTCGCGGCCGAGCAACTCGGCCGGGTGGTACGCCGCCGCGGCCTGGTCGTCGTGGTGTCGGACTTCCTCGACGCCCCCGAGACCTGGGAGCTGCCTCTGCGCAGGCTCACCGCCCGGCACCAGGTGCTGGCGGTGGAGGTGGTGGACCCGCGCGAGCTGACGCTGCCGGACGTGGGCATCCTCACGCTGATCGACCCCGAGACGGGACGGCGGCGCGAGGTCGCGACCGGGAACGCGCGGCTGCGGCGCAGGTACGCCGAGGCCGCGGCCGGGCAGCGCGACGCCATCGACCGCGCGCTGCGCCGGGCCGGGGCCACCCACCTGCGGCTGCGTACGGACCGGGACTGGGTGCGCGACCTGATGCGGCACGTCATGCGCCAGCGCCGCCTGGCCGCCCTCGCCGCCGGCCCCGGCCTGCACCGGGAACGCCCACCTGACGCCGGAGGCCCGCCTGAAGCTCCGTCGGGTGAGGGAGGTGACGCGGCATGAGCCTCATCGCACCGCTCTGGCTGCTGCTGCTCATCCCGGTGGCCCTGCTGGCTGTCGCGTACGTGCTCATGGCGCTGCGCAGCAGAACCTCCTACGCCGTCCGCTTCACCAACCTCGACCTGCTCGACAAGGTGGCCCCGCGGCGGCCCGGCTGGCGCAGGCATGTGCCCGCGGCGGCGCTGCTGCTCATGTTCGCCCTGCTCGTGGTGGGTTTCGCCCGCCCCACGGCCGAGCTGCAGGTGCCGAGGGAGCGGGCCACGATCATGGTGGCGTTCGACGTGTCGGCCTCCATGGGCGCGACCGACGTCTCGCCGAACCGGTTCGAGGCGGCCAAGCAGGCGGCCAGGCAGTTCGTCCAGGGGCTGCCGGAACGGTTCAACCTGGGCCTGGTGTCGTTCTCATCCGACGCCTCCGTCGCCGTGCCGCCCACCCTGGACCGGCAGACGGTGCTGGGCGCGATCGACCGGCTCGACCTGGACTCCGGCACCGCCATCGGCGAGGCCGTCTACTCCTCGCTGGAGGCCATCGCCTCGCTGGACGCGCAGGAGGAAGCGCCGCCCGCGCACATCGTGCTGCTGTCGGACGGCTCCAACACCACCGGCCGCACGGTGAGCGACGCGGCGAACGAGGCGTCCTCGCGGGGCGTGCCCGTCACCACGATCGCCTACGGCACGGCGGAGGGCACCATCAGCCTGTCGGGCAACGAGGTCCCCGTGCCGGTGGACGGGCCCGCGCTGCGGGATCTGGCCGAGGCGGCCGGGGGTGGTTTCTACGAGGCGGCCAGCGGCAGCGAACTGCAGGCCGTGTACGAGGACATCGGCACCTCGGTCGGCTACCGTACCGAGGTCCAGGAGGTCTGGCAGTGGTTCGTGGGGGCGGGGCTGATCTTCGCGCTGATCGCGGCGGCGACGTCGATGTTGTGGTTCTCGAGGCTGCCATGAGGGGGATGGGCCGGCCGCGCGGGCCGGAGTTCCAGACACTGCCGCTGTACGTCCGCCAGGAGGTCCCGCGCGACGGCGTACCGACCGCACCGCCTCCGATCATCGGGCCGCCACCCAAGCCCGCGACCACCCCTGTCACCCCCACGACGTCGCCGCCCCGGGGACGCATCCTGCTGGCCGCCGCGCTCGTCGCGGCGCTCACCGGGGTGGCGGCGGGCGCGGCGGGGGCTCGGCTCTTCGAAGGGTCCGAGCCGGCCCCCGCCGCCGCCCTCCCGAGGGTGGCCCCCGCGCCGTCGGCCGGCCTGACCGGGCTGAGCGCGACGGCGGCCCGGGTGCTGCCGAGCGTGGTCTCCATCGAGACGGGCCGTACGGGCGGCACCGGCTTCGTGGTGGACGACCGCGGTCACATCCTCACCAACGCGCACGTCGTCAGCGGCAGCACCTCGGTGACCGTGGTGCTCAACGACGGCAGCCGGCTGTCGGCCAGGGTGGCCGGCGCGGACGACGACGAGGACCTGGCAGTGCTGGAAGTGGACTATCCGCGGGAGCTGACGCCCGCCACGCTCGGCAGGTCCGCCGACCTGTCCGTAGGCGACCAGGTGCTGGCCATCGGCTCGCCGCTGGGCCTGTCCGGCACGGTCACCGCCGGCATCGTCAGCGCGCTGGACAGGGAGGTACGGCTGGGCGGCTCCCGTCGTACGGCCGTGCAGACCGACGCCTCCATCAACCCGGGCAACTCCGGCGGCCCGCTGGTGAACGCCCGAGGCGAGGTGGTGGGAGTGAACACCGCGATCGCGGCGTCCCGTGGAGGTGGGAACATCGGCATCGGTTTCGCCATCCCCATCGACAGGGCGGCGCCCATCGCGGAACGAATCATCCGAAACTAGGGTGCTGGGCATGCGACTGCTGGTGGTTGAGGACGAGGAGGACCTGGTCGACGCGTTGCGCGTTGGCCTCGTCCGCGCCGGGTACGCGGTGGACGTCGCCTACGACGCGCCCTCCGCGCACGAGAAGCTGCAGGTCAACACCTACGACCTGGTCCTGCTCGACCTCAACCTGCCCGGCGGCGACGGTTTCCAGCTCTGCCGCGCCGCGCGCGCGGCCGGAAAGGGCGTGCGCATCATCATGGTGACCGCCCGCGACCGGCTGGACGACCGCGTCCGCGGCCTCGACGAGGGCGCCGACGACTACCTGGTCAAGCCCTTCGCCTTCCCCGAACTGCTGGCCAGGGTCCGGGCGCTGCTGCGCAGGGACGCCGCCGGCGGCGGCACCTCCGTACTGGAGGTCGGCGGCCTGCGGATCGACACCGCCAGGCTGGAGGTCTCGCTGGACGGCAGGTCGCTGGCGCTCACCCCCAAGGAGTACGGCGTGCTGCACTACCTGATGACCAGGCCGGGACACGTCGTGTCCGCCGAGGAACTGCTCGAACACGTCTGGGACGAGCACACCGACCCGTTCACCAGCACCGTCCGCGTCACGGTCGGAAACCTGCGCCGCAAGCTGCAGGAAGAGGGCCTGATCGAGACCGTGATCAGCCGGGGCTACCGGTTGAAGGAGCCGACATGATCCACACCATCCGCTTCCGGATCACGGTGCTCTATTCCGGCCTGTTGTTCGTGCTGGCCACCCTGGTGCTCGGCGGCATCTACTACGCCATGTCCAAGACCACCCAGCAACGGCCGGTCACCACCGAGTTCGCCAAGACCTACAGCGGCAACCAGTACCTCGGCAAGCGCGAGGTGGTCTTCGTGGAGGAGGTCGAGAACGCGGTCAACGTCGCGACGATGGACACGCTGCGCACGTACTCGCTGCTCACCCTGGCCGGCCTGTATGCGGCCAGCCTGGGCATCGGCTGGGTGCTCGCGGGCCGGGTGTTGCGTCCCGTCCGGTCGATCACCCGTACGACGGAGGAGATCCAGGCCACCGACCTGCAGCGGCGCATCGAGCTGCACGGGCCGCGCGACGAGCTGAAGGACCTGGCCGACACCATCGACACCATGCTGGACCGGCTGGAGGAGGCGTTCCGCGCGCAGCGGCAGCTCATCGACGACGCCTCGCACGAGTTGCGCAGCCCCCTGACCATCATCAGGGCCAACGTGGACGCGGTGCTGGCCGCCCCCGACGCCAGCGAGGAGGAACGGGCCAGGGCCGTGGTGATCGTGGACCGCGCGACCACCCGGATGACCAGGCTGGTGGAGGACCTGCTGGCCACCGCGCGGCGGCAGGGCGCCGCGTTCGCCGACGCCGACCTCGACCTGGCCAGGGTGGTGGGGGAGGCGTGCGAGGAGTACGCCACACCGGCCGCCGAGCGCGAGGTGACGATCACCCGCGAGCTGGGCGCCGGGCTGGAGATGGCCGGTGACGCCGACGCGCTGCGCCGCGCCGTGTCCAACCTGCTGTCCAACGCCGTACGCCTGTCGCCGTCCGGCGGCACGATCCGGGTCGGGGCGGGCAGGACGGAGGGCTGGTTGTGGGTGGCGGTCGGCGACGACGGCCCCGGCCTGCGGGAGGCCGACCAGGCGCGGGTGTTCGACCGCTTCTGGCGCGGCGAGGCCAGCCGCAGGGACCGCCACACGGGCCTCGGCCTGGCCATCGTCAGGCAGATCGTGGAGTCGCACGGAGGGCGTGCCGGGGTGTTCTCGCAGGTCGGCGAGGGGGCGACGTTCGTGCTCTGGCTCCCTCCGCGAGACGGTGTGCCCGGGGTGCCGCCCGAGCACAACCCGCTACGCTGACCTTCTGCGGCACACGGCCCGGGTGATCAGGAAGGCCACCACCGGCAGCACGAACACCGCCACCCGCAACCCCGCGACGACCAGCTCGTACGTGCTCTGCGGCACGGTCAGCAGCGCCGGCGGCGCGGGCGGCGGAGCGGGGAACCCGGGCGCGGAGTGCATCACGGGCGGCACCGCCGAAACCCACATCCCCGCCCACAACACCACGAAGAACGTGATCACCGCGACGCCCAGCGCCGTGCGGACCGGGACCTGCGAGGGCCGGTCCAGCAGGTGGTGGTAGTCGCCGTCGCCGGTGTAGCGGCGCTCGATGAACGGGTAGAAGAACAGGACACCGAAGAAGGCCAGCAGGATCAGCGGGGGTATCCAGAGCCCGAGCTGCACCACGTACGAGCCGATCGGGATCTCCCACCCCGGCACCAGCCGCTGCGCGCCCTCCAGCACCCCGTAGTACCAGAACGGCTGCGCCGAGGGAGGATAGGCGTGCTCCCGGTAGGCCCCGTGCTCCCACACCGGGTTGACCCGCACGAACGTGGCCAGCAGCGCGACGAACCCCAGCGTGAACAGGGCCGTGGCGCCGTTCTTGACCGCGAAGTAGGGGAAGAACGGCCCGCCGGTCACCGTGTTCTCGTCGGTGGCCGTGGCCCGCCGCTCGGTGTGCTTCTGCCGCCAGGTGAGGATCAGCGCGTGCAGCGGCACGACGGCCAGCAGGATGCCCGGGACGAGCAGCACGTGCAGCAGGAAGAGCCTGGGCACCACGTCACCGGGGAAGTCGGTGCCGCCGAACGCGAACGACGCCAGGTAGGTGCCGATCAGCGGGACCGACAGCAGCACGCCCTGCGCCTGCTTCAGCCCGGAGAAGGCGAGCTGGTCGCCCAGCATCGACACCCCGGCGAAGGAGTTGAACAACACCAGCGCGAACAGCACCACGCCCAGCATCCAGCTCAGCTCGCGCGGCTTCCTGAACGCGCCGGTGAAGAAGACCCGGCACAGGTGCGCCACGATCGCCAGCACGAACACGGTCGCCGACCAGTGGTGCAGCTGGCGCATCAGCAGCCCGCCGCGCACCTCCAGGCTGATCTCCCGTACCGACTCGAACGCCACGTCCGGGTTGGGTTTGTAGAACAGCGTCAGGAAGACACCGGTCAGCAGCAGGAACACGAACGAATACAGGGCCAGCTCCCCGAGCAGGAACGACCAGTGGCTCGGGAACAGCTTGCGGAGCTGGGGCCGCAGCCAGCGGCCGAGCGGCAGGCGGTCGTCGAGGTAGATCGCCGAGTCGACGGCGGCCTTGGCCGAACCGGCCACGAAACGAGGGCGCCGCTTGGGCTTGGTAGGAGTGGCCATGGGGGCCTCCTGGTGGGGGTGTGATCTGATTCTGCACCCGCTTCCCGTCTTTCTCAAGAATTGGTTTAAACCAATTGGTCTAATCCAATTTTTGGTAGTTCGGTCGTATAATTGGATTAGACCTGTCGTAGACCGTTTACCAGCACAAATGCTGACTTAAGCGAGGAGTGCAGTTTCATCATCAATTTCACCGGTAGAGTCCGGGCAGAGGCGCAGGATTGGAGCTGTGGTGGCCAAGTACGTTTACAACTTCACTGAGGGCAACAGGAATCTCAAAGATCTTCTCGGCGGCAAGGGAGCGAACCTCGCCGAAATGGTCAATCTCGGGCTGCCCGTTCCCCATGGATTCACCATCACCACCGACGCGTGCCGCCACTATCTGGCGGAGGGCTCCGTACCGGCCGGGCTGGACCAGGAGGTCGCCGGCCACCTCAAGGCGCTTGAGTCCGAGATGGGCAGGAAGCTCGGCCAGGCCGACGACCCGCTGCTGGTGAGCGTTCGTTCAGGGGCGAAGTTCTCCATGCCCGGCATGATGGAGACCGTGCTCAACATCGGGCTCAACGACGAGTCCGTGCACGGCCTGGCCAAACAGTCCGGCGGCAACGAGCGCTTCGCCTGGGACTCCTACCGCCGGCTGATCCAGATGTTCGGCAAGACCGTGCTCGGCATCGACGGCGACCTGTTCGAGCAGGCACTGGACGAGCTGAAGGGCCGCCGCCAGGACACCGACCTGAGCGCGCCGGAGTTGCAGCAGCTCGTGGAGACGTACAAGGGCGTCGTACGCGAGCAAACCGGCAAGGACTTCCCCTCCGACCCGCGCGAGCAGATGCGCCTGGCCGTCATGGCCGTCTTCGACTCCTGGAACGCGCCGCGCGCCATCCTCTACCGCCGCCAGGAACGCATCCCCGCCGACCTCGGCACCGCCGTGAACATCATGGCCATGGTCTTCGGCAACTACGGCAACGACTCCGGCACCGGCGTGGCCTTCACCCGCGACCCCGGTTCGGGCCGGCAGGGCATCTACGGCGACTACCTGCAGAACGCCCAGGGCGAGGACGTGGTGGCCGGAATCCGCAACACCATCCCCCTGGAAGACCTCGAACACCTCGACAAGCCCTCCTACGACCAGCTCGTCGGCATCATGGAGACCCTGGAGAACCACTACAGGGACCTGTGCGACATCGAGTTCACCATCGAGCACGGCAAGTTGTGGATGTTGCAGACCAGGGTCGGCAAGCGCACGGCGGCGGCCGCGTTCTGCATCGCCACCCAGCTCGTGGACCAGGGCCTCATCACGATGGACGAGGCCGTCACCCGCGTCACCGGCGACCAGCTCGCCAACCTCATGTTCCCCCGCTTCGACGCGAACGCCGAGAAGAAGAAGATCGCCAAGGGCATGAACGCCTCGCCGGGCGCCGCCGTCGGCAAGGCCGTCTTCTCCTCCGAGCGCGCCGTGGAGCTGTCCTCGCAGGGCGAAGAGGTCATTCTGGTACGCCGCGAGACCAACCCCGACGACCTGGCCGGCATGATCGCCGCCAAGGGCATCCTGACCAGTCGCGGCGGCAAGACCTCGCACGCCGCCGTGGTGGCCCGGGGGATGGGCAAGACGTGCGTGTGCGGCGCGGAGGAGCTGGAGGTGCTGACGGCCGAGCACCGCTTCATCGCTCCCGGCGACGTGGTGGTCTCCGAAGGGGACGTCATCTCCATCGACGGTACGACCGGAGAGATCTTCCTCGGGGAGGTGCCGGTCGTGGACTCGGCCGTGGTCGAGTACTTCGAAGGCGCCCAGGAGCCTGTCGACGGCTTCGACGGGGCCCAGGAACTGGAGGACGACCTGGTCAGGGCGGTGGACCGGATCATGCGCCACGCGGACCAGGCCCGCAGGCTCGGCGTACGGGCCAACGCCGACACCCCGGACGACGCGGCCCGCGCCCGTCGCTTCGGCGGGCAGGGGATCGGGCTGTGCCGTACCGAGCACATGTTCCTGGGCGAACGCCGCCAGCTCGTGGAAGACCTGGTCCTCGCCACGACCGACGGGGCCCGCCAGGCCGCCCTGGACGCCCTGGAGCCCCTCCAGAAGGCCGACTTCATCGGCATATTTCAGGCTATGGAGGGTGACCCCGTCACCATCCGCCTCATCGACCCGCCCCTGCACGAGTTCCTGCCGGACATCGTGGAGCTGTCCATCAAGGCCGCCACGGGCCAGGCCACCGACAAGGACCGCAAACTCCTGACCGCCGTCAAGCGCCTGGACGAGCAGAACCCGATGCTGGGCCTGCGCGGCGTCCGCCTCGGCCTGGTCATCCCCGGCCTGTTCGCCATGCAGGTCAGGGCCATCGCCCAGGCCGCCGCCGAGGTGCCCGGGGCGCGGCCGGAGATCATGATTCCGCTGGTGGCGGCCGTACAGGAGCTGGAGTCGGTACGCGAGGAGGCCGTCAAGATCCTCGCGGACGCCGGCGTCTCCGCCCTGATCGGCACCATGATCGAAGTCCCCAGAGCCGCTCTCACGGCGGCCCAGATAGCCGAATCCGCCGAATTCTTCTCCTTCGGCACCAACGACCTGACCCAGATGGCATGGGGCTTCTCCCGGGACGACGTGGAATCGGCCTTCTTCTCCCGCTACCTCGACCTCGGCATCTTCGGCGTCTCCCCCTTCGAGACCATCGACAGGGAGGGCGTCGGCCGCCTGATGCGGATCGCCGTCGAGGAAGGCCGCTCAGCCCGCCCGGACCTGCACCTGGGGATCTGCGGCGAACACGGCGGCGACCCCGACTCCGTCCACTTCTGCCACGACATCGGCCTCGACTACGTCTCCTGCTCCCCCTTCCGCATCCCAGTGGCCCGCCTGGAAGCAGGCCGAGCCGCCCTAACCAACACCACCTCCGACACCCGCTAACCCCCACCCATGGACCGCCCACCCCGATCCGGCATCGGCGGCCAGCCCGCCCGTGGGCTGGTTACCGGCTGGGCTGGCGACGCCCGCCCTGGTTCGGCCTCGCCTCCGGCATCGGCCACCAGCCCACCCGTTGCCCGGGTTACTTGGTGGGCCGTCTGATGTCCGCCCCGAATGGTCCTCGCCTCCGGCGAGGGCTGTTCTTCCTGGGGGCGCCTTCGGCGCGCGAGCAGGCCTTCCCATGGGGCGCTTCGCGCAGAAGAACTCAGGCGCCCTTTCAGGCGCCTGCGGCGCCCCAGCGCCTGCCAGCTATCGGCTTGCCCGTTGCCTCTATCAAGCTGACCTCGAAAGCCCTCCCTTGAGCTTTCGTCATCCAAGGCGTGGTCGGCTGAGTGGCCCGGCTGAAGGTTGAATTGCATGCTGTGGTCGGCATGCTGGCGCGGCTGCCACGTTGGGTGGGCGGGTTCCACAGTCCGCCGATGTTTCCTTTCTTCCAGCCTGTGGCCGGTCAGATTCAGCGGGCTGGTCAGCTCGGCGCCCCAGGCGCCGTGCCGCCTGTACCGGTCGGTGTCGTAGGCGGGCGTCCATGCGCTGGCGGCAGGTGGAGGACTGCCTGCTGCACCTCTCCGGTGAAAGTGAAACCGACCGATGCGCTGATGCGGGAACTACGTACAGCAGTATACCGTTCGCTATACTGCTGTCCGTGGCAGACGAATGGGACGTCTTCATCGTCGATGAGGTGCGCGAGTGGATCGAGCAACTCGACGACGCAACACACAGACGTGTTGTGCAAGCGATCGACGCGCTTGCCGAAGGAGGGCCAGGTCTGGGACGACCGCTGGTCGATACGATCACCGCTTCACGTCTGCAGAACTTGAAGGAGCTTCGGCCGGGAACTGTGCGAATCTTGTTCGCTTTCGATCCATGGCGATCCAGCATCCTGCTTGTCGCAGGTGACAAGGCCGGACAGTGGAACCCTTGGTACAGGCAGGCCATCCCCATCGCTGAGCAGCGCTACGAGATCTACATCAAGGAACGGCAGGCGGAGGAGAGCGGATCATGACAGGGTATGCACGCTGGAAGGACATTCGAACTGAGCATGTCGAACGTGCCGGCGGCGAGGACGTCGTCGAGGCCGGTAAGCAGGAACTCCTCGCCAAGGTACAAGGGCACCGGCTTGCTGAAATCCGCCGTAGTCGAGGGCTGACCCAACAGGCCCTCGCGCAGCGCATGGGAGTCACCAAGGGCCGCATTTCGCAGATCGAGCAGGGCAAGATCTCGGGGCAGGACGTGCTCGCCCGATACGCCACCGCTCTGGGTGGTCGGCTTCATCAGTCGATCTACTTTGACGATGGTGACATTGCTGCCATCGCCTGAGGCGCGGCGAGAGGCCCGTATGTGCTGGCTGCCTTGGCAGATCATGGGACGCATCCTGTCGGTCTTGCATATTCCTATCAGTCTGAACGTCACGATGTTGGAGCGTTCTCCTTCCGCAGAGTTGACAGCTGTGAAGAATTAGGGCGTTGCGGCCCTGTCGCATCGATCTTCCCCATGGGCATCAAGGTGATAGGTAAGTTGAATCACCGGAGCGCTGCAGGAGGGCAAAGGCGGCCGTGGAAACATCCCAAGTCAAGCGAGCGGTCGACGCAGCCGCGGCCACTGCCGCCGCACTCGGCCTTCGCGTTGATGATGCGGTTGTCATTCACAATTCTGACCGCATCGCCGTGCGTCTGACTCCCTGCGACGTTCTCGCCCGGGTAGCGCCATCAGCGTGGCGAGCGGGCATGCAGTTCGAAGTAGAGGTCGCCCGCCGTCTCGCGGACACCGACAGTCCGGTAGGTGAGCTTGAGCCTCGCGTGGACCCCGGAGTCCACGTACGCGACGCCTTCGCCATCACGCTATGGACCTTCTATCAGCCTGTCATTGCGGACCCGGACCAACGAACCGGCCCGGCGTACGAGCATCTTGGGATGTCCACCAACCTCCCGCCGGCGGACTACGCTTACGCACTCGTCCGCTTCCACCGAGGCCTACGCCAGGTCGACCTGGCGGCACCTCACATCACCGCCCGAATCGATGATTGGGCGGCGGGGCTTGTCGACCGGGAACGGACTCCAGAACTTCGCGATCGTGACCGTGAACTGCTCATCGACACACTGAACCTTTTTCAGGCTCCGCGGCGAGTGCCCTGGTCACAGCATGATCGCGATGCCGTGGTTCGACCGGTAACAGCAAGAAGCTCCTGGTAGACG
>NZ_JBFAKB010000045.1:0-88894 GCF_040655495.1 Nonomuraea sp. NPDC050404
GTGTTGTGGCGGTGGTGTATTCCGGTGGGGTTGGAGGCGAAGACTTCGAGGCGGCCGTCTTGGTTGGTGCCGACGGCCAGGCCGTATCCGCCGCCCCCGAAGTTGCCGTCCCACACATGCCAGGATCCGGCGGGATCCTTCTGCACCCGGTGCCAGAACGCCTCCGTGTTCAGTGCGAACACCTCAAGCCGGCCGTCCGAGGCCGGAACTACGGCGAGGTTCGCTCTCTTCGGGCCGCCCCAGAACTCCCATGGCGCCCAGCCGCCATTCACGGCGGTCTGGTAGGTGTGCCAGACGCCGTCGGCCGCGCCTGCGAACGCCTCCAACCTCCCGTCGGCGCCCGGCACGACCACCACTTTGTCCCCGGACGGAGCGCCGAACCCTCTGATGCGGTGCTGCATGACCCGGTAGGGCCAGCCGGTCGAGGTGTTCCACTGGCTCACAGCGAGATGCAGGTCGTTCAGGGTGGATCCGGGGATGATGTAGCCGCCGTAGAGCTGCGCGACATGGGCGTCGTCCTCGGAACCCCATTGGCCGCCCCATAGGAGCGTCCGGCGCAGGGCGGTGTGCAGGTTGGATGTGGGATGGTCCATGATGATGCCGTCAATGCGGTAGTCGCCGGCGTTGAACCAGGTCAGGATCCATTTTCCATCGATGGGACGCAGACAGAGCTCACCGAAGGCGCCGTTGAGGATCGGATCGGGGCCCAGCCCCCATCTCCACGTGGTGCCGTCGTAACCCCACGGCTCGTAGGCCGCCGGTTCCGTGATGCGCTCCTTGCGTACGCGGTGCAACACGATCGGGTTCGTTCGCGTGAAAGAAGTGGAATAGACGTAGACGTAGCCGTCCGGGTCGAGGGCCCAGCTGAGCAGCTGAAACAGCCCTTTGCCGAAGCCGCGCTCGAACCTGGCCCCGGTGTTCACCCACGTCGCCCCGGAGTCGTTCGACCGCCAGATCTCGCTCCACACCACGTTGTGCAGGCCCTGGTTCACCATGGCGTGCAGGTACATGGTGCCGCCGATGGTGATCACGTCGGAGGGCAGCACGGTGGAGAAGACCGGGTTGTTGTGCTCGTAGGGCCACAACTGCTGCGCGGCGGCGCCTCCGACTGCGCCCGACCACCGCACCCCGCCGTTGAGGTCGGTGGTGGCAGAGTAGAGCGCCACCGGCGAGCGCCACCAGCCGCCGCCGACCTTGGCCTGTTCGAAGGTGTCGCCGAACACGAACAGCATCCGCCCGTCCGGCGTACGCGCGGGAACACCGAGGTCGGTAGCCTGCATTCGGTACCGGTCGGTCAGCCCCGGACCGGTCAGATCGGCGACCTTGGTCACGCTGAGCCCACCCGACGACACCGCCGCTCGGGACGGAGACGCCGGCCCGCCGAGTAGCCAGCCACTACCGAGCACGGCGGCCGCCATACCTTTGACGAAGGTCGAACGCCGCATCGGCGTTCCGCTGTCGCCGAAAGAGAAATCAGATTGCATATCACCACACCTCAACGAGGAGCATGCCTGCTTGTGTTGTGGCAGCGTGGCAGCGTGCTCTGGAGTCGTGCTGCATTTTTGCTGTAGCGACGTCAGGCACCTGCCACGACTTGTCCGGGGTGATGTCGCCGGCAGTCGCGGCCGGCGCGTCCGCGAAGGGGCCCTCCGTTTTGGTGACGTTCATGCGACAGCAGGAAGACGGCGCCGATCGCCACAATGAGACACGCCGTCGGCATGGACTCATTGACCTATTCGCCGGCCATCCGGCGAAGCGTCCAGGACCGGGCAGGACGTGACAGCGGGCAGCGTGAACACCGCCGAGGGGGCGGTCCGCCCGGATCGTCGACTACAAAAGTAGCTAATCCGTGCACAATTCTTATTCTTCGTAGAAGAGCAATGTCTGCGCATATTGCTGCGGGTTTCGAGCAGGCGCGAAACCCTCATATTGTCGGCGCGCCGCATCCCGGGCTGCGCCCACTCCTCGCCCGCTCGTACTCCGGCTACGAGGCCGGTAGCGCGCGGCGCGATCACATGGTGCGCCCGGCCACAGCGTCCGTCTCGCTGATCCTCAAGATCTGTGACTCACCCCAACGTCCTCCCGCGTTTGTCAACGGGGGCCATGACCGATTCGTGACCATCGAGGGAACCTGCGCACCGTCCTACCTGGAGGTGCGGCTGGCACCGCTGGGCGCGTACACCATCCTGGGCGTGCCCACGAGCGAGGTGAGCGCGCGCCTGGCGGACCTGAGCGAACTGCTCGGCAGTGACAGCGACCGGCTGCTGGAGCAGGTGCGCGCAGCGCCCTCGTGGGACCGCCGCTTTCAGCTCGTCGACCATTATCTGCTGCGGCGAGCGCAGGACGGGCCGCGGCCGGCCGTGGAAGTGGCGTTCGCCTGGAAACAGCTGCTGGCCAGCAGAGGCACCGCCGCTATAAGGACCATCGCGGCGGACGTCGGCTGGAGTCACAAGCATCTGATCGCCAAGTTCAGACAACAAGTCGGCTTGCCGCCCAAGACCGCCGCCCGGCTGGTGCGCTTCAACCGGCTCCTGGCCTGCCTGGATCGCTCCGCGCCACCCGCGTGGCAGCAGATCGCGGCCGAGTGCGGCTATGCCGATCAAGCCCATCTTGCCCGTGATTTCCGCGAGTTCACTGGAACCACCCCCACAAGCTTCGTGGACGGCAGTCGTCCCCTCGACCGCGCTCACGACGTCAGAGATCACTTCGTACCTCTCCCGCTCCAGGCGCTCGCGACCGACACGCGGCCATAGCCCGGCGGTGACGGTCAGGTATCGCATTCCTGCAAGTGGGCGTTTAGTCCTGTCGGGTGCCGGGTTCAGGTGCCGCGCCAGGTGGGGGTGTTCCCGCCGGTGAGGCGGCGGGCCATGAGGTCGATCATGGCGATGTGGATCACGGCCGCGGAGCGGGTGGGCAGGCTTCGAAGTCGCGGGGGATTGGTGGAGCCGATGCGGAAGGAGCCGTCGCGGCCGATGACCGAGACGTCGCCGGGCACCTGCAGGCCCCGACAGCAGGACGACGGGTGGACGACGGAGGTGGGCTGAGAGGCTACCGCCCACGGGGCACAGGGGCAGATACCGCCCACCGATGACGACAAGCAGGTCGTCTCACGGAAACGCCGGCGTTTGCCCGGCGAGGAAATCAACGATCGACCAGAGGAATATTGTGAGGCCGAAGTACAGCCGTCTTCTGCGCATGCTGCTCGGATCGGGGCTGGCCGTGTGCGGCATCGCCGCCGGCTCGTCCGCTGCCGCCGCCACGACGAGCGCCGCCTGGCAGGGCGTCACTCTCGAGAACATGGCCGATAGTCCCGACTGCCTGGACGCGGATCGCAACAAGTGGCACTACAACTTCGCCCGAGTTCAGGTATGGGACTGTAACAGGCAACCCCAGCAACAATGGTGGGCCCACTGGGGTGAGGCCAACACCGAGGTGCGAACTCCCGGTCGTCCGGCCGGCCCGGCGAAGTGCCTGGAGGCCTGGCCCGTTTCCACGGTCACGTGGGGTTACGCGGTCCGGCTCTACGACTGCAACGGTGGCGCGCATCAGAAGTGGGACACCCGCGGCGGCGCGGGTTTCTACAAGCTGCGCAATCGCGCCTACAACCTGTGTCTCGACGTGCCGTGGCCGAAGAACGCCAGGAACGGCAGCTCCGTCGGTCTTTACAGATGCGCGAACGGCGTCGCCAGCCAGTCGTGGCGCAGGGGTTAGCGACATAGCCGGGGTAGCGGGGGAGAGGCGTTCCCCTTCCCCTCGTCACGTCGGCCGCACGAAGAGTAGGAGATGGCATTCTTGTCCGATAATTGGCTGGTAGTCGTCAACGACGAAGAGCAGTACTCGATCTGGCCCAGCGCCAGAACCCTTCCTCCCGGCTGGCGGGACGGAGGTCTTTCCGGATCGAAAGACGAGTGCCTGGCGCATATCGAGCACACCTGGACGGACATGCGGCCCGCCAGCCTTCGCCGCGTGATGGACCAGCTGTGACAGCGCGTTCCACGGTTGAACTCATCGCCGTGCACGCCCATGCCCGGCCCGGTGATCTGGCCGTCGCCGACGCCGCTGGGGGCCGGCTCACCTACGCCGAGCTCGAACTGCGGACCGCCAGGCTCGCCGGATATCTGCGGCACGAAGCGGGGGCCGGCCCCGACACCCTGGTCGCCCTGGCATTCGAGCCGACCGTCGATCTGATCGTCGCCATGTTGGGTGTCGATCGAGCCGGCGCCGCCTACCTGCCGCTCGACCCGCGAGATCCCGAAAGCAGGCTCAGGATGCCGGTCGTGGACGCCGGCGCCGCCCTGGTGCTCGCCGACGAGGTCAGGCAAGCCTGGCAGGGACTGCCCGTGGTACGGCTCTCCGAGGCGCTGGAGCACGTCCTGCTCGCCGACGCGGAGCCCGTACCTCCGGATGCGCTTGCCTATGTGCGATACACGTCCGGATCGGGCGGCCGTCCCAAGGGAGTCGGCATCACCCGCGCCAACCTGGCCGCCTACGTCGATCAGATTCTGGGGCTGCTGAAGCCTCGGCCCGGTGACGTCTTCTCCATGCTTCAGCCGGTCACTTTCGACTCGAGCCTGACGATGTCGTATCCGGCGCTGGCCGCAGGTGGGACGCTGTGGGTGGCCCCGCCGGACCTCGCCATCGACGCGGGGTGGGTGGCCGGGCACCTTCGCGACACCCGCGCCGACTTTCTGAAGATCACACCGTCGCACCTGGCCGCGCTTCAGAGCGCGAATGTCGCGGCGTACGATCTCATGCCGCGCAAGGCGCTGCTGCTGGGCGGCGAGCCGTCGCGCTGGGAGTGGTTCTCCGGGCTGCGTGCCACGCGGCCCGGATGCCGGATTGTCAACCACTACGGGCCGACCGAGACGACGGTCGGCGTCTGCGCTCTGGACGGCGCCGGGCGCCATCACCCGGCCGGCGACGGAAGCACCCCGCTGGGACCGCCGATGGCTCATGCGACGCTGCACGTCCTTGACGACCTGCTGAATCCGGTGCCCCAAGGAGAGCCCGGCGAGTTATGCGTCGGAGGTCCCACCGTGGGCCGGGGCTATCTGAATCGCCCGGGACTCACCGCGGCCTCGTTCGTCCCCGATCCCACGGCGCTCACGCCCGGCCGCCGGATGTACCGGACGGGAGACCGGGTGCGGCACCGCGCCGACGGGACGTTCGAGTTCCTCGGCCGTCTCGACGACCAGGTGAAGATCCGTGGCTTCCGGGTGGAGCCCGGCGAAGTGGCTCACGTGCTCGCCGGCCATCCCGGGGTCGCCGGCTCCTTCGTGACGGCGGACACGGACGCGAGCGGCGAGGCGCGGCTCGTCGGCTATCTCACCGCCCGGCACGGGGCCGAGCTCGACACCCGGCAGGTCCTGCGGCACGCCGAAGCCGCTCTTCCCGCCCCCCTGGTGCCTGCCGCGCTCGTCGTGCTCAAGGCATTACCGCTCAACCGGCACGGGAAGGTCGACAGGGAACGTCTGCCCCCGCCCGTCTGGGACTCCTCCGGCCAGGAGCAGGCGCCGCTCGGGGACGTCGAGCAGACGATCGCCGAGGTGTTCGGCGAACTGCTCGGACTGCGGGTCGCGGACCGGCAGGCGAGCTTCTTCGCCCTCGGCGGGCACTCTCTGCTGGTGGCCAAGCTGCTGTCCCGGCTGCGCGCGGCCTTCCACGCCGAGATTCCGGTACGCGCGGTCTTCGAGGCCCCCACGGTGGCCGCCCTCGCCAGGTCGGTCGAGGCGGCCCGCGTCCGTGGTGACAGCCGGCTTCCCGAGGTCGTCAAGGTGCCGCGTACCGCGCAGCTGCCTGCCTCGCACGGGCAACAACGGCTGTGGTTCCTGAACCAGCTCGACCCGGACAGCCCGCTGTACAACACCAACCTCGGTGTCCGCGTCATGGGCGAGGTGGACCTGGAGGTGTTGCGCGCCTGCGTCACCGAGCTGGTCCGCCGCCACGAGGTGTTGCGGACCAGGCTCGTGCCCAGCGCCCACGGCCTGCTCCAGCACATCGAGCCCGAGCCACGGATCCCTTTCGCGTTCGTCGACCTGTCGGGGGAGCCCGAGGCCCGGTGCAAGGACGAGTTGCGCCGCCTGATCGCCACGCACACCGAACGTCCCTTCGACCTGAAGGCCGAGATCCCCATCCGGGTCCTGATCGCCCGGCTGTCCGGCGATGAGCACCTGCTGCTGCTCACCATGCATCACGTCGCGACCGAAGGCCCGTCGATGCGCATCCTGCACCGTGAGCTCGGCCTGCTCTACCCCGCCCTGCGCGACGGCCGCGGCCCGGCGCTGAAGGATCCGCAGGTGCAGTACGCCGACTTCGCCGTCTGGCAGCGGGACCTGCTGGCGCGCGGTGCCTATGCCCGCCAGCTCGACTTCTGGCGCGAACGGCTGGCCGGCATGCCCCCGAGGGTGGACCTGCGTACCGATCTGCGCCGGCCGTCCGAGGTCAGCCCGGCGGGGAGCCGGATCCGGTTCCACCTGTCCGAGGAGCTGACCGGCCGGTTGCGCGCGTTCGCGACAGCGGAGAACGCGACCCTGTTCATGATCCTTCTTGCCGGGTTCCAATTGGTCCTCGCCGAGCGTACCGATCAACAGGACGTCGCCGTCGGCATCCCTGTGGCCTTCCGCCCGCGTCCCGAACTGGAGAACACGGTGGGCTTCTTCGGCAACACCCTGGTCCTGCGTACGGACGTTGACCGGGACCTGTCCTTCCGCGCCTTGCTGGGAGGCATCCGCATCGCCACCCTCGACGCTGTCGCTCATCGCGACCTGCCGTTCGAGGCGTTGGTCGAGGAGATCAGGCCCAGGCGCAGGCTGGGCGACACACCGCTGGTCAACGTCATGATGATGGTCGCGGAAGAGCAGCGGCCGACGGTCGTGCTCGACGAGGTCACCTTCCAGGCCGAACCGATCGACACAGGTACGGCCAAGGCCGAGCTGGTCGCTCTATTCGAGGTCGTCGACGACGGGCTGGCCGGGGAGCTGGAGTTCAGGACGGATCTGTTCACCGCCGAAGGCATCGCCCCGATCGCCGCGAGGTTCGAGGAGGTGTTCACCGCCGTTCTGGCCGACCCGGATGTGCCGATCGCACGTTTCCTGCCAGAGAGGACCGGCCCGCAGGCCCTGCCCGAGGCAGGCGGCGAGCCCGTCGAGCAGTATGTCGCGCCGCGCACCGACCTGGAGCGAGAGCTGTGCATGCTCTGGTCCGACCTGATCGGCAACGACGACATCGGCATCGCGGACAGGTTTTTCGACGTCGGAGGACATTCGCTGCTGGCCACGAGGGTGGTCGGCTGGATCGGTCAGGCCTACGGCGTATCCATCCCGCTGCGCTGGTGTTTCGACCACCCGACCGTCGAAAGCCTGGCACTGGCCGTGCTCGCGGCCCAGCTCGACGGACTGGATGAGGGCGCCGACCTGCTGGACGCGGCGATGGAGGGGCGATCGCATGAGTGACGCGCTCGACAGGCTCTCAGCCCTCGACCCGCGGCAGCGGGCCGAACTGGAGCGAAAGGTCCGCGCCCGGCAGGCGGCGCTGACGACCGTCGCCCGTGGCAACGACGAGCACGAGAGTGCCCCGCTCTCGCCTGGGCAGCGGCGTATGTGGTTCCTCGACCGGCTTGGCCCCGAGTTCCCCGCCTATACGATCGTCGCCGGCTGGCGAGTCGACGGGGACCTCGACACGGCGGCACTCCATGCCGCCTTCAGCGCCGTCGTGGAGCGGCATCCCATGTTGCGCACCGCCTTCAGGGAAACCGACGGAGAGCCGCGCCAGTACGTCAGGCCGTTCGTGGAGGATCTTCCCCTGGTGGTGGAGGATCTGTCAGGCATGGCCTCCGAGGAGTGGCACGCGGCCACCCAGCGCGTCACGCGGCAGGAGGCCCAGCACCGTTTCGACCTCGCACGTGGCCCGCTGATCCGGCTCCGCCTTCTGCGGATGTCAGCCGAAGAGCACCGTCTGATCATCTCCGCGCACCACATCGCCCTGGACGGCTGGTCTCTCGCACTCGTCGTGTCGGACCTGCTGCGTGCCTATGGTGAGGCGGTTGCGGGCCGCGTCGTCACGTGGGACCCGCTGCCCGCCACCTACGCCGACTTCCTCCAGCGCTCCGGCCACGACGACGACGCCCATCTCGACTACTGGCGCCGCGCCTTGGACGGTATGCCCCAGTCGCTGGAACTGCCCACGGATCGGTCCAGAGCCTCCCGGCTCGGCTTCCCCGCCGCGCGGGTGACGTTCTGGCTGGATGAGGACCTGACAGGCGCACTGCGCGACCTGGCAGGATCGTTGCGCGGCACGCTTTTCACCGTGCTGCTCGCCGGCTGGCAGGCTCTGCTGTCGCGCTACACCGGCAGCCAGGACGTCCCGGTGGGCACCCCGATCTCCATCCGTCCCGGCGCGGACTTCGACGGCGTGGTCGGCCTGTTCCTCAACACGCTGGTGATGCGCGGCGACCTGTCCGGTGATCCGAGTTTCGCCACCCTGGTACGGCGCACGACCGAGCGGGCCTTCGCAGGTTTCGAGCACCGGGACTTTCCCTTCGAGCGGCTCGTCGACCAGCTGGCCGAGTCGCGTGATCTGGCGCACAACCCCTTGTTCCAGGTCATGATGGTGCTGCAGAACACGCCGCCGGCGCTGGACGCCGCGGGCGGCCTGCGGCTGGTGCCCCTGGACATGGCTCCCCAGACGGCCAAGTTCGACCTGAACCTGCAGATGACCGAGGTCGGCGGCAGGCTGCGCTGCGATCTGGACCATGCGGCCGACCTCTTCGACAGCGGCCGGATGAGCCGGCTCGTGGGGCACTATCGGCACCTGCTCACCCATGCGGTCGCCGAACCCGGCCGGCCGGTGTCCGAGCTGCCGCTGCTGACCCTGGAGGAGCAGGCGCTGCTGTCCGCCTGGGACCGTACGGACGAGCGGGCACCCTACCGCAGCCTGCCACACCGGTTCCAGGACGCCGTACGTGCACATCCGGGACGTCCGGCTGTCTGCTTCGAGGGCGCCTGGCTGACCTACGGCGAGCTGGCCGACCGCGTCGAGCGGCTCGCCGGACGGCTGAGGATGGCCGGCGTCGGCACCGACACAGTGGTCGGCGTCTGCCTTCCACGCGGTCTGGACCTCGTCGTGGCCCTGCACGCGGTGCACGCGGCGGGAGGAGCGTTCCTGCCACTGGAACCGCACTATCCCGCGCGGCGGTTGTCGTTCATGGCCTCCGACGCCCGGGTGGTGGCCGTGGTGACGCTCGCGGAGCACGTCGCGGTGTTCGACGGCACAGCGGTGCGCGTTCTGCGGCCCGATGAAGAGCCCGATCAAGAGCCCGCAGAGGTGCCCGAGCGGGACCACGTACGGGCGGACCCGCCGCCGGACGCGCTGGCCTATGTGATCTACACCTCCGGCTCCACGGGCGTACCGAAGGGAGTCGGCGTCTCACACCAGGCGATCGCCAACCGGCTCGACTGGATGCAGAGGTTCTTCCCGCTCGGCCCCGCCGACCGAGTCCTGCAGAAGACACCGGCCTCATTCGACGTCTCGGTCTGGGAGTTGTTCTGGCCTTTCACCGCAGGGGCGGCCCTCGTCCTGGCAGCTCCGGAGGGCCATCGCGACAGTGGATACCTCGTCGATCTCATGGCCCGCGCACGCGTCACCACCGTGCACTTCGTCCCTTCCATGCTGGCGGCGTTCTGCGAGGAACCGCACGTGGGCGACCGGCTGGGCGACCTGCGCAGGGTGTTCGCCTCGGGCGAGGCGCTCTCGGCCGACCTGGCCGCACGGTGCCTGGACGCCCTGCCGCACGTCGAGTTGCACAACCTGTACGGTCCCACGGAAGCCGCCGTGGACGTGACCTGGCAGCCTCTGCGCGGGCTGAGCCCGCACACGGCGGTTCCCATCGGCGAGCCCGTTCCCGGCACGCGGATCGAGATCCTGGACTCCGCCGCTGGGCGGGTCCCGCTCGGCGTCCCGGGTGAGCTGTGCATCGCCGGGCTCCAGCTCGCGCGCGGCTACGTCGGCCGGCCGGGACTGACCGCCGAGCGTTTCGTGCCCGACCCGTACGGCCCGCCGGGATCGCGCCTCTACCGGACGGGCGACCTGGCCCGGCGGCGCTCCTCGGGCGCGATCGATTTCCTGGGCCGCCTCGATCACCAGGTGAAGATCCACGGCTTCCGCATCGAGCTCGGCGAGGTCGAGGCGGCACTGGCCGAGCAGCCGGAGGTACGCGCCGCCGCCGTCCTCGCCCAGGGCGACCGCCTCATCGCGTACCTGGTCACAGCCGCCACCGTGGACTGGGCCGCGCGGTTACGTGACCGCCTGCCCGCGCACATGATCCCGGCTCACTATCGGCGGCTCGACCGGTTGCCGGTCACGAGCAACGGCAAACTGGACCGCGCCGCGCTGCCGCACTTCGTGGCGCAACCCCCGGCCGTACCCGGCGAGCGCCCCGCCGACGGCACGGAACAGCTCATCGCCGAGATCTGGCGTGCGGCGCTCGGGCTGGCCGAGGTCGGCCCGGACGACGACTTCTTCACCGTCGGCGGGGATTCCATCCGCAGCCTGAAAGTCATCTCCAGGCTACGGAGGGCGGGACTGGAGGTCACCCTCGCCGACCTGTTCCGTCACCGCACGCCCCGGCAGTTGTCCCGGGAACTGTCCCGGCGCCCGACCACGGCGCCGCACGATCATCCCAGCCCGCCGGCCGGCGCGTTCGGCCTGCTCAGCCCGGCCGATGCGGCCCGCATCGCCGGCCAGAACGGAGAAGATCAGTGAAGCCGGGAATCGAGGACGCCTATCCTCTCGCCGCCCTGCAGTCCGGGATGCTCTACCACGGCGAACAACGGGCCCGTAACGCGGTGTTCCACGACGTGGTGACCGTGACGCTGGAGGGCCGCTTCGACGCCGCGGCGCTCCGCGCGAGCCTGGGCGATCTGGTGGCGCGGCACCCCGTCCTGCGGACCTCCATCAACCTGACGGACTTCTCCGAGCCCATGCAGCTGGTCCACACCGACGCCACAGTCCCCTTCGAACTGCTCGACTGGAGAGCGGCCCGCGACGCCCAGGACCGGCTGGCGGGCTGGCGGGCGGCCGAGCAGTTCCGCTCCTACGACCTGGCCGTCGCGCCGCTGCTGCGAGCTGCCGTCCACCTGCTGCCCGGCAGCGCCTTCGCCCTGTCGCTCAGTTTCCACCACACCATATTGGACGGGTGGAGCGTGGCCGGCCTCATCACGGAGCTGCTGCGAAGGTACGCCGCGCGGCTGGAGGGCACCGAGACGCCGGCCGAACCGCTTCCCGGCACCTTCCGCGACTTCGTCGCCGCCGAACGACAGGCCGTCAGCTCGCCGGACAATGCCGAGCACTGGCGCCGGGTTGTCGCCGGCGCCCCGTCCACCCGGCTGCCCGTACTGCCCGGCCATCCGACCAGTGCCGACGTGGTCAGCGACCGGCACGTGATCGAGTTCGAGCGGCCACTGTTCGACGGGCTCACCGCGACCGCCGACCGGTTGCGCGTACCGCTGCGCACGCTGCTGCTGAGCGCCCATCTGCGCGTGCTCGCCCTGCTCACCGGCGAAGCCGAGGTGATGACCGGCGTCGTCATGCACGGCCGGCCCGAGATCGAGAGCGGCGCCGAGATAGCCGGGCTCTTCCTCAACACTGTGCCCGTGCGAGTCCGCACCGATCGGCGTAGGTGGAGCGACCTGGTGGGTGCCGTGGACGAGGCGCTGGTGCGGCTGATGCCGCACCGCCGTTACCCGCTGTTCGAGATCCAGCGCCTGGCAGGTCGCTCGCCGCTGTTCGAGACCGCCTTCGACTTCCACGACTTCCACGTCTACGAACGGCTGCCTGCCCGCGGACCTGTCCGGGTGCTGCGCCAGGACCACGTGGAGACGACCGACATACCCTTCACCGCCGTCTTCGCCCGTTCCGTGGACGAGGCGGGCCTGACGCTGTCCTACCACCGCACCCTCTTCCCGCCGGAGCAGATCGCCGCCATCGGCGGGTACTACCTGGCCGCCCTGGCGGAGCTGAGCGCGGACCCCGGCCGTGACCCGCGACCGGCCCGTCCGCTCCTGCGCGGAGACGCCGACCGGATGGCCGCCTGGGGCGGCCGGGCGGGTCCGGCCGCCCCGCCGCAGACGTTGCACGCCATGGTGGCCGGCTGGGCGTCCACGACGCCCGACGCCGACGCCGTGGTGGACGAGACAGGCGTGCTGAGCTTCGGCGAGTTGTGGAGCCGGGTCACGTCGCTGGCCGGCAGGCTGACCCAGGCCGGGGTGCGCCAGGAGTCGGTGGTCGCGGTAGGCCTGCCTCGTTCGGCCGACGCCGTGGTCGCGATCCTTGCCGTCATGCAGGCGGGCGGCGCCGTCCTGCCGCTCGACCTGGACCACCCCGTCGGACGGCTCCAGGAACTGATCGACGACTCCGGCGCGCAGGTAGTGATCACCAGGAAGGGCACTGGTCTCGAAGGGCGGGCCGTGACCGTCGGGCCGGTCGGACAGGCCCCGGCCGGCGCGTTCGCGGCCGCCCGCGCCGCGCATCCGGACAGCCTGGCCGCCGTGCTGTTCACCTCCGGATCGACGGGCCGGCCCAAAGGGGTCATGCTCACGCACCGGGCCACGACGCAGTTCTGCTCCTGGCATGCCAAGCACATTGGGCTCACCGCCCGCGACCGGGTTGCGCAGCGTGCCCCGCTCAGCGTTGACGGCACCTTCATTGAACTGGTGATGGCTTATGCGGTGGGAGCGGCCGTGGTGATCGTGCCGACCGAGGCGGTGGTCGACGGCGACGCCTTCACCGCGGTGGTCAACCGGTACGGCGTCACGGCGACATACCTGGTGCCGAGCCTGATCACGCTGCTCGCCCAGGAAGGAGCCTTCGGCCGCTGCGACCGGTTGCGCCTGGTCGTCTCCGGTGGCGAGACGCTGCCCAGAGCGGTGGTGGAGTCATTCGCCGCCCAGTCGAGCGCGATCCTGCACAACATCTACGGCCCCACCGAACTCGGCATCGCGGCGACGCAGTGGCCGACGGAGTGGGGCGACCCCGGCGCGGTGGTGCCGATCGGACGCCCCGGCCCTGGGGTCGTCCTGCACGTGCTCGACGACGGCGGCGAGCCGGTCCCCATCGGCACCGCAGGAGAGGTTCTCGTCGGCGGGGACCAGATCGCCCGGGGCTATCTCGGTCGCGCCGGGCTCACGGCCGAACGCTTCGTGCCGGACCACATTTCCGGTACGGCAGGCGGGCGGCTCTACCGCACCGGCGACCGCGCCCGCTGGCTGCCCGGCGGACAGCTCGAATTCGCCGGCCGCCGGGACAACCAGGTGAAGATCCGCGGCGTGCGCGTGGAACTCGGCGAGATCGAGGTACGCCTGGCAGAACATCCTGCGGTCATGCAGGCCGTCGTCGTTCTGTCGGGAGCGGAACCGCACCAGCGCCTGCTCACCGCCTTCGTAGTGTGGTCCGGCCCGCGAGAGGGCGCGGAGGGGGATCTGCGCGCCTTCTGCGCCCACCGGCTGCCGGCCGCGCTGGTGCCGAGTAGATTCGAGCTGGTCGACGACATCCCCGTGCTGCCCAACGGCAAGCTCGACCGAGCGGCCCTGCCCGGACCCGCCGCCGCTCCCCGCGCGTTCGCACCGCCCCGCGACCTGGTCGAATCCAGGCTGGAGGCGCTCTGGGAAGAGATCCTCGACGTTCGTGCGGTCAGCATGCGCGACGACTTCTTCGCGCTGGGCGGCCACTCACTGCGGGCACTGCGGCTCGTCACCCGGATCCGTAAGGAGTTCGGCCATCACGTACCGGTGGAAACGCTCATGTCCCACCCCACCATCGAAGAGCTCGCCACGCTGCTGAGATCGCCCGACCAGCTCGCGCCCGCGGATCGCGTCGTCGCCTTACGGGCCTCCGGCGCGCGGGCGCCGATCTTCTTCGTGCACGCCCTCGGCGGCCAGGTTTTCCGCTACCGCAAGCTCGCCATGCTCCTGGGCTCGGACCAGCCGGCGTACGGAATACCCGCCCGGGGATTCGGCGACGGCAGAACCCCGCACGTCAGCCTGGAGGCGATGACCGAGGACTACGCGCGGCGGGTGCGGGACATCCGGCCGGGCGGGCCCGTCATCCTGGCCGGCTTCTGCGTCGGCGGCAACATCGCGATCGAGGTGGCCCGCAGACTCCGCGCGCAAGGAGGCGAGGTTCCGCTGGTGGCGGTGTTCTGGTCGCAGGCGACCGACGCGGTCGACCCCGGTCTCGGCGACGACGTCGCCCTCATGACCAGCGCGCTGGCGGGCGGGGACTATGACGTCGATGCCGAACGCCTGGCCCGGCTCTCTCCTCGCGAACGGCTCGCGGCGATCGTCGAAGGCGCCGGCCGGGCGGGCGCGCTCGACCCGGCGGTCACGGACCTGGCGCAGGCGGAACGCATGCTGCGGGTGTACCGGGCGAACGTCGGCGCGCTGCTCGGGAACGTGCACGCGCCCTACGACGGCGATGTCGTGCTGCTCAAACCGGTCGGCGACCCAGAATTCGGGCCCGAGCACGCCCACGGATGGGACGACGTCGTCACCGGCAAGCTGGAACTGGTCCCCATCCCCGGGAGCAGGAGCAGCACCGCGGAGGAACCGCACGTCCCAGGGACCGCCGCGGTGTTTCGGGAGGTGCTCGACCGTGTCAACGCAGGCCACTGACAGGACGTCCAGCCTGTGGCGTGACGCGGACTTCATGAAGTTGTGGATCGGCCAGAGCCTGTCGCTGGTCGGCTCGCAGGTCACCGCCGTCGCGCTGCCGATCGTGGCGGTGACATTGCTGCACGTCTCGCCCGCGCAGATGGGCGTGCTGTCGGCGTTGCAGAAGCTGCCCTTCGTCTTCATCCTGTTCGTCGGCGTGTGGGCCGACAGGGTGCGCCGCAGACCGCTGCTCATCGGGACGGACCTCGGCCAGGGCCTGTTGCTGATCACCGTTCCGGTGCTCTACTTCACCGACCAGCTCACCCTCGCCTGGCTCTGCGCCGTCGTGGTGATCATGGGTGTGCTGCAGGTGGTCTTCGACGTCGCCGACCACGCGTATCTGCCGTCGCTGGTCAGACGCGAGCAACTGCCCGAGGCCAACAGTAAGACGCAGTTGTCGATATCGACGGCGGAAGTGGCCGGCCGCGGGCTGGCGGCGCTGCTGCTGAGCTGGTTCTCCGCGGCCGGGGCGATCGTGGTGGACGCGGTGACGTTCCTGGCGTCGGCGTTCGCGTGCCTGCTGATCCGGCGGCCCGAACCCACGCCGTCGGCTGCTGCCGAGCCGCAGAAAGTGCTCCTGTCGATCAGGGAGGGCGTGCGCTTCGTCTGGTCGCAGCCCCTGCTGCGTCCGACTCTCCTCGCGACGTCGTTCTACATGTTCTTCGTGACCGGCATCCAGGCGCTGTACTACCCGTTCGCGCTCCAGGAACTGCACCTTCACGCGAGCCTGGTCGCGATCATCCTCACCTGCGGCGGGCCGGCCGCGATCATCGGCTCCGCGCTCGCGCCCCGGATGGTCGAGCGGATGGGGCTGGGCCGGATGCTGATCATCGCCGGTGTTTTCGGCAACGTCTCCTACTTGCTCATTCCGCTGGCGGGCGGCTCGACCTGGTCGGCTGTTGCCGCACTGGCCGGCGCGCAGCTCATGTTCGGCGTCGGCATGCCGCTGGGCGGCATGGTGACCATGACCGTGCGGCAGGCGGTCACCCCCGACCACCTGCAGGGCCGGGTCGCCGCGACGTTCCGCGCGTTCGGGCTGGGCATCGCGCCTCTGGGCGCGCTGGCCGCCGGTTTCGCGGCCGAGCCCCTCGGGTTGCGGACGGCCATCCTTATCTGCGCCGTCGGGGTTCTCGTGCCGCTGGTGTTCCAGTTCTGTTCTCCGCTCGTCCGGCTGGGCGGTGTTCCGGAGGTGGCACGGTGACGGCGGACGCCGAGCTCGAACGGCTCCTGCCGATCTGGGCGGAACTTCTCGCGGTGCCACAGGTCGAGCCGACCGACGACTTCGTCGCTCTCGGAGGCCACTCGGTGGCGGCGGCCCGGCTGACGGCCAGAGTCCGGCGCTTGTTCGGCGTTGATCTGCCGGTCAGCGCCGTGTTCGCCGCGGGCACGCCGGCCGGGCTGGCCGCCCGCATAGCCGCGGGCGCCCGTACGGCGGCCGTGCCCGCGGCGAACCCGGCGCTTCCAGCGTCAGCCGGGCACGCCGAGCGGCCGGGCATGTCGCCAACCATGTCGCCGACGCAGCGGCTGCAATGGTTCGCCGAGAAGTTCTCCGACGGGCACTCTCCCTACACGATCCCGCTGACTCTGCGGTTGCGAGGCTTGGTCGATCCGCGTGCGCTGCGGCGCGCGCTTCGGGAATTGGTGACCCGCCACCAGATCCTCCGCACCACCTATGGTGAGCAGGACGGACAGCCGCGGCCGCGGATCGAGTCCGCCGACAGATTCGCCGTCGGCCAGGTACGCGTGCCGGCAGACCGGCTGGCCGGCTGGTTGCGCACCCAGGCCCGCCGGCCGTTCGACCTGGCGGCGGAGCTTCCCGTTCGCGCCACGCTGTGCAGGATCAGCACAGACCATCACGTCCTGTCGATCGTGGTGCACCACATCGCCGCGGACGGCTGGTCCCGATCCATTTTGCTGGACGACCTCGACGCGCTGTACGCCTTCCACCGCGGGACGGGGAAGGCGCCGCCGGCGGCGGTTCAATACAGCGATGTGGCCCGCGTGCCGGAGGATCCCGCCGACGTCGCCTGGTGGGCGGACCGGCTGCGGGGCGCACCCTCCCGGACCACCTTTCCCTCGCCCGCGCCGCGCCCGGCGACGTTGTCGGACGCGGGCGGCTTGGTCCCCTTGGAGATCGGAGCCGGGCTGAGCGACCGCGTCCGCCGCATGGCCGCGGTCACGGGGGTGACGCCGTACGCCGTCTGCATGGCGGCGCTGACCGCGTTGCTGGCCTCGCTCTCGGGCGAGCGCGACGTGGTGGTCGCCACATCGACGGCAGGGCGTTCGGAATGGGAGGCCGAGCGCGTGGTCGGCTGCTTCATCAACACGATGGCCATCCGTACCGACAGCTCGGACGACCCGTCCGCCCGCGAGCTGTCACGCCGTGTCCAGCACGCCACGCTGGCCGCGCTCGATCACTCCACGGCCACCTTCGACTCGATCGTCCGGGCGCTCGCTCCGCTGCGGGATCCCGCCTACCGGCCCCTGTGCCAGGTGATGCTCACCATGCACAACGAGCCCGGTCTGCGGCCGCGGCTGTCCGGCCTGGAAGTGCAGTGGATCGAGGTCGACAACGGCGGCGCCAAATGCGACGTCTTCGTCGACCTGACCGACGACGGCGGCCCGCTGCGCGGGACGCTGGTGTACCGGACCCAGCTGTACGACGCGGGCACGGCCCGGAGGCTCGCCACCCGTTACGTCACGCTGCTGTCTCACATGGCCGACCATCCCGAGCGGCCCTTGAGCGCCCTATCAGGAGGCGACCATGCCCACTGACAAGATCACCTCGGGCGGGACGACGATGACCGTCCTGACCCTGGCGGGGACGGACGTCCCTGGTGAGGATGTCGACGACGCTCTCACCAGGGACGGCGCCGTCCTGCTACGCGGCCTGGGACTGCGTACGCCCGAGGAGTTCCACAGCCTGGTGAGCACCTTCGGCAGCCCGATGACCAGCTACCGGGGCGGCAACACCCCGCGGCGGAAGGTGACGACAGGAGTGTTCACCTCGACGGAATATCCAGCCGAATACCCGATCTCGCCGCACAACGAGCTGTCCTACGCGCACCACTGGCCCGCCAGGCTGTTCTTCTGCTGCCTGGTGCCGGCCAGGACCGGAGGGGCCACCCCGGTCTGCGACGGCAGGGCCGTGCTCGCCGACCTGGCGGAGGACACGAGGGACCGGTTCGAACGTCACGGCGTGGTGTACCGTCAGCAGCTGCACGGCGGTTACGGTTTCGGGAAGTCCTGGCAGGACACGTACCAGACGTCCGACGCGGCCGCCGTGGAAACCTTTCTGCGCGACACGGAGACCGAGTTCGCCTGGACGGATGACGGCGGTCTGCGTACCGCCCAGCTCAGGCCGGCGGTGCTGCGGCGCTCGGTCACCGGCGAGCTCATCTGGTTCAACCAGGCCGAGCAGTGGCACCCCTCGGGCCTGCCGGCGGAGGAGGCCGAGGCGCTGCTCACCCTGGTCGAGACCGAAGCGGAGCTGCCGCACTCGGTGACCTTCGGCGACGGCACCCCGATCGATGCCGCGGACCTGCACGAGGTGCGCGACGCGGTGCGCAGGAACACTCTGAGCGTGCCATGGGCGGCGGGCGACGTGATGATCGTCGACAACGAGCTGGTCATGCACGGCCGCGAGGCGTTCACCGGCGAGCGCCGCGTCCTGGTGTCCATGACGTGACCCGGCCCGCAGGCGTCCACGAGCTCTTTGAGCTGCGGGCCCGGTCGAGCCCGCAGGCGATCGCCATCTCCGCCGCAGAAGGAGAGATCAGCTACGCCCGGCTGAATGCCTGGGCGAGCGGGCTCGCCGGCCGGCTCATCGCCGCAGGGGTGCGCCCGGGTGACCGGGTCGCCGTGGTGGCCCCCCGCTCCCCGGTGTTGGTGGCGGCCCTGCTGGGCGTGCTCAAGGCAGGCGCGGCTTACGTGCCCATCGACCTCGCCGAACCAGCGGTCAGGCTCGGCCGGACCATCGAGGACGCCGGCATCGCCGTCGCGCTCGCCGACGCGGCGGGCACACTCCTTCTGCGGGCGCAACCGGTCAAGGTCGTCGGCCTGGAGGGCACCGGGGACGGCATCGGAGCTAGCGTGCCCGTCGCCACGAACGACCTCGCCTACCTGATGTACACCTCAGGCTCGACCGGCACACCCAAGGCCGTGATGGTCGAGCATCGCAACATCACCAACCTCGTCACCGAGCCCAATTTCCTGGCCATCACCCCTGCGGACGTCGTCCTGCACCTGGCGCCGGCCCCCTTCGACGCGTCCACCTTCGAAATCTGGGGGGCACTGCTGAACGGCGCGCGGTTGGCGATCGCCCCGCCGGGCATGCTCGCCTCGCACGAGCTGACCGACGCGGTCGGCACGTCCGGTGCCACGATCCTGTGGCTGACCGCCGCGCTGTTCCATCGGCAGATCGACGAGGACCTCACCGCCTTCCACGGCCTGCGCGCGGTTCTCGCCGGAGGCGAGGCGCTGTCCGTGCCGCACGTGGCCGCGTTGCGCGCGGCGGCTCCAGGCTGCCGGATCGTGAACGGGTACGGCCCGACCGAGTGCACGACGTTCAGCAGCTGCCACATCGTCGCCAGGGACGACGACCTCGGCTCACGGGTACCGATCGGCACACCGGTGCAGGGGGCCACCGCATATGTGCTCAGCCCTGACGGAACACCCGTCCCACCCGGCTCCGTCGGCGAGCTCCACATCGGTGGAGCAGGCGTGTCGCGCGGATACTGGCGTCGTCCCGCCCTGACCGCGGAGCGTTTCATACCCGATCCCTTCGACCCTGAACCCGGTCGGCGGCTCTACCGCACAGGGGATCTGGCCTCCTGGACGCCCGATGGCCTGCTCGACTTCCGCGGACGCACCGACGACCAGGTCAAGCTGCGGGGCCACCGCGTCGAACCGGGCGAGGTGGAGAGCGTGCTCGGCGCCCACCCGTCCGTCCTCCAGATCGCGGTGGCCTTGCTGCGCGATGACCGCGCCGATCCCCGGTTGGTCGCCTTCGTCGTGCCGTCAGGCACCTTCGACCAACGCGGACTGCGGTCGTTCGCCCGGCAGAGGCTGCCGGCCTACATGGTTCCCGCCCGTTTCGTCCGCTGCGGATCGCTGCCGGTCACTCGTAACGGGAAGATCGACCGCACCGCGCTCCGCGCCACCATCGCCGAGCATCCGGGGGCCGGTCGGCGCGCCTAGCGCGAATCGCGCTCTCCGACCTGCGCCAGGCGCCCTCAGGGTCCATTGCCGGCGACCGTCCGCACACAGGGCGCGTTCATACGGTGGGCGCAGGGAGCGCGGGGCCGGCCGTCATCGACGGTCTTTCGACAACAGGTCGCGGTACTGCGCTTCGGTGCCAAGCCACAGTACGCCCACCACCGCACCGCCGACGATCACGCTCCACAACCACCACGCGTCGACGAACTCCCCGCCGACGAAACAGATCATCAACCAGACGGCGAGCTGAATGAGGACCAGCCCAAGCCACACCAGCGTGACGAGGCTCAGCAGGCGCGGCAGGACCGCCGGGTCCGCGCCGGGCAGCCCGCTCAGAGCCACCGCCACATCGCGCCGCGTCCTGGCGGCGGACAACTGTGCGTGCCGCACGGCCGCCTGCTCGGCGGAGAGCGATCCGCCGGCCGCCGCCCGGTCGATCCGGTCGGCCGCCGCCTGCCGCTCCGCCGCCGACACAGGTATCTGTCCGGGTCTGAGCAGGCGCCACAGTGGTGTCTCCGCGCTGTCGATCTCGCTCACTCGCCATCTCCCAGAAGTTGGTAGTACAGATCAGTGTAAGGCACGAACAGTTTTCTTGTCGTGGAATAATCGTTGGTGGTGGACGACAAGAGGCACACGGGCCTGCCGCCCGGCATCGCGCTGGCGTGGGGCGTCATGCCGTCGGCGGGACGGCGCGGACCCAAGCCGGCCTTCAGCGTCGAACGGATCGTTGAGGCCGCCGTCGAGGTCGCGGACGCGGAGGGCTTCGCCGGGCTTTCGATGCCCAAGATCGCCGAGCGGCTGGGCGTCACCGGCAACGCCCTCTACCGCTACATCCGCTCCAAGGAGGAGTTGGTCGTACTGCTGGCCGACGCCGGTTGGGGGCCGCCTCCCGAATCCGTGCGGCAGGCAGGAAACTGGCGCGACGCGGCAACCGAGTGGACCCGCGCCATGATCGCTCGCGCGCTGGCCCACCCATGGGTCCTGGACGTGCCCGTCCACACGGCTCCCGTGACCCCCCACCTGGTGGGATGGCTGGAATGTTTCCTGGAGGGCATGGCTGACGCGGGGCTGGGCGAGCAGGACACACTCGGCTGCGCCCTGCTGCTCGACGGCTATGCCCGTAGCGTGGCGAACCTGGCGCACAGCCTGAACCAGTCCGGCCGGGCGAAGGCGACGTCGGCGGCGCTCGAGTTCTTGCTGCCCTTGTTGGGCGACCGCGGCTATCCGAGAACGGCCGCGCTGATGACGAACATGGCCTACATCGAGGACGACCTTCCCCAGGGCGACGTCGAATTCGGGCTGAACCGGATCTTGGACGGCATCGAGACCCTGATCGGCGAGCGAGGCACCGAACACTGAAACGTGCGGATGGTCCCGCTCGGGACCGGCTGCCGTGCTGCCGCTGAACTCGCCACGGCCGGCGTGATACCGGCCGGCAGGTCCACCGGCGCCTTATGCGGGGGTGTGGGATGGTCCCCTGAAACTGTTCGTGCCTTACACTAATTCGTGTGGATCAAAAGTGGGGGACACATGAGCCGCCAACGCATACTGAAGACACTCCAGGAACGCCTGCATGTCACCGGAAACCGCGATCGCCGCTTGACCTCGGGAAACCCCCGATGACGTCGGCGCCTGCACCGGTGGTCCTCGACCAGGTACGCAAGACGTACCGAAGCGGCCCGAACACGGTTACGGCCCTCGCCGACGTGTCGATCGGCTTCCCCGCCGGCAGCTTCACCGCGGTGATGGGGCCATCCGGTTCCGGGAAGAGCACGCTGCTTCAATGCGCGGCCGGGCTCGACGAGCCGACGTCCGGGACCGTGACCCTGCTCGGCCGATCCCTGGCCACGATGAACGAGGCGGATCTGACTCTGCTCCGCCGCGACCATGTCGCCTTCATCTTCCAGGCGTTCAACCTCATGCCCGCCCTCACCGTGGGGGAGAATGTCGCGCTGCCCGCACTGCTGGCCGGCCGGCAGGTCGATCAGGTCTGGGTGAATGAGGTCATCCGCCGAGTAGGTCTGGAAGGCCGCATCGCACATCGGCCCGGGGAACTCTCCGGTGGCCAGCAGCAGCGCGTGGCCATCGCCAGGGCGCTGGCCGGCAACGCGTCGGTGATCTTCGCAGACGAGCCGACAGGTGCGCTGGACAGCCACACGGCGGCCGAGGTGCTCACCATGATCCGCGGCCTGGCGGATGAAGGCCAGACCATCGTCATGGTGACCCACGACCCGGTCGCCGCCTCCCACGCCGACGACGCGGTCTTCCTCGTGGACGGGCTGCTCGCCGGTCAGATCACCGCGCCCACGGTCTCGCAGGTGGCCGCCCGCCTGGCCGAACTTGGTTCCCAGGCACGCGAAGCAGCCGCTGCTCGGGACGGGCAGTGATCAGGCTCGCACTGGCCGGTGTGCGCTTTCGTGTTGTGGCCTCCCTTGCCACCTTCGCCGCCGTGTCGCTGGGCTGTTCGCTCCTGGTCGCCTGCGCCGGGGTCTTCGAGTCGGCCGTCCGTCTTGACGCACCGGCGCAACGCTTCGGCGCGGCCGCCGTGGTCGTCGCGGGATCGGCTGGCTTCCGCCTGCCCGACGAGGAATCCGAAACCGTGCCCTACACCGAGCGCTCACGCCTCGACGCGAACGTGGCGGAGAAGTTGAGCGCCTTCCCCGGGGTGGAGCGGGTGGTGCCGGACGTATCGTTCCCCGCGGCCGTCGTCGCGAAGGGCCGGTTGCTCGGTGGTGCCGGGTCCGGGCACGGGTGGGAATCAGCTGCGCTCACCCCGTACACCCTGAGCCTGGGTCAACAGCCACAGGCTGCCGGCCAGGTCGTGCTGGACGGCGCGCTCGCGCGCGGCACCGGCAAGGCGCCGGGGGACCGGGTCACCGTCATGGTCGGCGGCCGGCCGGAGACTTTCGTGGTCAGCGGTGTCGCGCTCCCGCATCACCGGGTGGACGCGCCGGCTCTGTTCTTCTCCGCCACGGACGTGCGGCGCTTCTCCCGGCACTCCGGCACGTACGACGTCATCGGCGTGTTCCCTGTCCGTGGTGTGTCGCCACAAGAGCTGGCGCGGCGTCTGGACAACCAGCGATGGCCCCACCTGACGATCCTCACGGGCAACGATCGCGGCCATGCCGAGTTCACCGCCATCGCCGCCGGTCGGCTCCCCATGATCCTGCTGTCCGGCATCTTCGGCGGCCTGGTCATCGTGGTGATGGCCCTCGTGGTGTCCGCCACCATCGGTTTGGGCATACGAGGCCGCCTGCGGGAGATCGCACTGCTCAGGGCCGGCGGGGCCACTCCCCGGCAGGTCCATCGCATGGTGGTGGCCGAGACGATGATCGTCTCCGTTCTGGCCGCCCTGGCCGGCGCACTGCCGGGCGTACTCCTCGGTCGCGTGATCTTCGCGCTGAGCGTGGAGTACGGCGTCATCCCCCCGGAACTGGAGTTTCACCCGAGCACCATCACCTTCGCCGCGGGCTTGCTGCTTGCGCTGCTCATCCCCTGGCCAGCGGCTGCGATCGCGGCGGTGACCGCAGCCCGGGTCCGCCCCATCCAGGCGCTGGCCGATGCCGCGATTCCGCCCGTCACCGTCGGACCGACGCGGCGACTGCTCGGCGTCGTCCTGGCGGGCGTCACGGTGGTTCTGGCCACGACAACGATGTTCTTCGATCCGGAGACCGCATCGGCGGTGGGCGGCCCGGCCGTTCTCACCGGAGGGATCGCCGTGGCATTGCTCGGGCCGGAGGTCCTCACCTGGCTGCTTGCCCGGACGGGCGGCTTCATCACCCGGGCCGGTGGATCCGCGAACGAGCTGGCCATCATCAACGTACGGGCCCGAGCAGGGCAGTTCGCCTCCCTCCTGACACCCTTGACCCTGGCCACGGCCATCGCGCTGGGCAACATCTATGCGCAGACGACGCACGACGACGCCGTACTGCAGGGACGTCTCGAGCAGTTCCGGGCCGATGCCATGATCACCTCCGCTGCCGGCGTCTCCGGCGGCTTCCTGGAGCAGATCCGCCAGAGTCCCGGGGTCGCGCACGCGTCGGCACTGGTCTCCAGCAGGGGGTGGATCGAGCAGCCCTACGACTCCCGCGGCAGCGACCCGGGGACCCTGCTGGGAATCGCCGCGCAGGACACGGCGTCGATCCTGGCCACGCCCCTAGTTTCCGGCTCGTTGCGCAACCTGGCCGGCAATACCGTGGCCCTGTCCGAGGCGCAGGCCGCCGAGCTTGAGATCGAACTCGGCGAACGGATCAGGCTGCGGCTCGGCGACGGTGCGGCCATCGACGTCAAGGTCATCGCGCTGCTGGGCAGCTCCGCCGACTACGGAAGTGTCATACTTCCGGTCGACGTGCTCGCCGCGCACACGACCACTGGCCTGGCATCGGCGGTCCTGGTGCGCGCGGCCGCGAACCAGGACGTCTCCACGATGGTCAGCGCACTGAAACGAACAAGTCAGGCCTGGCCCGGTGCCACCGTCGGCGATCAAAGCCGGCTGTCATACATATTCCCCGACGCCGGGGGAGTGCAGGCGTGGATCGGCTACCTGCTTGCCGCGCTGGCCATCGCGTACGCCACCATCGCCGCAGTCAACGCGCTGGCGGTGCTGGTGGTGTCCCGGCGGCGGGAGTTCGCCCTGCAACGCCTGGCCGGTGCGACCCCTCGCCAGATACGGCGGATGCTGCTGGTCGAAAGCACCATCGTGGCCATGGCCGGCATCGCCCTGGGCGCGTTGATCGCCGTGTTCACCGTCTTTCCCATGGCCGTCGCCGTGGGGTCCATCATGCCCACAGGCCCCTTCTGGGTCATCCTCGCGGTCATCGCGACCACTGTGCTGACCGTGGCTGCGACCACGCTCGCAACCTCTCGGCTCGCCCTGCGCCCCCGCCCCATGAACGTGATCAATTCTCCCGGCGGCGGGTGAAAGCTCCGCGCCCTGAGCAGGGTCCGCGCCACCGGTGGCTGCTTCGATCAGCAGATCAAGACCTGATCACGCGCCGGTCTCCCGTACCCGAACATTCCTTATCACCCATCGACCCGACAGTGAGCCATCTCCATGAAGAACACCCACCATAAGATCATCAATCGGTTGAGGGGGACCTTGACCAGGGCCGTCTGCCTCGCCACGGCCGCCGTCCTCACCGCTTGTCCCGCGGCGGTGGCCGCGAGCAGCCAGGACGGCGACCCCACGGTGGTCCAGACGCGGACCGGCGCGATTCGCGGCACGGTCCACGAAGACCATCGGCTCTTCCAGGGCATCCCGTACGCGGCGCCCCCCGTGGGCGCCCTGAGATGGGGGTCACCGCGCCCCGCCGCCGCCTGGACGGGAGTACGCGACGCCACCCGGCCCGGCCAGGCCTGCGCCCAGGACCAGGACTTCATCGGCGACAAACCGAGCATGGCCGAAGACTGCCTCTTCCTCAACGTGACCACGCCGCGGCACGTCAAGGCGTCCGACGCGCGGCCCACCCCGGTCATGGTGTGGATCCACGGAGGTGGCTTCCTCGGCGGCTCAGGCGCCATCTACGGCGCCGAACGGCTGGCCGCCAAAGGCGACGTCATTGTGGTGACCTTCAACTATCGTCTCAATGCCTTGGGCTTCCTCGCGCATCCCGCGCTCGACGGCGGGCCGGCACGGCACAGATCGGGAAATTTCGGCATCGAGGATCAGCAGGCAGTCCTGCACTGGGTACGGGCGAACGCCCCCGCGTTCGGCGGCGACCCACACAATGTCACGATCTTCGGTGAATCGGCCGGCGGGATGTCGAGCTGCGCCCACCTGACCGCGCCGGGCTCACGCGGACTCTTCCACCGTGTCATCATGCAGAGCGGGCCCTGCACCCTGCGCTGGCCATGGGCGCCCGGAACCGCGGGGCCGCAAGCGGAGACCTGGCGCCCCAAGCCACGGGCGCAGGCACAGAAGCAGGCCATCGAGATCGCCACCGCAGCCGGTTGCGGCGACCTGCGTACAGCGGCAGCCTGTCTGCGGGCGAAGCCGGTCTCCGCTCTGCTCAAAGCGGTCGGTCCGCACGGGCTCGCGCCCACCTACGGGGGTGGTGTCCTGCCCGAGGATCCCGTTCGTCAACTGGCTTCCGGCCGCTTCACCCGAGTGCCCGTCATGCACGGCATCACACGCGATGAACACGTGACCTTCCAGGTGGGCTTCGACGCCGAAGCAGGCGGTCCGCTCCCCGCCGCCGAATATCCGGCGGTGCTGGGAAATTTCCTCGACTTGACCAAACAGGAGAACGCAAAGGTGATCCGCCGCTACCCCCTGCGCGATTACCGCGGTTCCACGAGCTGGGCCATGGCCGCCACCATCACCGACTGGGCCTGGGCCTGCCCCGCCGTCGAAATGAACACGCTGCTCAGCCGGCACGTCCCGACCTACGCGTTCGAATTCGCCGATCGCACGGCGCCCTGGTTCAAGCAGGCGCCTCCGCAGAGCTATCCGACCGGGGCTTACCACGCGGGCGAGCTTCAGTATTTGTTCTCGCGCGCGTACGCGGGCCGCGCCTTGTCCACAGCGCAGCAGCGCCTGTCCGACCAGATGATCGGCTACTGGACCAGTTTTGCCCACGACGGAAGCCCCAACGGCAACCAGACGGCGCCGGTCTGGCCGGCCTATCGGCCCTCTGACCATCAAGTGATGTCCCTCGCCCCCGGTGAAGGCGGGATCACCACGGTCAACCTGGATCGCGAGCATCACTGCGGGTTCTGGCGATCCCTTGGCTAGCCAGCCGTCGGGGAAGCCTTCAGCTCGCTCGTCCTTGCGTCGCACACTTCGCTGCTGCGGCTCGGCCGGCAGGGACAGGGAGGCGGGCAACAGAGCGTCCCCTCTCGCCCGCCCGCGCTTTGACCAGGTCAAACGCGTACACCATCTCCCTGGACGTGAACTCAGACGGCGGTTGCTTCTCGGAGGGCGATTGCTGCTCAGACGGCGGCGTCGAACAGCTTGGCCGCCTCCGTGATCGCCCGCGCCAGCACTCCGGGCTCCGGCCGCAGTTCGCCCACGATGGCGTTGAGGTCGCGCAGGCCGGCCTGCCGCAGGAGTCTCTTTTCGTTGGTGACCCACTCGCCGCGCACCGCCGGCACCGCGTGTCCCGTGTTCATGGCCGCGACAGTCGGAGCTCCCGCCACCTCGGCGGCCTGGCCGCGCGGGACGTAGGAGCCGCTGGCGTACCGGAGGGTCATCGCCGCCCGGCCGCGCCACACCGGCGGGGCCGCCTCGCGCAGCGCCTGAGGGAACTCGGGACGTGGCAGCGTCCCGCGAAGCACCTGGTTGATGCCGAGTTCGGCGACCACGATGTAGCTGGGGACGCCCGCCAGATGGAAGAGACTCACGCGATTCGGCCGTCCGGAGACGGCTACTCCGGGTCGCCGTAACCGCACGCAAAGATCACTCCTACCCGAATCGAAATCCCTTGGTCATACTGAGCCTGACCAAGATCCATGACGCTTATGAGGACTTTCTGCGGTGAAGAACTTCGACCAGGGCATCAGCCGGCGACGACTCCTGACCTCGGCTTTAACCGTCGGTGGCATCTCCATGGGACTGGCGGGTCTCCCGGCCACCGCCCAGGCGGCCTCTTCGTCCGCGGGCAGCACCGCCCGCCGCGCCGCCCGCGCCGCCGCGCGCAGCGCCGAGACGTGGGAGAACATCATCGAGAAGACGTCCTTCGACAGCAGGACGGCCTTCGACCAGGTGTGGAACCTCAACTACCCCGTCACCTTCGGCGATGTCCGGACGCACAACGGCGCCGCCAAGATGCAGGACAGCAAGGTCTCCCTCTCCGGAGGCGTGATGACGCTGACCGCGACCCGGTTGTCCAAGTCGGTCGAGTCCAGCACTCATCAGCCGCGCGCGCCGATCTGGTGGCACTCCGGCGCCGTCCATGCCAAGCAGCAGATCGTCATCAACGATCAGTTCCCCGAGTACGACATCGAGGGCGAGTTCAGGACCGACACCGGCCCGGGCATCTGGCCGGCGTTCTGGATGACCGGGGCCGACGTGTGGCCGCCGGAGACCGACATCCTCGAATACGTCGGGCAGGATGGCGCATTCCCCGAAAACCTCTTCAACACCCGGAACGCCAATCCGACAGAGGACACCAGAGAGTTCCCGGACAGCGGCAACTACGTCACCAGGACGACCAAGCTGACCGACGACAAGAGCAATCCCAGTAGCCAATTCATCAAATACCGCGTCTGGATGTACAAGGACGGCGAGAACGTCAAGCTCGAGTACTCCTTCGGCGGGAACTGGGTGGCCGACCATCTCGGCCTCGGCTGGGCCGGCATCCCGATGTGGCTCATCATCAACCTGCAGATGGGCACTTACGCATCTGGCCTGGACGACAGCTCCCCGGGCTGGAAGGACCAGTTGCCGGGGCCCACCGGCGACACCTACTTCCGCGCCCGGAACGTATGGGTCGGGCGCACGCGCGCCTACTGAGGTCTCACGAAGTTGCGCGCTCGACGGAACGTCAGCCGGCGAGCGCGATCATGCCCCTGCCGTCGGTGCAGGGGATCGCGCCTGTGCGGTGTACGCGAACTCCGGGTCACCCGGGAGACGGAAGCGGTACGGCACCCACCGTGTCCGCTTCGCTCATCCCTTGATCCGCCACATCATCGCGTTCGCCTTCACCGGGATCCCGTGCGCACTGTGTGCACGGGGATCCTCCGGATGAGCCGTGCCGAAGGCGTACACCTGCGTGGTTCCCGGCCGCGGAGCCAGCTTGTTCACCGAGGCCGACCACCCGCGCGGGACCGGCAACCGCTGCCTGGTCCATCGCCGACGCGGGCCTGCGTGTCCTCAAGAGCCCGCCACAAGTCCCGAAAACCACCGCACACTGCGAGAGAATGATCGGCACCCTGCGCCGCGAACTCCTCGACCGCACACTCATCCGCAACGAGAAACACCTGCGCCGAACCCTCACCCGATACCCGGAGCACTGCGACAGTGCCCGGCCCTCCCGGCAGGCACGTAAGGCTGTCCAGGACGTGTCTCGACCGAAACGCCCGCAAGGGGCTTCCTGGGGTTACGTCGGCCGGCCCGTGGGCCTCCTGCCGGGAAGATCGATTACGGGTGGCTGCTTCAGGAGGAGCCGAAGAAGCGCCTGGAGGGGGCAGGCAACCAGAGCAGGACAATCATGGCGAGCTGGATAGCGTCGCTCGGGATGACGGCCCAGAGGTATTCGGCCCCTGCCGCTGCGGAGACGAGGCTGCCGAGGGTGGCGAGGATCAGGTACGCGGTGAGTGCGATGCGGGCCCAGCGGCGGCCACGAAGCGCCTTGACGACGAGCCAGACGGCCGCAGCGCTGCTCACGGCATGCAGCACGATCGCGTAGACGATGGCGGCGTTGACGGCGAAGTCCAGGTCGGCAGGGCTGAGCGACGGGTTGTTCCGCATGATCGACGCGCTGGTGTAGTCGCGGTCGACGGCCATCATGACAGGCAGGGCGATGTAGAGCACCACCAGGACGATCAGTCCAGGGACGAGCAGGCAGAGAGAAGACGGGACAGCCCTTTGTTGATACGACCGTGTTGCCATAGTGGATCATGCTAGCACGGATGAGCTAACATGGCCGCGTGCCGAAGCTCATCGACCACGAACAGCGGCGCCAGGAACTCGCCGAGGCGGCCTGGCGGGTGATCATGCGTGACGGCGTCGGGCACGTCTCCGTACGCGCGGTGGCCGCCGAGGCGGGCGTGTCGGCCGGATCGCTGCGCCACGTCTTCAGGAGCCAGGGCGAGCTGCTGGTGTTCGCCCTGCAGCTCGTGCTCACTCGTGTACGTGCCCGGGTGGCCGCGCTGCCGCCGCATCCGACCATCCGCCAGACCGTGGAGGCCGTGGCGCGCGAGCTGCTGCCGCTGGACGCGGGGCGCCGCGCGGAGATGGAGGTCTGGCTGGCACTGTTCAGCGCGGCGAACGCGGAGGAGTCCCTCAGGGCGCCGCGCGAGGAGGCCCGCCAGGCGCTGCGCGACACCTGCCGCTGGATGGTCAGCCTGCTCGACAACGGCGTGGATCTGTCGCCGGGGCGCGACCTGGAGCTGGAGGTCCGCAGGTTGCACGCCGTCATCGACGGATTGGCTCTTCACCTGGTCTACGAGCCGCCGGGCGACACCGGCTGGGCCGCCCGGGTCCTGACCGCGCACCTGGATTCACTGAGTTTGCCTCTGTCGGGAATCTTGAAAACATCCGGTATGTCCCGAAGGGCGACTGATCGGTAATTGTGAGACTTCTGGGGTCGGCGAAGTCGTCTGGGGGCGCCGCCGATGTGATCGGTGACGCCCCCATGCGTTTGCCTGGTCGGCCGGAGGGCTCTTTCCCAGCTCTCCCGCGCACACGCCGTACACGTCCCTGGCCACGACGCGGAAGGACGGGGCCGCGCTCGCCGCCCGCATGAAGTGTGACAAGGGCTCGGCCAGAAAGACCCTCGACTGCCTGCGTGAACGACCCGCCGCCGATTTCCCGCCGCACATGGTCTCGTTCAGCGATCACGTCACGTACGGCACTTCCCTGCTTCCCACGAACCCGGCCAAGGCGCTGCGCGAGGGAACGTTCCACCGAGTGCCGGTGATCTCCGGCGGCAACCGCGACGAGATGCGCTCCTTCATCGGCGGCGCCATCATGGCCGGTCAGAAGTACACCGCCGAGCGTTACCCCGAGCTGATGAAGACGGCGTTCGGGGAGAAGGCCGACGAGGTGCAGGCCCGCTACCCGCTCTCCGCGTACGACTCGCCGGCGATCGCCTGGGCAACGGTGGTCACCGACCGGTCCTGGGCCTGCCCCACCTTGCAGGCCGACCGGCTGCTCGCCCGGAAAACCGACGTCTACGTCTACGAGTTCGGTGACCGCGACGCCCCGAACGTCAACGGCATCGACGTCCCCGGGTTCCCCCTGGGCGCGACCCACGCCACCGACCTGCCATCCCTGTTCGACCTGGGTGGTGTAAACCTCCTCCGCACGCCGCCGCAGCAGCGACTGGGCGCGCAGATGGTCGGCTACTGGACCACCTTCGCCCGGACCGGCGACCCCAACGCAAAGGGTTCTCCGCGCTGGTCCCGGTTCACCGGGCAAGGACCCGTGCTCGGTCTGGTACCGGACGACGTCCGGCCCATCGACTATGGCACCGACCACCGCTGTTCCTTCTGGAAGAGGCTCGGGTGAAGCGCGTCTCCCGGCGCCCGCGCGACCACCGCGGGGGCCACCCCACGGTCGTGGGAGTCAATGCCGGCGCGCGCGATGCTGCTGACCGTGGCTCTTGTCGTCAGCCTGTCCGGCTGCGGTGTGTTGAACGCATGAAGCAAGCGGCGCTCCTCACCGCGGTGATCGTGCTTGCCATCCTCTCCGGCACGGGCCAGGCGAACGCCGCCGGCCAGGCGTCCGCAGACAGCCCGGCGGACGTGGGCCGGCTGATCGACAGCGTTGTGCCGGCACAGCTCGAGAAATATGAGCTGCCCGGCGCGGCCGTATCGGTGGTCTCGGGCGGGCGGCAGGTGTTCGCCAAGGGGTACGGCTACGGTCCTTGCGTCACCTACCGGTCCATGCGAACATGCCTTACCTGCATAAATAGCGCTACGTGACATCATCTGTCATCGTT
This sequence comes from Nonomuraea sp. NPDC050404, assembly GCF_040655495.1. Lineage (NCBI taxonomy): Bacteria > Bacillati > Actinomycetota > Actinomycetes > Streptosporangiales > Streptosporangiaceae > Nonomuraea > Nonomuraea sp. NPDC050404. The sequence continues at coordinate 31,523 of NZ_JBFAKB010000045.1, forward strand.
CAACACAGAGTGCGCCGGGCTGATACTGTGACGGTCTCGTACGCGAACGTCCTTCGGCCTTGGGAGGTGAGACCCATTACCGCTGTGTCAGGCTGGGTGCTCCCTTCTGCCGGCCGTGCGGGCCACCAGGATTAGGTGACCGCGGGAGCGCCCATCGGCATCCCGAAAGGCTCCCATGTCGGTTTTTTCGTCATCTATCCCTGCCTCTGCCATCGTCGCCCGGCTCCGTGCCGCCGGTTGTGTCTTCGCCGAGGACGAGGCCGAACTGCTCGTCTCCGCCGCGCCCGACCCCGACGCCCTCGCCGCCATGGTCGAGCGCCGCGTCGCGGGTGAGCCCCTCGAACACGTCCTGGGCTGGGCGCGGTTCTGCGGCCTGCGGGTGGCCGTTGAGCCGGGGGTGTTCGTGCCCCGGCCGCGTACCGAGTTCCTCATTCAAGAAGCGGTCGCCCTGGCTCGCGCGGTCGCGGGCACGCCGGTGATCCTGGACATGTGCTGCGGGACCGGCGCGATGGGTGCGGCGGTCGCGGCCGGGCCTGCCCGCGCCGAACTGCACGCCGCCGACCTCGACCCCGTCGCGGTGCGCTGCGCCCGGCGCAACCTGACGGGCGCGCACGTCTACGAGGGCGACCTGTACGAGCCGCTGCCCGCCACCCTGCGCGGCCGGGTGGACCTGCTGATCGCCAGCCCGCCGTACGTGCCGTCGGAGTCCGTCGGCCTGCTGCCTCCCGAGGCCCGCCTGCACGAGCCGCTGCTGGCGCTGGACGGCGGCACCGACGGGCTCGACGTCGTGCGCCGCGTGATCGCGGGCGCTTCCGGCTGGCTCGCGCCCGGCGGGCACCTGCTGGTGGAGACCAGCGAACGCCAGGCGGCCGAGACCGCCGACGCGGTACGCGCCGCCGGGCTGTCGGCCCGGGTGGCCACCTCGGACGAACTGGACGCCACGGCGGTCATCGGCGCCCTTCCCGATCCCCGGTGACACCTCGGCCCGTCCACGGCACGCGGCCCCCCAGGGGTCGATGGCTGGTAAGTGCCGCCGCCGGGAAATTCCATGGTAATTTCCCGGCTTGCGTCTGGTCCGGCCGTATTCGAGCGAGATGTCGCCACCGTCCGTCCGGCGAGGGGCCGTATTTTCTCACGCATTCGCACCTTTTGCAGTGCGGCATGCCATTGTTTCATCGTGGACTTTCTCGTGGATCCGCGCTTTCATGTCCCCCGTCTATTTTCGGCACGGAGGGTCAGATGGCTCGTTCACGCAGAACAATTTCACGCAAGACAATGGGAATCGCCCTCACCTGCGCGATGGTGGTGAGCACGGCTCCACCCGCGGCGGCGGATCCGGACGAGCCGGTACGCATCACGCGCTTCCTCGGAGAGCAGCGCATCCCGTACCTGATGAAGTTCGACGGCACCACGGTCGGCGGCCTGTCGGGCATCGACCGCGACCCGCGCACCGGGAACTGGTACTTCATCTCCGACGACCGCGACCGCTACAACCCGGCCCGCTTCTACACCGGCAAGCTCGCGATCAACAAGGCCACCGGCGACTTCACCGGGGTACGTCTCACCGGCGTCACGACGCTCACCCGGGAGGACGGCAAGCCGTACGCGGGCTACGGCCGGCGGGATTCGGCCGACCCCGAGTCGATCAGGTACGACCCGGAGACCGGGCGGCTGCTCTGGGGCGACGAGGGCGACCGGCCCGACGCGCGGAATCCGGAAATTCCCGTCTCGCAATCCGCGGTGCACGGAGCGAACCTCCGGGGTCGTACGGTGGCCGAACTGCCGGTGCCGTGGAATCTGGAACTGGCCCACACCGATCGCGGGCAGCGGCGCAATTTCGGTTTTGAAGGGCTCGCCGTCTCCCAGCACGCCATCACCGCGGTGACCGAGGGGCCGAAGTTCGAGGACGGGCCGGTGCCGACGGCCGGACGGGGCGCGGTGACCCGGCTGACGATGTGGGACCGCCAGGGCAGGACGCGCGGCCAGTACGCCTACGCGCTGGACGCACTGGCCGCCCCGCCGAACCCGCCGTCCGGGCTGGCCGACAGCGGCGTGTCGGAGCTCCTGTCCATCGACGACTACCGCTACCTGGCGCTGGAGCGTTCCTGGATGGAGGGCGTCGGCTACCGGGCCAAGCTGTACGAGATCGACCTGCGCGGCGCCACGAACGTGCTGAAGCGCGACTCCCTCGCCGAGGACGGCCCCTACCGGCCGGTCTCCAAGCGCCTGGTCTACGACCTGGGCGACTTCCGGCCCCCGGTGCAGAACCTGGAGAGCCTGGCCTGGGGCCCGCGGCTGGCCGGCGGCGAGTGCACGCTGGTGATCGGCTCCGACGACAACTTCGACAAGAGCGAGGTCACGCAGCTCATGGCGTTCGCCGCCAAGGGGTGCCGCTGAGGTCACTCACATCCCGTGGATGCGGCGGCCGGTGATCTGCTGTGGGACGATGCGGATGAAGAGCTGACGCTCGCCGCCCGCCCACGGGGTGACCCCCGCGCCGGCCACGGCCGCCACCTCTCCTGGCGGCACGTGGTGCGCCGGCCCCTGCACCAGCACGCTCCACCCCTCCCGGTTGGCCTCGTCGATGTTGTCGATCTGGAAGGCGATCTTGATGTCGACGCCTTCGAGGCCGGTGCTCAGGTCCTGGTCCATGGCCCCGCCGGCGGCGGTCCTGAACACGATGGCGCCGTCGTGCACCTTGTAGTTGACGGGCAGCACGGTCGGCCCGTGCGAGCCGTTGAAAGCCACCCGCCCGATCCCGCCTGGCTCGATCAGTCGCCGGCACTCCGCCTCGTCCATCGTCTCCAGCGTGGGGTGGGCCATGGCGGGGCCGTGCCCCGGCGGCCGGTCATGACCGCCGCCCAGCAGGTCGTCCACCGTCGTACGCAGCGCGTCCGCCAGGCGGTAGAGGGAGCCGGTGTCGGGCGTGTCGGCGTTCTCCTCCAGGTACTTCAGATACCCCGGTGACATCTCCGCGTGCTCGGCCACCTGCTCCCGGGTCAGGCCGAGGCGTTCGCGGTGATGGATGATGCGGCGGCCGAGATCTCCTGTGCCTGCCATGATCACGTCTCCTCCGGTGTGGGCGCGCGCCGGCCGGCGGCCATGCCTGGACGTTACCCCCGCACGGGCGGGACCTCTCGGAAGCCGGGCCGTTGCCGCAGGTGAACCGGTGCCGGATGCGCCGCCCGGAGGCGCGTGGGAATGGGTACGGTTTTTATTAGGGGGCCTCGTCGAACGGGGCCCCGCAGAGCAGGAGAAACCGCATGAAAGCGCTCGCCGTACGAGCCGTGCCCCTGCTGGCCGTGACCGTGGTGGCCCTGGCGGGGTGTGGTGTGACCGGGCCGGCGTCGCGGGCGGGTGCCACCGTCACGGTCACCGCCTCGCCTCCGCCGGCCGGCGGCACACCCACCACCAGACCTTTCCCGGACCCGAGTCCTCCGCGGACGCCTCCCACTCCGGGGGACGTCCTGATCGCCGGCCACTACCAGCCGCTGTGGCCGTTCTCCAGCCCGCAGGAGGTCGCGACCTGGCAGCGCGCCTACCACGAGGACGGCGCGGAGCCCTGGCACCTGGACCCCAAGCGCACCGCGATCGCCTTCACCCGCGACTTCCTCGGCTTCACCGAGATCGACCTGGCCATCAAGACCAGGATCGACGGCTCGCACGCGCGGGTGCACGTCGGCATGGACGGGCAGGAGGGCCGGTTCGAGGCGGCCGTCGTGCACCTCATGAAGTACGGCCCGGGGAAGGACGCCCCCTGGGAGGTCGTCGGCACCGACGACACCAAGGCGTTCACCTTGACCAAGCCCGCCTACGGGGCCGCCGTCGGCTCGCCGCTGGCCGTCGGGGGGCGTATCAGGGGAGTGGATGAGAGCATCACGGTCGAGGTGCGCCATCCCGGGTCGAAAGGGCCGCTGGGCAAGCGGTGCTGCGTGCCGGCCGGTGGCGTGGCCGAGGCGGGCGAGCCCTGGTCGGCGCGGGTCTCCTTCACCGCGAAACCGGGCAGCACGCTGACCATCGTCGCCCACACCGGCGGGCACGTCGCGACCGTCGAACGCTTCGCGATCACCGGCGTAACGCTGCCGCTCTAATTGTCCCCACCTACCGGGTCCAGCCCCGTCGCCTGGTAGTTTGTGAATGCGCATTCACTAAGTCCGGGGGAGAACGAGCATGGGCAGGCCCCGCACGACCAGCGACGAGGCGATCCTCGCGGCCACCGCGCGCGCGATCGAGCGCCACGGCCCGCAGGGACTCACGCTGGCCGCGGTAGCCGGGCAGGCCGGGCTGTCCCCGGCCACGCTGGTGCAGCGGTTCGGGTCCAAGCGCGGCCTGCTGCTGGCCTTCGCCCGCCACTCCGCCGAGACCGCGGGCCTGCCGTTCGAGCGGGCCCGCGAGGAGTACGGCTCGCCGCTGGCCGCCCTGCGCGCCGCCCTCGTGCGCCTGTCGGAGGGCGTGGCCACGCCGGAGGAACTGGCCGGCAGCCTCAGCTTCCTCCAGCTCGACCTGGCCGACCCCGACTTCCGCGCGCACGCCGCCGACCATGCCCTGCGCACCCGCGACCAGATCGCCGCCCTGCTGACGGAGGCGGTGGCAGCGGGGGAGCTGGCGGCGGAAGCCGAGATCGCGCCGCTGGCCCGCGCGGTCCAGGTGTCCTACAACGGCACCCTGATCCTGTGGGCGCTGACCGGCGAAGGGCTGCTCCCCGCCGCGATGCGCGACTCCCTCGACCAGACGCTGCGGCCGTACCTCACGGTCTGAAGGCGGGCCCCGTGGAGGCGAATCGCTCGACTCCGCGACGCTCCGGCCTCGAAACTGGACCGAAGCCCCCTGTCAGGGGGGATGATCGCCCCATGAACGACCCTCGGTCACCGGCAGCGCCGGTGGGTGCGAGGCCCGGCGAACGCAACGCTTCGAGGTGCTCATGAGCCAAGTGGAAGACCCCGCGCCGCAGCCGCTGGCGGAGCTGGCCCGCGAGCACGGGCTCCGCCCCGCCATCGCGCGCCCGCGGTTCACCGTCTACCTGCGCCAGCTCTGGGAGCGGCGGCACTTCGTGCTGACGTACGCGACCTCGCGCAACGTCTCGAAGTACTCCGGCTCGGCCCTCGGCCAGCTCTGGCAGGTCATCACCCCGCTGCTGAACGCCGCCATCTACTACGTGATGTTCGGCCTCATCCTGGGCGGCAGCAAGAACATCGACAACTACGTGGCCTTCCTGCTGACCGGCATGTTCGTGTTCACCTACACGCAGCGCACGGTCACCGCCGGAGCCAAGTCGATCTCCGGCAACCTGTCGCTGATCCGCGCCCTGCACTTCCCGCGGGCCTCGCTGCCGCTGGCGTACACGATCCAGGAGCTGCAGCAGCTCGTCGTCTCCATGGGCGTGCTGCTGGTCATCGTGCTGATCACCGGGGAGCCGCTGACCTGGTTCTGGCTGATGATCCCGGTCGTGCTGGTGTTGCAGACGCTGTTCAACACCGGGGCGGCGCTGATCCTGGCCAGGGTCGGGTCCACGATGCGCGACCTGAACCAGCTGCTGCCGTTCATCATGCGGACGTGGTTGTACGCCTCCGGCGTGTTCTTCGCCATCCACGACAAGGTGGTCAACGCCGCGGGGCTGCCGGAGTGGATCGCCACGGTGATGTACCTGAACCCGGCGGCCTGCTACATCGAGTGGATGCGCGACATCCTCATCGAGGGCCACAACCCGCCCCAGCTCGTGTGGGTGTCGAGCCTGGTGTGGGCGGTCGGCGCGCTGGTCTTCGGGTTCTGGTACTTCTGGCGGGCCGAGGACCGGTACGGGCGGGGCTGACCGCCCGTACCGGGCCTACTTCGACTTGGCGGCGTTCCGGCGCGGCGCGCGCACCTGGCCGTTGTGCGGCGTCTCGACGAGCGGGGTGTCGACCAGGTGCTCGACCAGGAACCAGGTCTGCATCTCCCCGGTGCGGATGACGTCGGAGACCAGCAGGTCGTTCGTGCCGTCGTCGCCCAGCTCCTGGGCGCGCGAGGCGGCGTCGTGCGCGGTGATGAGGATGGTCTCGTGCGCCTCGATCAGCCGCGAGATCATCGCCGGGACCTCCTCGGCGCCGTTGGGCGGGCGCGGGACCACGGTGATCTCCGCCACGTGCCGCGGGTCGCCCACCGCGATGCCGCCCAGCGTCTGGATGCGCTCGGCGATCATGTCCACGAGTTCGAGCTGCTCGCCCGCGTGCTTGTCCAGCAGCAGGTGCAGCTGGTAGAAGGTCGGGCCGCGCATCAGCCAGTGGTGCTTCTTGTACAGGGCGTAGAGGATCTGCGTGTCGGCCAGGACCTGGTTGAGCCGCTCGCAGGCGTAGGTGCGGGCCTGGTCGGACAGGGCCAGCGGCCACGTCCTGACCGTGCCGAACTCCTGTATCTGGGTCCCGTCCACGTGCAGCCACGGCTGGCTGCTCGACTTCTTCGACGCTTTGGTGGTGCTGCTCTTGGCGGGCACGATCATCTCCCGGTGCGGTGAGTTTGAGCCGATCCGACCTCGAACCTTCCCGTACGCCCGCCAAAGGAGCGCCCGCCCAGACCAGCGCATGGCAAAGGTTCCACCGGTGCCACCGGGCGGCCAAGGTCGCAGTAAAGTGCATTCCGGTGCGAAGGGCGTACCGCCGACATGAGGATTGATATGGCCGTTGAGTTGTTCAACCCGGATGGGCTGCCGAAACCTGATGTCTACCGGCAGGTCGCGATCGCCCGGGGATCCAGGATCGTGTTCCTGGCCGGGCAGGTGGCCCGTGACGCCGAGGGCCGTCCGGTGGGCACCGGTGACTTCGCCGCGCAGGTGGAGCAGGCCTATCTGAACGTCGGCAGGGCCCTGTCGGAGGTCGGCGGGTCGTTCGACGACGTGGCCAAGCTGACGATCTACGTCGTGGACTGGACTCCGGAGAAGTATCCGCTGCTGGGCGAGGGTGTCGGCCGCGCGGCCGCGAAGCTGGGCGTCGACCCGGTCAAGCCCATCACGCTGATCGGCGTCTCCGCGCTGGGCGAGCCGGACATCATGGTCGAGGTCGAAGCCACCGCGGTGCTGGACTGAGCGGCGACCAGCTTCCCGCCACCCCACCGCGCAGCCGGGGGCCGGTGCTCAACTCCACGCTGATCGTGGTGTGCCAGAGCATGCAGGCCCTCGCCTACGGTGGTGTCGCGCTCTTCCTCCCGCTCATCCGTGAGGATCTCGGCATCAGCCCGTCGCAGGCCGGCCTGCTTGCCGCGGCGGGCACGCTGACGTACGCGCTGATGCAGATCCCGTCCGGCTACCTCGCCGACCGGTTCGACCCCAAGCGCCTGTTCGTCTTCGGGCTGCTCGGCATCAACCTGCTCTCGATCACCTTCGCGCTGCTGGACTCCTTCGGCTGGCTCGTCGTCAACCAGGCCGTCTCCGGCGTCTTCAGGTCGCTGGTGTTCGCGCCCGGCCTGCTGCTGATCAGCCGGCAGTTCCGCGAGGACCGCCGCGCCACGGCCATGGGCCTGTACGTCGCCGGCGGCTTCTCCTCCAACATCCTGCTCAACGCGCTCGGCCCGGTGCTGGTCGGCCCCCTCGGCTGGCGTTCGTTGCTGATCCTGTTCGCCGGCAGCGGCCTGCTGGTCCTGCTGGCCTTCGCCAAGCTGGGCGACCCCGCTCCGGCGAAGGCCGGTTCGAGGCCGCCGACCTGGGCGGACGCCCGCGAGTTGCTGGCGCATCGGGCGGTGTGGCTGAGCGGGTTCGTGCAGTTCGTCCGCCTGGCGGTGGTGTCGGGGACGGCGTTCTGGCTGCCCAGCCTCATCGTCGAGGACAAGGGTTACTCCCTCGGCGTGGCCGGCGCGGTCGTGGCCATCGGCGCCGCGGTCACGGCCCCGTCGAACTTCCTCGGCGGCTGGGTGTCCGACCGCCTCGGCCGTCCCCTGGCCGTCATCGGCGTGTGCCTCGCCATGCTCGCCGTCACGATCGGCCTCATCCCCTTCGCCGACACCCTGCCCGCGCTGATCGCGGTGATCGCGGTGAACTCGATCTTCCTCCAGCTCTACTTCGGGCCGCTGTTCGCGGTCCCGCTGCGTTACGTCGGCACCGCCAACACGGGCCTGGTCACGGGCTTCGGCAACTTCTGCGCCAACCTCGGCGGAATGGCCTTCTCGTACGGCCTCGGCGCCGTCAAGGACGCCACCGGCTCCTTCGACATGGGGCTCTGGCTCCTGGCCGGCATGTGCGTCGCGGGACTGGTGGCCACCTGGCTGATCTCCCGCCTCCCGGAGCGCGACTTCACGACCGGACAGTCGGGGCAATCCGGATGACCGGAATTCGGATGAGGGAGCGGGGACAGCCGGGCACAAGGTCACCTGTGCTTGCGGACCTATCCGTCATCCGTTCATAAGAGCGACATATCCCCATTACAGGGTTGGTGTCCATGATTCAGAAGTTTTGTCGGACCCTGACCGCCACCGGCCTGGCCTCCCTGGTGGCCGTCGTCACCCTCGCCGCACTGCCCCAGGCGCCCGCGGCGGCGAGCGCCCCCGACGGGTTCGGCCGGATCCACCAGCGGCTGCTGAAGCACGGCCCCGGCGCCCCGCTCATGATCGCCGCCCACCGCGGCCAGTGGCGCGCCGCCCCGGAGAACTCCCTCGCCGCGATCGAGGCCGCCGTCAAGGACGGCTCCGAGATCGTCGAGATCGACGTGCGGCCCACCAAGGACGGCCACCTCGTGCTCATGCACGACGAGAGCGTCGACAGGACCACCAACGGCACCGGCCGCGTCGCCGACCTGACCCTTGAGCAGATCAGGGCACTCCGCCTCAAGCAGGGCCTGGGCGGCGCCCAGGCCGCGGTGACCGAGCACACCGTGCCGACCTTCGAGGAGGCGATGCTCGCCGTCAAGGGCAGGGCGCTGGTCAACCTGGACAAGGGCTGGCCGGTCCACGAGGAGATGTACGAGGTGCTGAAGCGGACGGGGACCGTCGGCCACGGCCTGTTCAAGGGCGCCCCCACGGTAGAGGAGGCCGCCGCCTTCATGGCCAAGGACGACGAGATCCTCTACATGCACATCATTGACGACGCCACCGCGGGCGTCGTCGGCACGTTCCCCGGGCGGCAGCCCGTGGCGTACGAGGTGGTGTTCGACAAGGCCGAGGACCCGCAGGTCGCGCCCGAGACGCTGAGGAAGATCGCCAGGCACAGCCGGATCTGGATCAACAGCATGTGGTACGGCCTGGCCATCAAGCACACCGACGAGGCGTCCCTGCGCGACGAGGACCTCGGCTGGCGCGCGCTCGCCAGGACCTACGGCGCGAACATGATCCAGACCGACAACGTCGAGGCGCTGGACTACTGGCGCGACGGCGGCGACCTGTCCCGCTACGGCCGCCAGCCCGGCCACCGCACCGTCCGGGTCGAGGGCGAGGACTACGCGCCGGGCGGCGAGGGCGTCGGCTACCACGACCTCGACCCGAACCGCTGCACCGTGGCCAGGCCCGAGGAAGGCGTGGACATCTGCGACATCGAGGGCGCGATCGCGGTGAACTGGATCCGCGGCGGCGAGTGGCTGAAATACCGCTTCGAGGTGAAGAGGGCGGGCCTCTACCAGGTCTCGGCCCGCGTCTCCTCGCCCTACTCGCCGGCCGGCAGCGTCGTGCTCGACTGGGGCTCCGGCACCGGCACGACCGCCCAGATCGCCAACACCACGAGCCACGACGCGCTGACGGTGCAGCCCCTGGAGCGCCGCCGGCTCACCAAGGGCACGCACGAACTGGTGCTGCGCATGCCGCAGGACGCGTACCAGAACTTCAACCTGGACTACCTGCAGCTCGACCTGATCGCCCGCTGAGCGTCCCGGGCGATGTGGTATTCGGCTTTCACGATCGCCGCCGGTGGGGGAGCGGCGGTCGTGCGGATCGGCTGACAGAATCGCCCCACAGCCGGTCGTGAATTGTGGTCGGATTTAGCTGAACGCGTTTCCTGCGGGCCGGGAAGAGGTCCGGCACATATCGCTTCTTCGCAGGTGATTGATTCCCTGCGGCGCACCGGGATCCCCGGCGAGTCGTCCCGTGAAAATCAATGTGCGGCCGTCTGCCGCGTGGTGGGTCGTCACGATCCGCGCGGCAGGATGGCGCTCCGGGCCGGGTGGCGGCGAACGGCCGTTGCCCGGCCGCCTTCTTCTCCGGTGTATGTGCGGCTTGAACTGCATGGAGAACGCCCCACGGCAGGTGCGGAGGCCCTTCCGGTGGCAACCGCGCGCGAACGGCGGGAGGCGCCGGGGTGACGTCTTGGGAGCGCTCCCAACCACCATCCTAACAAAAGCGAAGATGGCCGTGAAAAGGTTGACTGGCGCGCCGGGGCGGACCTAGCGTTTTGAATAAGGGCGATCCGCGATCTTGGAAGTCCGGCGCGCGATCCGCGTTCGGGGTGTCACATCTTTCGCAGGCGATGAGCGCCGCTCATGGCGCGAACTTTTCTTCTCTCGCTTGGCTACGGCTGTTCTTTTTCTTCGCTACGAGGGGAATGTGTTATGGCGATGCTCCATGTGCTCGAAACCGAGGTCATGCGGCTCTGGTCCGAGATCCTCGGCGTCGCGGTCACCTCCGCTGACCAGGACTTCTTCGAGCTGGGAGGCCAGTCGCTGGCGATGGTCCAGTTCCTGGCGATGGTGGAGAGCGAGTTTCAGATTGAGCTGCCGGTCGAGGTGCTCTTCGTCGAGGGGCTGACGGTCGCCGAGGCGGCGCGGGCGATCGAGAAGTCCGGCACCCTGACGCCGGCCGGGGAGCACTCTTGACGACCGTGATCATGGTCACCCACGGCACGCACGGCGATGTCCTGCCGTTCGTGAGCCTGGGACGGATCCTGCGGGGGCGCGGGCACCGGGTGGAGATCCTCACGCACGCGCCCTTCGAGGCGGTGGCGCGGCGCGAGGGTCTGGAGTTCACGCCCATCGACACCGAGCGCGACTACGAGCGCTACCTGGCGGACACGCCGCTGCTGCTCGGCGCCGGCCTGGAGCGCTGGCGGCGCTTCTACGACGCCAGCGGGCTGTTCGACCAGATCAGGTTCGAGTGCGAGGTGCTCAAGGCCCGGCACGTGCCCGGCGAGACGGTGTTCGTCGGCCGCCACACCACGGCGATCTCGACGCTCTTCGCCGGCGAGGCGCTGGAGGTGCCGACCGCCTGGATAGCCGTGACGCCGCTGCAGTACATGTCGGAAAGGGCCGCCGTGCACATGTACCGGCAGAGCATGAGCGACCGGCTCGACGCCGTCCGCGCGATGCTCGGGCTGGCGCCGGTGGACGACTGGGCCGCATGGTTCACCTCCGCCCGGCTGCACCTGGGCCTGTGGCCGGAATGGTTCGACCGGGCCGGCGTCCCCGCGCCGTCGCGGGTGCGCCTGACCGGCGCGCCCTACGGCGACGACACCTTCGTCGAGCCGGTCCCGCCGGAGGCCGGGCGGCTGCTCGACCGTGGCGCGGTGATCGTGACCGGCGGGACCGGGCGCATGATCCACGAGCGGTTCTACCCGGCCGCGGTGGCGGCGTGCGCGGCCGCGCGGGTTCCCGCCCTGGTCGTGGCCAGGCATCGGGACCTCGTGCCCGAACGCCTGCCCGACGGCGTCTCCTGGTTCGCGCATCTGCCCTTTCACCAGGTCATGGCACGTGCCCGCGCGGTGCTGCACCACGGCGGCATCGGCACCGCCGTGCGGGCCGTGGCCGCGGGGGTCCCGCAGGTCCTGCTCGCGCACGGTTTCGACCGTTCCGACAACGGCATGCGGCTGGCCAGGCTGGGGCTCGGGTCCTGGCTGCCCGAGCGGCGGTGGACACCCGGGGAGATCGTGCCCCTGCTGCGTGAGGCGCTGGTCGCCGATGGTTATCGGGCAAGAGCCGCCACGTACGCGCAGGCCGCGCAGCCGGGACTGCGGCCGGCCGCCGAGGCCGTCGAAGCCCTGCTGAACTCCTGACTCGACCGGACCTGTCACCGGAGTGGACCATGCCAAAATTGGGAGCGTTCCCAAACGTTGTTGAGTTGTTCTCCCGGCAGGCGGCGAGCACCCCGGACCGGATCGCTCTGGTCTGCGGCGACGACCGCCTGACCTACGCCGAGCTGGACTCGGCCGTGGACCGGCTGGCCGCCGGGCTTGCCGCGGCCGGGGCCGGGCCCGGATCGCTCGTCGGCATCTGCGCGGGCAAGACGGCGGCCTGCGTGACGGCGATGCTCGCCGTGCTGCGGACCGGCGCGGCCTACCTGCCGCTCGACCCCGCGCACCCGTCGGCACGGATCGAGCTCGTGCTGGCGGACTCCGGCGCGCGGCTGCTGGTGACGGAGGGCGAACCGGTCACGACCGCCGTGCCGGTGCTGAGACTCGGAGAGCCCGGGGGCGGCTCGCCGCCGTCGTACGTCCCCGGGCCGCCCTCGTCCCCGGCGTACGTGATCTACACCTCGGGCTCGACCGGCCGCCCCAAAGGGGTGATCGTCTCGCACCGGGCGCTGGCCAACCTCCTGGCCGGCATGCGCGAACTGGTGGCCTCGACGGCCGGCGACGTCTGGCTCTCGGCCGCCTCCCTCACCTTCGACATGTCCGTACCCGAGATCTACCTGCCGCTCGTCACCGGAGGGCGGCTGGTCCTCGTCGAGCCCAAGGCCGCGATCCTCGGCAAACACCTCGCCGCGCTGATCGAGCGCGAGGGCGTCACCCACATGCAGGCCACCCCGTCCGGCTGGCGGGTCCTGCTGTACACCGGGTTCCGCGGCCCGCGCCTGACCGCGCTGGTGGGCGGCGAGGCGCTGCCCACCGCCCTGGCCAGAGACCTGCGCCCCCGCGTGGGACGGCTCATCAACATGTACGGCCCGACCGAGGCGGCCGTCTGGGCCACCTCCTGGGAGGTGCCACCGGAACCGGAGACGATCTCGCTCGGCGACCCGCTGCCCGGCGCCACCGTCCACGTCGTTGACGACCGGCTGAACCCGGCCGGCCAGGGCGAGCTCGCCATCGGCGGCGTGTGCGTGGCCGACGGCTACCTCGGCCGGCCCGCCCTGACCGCCGAACGGTTCGTCCCCGACCCCCACGGCGAGCCCGGCGGCAGGCTCTACCTGACCGGCGACATCGTGCGGCGCACCGGCGGCGCCCTGGAATTCCTGCACCGGGCCGACACCCAGGTCAAGGTGCGCGGCCACCGGGTGGAACTCGGCGAGGTGGAGGCCGCCATGGACGAGCTGCCCGGGGTACGGCAGGCGGTCGCGGCCGTGTCCGGCGACGCGCTGGTGGCGTTCGTGGCCGGCGAATGTCCCGACCTGCGGGCCCGGCTGGCCGCGCGCCTGCCCGCGTACATGGTGCCGACCCGGGTGATCCGCCTGGAGGCCCTGCCACTGACCCCGAACGGAAAGATCGATCGGCGCGCTCTTGAGGAGAAGGTATGAGCGACGTTCTGGTGGTTGTCAACCACGAAGAGCAGTACTCCGTCTGGCCCGCGGACCGGGAGCTGCCTCCCGGCTGGCGGGCGGCCGGTTTCGCCGGGACCCGCGAGGAGTGCCTGGCGCACATAGAGACCGTTTGGACCGATCTGCGTCCGCTGAGCGCGCGCGGCGGGGGGTGAGCGGGCCGTGGGCACCAACGTCGTCATCGTCGGCGCCGGCCTGGCCGGCCCCCTGCTGGCCGGCCTGCTCGCCCGCCGTGGATACGGGGTCGAGCTGGTGGAACGCCGGCCGGACCCCCGCTCGGCCCGCAATGACAGCGGCCGATCCATCAACCTGGGCATGTCGGCCCGCGCGATCGCCGCCCTGCGCGAGGCGGGCCTGTGGCAGGAGGCCGAGCGGCTGTCCGTGCCCATGCGCGGCCGCATGGTGCACGTCGCCGGCAAGCGGCCGGCGTTCTACCCCTACGGCAAGGACCCGTCCCAGATCCTGCACTCGATCAACCGGGACGCGCTGGCCTGCCTGCTGGTCGAGCACGCCGAGAAGCAGCCCGGCGTACGGCTGCGCTTCGAGACCCGGTGCGCCGCCCTCGACAGGGACGGCGCCGCCGTCACCCTGGAGGACGGGCGGCGGCTGGCCGCGGACTTCGTGGTCGGCGCCGACGGCGCGTCCTCGCTCGTACGGACCGAGATGCAGCGCGGGCTCCCGGCCGGCTTCAGCCGCGAGTACCTCGAATGGGGCTACAAGGAGATCACCATCCGCGCCGCACCCGGCGGCGGGCCCGCGATCCCGCTGGAGGCGCTGCACCTGTGGCCGGGGGAGCGCGGCCTCGGCGTCGCCCACCCCAACATCGACAACAGTCTGACCTGCACCCTGTTCCTGCCGCTCGAACAGCCGCCCGACCCGGTGTCCGAGGCGTTCCCCCGCCTGGCCGAGCTCGTGCCCGACCTCGACGAGCAGGCGTCGGAGGCCCCGATGGCACACCTCACCACCGTACGCACCGCGCCCTGGCACCACCGCGACACCACGGTCCTGGTCGGCGACGCCGCCCACGCCGTCTACCCCTTCTACGGCCAGGGCATGAACGCCTCCTTCGAGGACTGCCTGACCCTCGACCGCATGCTGGGCCGGCACCCGCACGACCGGCGGGCCGCCTTCGCCGCCTACGAGAGCGCCCGCAAGCCGCACACCGACGTGCTGGCCGAGTTGTCGGCGCAGAACTTCCTGGAGTTGCGCGACGGCATGCGCTCGCCGTTGCGCCTGGCCAGGAAGCGCCTGGACCTGATGCTGCACAAGGCGTTCCCGCGTACCTGGGTGCCGCTGTACACGCTCGTCTCGCACACCACCGTGCCCTACGGCGAGGCGCTGCGACGCGCCCGGCGCCAGGACCGGGCGGCCGCCGCGGTGGCCGCCGCCCTGGCCGCGGCCGGGGCGGGCGTCGCCGTGGCCGGCCTGCTCGCCGTTCTCGGGCGACGCTCCGAGAGGACACCTCGATGATCAGACATCCGCACGACGCCTCCCTCGTCCTGTTCGACCCGCAGGACCTGGAGGCCGGGCACGTCCTTCACTCGCAGGACGTCGAGGCCGGGCACGTCCTCCACCCGCAGGACCTGGAGGTTGGGTGGGAATCGGGCCGCGTTTCCCATCCCCTGGTCGCCGAGCACCGGGCCGACCTGCGGGCCGTCGTCGCGTGGGCGCGGGCTTACCTGTGCCGGCCACACCCCGAGTTGGGGCGGCGCGGGCCGGTCTGCCCGTACGCCCAGTCCTCCCTCGACCGCAGGACGTTCCTGCTGGCCGTACAGCCGGGCGGCGGCCACACCGTCGAGTCACTGAGCGCCGCGCTCGCGCCCTACCGTGACTGGTTCCTCGACCTCGCCCCGCAGGGCAGGCCCGCCGCGCAGTCGACGACCATCCTCGTCCTGCTGCCCGGCATGCGGGATGCCCGGCCGGTGATCGACGCCGCGCAACGTGAGCTCAAGGACGCCTACGTCGTCCACGGCCTGATGATCGGCGAGTTCCACGACGGGCCCCCGGACAAGGCCGGGCTGTGGAACCCGGACTTTCGTCCGCTGCGCAGCCCGGTGCCGATGCTGGTGATCAGGCACATGGTGCCGACCGACCTGCCGTTCCTGATCTCCGACGAGGCGCACGCGGCCGCGTACCGCGATCTGTTCGGCGAGCAGGTGCCCGGACATCTGCGGGACCTGGTGGCCAAGCCATGACGGACCTGAGCTTCCCGCTGACACCCGCCCAGGAACGGTTGTGGTTCCTGCGCCACGCCGGGCGCAACCCCTCCGCCTACCACGTGTGGGACGGACACCGGCTACGCGGCCCCCTGGACCCCGACCGGCTCCGCCTTGCGCTGAACCGCCTGGCCGCCAGGCACGAGGCACTGCGCACCCGACCGGCCGACGCCGGGGACGGGCCCGCGCTCCAGATCGTCAGCGAGACGGTGGACGTGGAGCTGGAGCTTGTGGTGGTAGGGGACGACATGGTGGTCGGGGACGAAGTGGCGGCCGGGAGCGAGGCGGCGGTCGGGGGCGAAACGGCGGTCCGGGGTGAGGCGGCGGTCGCGGGCGAGGCGGCGGTTGGGGGTGAGGCGGCGGCGCGCGCGGTGTGCGACGCGTTCGTGACCCGGCCGTTCGCACGCGGCCGGACCTCGCTGATGCGGGCGCTGTTGGTCCGGCTGGCACCCGATGATCACGTGCTGGTGTTGTGCCTGCACCACACGATCTGCGACGGCCGCTCCCTGCAGATCCTCTTCACCGAGCTGTACGACACCCTGACCGCCGACTCCGACTCCGACTCCGACTCCGACTCCGACTCCGACTCCGACTCCGACTCCGACTCCGGCTCCGGCTCCGACTCCGGCTCCGGCTCCGACTCCGAACCCCTCACGCCCGTCGCGTTCTCCGAGTACGTCGCCTGGCTCGGCAGGGTCGGCCGGGAACGTGCCGCGGCCGATCGCGACTACTGGCGTTCCCGGCTGGCCGGTGCGCCGTCCCTGCTGGGGTTGCCGACCGACCGGCCCCGCCCCGCCGTACCGAGCGGGCGTGGCGCGCGGCACAGCTGGACCCTGCCCGCCCACCTGCGGGACGGCCTGGTGGACGGCGCGCGCAGGGCCAGGACGACGGTGTACGCCATGGTGCTGGCCGCCCTGGGCGTCACGCTGGGCAGGTGCGCCGACCAGGACGACGTCGTGATTGGATGCCCGATGGACGGCCGCAGGACGCGGGAGTTCGCCCAGACGGTCGGCATGTTCGCCAACACCGTCGCGCTGCGGCTGGACCTCGGCGGCGACCCGACCGTCGCCGACCTCCTCCGGCGGTCCCGGCGCGCCGTGGCCGAGGCCCTCGCGCACGGCGGCACCCCGTTCGACGAGGTGGTGGAGCTGACCGGGGGCCGCCGCGACCTCAGCCACAATCCGCTCTTCCAGGTCATGCTCGTCATGGACCACCTGGACGACCGCGTACGGGCGGCCGGCGACCTGCTGATCGAACACTGGGAACTTCCCGCCCCCGAGGCCCGCTTCGACCTCACCCTGTTCGTCACGGTCGGGGACGACATCGAGCTGTACCTCGACTACGCGACCGACCTGTTCGACGCGGACACCGTGGCGGCCCTGGCAGCCCACCTGACCACCGCCGTCGAAGCCCTCACCGGCGACCCGGACCTGCCCGTGAGCCGAATCCCCTTCACCACCGGCCCCGGCCACCGCACCACACCGCCATCCCAGGGCTTTGAAAGCGTGGCGGACCTGGTTGCTCGGCAGGCCCGGCGAACCCCGGACCATCCCGCAGTCCTGGCCCAGGGGGAGTGCCTGTCGTACGGCGGCTTGATGGCACGGGCCCTTGAGCTGGCGGCACAGCTGGAGCCACTCGCCGAGTCCGGCGACGGGCGCGCGGTGGTGGGCGTGTCGCTTCCGGCCGGCCCGGACGGGATCGCCGCCGTCGTCGGCATCCTGCTCGCCGGGGCCGCGTACCTGCCGCTCGACCCCGGCCATCCGCCCGCCAGGGCGGAACTGCTGCTGCGCAGGGCGCGGGCGGTCGCGGTGGTCGCGCCGCCCGGCAGACTGGCCGAGCTGAACACCTTCGCGGGCACGAAGGTGCCGATCCCGGGCGGTGGCGCCGCGCAGGCGGCCGGTGGCCGGCGGGTGCGACCGGGGGATCCGGCTTACGTGATCTTCACTTCGGGCTCCACGGGCACGCCCAAGGGTGTACAGGTGCCGCACGGCGCCGTCGCCGAGTTCACCCGCGCGTTCGTCGACGTGCACGGCTTCGGGCCGGGGCACCGGGTGCTCATGTTGCCGCCGCTCACCTTCGATGCCTCGGTCGGCGACCTGTTCCCCATGCTCACCTCGGGCGGCACGCTGGTCATCCACCCCGAGCCCGCCCGGCTGGACGGCGCGGAGCTGGTGCGTTTCTGCGTCGAGTACGGTGTCACCGCCGTTGACGCACCCGTGGCGTTGTGGCGGCGCTGGGTGGCCGACCTCGACGGCACGGGCGTCCCCGAGGGCTGGCCGGTCGAGATCATGATGGTGGGCGGCGAGGAAGTCCCGGTCGAGGACGTACGCACCTGGCAGCGGGTCACCCGGGGCAGGTGCGTCCTGTTCAACCACTACGGGCCCACCGAGGCCACAGTCTGCGCCACCGTGCACCGGATCGGCGGCACGGACGAGCTCGGGCCGCTGGGCCGGGTGCCGATCGGCACGCCGCTGCCGCACGTACGGGCCCGCGTCCTGAACCGGTCGGGACGGGTGACGCCGATCGGCGGCGTGGGCGAGCTGTGCCTGGGCGGGGCCGGTCTGGCGGACGGCTATTCCGGCGAGCCCGCCCTCACGGCGGCGGCCTTCGCACCCGACCCCGAAGGCCCCCTTGGGGCGCGCCTGTATCGGACGGGCGATCTGGCGCGGGTACGGCCCGGTGGCGCGATCGAGTTCCTGGGCCGGCGCGACCGCCAGGTGAAGATCCGGGGCCATCGGATCGAACCGGCCGAGATCGAGCACGCGATCATGACCCACCCGCTCGTCACCGACAGCGCCGTCGTCGTTTCCGGCCAACAGCTCATCGCCTACGCGGCCACAACCACGCCAGGATCGGCCCCGCCCGCGCCAACCGCACCGGAGCCGATCACCTCGGGGGCGGCGCCCGAGCCGGTCGCCTCGGGAAGCGTGCGCGCGCCGGCCGCGCTGGACGGGCCGATCGCGCCGGGGCTGACACCGGGGGTCCTGCGGGCGTTTCTGCGTGAACGGCTGCCCGGGTATCTCGTGCCGGCGGCGTTCGTGATGGTCGCCGCCATTCCGCGCACCACCCACGGAAAGGTGGATCAGGCCGCGCTGCCGCCCGTGCCGGCGCCGGCGGGTGAGGAGCCTGCGAGCGGTACGGAGGCGGTGCTGGCCGAGGTGTGGCGGCGCGTCATCGGCGTGCGTGACGTGCGCAGGTCGGACAACTTCTTCGAGGTGGGCGGCCATTCCCTGCTCGCCGCCCGGGTCGCGGCGGAGATCAAGCGCGAGCTCGGCACGGACGTGTCACTGCGCACGCTGCTGGAAACCGCGGACCTGGCCGAGCTCGCCGCCGCCGTGGACGGCGGGCGCGAAGAGGAACACCTCGACCTCGAACCGTTCACCACACTGCCACCCGATCTCGTCCTACGCCCGGCCACACCCTCGGCCGGGCACAGCACGGCGCGTCCACCGGCCGAATCGCCGGACAGGTCCCGCTCGGTTGGGCTGCCGTCCGCATTGCCGGCGCGGGCCGGGCGGGCGATCTTGTTGACCGGGGCCACCGGTTTTCTTGGCGCCCATCTCATCGGCGAGTTGCTGGCGCGTACCGACGCCGAGATCATCTGCCTGGTCAGGGCCGCCGACGAGCGACAGGCCCGGCAGCGCGTACTGGACAACCTGCGGTCATACGGGCTGGACGGGTCGCCGGGCAGGCTGCGGGGGCTGCCCGGCGACCTGCGGGCGCCCCGGTTCGGGCTGGAGCGGGAGCGGTTCGCGGAGCTGGCCGGCGCGGTGGAGGTGATCTGTCACAACGGCGGTCAGGTGAACTTCCACGCGAGCTTCCTGCGCATGCGCCCGGTCAACGTCGGCGGCACGCTCGAAGCCGTCCGGCTGGCCGGGCTCGGTGGCGCGCGCCTGCACTTCGTCTCCACCCTCGGCGTCTTCCTGGGCCTGGCTCACCGGGACCGGGTGGTGACCGAGACGACCGCCCCCGACGATCCGGCCGGGCTGGAGACGGGCTACGACCAGAGCAAGTGGGTGGCCGACCGCCTGGTACGCCGGGCCAGGGACGAGGGACTGCCGGTCGTCGTGCACCGGCCCGCCAGGGTCAGCGGGCACAGCCGTACTGGCACGGGCAACGCGGAAGACTACTTCGGCCGGCTGCTGGCCACGTGCGTACGCCTCGGCATGGTGCCCGACCTGCCGGCCGAGGAGGATCTGGCGCCCGTGGACCACGTCGCGGCGGGCATCGCGCACCTGGTCGCCGATCCCGCCGCAGTCGGCGACTTCCATTATCACAACGGCGCGACGATCACCTATCGGGAGATCGCCAAGGCACTGGACCGCGCGTGCGTGCCCTGGGACACCTGGCGGGAACGGGCCCGTGAGCTGGGCGCGGACAGTCCGATGGCGCCGTTCGCGACGGTGCTGTCGGGGGCGGCCCCGCAGCCGCGGCGGCCCGCGTTCGACTGCCGTCACACCGAGCGGGTCCTGGCCCGCGCCGGGATCGTGTGCCCGCCCGCCGACCACGCACTCATCCGGCGCTACGCCGATCACCTGGCCGAGGCGGCTCCCGCATGAACATCCTCAAGTTCGCCCTCATCTGGACGGCTTCGCTGCTGTCGTCCGTCGGCTCCAGCCTCACCACCTTCGTGCTGGGCGTCTGGGTGTACCAGAGCACCGGCTCGCCGACGGAGTTCGCGCTGGTCGTGCTCAGCGGCATGCTGCCGGGCATCCTCATCGGGCCGTTCGCGGGGGTGATCGTCGACCGGTTCGACCGGCGCAGGGTGATGATCGTCACCGACTCCCTGGCGGCGCTGGCGACGGCCGCCGTCGCCGTGCTCATCTGGACGCAGGCGCTGGCCGTGTGGCACGTCGCCCTGGCGGGCGCGGTCGGCGGCGCGTGCGGCGTCTTCCACCTGACCGCCTACCAGGCCATGACGCCACTGCTGATCCCCGAACGGCACCTGGGCCGCGCCAACGGGCTCATGCACCTGTCCACCGGCATCCAGATCGCCGCCCCCGTCCTCGGCGCAACGCTTCTGGCCACAGTGGGGATGGCCGGAGTGGTGGTGCTGGACCTGACCACCTTCGGCCTGGCCATGCTGGCTCTACTCCTGATCAGGTTACCCACAGCGGTCCTACGCCCCAACGCCACGGCCGACCGCAATGCGGAGCCCAACGCCGCGGCCGAACGCAATGCCGAGTCCAACAGCGCGGCCGAACGCAATGCCGAGTCCAACAGCGCGGCCGAACGCAATGCCGAGTCCAACAGCGCGGCCGAACGCAATGCCGGGGCCGGGCTGCGGCCCGCTGTGCTGGAGGATCTCGGGGCCGGTCTGCGGCACCTGCGCGCTCAGGCCGGGCTGGGGGCGCTGGTGGCGGCGCTGACCGGGTTCAACTTCACCTTTGCCGTCGCCGGGGTGCTGGTGCAGCCGCTGATCCTGTCCTTCGCCGACCCCGGGGTGCTGGGCGTGCTGATGTTCGCCGGGGGAGCGGGCATGCTCGCGGGCGGCCTCGTCATGGGCGCCTGGGGCGGGCCGCGCCGCAGGATCGCCGGGATGACGGCGTTCATGGCGCTCGGCGGGGTCTTCCTCGTGCTGCACTCGCTGAGCCCGTCGCCGCTGCTGGTGGGGCTGGCCGCCGCCGGGTTCCTGTTCACGCTGCCCGTGGTGAACGGCTGCGCGCACGCCGTACTGCAGAGCCGCATCGACCCCTCCGTGCTGGGACGGGCCATGGGCACCGTGCACACGCTCGGCTCGGCCGCCGTCCCCGTAGGTTACCTGCTGGCCGCGCCCGTCGCGGAGCACCTGCTGAACCCGGCCCTGCTGCCCGGCGGGGCGCTCGCCGGCAGCGCGGGCCTGATCGTCGGCGTCGGCGAGGGCCGCGGGATCGCCCTCGTCCTGCTGCTCGACGGCCTGCTCCTGCTGGCCGTGGCCACCATCCTGGCCGCACTGCCCGCCCTGCGCCGACTCGACCACCCCCCGACCCCGTCCCTATCACCCGAGCCGGTCCCCACCCCCCGCCCCTGAACCACCCCCCGCCCCTGAACCCCCCGAGCCTGCACCGTCCCCCATTCCTGAGCCGCCTCCATCCCTGAGCCGCGCCCGGCCCTGAGTCGTCGCCGTCCCGTCGTCTGAGAGGAACCTCATGCCCGTTGACCTGTCACCGCACGAGGCCGCCGCCTTCCGCCGGGGTGAGGCCCCCGCGCCGATGCTGGATCTGATCGGCCTCATGGCCTGCCACGCCGTCAGGGCCGCGCGTTCGCTGGGGCTGTTCGACGTGCTCGCCGCCGGACCGCTGACGTCGGACGAGCTGGCCGCCGCCGTCGGCGCCGACCCCGGCGGGCTGGGCGAGCTGCTCGGACTGCTGCGTGCCACGGGGTACGTGGAACGCCACGACGGCCGGTACGCCAACACGGCCGCGACGGCGGCCTGGCTCTGCTCGGCCTCGCCCGTCGACTACGGCCGGATCCTCGGGCTTTGGCAGACCATCGTGGAGGAGCAGTGGGGAGGGCTCGCGGACGCGGTCCGCTCAGGCACCCCGCCGGGCGGCTTCTACACCTGGCTCGCCACCCGCCCCGACCTCTCCTCCGCCTTCCACGACCTGCAGCGCGGCATGGCCGAGTGGCTGGCGGAAGAGGTCGTCTCGCTGGTGCCGTTGCCGGAGGGCGGAAAGAGCCTGCTCGACCTGGGCGGCGGCCACGGCCTGTACGCCGAGGCGTTCTGCCGGGCCCACCCTGGGCTGTCGGGCACGGTCATCGACAGCGCCGTCACGGAACGTTCGGCGGAGAGGCTGACGGGGAGGCCGGCAGGGAGGCTGACGTGGCGGGCCGCTGACGTGCTCACCGCCGACCTGCCGGGTGAGCAGGACGTGACCGTGCTGTTCAACGTGCTGCACGGGTTCGCCGCGCCCGACGCCGTCGCGCTGGTCGCCAGGGCGGCGGGGACACTGCGGGCCGGAGGTCTGCTGGTCGTCATGGAGAGCCTGCCCGAACGCGGCGGCAACCCCGCCGACCTCGCCTTCGCAGCGGGATTCTCGCTCAACCTGTGGCACACCCAGGCAGGCGGGCTGTATCCGGCGGAGACGATCCGGGGGTGGCTGGAGGCGGCGGGATGTGCCGCCGGCCCCTGGCAAGAGCTCACCCGCTCACCTGGCCATGCCCTGGTAACGGCCACCGCCCCGCCACGCGGCTAACCGGCCGCCCGCCACCAGGACGGCCCGTTCAAGGGTGGCCCGCCCACGAGGGTGGCCCGCCCACGAGGGTGGCCCGCCCACGAGGGTGGCCCGCCCACGAGGGTGGCCCGCCCACGAGGATGGCCCGCCCACAAGAATGGCCCGCCCACAAGAATGGCCCGCCACCGGGACGGCCCGCGCACAAGGGCGGGGCCGCCACCGGGGCGGGGCCGGTTCAGTGTGGGAGGCGGATGCTCAGGGCGTACACGCGGGTGATCTGGGTGGCGTTGTTGTTGTCGTCGGAGATCAGGTGGAGCGTGCGGCGGTTGCCGGGCAGGCGGTCGCCCAGTGCCATGCCCTCGACGTTGTCCAGCAGCGGGTTGGGCTGCGGCTGCTTGGCGGTAGCCTCGGAAGGCGGGCAGTCGGCGAGGTCGAACAGCAACTGCTTGCCGAGCCAGGAACGCTGGTCGGTGAGCGTGGCCAGCGACTCAACACCGGAGACGTCCGGCACGCCACGCGCGGAGACCCGGTACACCCGGACCGTGTTCCCCACCCCGCTGGTGAAACCGCGTTCCAGAGCCAGCAGCTGCCCGTCGCCGAGCGCCGCCAGTTCGACCAGCCCCAGGCCGGGGTCGGTGCGGTAGGCGTGCTGGGCCGCCGGCGCGTAGTCGCGGCCCGGCTTGCCCTCGTACCGCAGGATCCGCTGCAGGCCCCTGTTCTCGGCGTCGCGGCCGTCGGCGGACAGCGGGCCCTCCATGCCGGCGTACAACACCCGCCCGTCGGGCGTGCCCGCCAGCGCTTCGAAGGTCTGGTTGGTCGCCGCCTGCCCGGCCGGGGCGACCCGGAACCTGTCCGGCACCTCGAACTCGGCGACCTGCCGGCCGTCGGAGAGCCTGAACCGCCGGATCGACGGCTCGGTCTCGGAGCTGGCCAGCACGGTCCGCCCGCCACGCTCCGCGACGAGCCCCTCGCCGTCGAAGTCGCCGCCCGTGTACGGCACGCCGTCCGGCCGCCGCAGCGTCGTCATGCCCCGTACCTCGGCCGTCAGGCCCTTGCCCCGGCGGGAGCCAAGGGCGAGGTCGTACAGGCGGGCGGGGACGGTGCCGGTGTTGTCCACCAGCGCCAGTGCCCGCGACTCCCGGGTGGGCGCGATGGCCGACAGCCCGGCCACCGGCGTGCCCTCGAACGTGGTCTTGTCCAGGCTGTCGGTGAAGCCGAGCAGCGAGGCGCCGGCCGAACAGCGGGCGCCGCCCCCGTGTGCCGGACGGTCCGGGACCGCCGCCCCGGTAGCCGCGTCCGCCGTGGGGACGGCCAGGCCGAGCAGGGCGATGGCCGCCGCGGCCGCGATGGCCTGCGCGGGCCGACGTGTGCTGCGCAAGATTCCTCCGGAGATCTGGTGCGGGCTCCGGACGATCGAAGCCCTCCTGGCCCGCCAGGGTAGAACGCCACAGGGAACTTCTCGTGAACAGCGGTGGTCTCCCTTCGGACGGTCTCAATGGTGAACGGGGCGATCGCTTTTATGAACAAACAATTGCGGCTCGATGCGCCGGACGTCATTTGCCGCGAATTTGAATGGAGGTCCTGACTGGTTATCAACCTGGCCGAAAACCCCTATAGGGTTGGGCTTCGACGCGCATGCAGGCACGGCAGCCTGCCGCGATTTCTGACCATGCGATGTCGGGGAGAAATTGGTGAGTGTCGAGGCCCTCCGCGAGCAACAGGCGATACGCAGGACGACCGACCATCTGATTCAGGTCTTCGCCGGTGTTCATTCCGCAGAACGGGTCGAGGAGGCGATGGGGGCGGCCCATCGGCGGTTCGACGGTTTCCCCGTCCGGGAATTCGTCCCCGTACTGGCAGAACGCGTTGCCCGCGCCGAGCTGACCGCACAGATCACGACGAGCGAGCCCGCAACGGTGACGGCACCGGCCGAGGCCGGCTCGTCGGCGCAGGCAGCGGCGGGAACGGCACGGGGCGGAAAGTTGCTGCTGCCGATCGGCGCGGGCGTGGTGGTGATCGCCGTGGTCGCCGCCGTGGTCATCGTGAACCTCGGGCAGGAGCCCGCGCCGGCGCCCCCGTCCGCACCCGCGCTCACGCTCGTGCGTGGCGTGATCGGCTCGGAGAAGAAGTCCTTCTTCGAGGACCCGCGGGTGACGCGGGCCCTGGCCGCCGAGGGGGTCAAGGTCGAGGTGACGACGGCGGGCTCCCGCCAGATCGCCACCTCGCCCGACCTCGGGAGCTACGACTTCGCCTTCCCCTCCAGCGCTCCGGCGGGCGAGTACATCCAGCGCAAGCGCAAGATCGGCACCAAGTACACACCGTTCTCCTCGCCCATGGCGATCGCGACGTTCCAGCCCATCGCCGACCTGCTCGCCAAGGCGGGCGTGGTGAAACGGAAACCCGTTCCGACCCTCGACGTCGGCCGCTACCTCGACCTCGTCGCCTCCGACAAGCAGTGGAACCGGCTCAAGGGCAACACCGCCTACCCCGTCGGCAAGAACATCCTGATCTCCACCACCGACCCGCGCACGTCCAACTCCGCGGCCATGTACCTGGCGATCGCCGGCTATGTCGCCAACGGCAACAAGGTCGTGCACGGCGCCGCGGCGGAGAAGAAGGTGCTGCCCCTGGTGACGCGGCTCTTCACCGGCCAGGGCTATACCGACAACACCTCCGAGGGCCCGTTCAACGAGTACCTCACCGTGGGCATGGGCCCGGCGCCGATGGTCTGGATCTACGAGTCGCAGTTCGTCGACGCGGCCACGCGCGGGCAGACCAAGCCCGGGATGGTGCTGATGTACCCGTCGCCGACCGTGTTGTCCAAGCACACGCTGGTGCCGCTCAACGCCTCGGGCGACCGCGTGGGACGCCTGCTGAGCACCGACCCCGAGCTGCGCGGGCTCGCCGCCGAGCACGGATTCCGGGCCGGTGACACGAGTACGCTGGCCAAGTTCGCCGCCGAGCACGACGTGCCCGTCGCGACCGACCTCATCGACGTGGTCGACATCCCCTCCTACGACACGCTGGAGCACCTGCTCGACGGGGTCGCCAAATCGTACGGGTGACGTCAGCGGGCCGGCAGCCCGACGAGCCCGGCGCTGTCGTTCCACAACACCCGCGCCAGCTCGTCGCTGCGGGCCTGCTCCGAAGGGGCCGGCCAGGTGAGCCGTCCGCGCCGCAGGGCCGCGTACACCTGGCCCTCCGGTGGCGTGGCGAGGCCGAGCGCCAGGTCGCCCAGCGTCCTGCCCGCGGCGGCGCGGCTGTTGAGATGCCGATTGACCCTGCTCAGCGGCCATCCCAGCACCGACGCGCCGAGCAGCGACCAGGCCGTGCGCAAGGGCAGCGGCAGGTCCTTGGCCAGCCCCGTGCCGAACACCTGTCCCGGATCGTAGGCGATCACCGTGAGCCCGCGCGCGGACAACGATCGTGCGCTGAGCACGGCACACAACTTGGACGCGGTGTAGGCGTGCTGGCCCGCCCTGCGCGGCCGGGAGTCGCGGCCGGGGTCGCGATCGGGGTCGGCCAGCAGTCCGGCGTCGGCGTGCCGCGGCGGCACCAGCCCGGCGTTCGTGCCGGGGTCGTGCGTGCCGCTCGTGGTCAGCACGACGATCGCCTTGTCGGCCAGGGCGGGCAGCAGCAGGCGCGCCAGCAGATAGTGCGCGAGATGATTGACGGCGAACGTGGTCTCGAACCCGTCGGCGGTCCGCCCGGTCACGTCGGGCAGGATGATGCCGGCGTTGAGCAGCAGGGCGTCGATGGGGGAGCCGCCCAGCCGCCCGCGTACCGACTCCGCGAAGGCGCGCACCGAGCCGAGCTCCGTCAGGTCGAGCGGAACCGACTCGAACGCGGCGGCCGGGCGGCGCGCGCCGAGAATGAGCCGCACACCACCCGCCGCCGCCAGCCGTTCGGCGGCGATCGCGCCGAAGCCCGAAGTGCCGCCGGTCATGACGATCGTTGACACGTTGCCTCCCTCCGTGGTGCGTTACGGCCCAGTGAACGCTCCCGGCGGAAGACGATCCATATTCGGGACTCTTCTTTTCATTTCTGTCCGTCTACGCTGAAGGGGTGGACCCGCTCGCCGACCTCCTCGATGGCGTCCGCGCCCGCAGTGCGGCGTTCTGCCGGGCGATCCTCGAACCGCCCTGGTCGATGCGGATCGCCGACGGGGCGATGCTCGCGCTGGCCACCACGCTGCGCGGGCACGCCTGGATCGTGCCCGACGACGGCGCGCCGGTGCTGATGCGCACGGGGGACGTGGCCATCATCAAGGGGCCGCAGCCGTACACGATCGCCGACGACCCGGCCACCCCGCCGGAGACCGTCGTGCACCCGGGCAACCGCCTGACCACCGTGGACGGCGTCGACATCACCGACGAGCTGCGGCTCGGGCCGCGTACGAGCGGGCAGTCCCCGGACGGCTCGGCGATCGTGGCCAGCGGGACGTACCAGGTCAGCGGGGACGTGAGCGACCGGCTCATGAAGGCTCTGCCGGACGTCGTGCACGTGCCGCGATTGAGCACGCAGGCCCCGGTCATGGAGCTGCTGGCCCAGGAGGTCAGCGGCGACGGGCCCGGCCAGCAGGTGGTCCTCGACCGGCTGCTGGACCTCGCGCTCATCGCGACCCTGCGCGCCTGGTTCGCCCGCCCCGAGGCAAAGGCGCCCGGCTGGTACCGGGCGCAGAGCGATCCGCTGGTCGGCCCGGCGCTGCGACTGATCCATGACGACCCGGCCCGTCCGTGGACGGTGGCCTCGCTGGCCGAGAAGGTGGGCGCCTCGCGCGCGTCGTTCGCCCGCCGGTTCGCCACGCTGGTGGGGGAGCCGCCCATGACGTACATCACCGGCTGGCGGATGGCGCTCGCCGCCGACCTCCTGCGCTCCTCCGGCACCACGATCGACTCGGTCGCCCGGCACGTCGGCTACGCCAACGCGTTCGCGCTCAGCGTGGCCTTCAAACGGGTGCGCGGCGTCTCCCCGAGCCACCACCGCACGGGAGCGTGAGCCCCGCAGCCGGCGTTCAGCCCAGACCTCCGTTGCTCTTGAGGAGTTGCCCGTTGATCCACCCGCCTTCCGGCGAGCACAGGAAGGCCGCGAGGTCGGCGGTGTCCCGCGGCGTGCCGAGGCGGCCGAGCGGCGTCTGGGCCACCATCCGCTCCCGCAACTCGCCGCTCATCCAGCCGGTGTCCACCGGGCCGGGGTTGATCACGTTGGCGGTGACGCCGAGGTGGGCGAGCTCGTGCGCGGCGGCCTGGGTGATCCGGTCCAGGGCGCCCTTGCTCGCGCCGTAGGGCAGGTTGCCGACGGTGTGGTCGCTGGTGAGGGCGATGATCCGGCCGGTTCCGCGCTCGCCGGCGAAGCGGCGGCCGTACTCGCGGATCAGCAGCCACGTGGCCCGCGCGTTGACCGCGAAATGCCGGTCGAAGCTCTCGACGCTGGTGTCGAGCAGCCCGGAGTCGACCGACTCGCAGTGGCACATCACCAGCGCCGTGACCATGCCGAGCCGCCGTTCCACCTCCTCGAAGATCCGCGCGGGAGCGGCGGGGTCGGTCAGGTCGGCCTCGACCGCGGCGACGGCCGCGCCCCGCCCGGTCAGCTCCGCGGTGATGGCGTCGGTCGCCCCCTGCTCGACGCCCCAGTCCATCCGCCGGTCGTACGGGTTCCAGAACGTGAAGGCGACATCCCAGCCGGTCGAGGCCAGGCGGTGGGCGATGCCCGCGCCGATGCCGACCGTACGGCCGACCCCGGTCACCAGCGCCAGCGGGCGGGACACGCCAGAAGAAGTCGTCACGTGACAAGATCCTTGGCGCCGGGGCACGACTTCCGCAACCCGATTTCGACGTTGACGTCCGAGATCATCCGGCTGAGGCTTCCCTTATGCCGATGAAAGTCCGCGGCGCGCCGCAGGCGGTGGTGGCGATCCTGGCCTTCGCCGGGATCGTCGTCGCGCTGATGCAGACCATGATGATCCCGCTGATCCCGCAACTGCCCCGGCTGCTGCACGCCACGCCGTCCGACGCCACCTGGGCGATCACGGCCACCCTGCTCACGGGGGCCGTCGCGACGCCGGTGGTGGGCCGGCTGGGCGACATGTACGGCAAGCGGCGCATGCTCCTGATCGGCCTGGCCCTCCTGGTGCTCGGCTCGTTCATCGGCGCGCTCTCCGGCACGCTGGCCCCCATGGTCGTCGGCAGGTCGCTGCAGGGCCTGGCCATGGGCGTCATCCCGCTGGGCATCAGCGTCATGCGCGACGTGCTGCCGGCCGACCGGCTCGGCTCGGCGACCGCCCTGATGAGCGCCTCGCTGGGCGTGGGCGGCGCGCTCGGCCTGCCCGCCGCCGCCCTGGTGGCCGAGCGCGCCGACTGGCACCTGCTGTTCTGGACGGCGGCCGGGTTCGGCGTCCTGGCCATGGCGCTGGTCCTGGCGGTCGTGCCGGAGTCGCAGGTGCGCGGCGGCGGGCGCTTCGACGTCGTCGGGGCGGCCGGGTTGTCGGCGGGACTGTCCTGCCTGCTGCTGGCCGTCTCCAAGGGCGTCGACTGGGGCGGCCAGGTCACGGCGGGCCTGCTCGGCACGTCGGCGATCCTGCTCGGCCTGTGGGGCTGGTGGGAGCTGCGTACCGGGGAGCCGCTGGTGGACCTGCGCACCAGCGCCCGCCGTCAGGTGCTGCTGACCAACCTCGCCTCGGCGGTGTTCGGGTTCGGCATGTTCGCCATGACGATGGTGCTGCCGCAACTGCTGCAACTGCCCCGGTCCACCGGCTACGGGCTGGGGACGACGATGCTCGGCGTCGGCCTGACGCTGGCGCCGTCGGGGCTGGTGATGATGGCCATGTCGCCGGTGTCGGCGCGCATCTCGCGCGCTCGCGGCCCCAAGGTGACGCTGATGGCCGGCGCCCTGGTGGTCGCCGCCGGCTACGGGCTGGGCGTGCTGATGATGTCGGCCCTGTGGCAGCTCGTGTTCGTCTCCTCGGTGATCGGCGCCGGTATCGGGCTGGCGTACGGGGCCATGCCCGCGCTCATCATGTCCGCCGTGCCAATTGGCGAGACGGCCGCGGCCAACAGCCTCAACACGCTGATGCGCGCCATCGGCACCTCGATCTCCAGCGCCGTGGCCGGCGTCATCCTGGCCAACCTGACCAACGCGGCCGGCCTGCCCAC
This sequence comes from Nonomuraea sp. NPDC050404, assembly GCF_040655495.1. Lineage (NCBI taxonomy): Bacteria > Bacillati > Actinomycetota > Actinomycetes > Streptosporangiales > Streptosporangiaceae > Nonomuraea > Nonomuraea sp. NPDC050404. The sequence continues at coordinate 61,454 of NZ_JBFAKB010000045.1, forward strand.
GCTGGACGGCTTCCGCCTGGTCATGGCGATCGGCGGCGGCGCGTCGCTGGTCGCCATCGCGATCGCGGCGTTCCTGCCCGCGCACCGCGTCCCGGCCGGGACGCTCCCCGGACGTGAGCCGTCCGCGCGCCGGGCCGTGCGGATCTCCGCTCGTCCCCGACCTGCCGAGAGGGCGGGGCTGCCGGGCGAGGACGAGTGACGGGCGGGCGGCCGGAGGGGGTGGCCGCCGGGGACGTCAGACGCGGTCGGCGGCGATCAGCAGGTACTGGAAGCTGCCGCTCTTGTACGCCTCCAGGAACGACTCCTCGATACCCGTGGCCAGATGGGTCCTGGCGCGCAACTCCCAGTACGGGATGGTGGCGGCCGTGAGGTCCACCACGCTGACCGGCACGAGACGGTTGGCGGCCAGCTCCTTGAAGTAGGTGCTGCGCGGATGGATGTCGCAGATGTAGTGGGCGTTGATCTGGCTGATGGCCCGCGACGGCAGCCCGTAGGCGTCGTTGTAGCAGCCGGTGATGCACACGTAACGCCCGCCGCGGCGCAGCAGCCTGGCGTGCTCGGCGAACAGCAGCCCGAGCTCGACGTACATGGTGCTCTCGTTGTTCCAGGACGCCTGGAGGGAGCCGGTCTCGAAGCCGGTGTCGAGCATGTTGCGGAAGTGGAAGCGCACCTTGTCGTCCACGCCGCGTTCCTTGGCCTGCCGGTTGGCGAAGGCGACCTGGGACTCGGAGATGGACACGCCATCCACCTGGCAGCCGTGACGGACGTTGGCCAGCAGGCTGGAGCCGCCGCGGCCCGAGCCCGCGTCCAGCAGGCGGTGCTCGGGGCGCAACTGGCCGAGGTGGGCGATGAGCGTCTCCGCCTGCACGCTCTCCAGCCGGTGCAGCTCGCCGACGACGCGTTTCTCCCTGGTCTCGGCGGGCGCGTCCAGGACCGACCAGTCCACCTCGCCGATGCCGTAGTGGTGGTGGTAGAGGCCGTCCACCTCGCCGAGCCGCAGGTTGACGGGGTTTTCCTCGGTGTTCCAATAGTCGGCCACGGACTGCTGGTAGAGGGTGGTCAACACGGGGGCGTTGGGTGTCATGGTCACCATGGACTCCTTCTCGGTTGCCTGCGGGGTCGTCAAGACTGGTAGCGGGTGCTGCTGCCGTGCCATTCGATCCCGCCGGCCATCCACGCCTGCGCGCCGCGCAGGAAGCGTTTGAGCTCGGGGGAGGGCAGGGCGGACAGGGCGCGCTGACTCTGTTCGAAGCCGCGTACGAACTGGTTGTGAAGATGGACCGTGCGCTCGGTGGCCTCGCTCGTGGAGCAGCCCTCCTCGGCGGCGATGAGCAGGACCACGTTGGAGTCGGGCAGTTCGTCGGCGGCCTCCTTGGCCGCCGAGTACAGGTCGTTGACCAGCACGCTCGCGGTGCCCGCCTGCATGAGCGCGGTGTGGAAGCGCCGCTCCGCGAACAGGTCGGGGGGCAGCGCGTAGCCGCCGACGATGTCGATGAGCGTCATGGAGGTGTAGAAGCTGTCGTGCTGGCGGGCGGCCAGGTAGCGCCAGACGGGCGGCGGGGTGTTGAGGTAACGCCAGGCGCCGTAGGCGGCCCAGCTCACGTACATCTGGCTCGTGATGTTGCAGATGCGCATGACCTGCGCCGGCGTGGAGTGGCGGGCCACGTGGCTGGTGGCCGAGCGGAGCGAGACCAGGACGGGGTCGGCCCTGATGTGCTCCTCAAGTTGCCTGGTGTAGTCGCCGGCGTCCGGCGGCGGGTCCATGGCCGACATGACCAGGGCGAGCCGGGGCGGCAACTCGGTGGGCGTGGCGCCGAGGTCGGTCTCGTCGGCGTAGTAGTCGTCGGCCGCCCACCACGCGGCGTTCATCTGCGCGGCGATCAGCAGCATGTCGGGGTCGTCGCTGTCGGCGTGGGTGAGCATGGCCAGCCGGCCGTACCCGGTGGAGGCGAACTCCTCCATCCGCCCCTCGTGGATGCCGACCCGCTCCGCCCACGCCACCAGCCGCCGATCGACCTCCGCGCCGAGGTCGTCGTCCACCCGGGCCGTCTCGGGGCAGTAGAGCGGCGGGTAGCTGCCGTCGCCCCACTCCCGCTCCCGGTAACCCAGCGAGGCCAGGCTGAAGGCGGCCGACGGCGTCGCGGAGCCGGGGCCGGGCTCGTGCCCGTCTCCCTCCTCGAACCGGGGCCGGCACGGCCGCAGCGCCGAGCGCAGGCTGAGGGTGTGCGCACCGAGCCCCGTCGGGCCGGACGGCACCGGCACCGCGGAGATGTCGAAGGGGGCAAAGTCCGGCATGTCGCGCCTCTTCCTCAAAGATCGGCGGGTCAGGAGCGCGGGGTGGCGATGTCTACGTCCTCCAGGATCCCGACCGCGTCCGGCACCAGCACCGCCGCCGAGTAGTAGGCGCTGACCAGGTACGACATCACGGCCTTGGAGTCGATGCCCATGAAGCGCACGTTGAGCCCCGGCTCGTACTCCTCCGGGATGCCCGTCTGGTAGAGGCCGACGACGCCCTGGTTCTCCTCGCCGATGCGCATGGCCAGGATCGAGGTGGTGCGCCGCTCCGAGATCGGCAGCTTGCCGCAGGGGAAGATCGGGATGCCCCGCCAGGCGGGCACCTCGTGGCCGTTCACCTCGGTGCTGCCCGGCACCAGCCCGCGCTTGTTGCACTCGCGGAAGAACGCCGCGATCGCCTTGGGGTGGGCCAGCAGGAACCGGGTCTTGCGGCGCATGCTGATCAGGTCGTCGAGGTCGTCCGGGGTTGGCGGGCCCGACCAGGTGTAGGTCCGCTGGTCGTAGTCGGTGTTGTGGAGCAGCCCGAACTCGGGGTTGTGCAACATCTCCCACTCCTGGCGCTCGCGCACCTCGTGGATGGTCAGGCGGAGCTGCTCCTCGATCTGGTTCATCGGGTCGTTGTAGAGGTCGGCCACCCGGGTGTGCACGCGCATGATCGTCTGGGCGACGCTCAGCTCGTACTCGCGGGGGTGCTGCTCGTAGTCCACGAACGAGGAGTCGATGACCGGCTCGCCGGTGTGCCCCGCCGAGATGCCGACCTCAGCTTCGCCGCGCCGGTTGACCGGTTTGCGCAGGCCCGCCCGGTAGCCGGCCAGGTGCTCGCGCAGGGCCGCGGACCGCTCGGTGATGCGCCGCAACTCGTCGCGCGGGGCGAACAGCAGCGTGCAGGCGGTGGTGGCCCGGTACGTGCACGGCCAGACGGGGTCGTCCCCGCTGAGCGCCTCATCGCCCAGCGGGTCGCCCGCGGCGAGGATGCCGAGGAACTGCGGCTCACCGTACGGACCCTCCGCCACGCGCTCCAGGCGGCCGTGCGCGATCACGCTGGTCTGCGCGACCGGCATGCCGGCCTCGGCCACGACGTCGCCGGCCCTCACCTCACGCACGGTGAACGCGCCTGCGATCTCCGCCAGCACGGCCGCGTCGCCGAAGCCGCGCAGCGCGGGGATCCCCGTCAGGGTCTCCGGCACGATCCGCGGGTCCGCCCCAGCCCGCTCGACGGTGACGCGCCCCGGTCGGATCCGGTGCGTCAGCCGCTGGTTCACCCGGTACGTCCCGCCGCCCACGTCGACCCATGGCAACATGCGCAGCAGCCAGCGGGAGGTGATGGCCTGCATCTGCGGACGGGTCTTGGTGGTGGTGGCCAGGTTGCGCGCGGCCCTGGTGTCCAGGCTGAGCCGGGCTTCCGTCGGCTCCGTGGGCATATTTCCTCCGGAGATCGGCAGGCAGTCGCTACTAAAAGTAGTCATATGGATACTGTCGGTAGAGTCTCCTGGGAGTGAGGAATGCTGACGGTCAAGCAAGACCCATGTAACCGTCAAGCCACTAGCGGACTCCGGCCAGGACGATCTTCGTCAGCTCGTCGGTGACCGCGCACGACACGGGCGGCGCGCCGAAGTCGTCGTCCTCGTCCTTGAGCTCCAGCTTGGCGCTGGACAGGTGCACGCTCACGTAATGGGCGTCGTTCTTCCTGCTGTTGGTGGCGCGGCGCAACTCCACGGCGTCGGCGCAGGTGCGGGTGAGGCCCAGTTCCTTCGTGCTGCGCACGGCGTACAGGCCGTCGATGGTCGTCTGCTTGCTCTTGAACTGCCGGCTCTGCGAGCCGGGACGCTGCCGTACGTGGAAGGCGAAGGAGACGGCGACCGTCAGCTTCTGGTTCTTGCTCCGGTTCTCCAGCGTCAGGTCGCACGCGTACGGCCCGCTGTAGGCCGTATCCGTCGGCCGGTACGCCGAGCCCAGGGCCTTGACCAGGGCGTCCTTGCGCGCACAAGGGTCTTTGCCGAGCACCCCCACGGCCCTGCCCCGGCGCGGCGGCAGGCCGAGCGCGCCGTCCATCACCTTGGCCAGGTACTCCTTGGCGGCGGTGCAACGTTGCGGCCACGGCCTGCGCTCCAGGCCGCGCGGCGGCGTCTGCACCACGTCGAGGGCCAGGGCGCTGCCCTCCACGCCCTCGTAGGGCACCTTGTAGTGGCAGCTCCGGTGGCTCTCCTGGTCCGTGGAGTACTCCTCTCGGTAGATCTTCCGGCCGCCGAGCCGCTCTTCCGTGGCGTCCTCGGCGTCGCGCGCCGAGAAACTCCCGTGCAGGTCGATCTTGAAGCTGTAGACGCTCTTGGCCGGGTCGGAGTAACCGGTGAGATATTGGCATTCGGTCATGCCGGACCCGCGCACGGTGAGCTGTTCGGGGCCGTACTTCTTCAGTGACCGGTGCGGCACCAGGTCGCACGGGTCTGCCGCGCGGACACGCTCGAAATGGTCCGCCATGGAATCTTTTGGAGCCTCTTCCCGCTGCTCCCGCGGGGTGGTGGTCGGCGGCTGTTCCGGCTTTTTACCGAGCATTTCGGCGGGCAGTCCGCATCCGGACAATGCGACGGCCGCCACTGTTATTACCATAATGCGTTTTGTGCTGTCAATCATGATGGGACGTCACCCTACAGCACGAATATCCGGCCGGGATTCCGTCACGCTTTCACGATTTTTGAAATGAATTCGTTGGGGCTTACCATCCCCGCCCGCGCAGGAAAACGGCGCAGCGCCGGGTCCAGTCGCCGGCCACGGGATCGTCCGCGGCCAGCCCGAGGCCGTGCCGGCCGCTGGGATAGACGTGCACCTCCTGCGGGACGCCGTGCCGGGCGAGCGCCTGGGAGAGCAGGAGGGTGTCCTCGACGGAGACGCCCTCGTCGTCGGCGGTGTGCCACAGGAACATGGGCGGCGTGGCGGGTCCCGCGCGGTCCGGGAGCGAGAGCCGGGCGCGTACGGACTCGGGGGCGTCCTCGCCCAGCAGGTTGACGGCGGATCCCCGGTGCGCGGACGGGCCGGTGAACGTGGTGACGGGGTAGCAGAGCACGGCGAGTCCCGGGCGCGGGTCGGCCTCGTCGATGGCGTCGCGCGGGCCCTCCGCGAGCATCGGGCCCGGCTCGGTGGCCAGCAGCCCCGCCAGATGGCCGCCCGCCGAGAAGCCGAGCACCCCGACGCGGGCCGGGTCCACGTGGGTGGTGGCGGCGTGGTGGCGTACCCAGCGCACCGCCCTCGCGGCGTCGAGGAGGGGCAGCGGGTGGCGGTGCGGGGCGATCCGGTAGCGGACGACGAACGCCGCGACGCCGAGCGAGTTGAGCCATCGCGCGACCGGGGCGCCCTCGTGATCGGCCAGGTGGTGGTAGGCGCCGCCGGGGAACACCAGGACGGCCGGGGCCGGCCCGTCGCTCGCCGCGACGGGGAAGGCGGTGATGGTGGCCTCGCCGGTCGTGGGCCACAGGGGGTGCTCGCTCATACGTGCGCCTTTCGGGGTCGATCGAGTACGGATGCTAGCGAGCGGTCGGCGGCACGCCACGACCAGGCCCGCACGGCGCCGGGCATGCGCGGGCCCCGATGGGGCGCGAACCTGGGTCCTGCTGCCGCCCGGGCAGGGAAACCATGCGCGGACCTGGGTCCGGCTGCCGCCCGGGCAGGACGACTATGCGTGGACCTGGGGCCGATTGCCGCCCGGGCAGGAGGACCATGCCTGGGCCTGGGGCTGATCGCCGCTCGGGCAGGGGAACCACCAGAAGACCAACCCGACACCAAGCCGGGCGGGCATGGTGGTGCGTCGTCGGCGCCATCGGAGGTGATCATGGATGAGTTTCTGCGGGTGTTCCCGCCGGTGCTGCTCGTGGTTGTCTTCGGGGCTTCGTCGCTCTCGAAGGTTCTCCGGGCGGGGGCGTACAGGGACTTCGCCGCCTCCGTCCGGGACCTTGCCCCGCTCCCGGCCCGCTGGGCGCCCGCCATCGCGGCCGCCGTGGTGTCCGCGGAGATCGTCACCGCCGGGCTGCTGCTCACGCCGGGGTATCCGGCCGGGCTCGTCCTGGCGGCGGCGCTGCTGGGCGCGTTCGCGGCGGTCGCCGTGACGGCCGGGCGGCGCGGGCTCAGGGTGCCCTGCAACTGCTTCGGCGGCGGCGCGGGCGCGGGACGGCGGCTGCCGCTCGGAACCCCGCACGCCGTGCGCAACCTGCTGCTGGCGGCGGTGGCCCTGGCCGGGCTGTTCGGGGACCCGGGCGTGGTGCCGGGCTGGGCGGGGGCTGGGCTCTCGGGGGTGGCGGCGCTGGTCTGCGCCGCGCTCGTGCTGCGATTCGAGGACATCGCCGCACTCTTCGGCCCCCTCATGGAAGACGACAGTGAGCGGCTCGCGAGAGGGCCGCGGTAGGGGATTCATGCAGTTCGTGGTGGCCGCCCTGGTGCTGGTGGCTTTCGTGGCATTGCTCAACCTGGCGCTCACGCTCGCCGTGATCCGCCGCCTGCGGGCGCAGGAGGAGGCGCGGCGCGGCGAACGCCCGGCCCTCAAGCCGCTCATGGTGGGCCTGGGGGAGCGGCCGGAGGACTTCACGGCCGCGGACGTGGACGGCGAGAAGTTGTCCCGCGCCGACCTCGGCCCCGGGCTGGTGGGCTTCTTCTCCACGACGTGTCCCGCGTGCGCCCAGCGGCTGCCGAAGTTCACGGAGCTGGCAGCGCGCGACGCGGGCACGATCGCGATCGTGGTCGGCGAGCCCGGCGAGACCGCGGAGATGATCGACGAGTTGCGCCCCGTCGCCCGGGTCTTCACCGAACGCCACGGCGACACCCTGACCACGGCGTTCGCCGTCGGCGGTTACCCGGCCACCTGCCGGCTCGACCCCGAGGGCGCCGTGGTGGCGCACAACGTGGAGCTCGGGTGAAGCAGGGCGCGGAGCGTGGAACTCGGGTAGGGCAGGGCGCACAGCGTGGAGACCGGGGCAGGCGGGGCGCGGAACCTGGAGATCGGGTGGGGCAGGGCGCACAGCGTGGAGACCGGGGCAGTCAGGGCGCGGAGCCGGTGGCGCGGGTGCTGGCGGGACATGCCGGGCGGGCGGCCGCGCTGGCGTGGCGGGCGGCACCGGGAATGGTCGCCGTGCAGGCCGCCGGAGCGGTGGCGTCGGGCATCGCCCCGGTCGCCGCCGCCTGGTTCACCAAACTGGCCTTCGACCGGCTGACGGGCGCGCCGCAGAGTGGCACGGACGGGCTGCTCACCGCCGCGCTGGGGCTGGCCGCCACCACCCTCGTCACCGCCGTGCTGCCGCAGATCACCCAGTACGCCCAGGACGAACTGCGGCGGACGATCACCCTGCGCGCCCAGGCCACCCTGTACGACGCGCTCAACCGCCTCCCCGGCCTGGCCAGACTGGAGGACCCCGCCTTCAGGGACCGGCTGCGGCTGGCCGAGCAGTCGGGCCGGCAGGCGCCCGCGCAGATGGTCACCTCCGCCCTCGGCTCCGCCCGCGCGCTGTTCACCATGGCGGGCTTCGCAGGCTCGCTGATCGCCATCGCGCCCTGGATGGCCGCCGTCCTGGCGCTGGCGGCGGTCCCGGCGGTCTGGGCCGAGCTGTCGATCAGCAGGACCCGCGCCCGGCTGGCCCGCAGCACGATCCAGTCCGTCCGCCGCGAGTCCTTCTACGCCGAACTGCTCAGCGGGCTGCGGGCCGCCCAGGAGGTGCGCCTGTTCGGGCTCGGCCGGTTCCTGCGCGAACGGATGCTCGGCGAACTGGCGGGCGTGCACGCGGCCACCCGCCGCCTGGACCGGCGTGAGCTGCGGGTTCAGGGGATCCCGGCCCTGCTGGGCGCGGTCGTGGTGGCCGGCGGGCTGGTCTGGGCGATCCACGCGGCCGGGCAGGGCAGGCTCGGCGTGGGCGACATCGCGGTGTTCGTCGCGGCCGTCGGGGGCTGCCAGATGGCGCTGACGGAGCTCGTACGCACCACGGCCCTCGCCCACCAGTCGCTGCTCCTCTACGACCACTACCGCGCGGTCGTCACCACCCGGCCCGACCTGCCCGCGGGCACACGGGACGTGCCGGAGTTGCGGACCGCCGTCGAACTGCGGGACGTCTGGTTCAGGTACGGCCCCGGCCACCCCTGGATTCTGCGCGGCGTGAACCTGACCATCCCCGCCGGCCGCTCAGTCGCGCTTGTCGGCCTCAACGGGGCGGGCAAGAGCACCCTGGTCAAGCTGCTGTGCCGGTTCTACGACCCCGGCCGCGGCACGCTCACCTGGGACGGCGCCGACTACCGCGACCTGCGGACCGACGCGCTGCGCGAACGCATCGCCCCCGTGTTCCAGGACTTCATGCACTACGAGCTCACCGCCCGCGAGAACATCGCGCTCGGCGACCTCACCGCCCTGGACGACAGGGCACGGCTGTCGGCTGTCGCGGACGCCGTACGCCTGCACGACACCCTCTCCGCCCTGCCCAAGGGCTACGACACGCTGCTGACCAGGACATTCCTCGACCACGACGACGAAGGTGACCCCGAGACCGGGGTGCTGCTGTCCGGCGGGCAGTGGCAGCGGGTCGCCCTGGCCCGCGCGCTGCTGCGCAACCGGTGCGACCTGATGATCCTCGACGAGCCGGGCTCGGGCCTGGACGCCGAGGCCGAGCACGAGGTCCAGCAGCGGTTGCGGGAACTGCGCGAGGGCCGTACGTCCGTGCTCATCTCCCACCGGCTCTCCGCTGTGCGTGAGGCCGACCTCATCGTCGTGTTGTCGGAGGGGCGCGTGGTGGAGCAGGGCCGCCACGACGAACTGATGGCCGCCGACGGGCACTATGCCCGCCTCTTCCGCATCCAGGCCGGCGGCTACGAGGCGGTGGCGCCGACATGAGATCCCTCCTGACGCGGGTGGCCCGCGGGGTGCGCGCGGCGGCGGCGCTCGGGCCGGTGCTCTGGCTGCTGCTTTGGCTGGTGCGCCGTCACCTGCTGATCGTCACCGTGGCCGGCGACAGCATGCGCCCGGCCTATCGCGACGGCGACCGCCTGCTCGCCGTCCGCCGCCCGGCCGTCCGCATCCGTACCGGCCGCGTGGTGGTGGCCGAGAGCCCCGACCGCGACACGCTCACCTGGCCCCCGCGCCCATCCGCCGCCCCGCTGATCAAACGGGTGGCCGCCCTGGCGGGCGAACCGGCGCCGACCGGTTCGGGCGAGGGCGGGCGGGTGCCCGCCGGCCGGGTGGCGCTGCTCGGCGACAACGCCGCGGCCAGCTTCGACTCCCGGCAGGCCGGCTGCTTTCCCACCGACCGTGTGGTCGCCGTGGTGATCGCGCGTCTGCCCGGCAAGGCTCCCGAAAACGGGACACCGATGATGGAAGGAGACCCGAGATGGTCAAGTTGATGGAGGCCCTGGGCGATCGCCTGCTGACCAGGCTGGTGCCGGGCATGACCGCCGAGGCGAGCCCGTACTGCCCGCCGTACTCGGAGTGCCGCTTCTGCGGGTACAGCGGTTCGATGCCCAAGCACTCGTGGTACCAGATCTACTCCAACTGCCACGAGTACTTCGGCCAGTGCGTCGTCCAGAGCTCCGCCTGCGAAGTGCGGTGACCGGGATGTCCCCCCGCCGGGCGTGGCCGGCGGGGGGACGCCCTCACGGGTGGATCATTTCGGCGGGCGGGCGCGAGGTGCGCCTGGCCCACGGGTAATAGAGCGCGGCCGTCGCCGCCAGGCCGACGATCCAGGAGATGTCCGCGCCGCCGAGCAACTCGGTGATCGGCCCGGTGTAGAGCTTCTGTGCCAGGAACGGGATCTGGATCGCCACGCCGAAGGCGTAGCTGACCAGCGCGGGCGTGTTCCAGCGGCCGTAGCGTCCCGCCGGGTCGTACAGGGCGGGGATGTCCACCCGCTCCTTGGAGACCAGGTAGTAGTCGGTGAGGTTGATCGCGCTCCACGGCGTGAACACCATGAGCAGCACGAGCACGAAGTTCTTGAAGTTGTTCAGGAAGTCCGCGCTCGCCATGATCGCCACCGCGACCGACACGGCGGTGAAACCGACGATGTAGAGGGCGCGGACCGCCGGTGAGACGCGCGAGCGGCCGTTGAACGCCGTCACGGTCGTCAGCAGGCACATGAAGCCGCCGTAGGCGTTGAGGGTGTTGACGGTCAGCTTGCCGACCACGATCACGATGTAGATCAGCAGGGCGACGGCGGCCGGCCCGGCCAGCTCACCGACGAACCCGACCTGGTCGCCGACGAACGCGTCGCCGGAGACGGCCGCGATCAGCACGCCCAGCGTCATCGCCCACTGCGAGCCGATCACGCTGCCCGCGAACGTGCCCCAGAACGTGGCGCGCTCGCTGGTGCGGCGCGGCAGGTAGCGGGAGTAGTCCGCGACGTACGGGCCGAAGGTGAGCTGCCAGGCCGCGCCGAGCCCCACGGCCAGCAGGAACGTCGGGGCCTCGAACGGCTTGACGCCGATGACCGAGCCCACGTCGTACGTGGTGAACACGGCGATCAGCAGATAGCCCAGCCCCAGGACGCCCACCACGGTCGCGATCCGGCCCACGGCGTGGATCAGCCGGTAGCCGGTCACCGCGACCATCACCGTCAGCGCGCCGAAGAGCAGGATGCCGGCGGTCGGGGGCACGCCCAGGATCCGGCCGAGCGCCTGACCGGCAAGGACGCTGCCGGTCGCGGCGAAGCCCAGGTACATCAGCACGACCAGGACGAGCGGCACGACCGCGCCGTACACGCCGAACTGCGCCCGGCTGGAGATCATCTGGGGCAGGCCGAGGCGCGGCCCCTGCGCGGAGTGCAGCGCCATCACGACGCCGCCCAGGACGTTTCCGATCAGCAGGGCGATGATCGCCCAGAGGGCGTCGGCGCCGAAGACGACGGCGAGAGCGCCGTCCACGATCGCGGTGATCTGCATGTTCGCGCCGAACCAGAGGGTGAACTGGCTGCGCGGCGTGCCGTGCCGCTCGGCGTCGGGGATCACGTCGATCGTCCGGCGCTCCACGGCGGGTGCCGCGCCCGGGGATCGCTCTGAACTCATGGCGGCGCGCCTCTCAGGTGTCACGGGGGGTGAGGGGGGTTGGTGGGGCAGTAAGGTCCTGTATGTACACCTCCCCCGGCGGAGGTTGCGCCGAACACGGAGGGCACCAGGTGAAGAGGTTGATCGCCCGGATCTGGCGCGGCATCCGGGGGTCGGTGCAGTGGCGGCTGCTCTACCTGTCGCAGGCCAAGTTCATGGTCGGGGTGACCGGCGTGGTACGCGACCGGGACGGGAACGTGCTGCTGCTGCGCCACCGGTTCTGGCCCGAGGGCCGGCAGTGGGGCCTGCCGACCGGCGGCGCGAAGCGGGGCGAGACCTTCGAGCAGACCGTCGTGCGCGAGGTGAGGGAGGAGACCGGGCTTGAGGTGCGGGTGGGGAGGATGGTGCACCTCAGGAGCGGCTTCCGGCTCAGGATCGAGGTCGCCTACGCCGCCGAGTACGCCGGCGGCGGCACGATGCGGCTCAACGACATGGAGATCCTCGAAGCCCGCTGGTGCGCCCCTGACGACCTGCCCAAGGACCTGCTGGAGCCGCACCGGCTGCTGATCGAGTCCTCCCGGGAGAGGTAAAAGGCTCAGGTGGGCAGGGCGGCGGTGGTGGTGAAGGCGCCGGTCAGGTGCGCGGTGTCGTTGAAACGACGCAGCACCCACCGGGTGCCGGTCAGCACCAGGTGCGACACCGAGGCGTTGTCCGCCCCGAGGAACGCGAACGGCCGCGACCCGGTGGCCGCCGCCAGCGCCTCGGCGATCACGCCGCCATGGGTCACGACGACGACCCGCTGGTCGGGGTGGGCGGCGGCCAGCTTCTCCAGCGCCCCGCGTACCCGCTCGGAGAAGGCCGCGGCGGGCTCCGCGCCCGGGATCACGTCCCAGCGCTCCTCCTCCGACAACTGCCGCGCGACGGGATGGCCCTCGGCGACCATGCGCCGGAACAGGCCGCCCTCCCACTCGCCGAGGTGCACCTCGCGCAGCGCGGGCTCCACGACGGGCGTCAGGCCGAGCCGGGCGGCGAGCGGCGCGGCGGTCTGCGAGGTGCGCCGCAACGTGCTCACGTAGATCGCGTCGATCGGCTCGGCGCCGAGTCGCAGGGCCACCCGCCCGGCCTGCTCGCGGCCCTCGGGCGCGAGGGCGGGATCCCCCTGGCCGTCCACCAGGGGGAAGGGCCGGCCGGTACGGGCGGGCTCGGACTCGCCGTGCCTGACCAGCAGGATCTCGGCCGCCCCCGGCGGCGTACGGAACCGGCCCTGCCGGTATTCACCCGGTTTCTCACTCTCATGTTCCACAATCACCGGACATTACTCGAAGAAGCCGCGCGGCGGTCAGAGCATCACAGCGTGACAGCGTCAGAGCCAGTCGTGCTTGGCCGCGTGCCAGATGAGCTGGAGCCTGGTCTCCACCCCGGCCAGCCGGATGAGCTGGCTGACCCGCCGCTGCACGGTCCTGTGACTGAGGCCGAACTGCTTGCTGATCGCGAGGTCGGTGTACCCGGCGATGATCAGGGACAACAACCGCTGATCCTGCGGGCTGAGCGTGTCCGAGGTCGCGGGGAACGGCACCGCGCCTGCCCACACGGTCTCGAACACCCAGGTCAGTACGTCCAGCAGGGCACCCGAGGTGACCAGCAGCGCGGCCGGTTCCGCGCTGGCCGACATCGACGGGATGAACGCCGCCCGCTCGTCCAGGATCACCAGCTTGGTCGGCACGTCAGTGGCGATCCGCATCAACTCGCCGTTGGCCAGCGACCAGCCCAGCTCGTACGGATCCCCGGGCTCGTCGATCATGGCGCGCTCGTACACCGTCCTGAACACGACACCGGAGGCCATGGCCGCCTTCTGGGCCTGGTTCTCGCCCGAGACCAGGAGCGGCTGCTTGACCAGGGTCCTGACCTCCCGCTGCGCCGTACGCTGCAGGTGATGCCAGCGCGCCCGCACCTCGGCGGCGCCGATCACGACCTCCACCGCCTCCCGGGTGTCACGCAGGGCGGAACGCTCGCGGTACTCCTCCATGAGGGCGGCGATGAACGTCTGCATACGCTGCACCTCGCCGTGCCGGCGCAGCAGCCCCGGCCCGAAGGCCACGTCCGGCTGCACGGCCAGCAGCCGGTCGCCCGCCTGCCGGACGAATCCCTCCTTTACCAGGCGCTCGATGGCCGCGGAAATTTCCGCGGCCGGGCGCTCCAGCCGCTCCGCGAGCTCCCTCTCATCCCTCGCGGGCAGGCGGAGAAGGGATAAGTAGGCGTTCTCCTCCAGGTCGTCAAGGCCATGGGTGCCTAACAAACGATCCCTCCCTTCGAGCCGGATCCTCGCCTATACACATTTTCGACGTATTGCAGTCATGTCGCCGATACGTCACGAGCATTCCGTTGATCCGCAAACTCACTTGGCTGACTATCGCTGTCAGATGATCTCTTACCCACGTGGTCATCGAGTCCCCTCGCACACCCGAAGGAGCATCGTGGATCGAAGCACCAGGCGATGGCGCACGGCCGTCGCCGGAATCCTCGCGGCCGTGGCGTTACCCCTGGCCGGGGGACCGGCGCTGGCGAACGACGAGCCGCCCGAGGCCGTACAGCAGAAGACGGAGGCCGAGGTACTCCAGCAGCTCGCCAAGGACGACAAGGCCGTCTACTGGGTCAGGATGAAGGACCAGGCCAACCTCATCACCGCCCGGCAGGCCGGCGACAAGGCCGCCAAGGGCAGGGCGGTCTACGAGGCCAAGACGGAGACGGCCGAGTCCTCGCAGAAGAACCTGATCTCGCTGCTCGACCTGGCACAGGTCGAGTACGAGTCGTTCTGGATCGTCAACATGGTCAAGGTCATCGGCGACACCGCGACGCTGGAGCGGATCGCCGAACTGCCCGAGGTCGCCGCCATCGAGGCCGACGACAAGATCGCGCTGGAGGACCCCGAGCCGGGCAAGGACGAGCCCTCGGTCAACGCCATCGAGTGGAACATCAGCGCCGTCAACGCCCCCAAGGTCTGGGAGGAGCTGGACGTCAGGGGCGAGGGCATCGTGGTCGCCAACCTCGACACCGGCGTCGACTACACCCACCCGGCGGTCAAGAACAACTACCGGGGCCTGAACGCGGACGGCAGCTACAGCCACGCGTACAACTTCTTCGACCCCAGCGGCACGTGCACCGGCGGCGTCCCGTGTGACAACAACAGCCACGGCACCCACACCATGGGCACCATGGTCGGCGTGGACGGCGACAACGTGATCGGCGTGGCGCCCGGCGCCAAGTGGATCGCGACCAAGGGCTGCGCCGGCCAGTCCTGCGCCCGCGACCACCTGCTGGCCGCCGGCCAGTGGATCGCCGCGCCCACGGACGCGAACGGCCAGAACCCCCGCCCCGACCTGGCCCCCGACGTGGTCAACAACTCGTGGGGCGCCAACGTCGTCGACCTGTGGTACACCCAGATCGTCGACTCGTGGGTCGCCGCCGGGATCTTCCCCTCCTTCTCCATCGGCAACGCGGGGCCCTCCTGCGGCACCGCGGGCAGCCCCGGCGTCTACCAGCAGAGTTACGCCACGGGCGGCTTTGACAGCGCTGGCAACCTGTACAACAACTCCTCGCGCGGCCCCGGCATCGACGGCGACATCAAGCCCGACGTGTCCGCCCCCGCCGTGAACGTGCGCTCGGCCATCCCCGGCGGCGGCTACGGCAACAAGACCGGCACCTCCATGGCGGCGCCGCACACCAGCGCCACGGTGGCGCTGATGTGGTCGTACTCGCCCGCGCTGCGCGGCAACCTGGCCGAGACCAGGGCGCTGCTCGACCAGACCGCCATCGACACCGACAACGTGGCCTGCGGTGGCACGGCGACCGACAACAACATCTGGGGCCAGGGCAAGCTCGACGCCTACGCGGCCGTCTCCCAGGCTCCGCACGGCCCGACCGGCATCCTGGCCGGCACCGTCACCTCGGGCGGCGAGCCCCTGGCCGGCGCCACGCTGAGCATCGACGGGCCGATCAAGCGCACCGCGGTGACCGGCGCCGACGGCACGTACCAGGCCAAGAACCTGTCCGTGGGCGACTACACGATCAAGATCAGCAAGTTCGGGTACGTGGACGCGACGACGACCGCGACCATCCTCGAAGACCAGACGATCACCAAGGACGCGGCGCTGACGGCCGCCCCCTCGGCCAAGGTGAGCGGCACGGTCAGGAGCCGGGCCGGGCTCGCGGCCGCCGCCACCGTCACGGTGACGGGCACCCCGGTCACCGCGACCACCGACGACCAGGGCAAGTACAGCCTGACGCTGCCGCAGGGCAACTACAGCGTGCAGTTCGGCTCGCCGGACGAGTGCGCCGCCGAAGCGGTCAAGAAGATCGAGCTCACCGCCGACCTCACCGTGGACGTCGACCTGCCCGACCGCCTCGACTCCTACGGCTACTCCTGCACCGCCGGGGACAAGCCCTGGGTCGAGGGCACCGACCCGGTGGCGCTGACCGGTGACAGCACCACCGCCACCTTCACCCTGCCGTTCACCTTCAACCTGTACGGCAACTCCTACACCTCCGGGCGGATCGGCATCAACGGCGGCATCGTGTTCAACGGCACCTCGCTGAGCAACTCCAACGTCGCCATCCCCGCCACCGCCACGCCGAACGCCGCGCTCTACGCGCTCTGGGACGACCTGTACGTGGACGCGGACGCCTCCGTCCGCACCGGCGTCACCGGCACCGCCCCGCACAGGACGTTCGTGGTGGAGTACCGCAACGTCGCCTTCTACACCCCGCGCACGGCCCGCCTGTCCTTCGAGGTGCTGCTGGGCGAGGACGGCTCGGTCGGCTACCGCTACAAGGACATCGACCCGGACGTCAGCAAGGAGACCGGCGCCGAGGCCACCATCGGCCTGGAGAACCACAACGGCACGGTCGCCTTCCAGTACTCGCTGAACAAGCCCGTCCTGTCCAGCGGGCTGAGCATCGACTTCAAGCCCACCGCGACCGGCATCCTGTACGGCGCGGTCACCGACGCCAACGACGGCAAGGCCGTAGCGGGCGCCACGGTGACGGTGAAGTCGGGCGAGACCGTGGTCGGCACCGCGACGACCCTCGCCGACGGCACCTACTCCGGCCAGTACCCGGCCGGGGCGTACCAGGTCGAGGTGGCGGCGCCGTTCTACGAGACCGCGACCAAGACGGTGACCGTGACGGGCGCCGGGGTGAGCGAGGTCTCGGCCGCGCTGCGCACCGGCGCGGTCGCGGCCTCGGCCGGCAGCCTCGAAGCGGTGGTCCCGGTCGCGCAGACCAGGACCAGGACGCTGGAGCTCAGCAACCCCGGCCTGGGCACCGACTTCAGCGTCTCGGGCGCCACCCCGTGGCTGACCGTCACCCCGGCCACCGGGAACCTGGCCACCGGCGCCACGACCAAGCTGACCCTCGGCATCGACACCTCCGCCGCCGCGCGCGGCTCGGTCCTGGAGACGACCCTGGTCGTCGACTCGGCGAGCGGCCGGCAGCCGAAGATCAGCATCCCGGTCAAGGTCGTCGTCCCGGCCTACCAGGCGGCCATCGACGCGGCCGCGTACACCTCCAGCGTGGACTCGGCGGGTGACACCTGGTACGCCGACCGCGCCTACTCCACCACCACCGGCACCGGCTACCTCGGCCGCGCCTCCACCAAGTCCACCGGCCGCACCATCGCCGGCACCGACAACCAGGCGGTGTACCGCAACAACCGGCAGGGCATGTACGAGTACCGCTTCGACAACGTGCCGAACGGCACCTACACCGTCGAGCTGGGCTTCGCCGAGGTCGAGTCGATCAAGGCGAACAAGCGCATCCAGGACGTCCTGGTCGAGGACGTCGAGGTGCTGCCCAACCTGGACGTCGCGCTGAAGGTGGGCACGTACGCCGCCCACTCGCGTACCTTCACCACCGAGGTGACCGACGGCCAGCTCAACGTCCGCTTCGTCGCCAGCGCGGGCAAGACGCTGATCAACGGCATCAGGGTCACCGAACGCCCCGACAAGTAAAGACTATTGAGGGCGGTGCTCAGCGCTCGGTGCTGAGCACCGCCCTCACTCATCGCGCTGGGTGCTGAGCACCGCCCTCACTCACCGCACTCGGGGCCGATGCACCGCCCTCACTCATCCGTCAGGAGGCGCAACTCCTCCCGGACGAACGCGCGAATCGTCTCGGGCGTGAACTGGCCGGGAAAGCTCGCCGTCTGCAACGTCAGGCCGTCCATGAACACGTGCAGCCGCTCGGCCTGGCGCTCCAGCCCGGCGTCGGCCAGCAGCCGCCCCACCCCTCCGGGCGCCGGGACCCCGTGGCAGGAGGCGACCGCCAGGCGGCAGACGAAGCGCTCACCCGCCCAGGCCGCCTCGCGCAGCTCCGCCAGCGACTCATCGACGTGCGAGCGCACCAGGCAGGCCAGCCACACCTCCACCTCCACCCGGCGGTTGCCGTCCAGCGGCAGCATCTCTTCGAGCAGGCGCTGGGCACGCTCCCTGCCCGGCAGGTCCGCCTCCAGATGGGCGGCGACCCGCGCGGCGACGCTCCTGCCGATCGCGTGGGCGGCGAAGATGAGCAGGCCCTGCTGGTTGTCGAAGTAGTGCCGCAGCCCGCCGACCGAGACGCCTGCCGCCTGGGCGACCCTGCGCACCGTGGCGCCCTCGATGCCCTCCCGGCTGATGACCTCCCAGACGGCGCGGACGAGCTCGTCGCGGCGTTGCTGGTGGTCGACGACTTTCGGCACCCCGCCATTACAGCACAGCTGTACGGTTTCCTATACAGTACAGCCGTGATAAATAAACCGGGCCGGGCAGTGCTGATCGCCGGTCTCGCCGTGATCGCCGGGTCGGCGCTGTGGCTGGCACTCAACGCCGCCGGAGAGATCCGCTACACCGCCGACCACTCCGGCACCAGGCCCATGTGGCACATCTGGATCCCGATTCTGGCCGGGCTGGCACTCGCGCGGCTCACACCGGCACCGCCACCTCCCGCCGCCGGGCTCCCGGTGAAACGGGGACTACGCCTGCAGGCGGGTGTCCTGCTGGCGGCGGCCGTACTGTTCGCCGTGGCCCTGCGGTTGGTGACAGCCGGCGGCCACAATCCGGAACCGGCCCACACGCTGCTGAAACTCCTCCTCCTGGTGGCCCTGCCCCTGCTGCTGTTCCGGCTGTCGCGCGCGGACTCCGCCGATCGCAAGCCCGTGGTGGTACGTGACCGCGCACCGGCCCTGCTCCGCTTGGCGCCGGTCCTCCCGGTCGCCGCCTGGTTCGTCCTGGCCCACTTCGGCCCGTTCGCGCGCCCGTACGGCGACTGGACCGCCGGGCTCGACCTCGTCACGATCCTGATCACCATGATCACGGTGTTCGCCGTCAACGCCCTGCTCGAAGAGGTCTTCTACCGGCGCTGGCTCCAGACCCGGTGGGAACGCCTCATCGGCCCCTGGCCCGCCATCGTGCTGGCCGGCCTCGCCTTCGCGGCCTGGCACGTCGGCATCCAAGGCAGCGGCGGCGGCAGCGGCCCCGGCCACCTGGGCGCCGATCTCGCCTCCGCCTTCGTGAACCAGGGTGTGCTGGGCCTGTTCCTCGGCTACCTGTGGACCCGCTACCGGCTCATGTGGCCCATCCTCACCGTCCACGGCGCGATCAACGCCGCCCCCGCACTGCTCGCCCTGCTGTAGCTTTCGCCTATGATTTAGACGAATATCGAACCAGGAGGTGCCCTCATGACCGCCACGCCAGGGCCATGCTGCGCGCCGATCGCCCGCGAACCGCTCTCCGAGAGCGACGCCGCCGACCTCGCCACGCTGCTGAAGGCCGTCGCCGACCCCGTACGGCTGCGGCTGCTGTCGATGATCGGCTCCCACCCCGGCGGCGAGGCGTGCGTGTGCGACCTGACCGACGCCTTCGACCTCACCGCCCCCACCATCTCCCACCACCTCAAGGTTCTGCGCACCGCCGGGCTGATCGGCGGCGAGCGGCGCGGCACCTGGGTTTATTACTGGATCGTCCCGCAGCAGGTGGCCAGGCTCGGCGCGTTGTTCACCCCGCTGGCCCAGCCCGCGACCGTATGACACCAGATGCGGTGGCGAGCATGGAACGCCACCAGGTGCCCATCTATGTGGCGGCCCTGGCGGCCGGGGGCCTGCTCGGCTGGGCCGCGCCCGGTGCGGGAACCGCGCTGGAGCACGCCATCAACCCGGTGCTGGCGGCCCTCCTGTACGTGACGTTCCTCCAGGTGCCGGCCGCCGAACTGGTCCGGTCGCTGCGGGCGGGACGCTTCCTGGCCGCCGCGCTGGTGGTCAACTTCGCGGTGGTGCCGCTGGTGGTGGCCGCGATGTTCGCCTTCCTGCCGGCGGACCAGGCGATCAGGCTGGGCGTGCTGCTGGTGCTGCTGACCCCGTGCGTCGACTACGTGATCGTCTTCAGCGGCCTGGCCGGCGGCAGCAGCAGGCGGCTGCTGGCGGCCACCCCGCTGCTGCTGCTCGCCCAGATGCTCCTGCTGCCCGGCTTCCTGTTCCTGTTCATGGGTTCGGGCCTGGCCGACGTCGTACGACCGGGCCCGTTCGCCGAGGCGTTCCTCGTCCTGATCGTCATCCCGCTGGCCCTGGCCTGGCTCACCCAGCTCTGGGCGGCGCGCCGGCCCGCGGGACGCGGAGCGGCCGGCGCGGCGGGGACCACGATGGTGCCGCTGATGGCCCTCACCCTTCTGACGGTGGTCGCCTCGCAGGTGCCCAAGCTGGGCGACGGCCTGGCGGGCGTGGCCCGCGTCGTACCGTTCTACGTGCTCTTCCTGGTGGTGATGGCCTTCGCCGGGCTGGCCGTCGCCCGCCTGTTCCGCCTCGGCGCGCCGGAGGGCCGCGCGGTCGTGTTCACCGGTGCGACCCGCAACTCCCTGGTCGTGCTCCCACTGGCCCTGGCCCTGCCCGACCCACTGGCCGTCGCCGCGCTGGTCGTCGTGACGCAGACGCTGGTCGAGGTGATCGGCATGGTGATCTACGTACGAGCGGTACCGCGCCTGCTCCCGGCCTCTTGACGGGCGCCGGCGGACGCCGAGTCGAGTGCGGTGATGCGAGGGGCGCGAGCCTTGGGTGAGTCCAGGCTGAAGCCAAGGCGGTGAACCAGCGGAGGTGGGCCGGTGACGCGGCGCCGGTCCAACGGAAGTAGCGGCGGACCGGCGCCGACCCGCTTACGGCCGCCGGACGTCAGCGGCTCACAACGGTCTCTTCCCTTCTGTCAGTACGCCGAGGCGCGCCGCCGCGTCCACCAGGACCGACAGCCGCCGGGCCTCGTCGGCGGCGACGGTGCGGCCCGCGGGCGTGATCCGGTAACTGCGGCGGCGTTCCGCGCGACGGTCCGCCCGCAGCTCCTCCGCCGCCACGCTCTCCGTCTCGATCTCCTCCACCAGGCCATCGACGCGCATGCGCCGCAGAGATCGGTACAGCGTCGCCACGCCGAGAGTGACGGCCCCGCCGGTCAGCTCCTCGACCTCGGCCATCAGGGCATAGCCGTGCCGCTCGCCGTTGTGCAGCGCGAGCAACAGCGCGAAGATCGCCGGAGTCATCGGACCAGTCACTCCCTTCTTCGGAGAAGTCTCCATGAAGGATGCTATCCAGGTCGAGAATAAGTTTCCCGAAGATCCCAGAGGCAATCTCTTCGTTTGCGGTGGTTGACGTTCTGCTGTCCCGGTCGTTACGGTCGCAACTTAATATGATTTTTATTACAACCGGAGTGCCGCCCAAGAGTAAAGAATCGATCGTCGCCGCCAAACATCCGATGAGGTGAAGCGATGCGACCTGGACGCAAACTGAGCGCGGCGGCCCTCGTGGCCCTGCTCGCCCTGTCGAGCGCCTGCGCCTCCGAGGACGGCGGGGTCACCGACACCGGCACCCTGCGCTGGGCCATGTGGTCCGGATCGAGCGCGGAGACCGAGACCTGGAAACGGATCGGCGCGCTGGCCGCCGACAGCGGCACCGCACTTGAGCTGCAGACCACGAGCTTCAACGACTACTGGACCAAGACCGCCGCCCAGGCCAGCACCGGGCAGACCGCCTGCCTCATCGGGGTGCAGTCGTTGCGGGTGCCGCTGATCTCGTCGCTGCTGCGCCCGCTGGACGCGGACCTGGCGCGGGCCGGCATCGACGCGGCCGACTTCGACCCGTCGATCTGGAAGAGCCTGCGGGTCGGCGGCGACCAGCTCGCCGTGCCGTACGACTACGGCCCGCAGGTCGTGCTCTACAACGCCACCCGCTTCCGCGAACTCGGCGTGCCGCTGCCCAAGCCCGGCTGGACCGTGGCCGACTTCGAGGCCGCGGCCAAGGCCCTGACCAGGGACGGGCGATGGGGCTTCGCCGCGAACCCGGTGATCGACGGGGTGATCCCCTGGTCGTTGTCGTTGCAGGGCGTCAACCCGATCGGCGAGGGCGGGAAGGTGGACCTCACCCAGCCCGGCTTCGTCGCCACGATGCGGTGGTACGTGGACCTGATCGGCAAGCAGCGCGTCGCGCCGCCCGTACAGGCGACGAGCGACATGACCCCCGGCATCAGCGGCCTCATCTCCGGCAGCGTCGCCATGACGGTGGACGGGCCGTGGCAACTGGTCAACGTGATGGACCAGGCCGACTTCGAGGTCGGCGTCGCGCCCCTGCCGGCGGGTAAGGCCGGCTCGCGCAGCCAGGTCGCGGGCTCCGGCTTCGGGATCTCGCGTACCTGCAAGGACCCGGAGGCGGCCCTGCGGGCGCTCGCCGCGATCACCGGGCCGCGGGCGGCCAAGATGATGGCCGAGAACGGGCGGGCCTACCCGGCCAGGACCGCGCAGCAGGACGCCTGGTTCAGCCCGGAGCTCACCGCGGCCAGGCCCGGCCTCCAGGCGGCCATCTCCGCGGCGGTCCCGGCCCGGTCCGCGGCCTCGTACTCGACCCTGGACCAGCTCTTCAGACAGTACGGCGTCCCGGTGATGAACGGTCAGGAGGACGTGTCCGGCTTCCTCGAGTCGGTGCAACAGCAGGTCAACTGACCCGATCGGAGCTTCGAGATGTCCATGACCACCATTCGGGTGCCCAAGCCGCGCGGCGACGGCCGGGCGGCGCTCGGCTTCCTCGCTCCGAGCACCGCCGGGTTCCTGCTCTTCACACTGATCCCGCTGGCCGGATCGGTGATCATCAGCATGTTCGCCTGGCCGGTGCTGGGCAACCGTGAGTTCGTCGGGCTGGAGAACTTCACCGACCTGGTGACGAGCCCGATCTTCGGCCGGGTCGTGCTGAACACGGTCGTGTTCGTGGTGCTCTACGTCCCGGCGAACCTCGTCGTGTCGCTGGGGCTGGCCGTGTGGATCTCCACCCGGATCCGCTGGCGCGGCCTGTACCGGCTGCTGTTCTTCCTGCCGGCCGTGACGCCGCTGATCTCGGTCGCGCTGGTCTGGCGGCTGCTGTTCCAGCCCGGCGGCCTGCTCGACGAGACCTTCCGCGGGCTGTTCGGCGTGGCGGCGCCGAACGTGCTCGGCGACACCCGCTGGGCGATGGCCGCACTGATCGTCATGTCGGTGTGGCAGGGCTTCGGCTACAACATGCTCGTCTTCTCCGCCGGGCTGAACGCCATCCCGGACAGCATCAAGGAAGCGGCCCACATCGACGGAGCCGGGCCGCTGCGCCGGTTCTGGAGCGTCACCCTGCCGATGTTGTCGCCGTCCATGTTCTTCGCGATGATCATGACGCTGATCACCGCGTTCCAGGTGTTCGTGCAGCCGTATGTGCTTACGGCAGGCGGGCCGGGGGCCGCCACGGAGACGCTGGTGCTGCATCTGTACCGGCGCGGGTTCGAGCAGTTCGACCTCGGTGTCGCGGCCGCGATCGGGTGGATCCTCTTCATGATCATTATGACGGTGACGGCCGTGCAGTTCGTCGGCCAGAAGCGGTGGGTGCACTATGACGGCTGAAAGGTCGCACCGGTCCTGGCGGATCGTGTCGCAGGTCCTGCTCACCATCGTCCTGGTGATGTTCCTGGTGCCGTTCGCCTGGATGATCGCCACCGCGCTCAAGCCCCCGGACGAGGTGTTCGGCTCCGCCTCGCCCATCGGCTCGGAGGTCCGCTGGTCGAACTTCGCCGAGGCCTGGAACTAC
Source organism: Nonomuraea sp. NPDC050404 (assembly GCF_040655495.1). Taxonomy (NCBI): domain Bacteria; kingdom Bacillati; phylum Actinomycetota; class Actinomycetes; order Streptosporangiales; family Streptosporangiaceae; genus Nonomuraea; species Nonomuraea sp. NPDC050404. Next base: position 84,843 of record NZ_JBFAKB010000045.1, read on the forward strand.
CTGCCGTTCGCGAAGTTCCTGCTCAACACCTTCACCGTCGCGGTCATCGGCACCGTCATCGTCTGCCTGACCTCGCTCCTGGCCGCGTACGCCTTCGCCAGGCTGCGCTTCCGCGGCCGGGGCGCGCTGTTCCTGGTCTACCTGGCGACGCTGATGCTCCCGCAGGAGGTGACCGTCGTGCCGATGTTCATCCTCATGCAGCAACTCGGCTGGGTGGACAGCTACACCGCGCTCGTCCTGCCGTGGGCGTTCACCGCGTTCGGCACGTTCCTGCTGCGCCAGTTCATGTTGTCGGTCCCGCGCGAGCTGGAGGAGGCCGCCAGGATCGACGGGGCCGGCCGGGTACGAATCCTGTTCCAGGTGATCCTGCCGGTCGCCCGGCCGGCGGTCGCGGTGCTCGCCGTGTTCACGTTCATCACCTACTGGAACAGCTTCCTCTGGCCGCTGATCATCGTGAACGACCAGAACCTGGCCACCGTGCCGCTCGGGCTCAACCTGTTCCTGAGCCAGCAGGGCAACCAGTGGCACCTGCTGATGGCGGCCTCCGCGATCTCGATGGTGCCGACGGTCCTGCTCGTCATCCTGCTGCAACGCCATCTCGTACGCGGCATCGCACTCTCCGGCCTGGGCGGCCGGTGACCCCCGTACAGGAAAGGATGTTTTTTCGTATGTTGTCCGTTGACTGGACGGTGCTCCGGCGCCCCGTCCCTGACTGGTACCGCGACGCCAAGCTCGGCATCTTCGTGCACTGGGGCCCGTACTCGGTGCCTGCCTGGGCCGAGCCGACCGGAGAGCTCGGCGCGGTCGATGACGAGGTCTGGTTCCGGCACAACCCCTACGCGGAGTGGTACTGGAACACGATCCGGGTCGAGAACTCGCCGGCGCGCGAGCACCACAAGGAGGTCTGGGGCGACGCGCCGTACGACCATTTCCTGGACGTCTGGCGCACCGACGCGTTCGACCCGGCCGACTGGTGCGCGTTGTTCGCCCGCGCCGGCGCGCGTTACGTGGTGCCGACGTCCAAGCACCACGACGGGGTCGCGCTGTGGGACGCGCCGGGCACGGGGGACCGCAACACCGTGCGGCGCGGGCCCCGCAGGGACCTGATCGGCGAGATCGCCGGCGCGACCCGCGAGGCCGGCATGCGCTTCGGCGTGTACTACTCGGGCGGCCTGGACTGGAGCGTCTCCGACCTGCCGCCGCTGACCCGCCACGAGGAGACCCGGCGGTACCGGCCCAACGACGCCGCCTACGCGGCCTACGCCTACCTGCATGTCCGCGACCTCGTTGACCGGTTCCGGCCGGACGTGTTGTGGAACGACATCGAGTGGCCGGACGCCGGCAAGCACGGCGGCTCGCTGGGCCTGCTCGAACTGCTGCGGCACTACTACGACACCGTGCCGCACGGCGTGGTCAACGACCGCTGGGGCGAGACCCACCGCGACTACGAGACCAGCGAGTACCAGTTCCACCTGGACTCGGAGTCCGCGTCGGCCTGGGAGAACTGCCGCGGCATCGGGCTGTCCTTCGGCTACAACAGGGCCGAGGGGCCCGAGCACCTGCTGACCGGCCGCGCCCTGGTCCGGCACTTCGTGGACGTGGTGTCCCGGGGCGGGAACCTGCTGCTCAACGTGGGACCGAAGGCCGACGGCAGCATCCCGGCCGGGCAGCGCCGCACGCTGGAGCACCTGGGGGACTGGATGGCCGTCAACGGTCGCGCCATCCACGACACCCGCCCGCTCAGCGCGTCGGTGGCGCAGCCCGCACAGGACCCCTACGTGCGCTGGACCCGTTCAGGCGACACGGCCTGGGCCCTGGCACCGGCGGGCGGAACGGTCCTGCTGAGCTGCGACCCGGCCAGGCTGGACGCGGCGGCGGCCGCGCTGCCCGACGGCCGGGCGGTCGCCGCCCGCGAGGTCGCGGGCGGGATCGAGGCCGACCTGCCCGGCGCGCCGGCGACCGGCCCCGACGCGCCGGATCTCCTCGCTGTCGGGTTCCCGATCCTGTAGCACGGTGCCCCCGCCTCACAAAGGCGGGGGCACCGAAGGTCAGGACAGCTTCTCGAAGAAGAACTCGTGCTTGAGGAACGAGGTGTCGTACTCGTGCCCCGGATAGGGCGGGATCAGCTGCGACGCCTGGAACAGCCGCCACCCGTCCCGCAACGCGTCCACCCCGGTCTCGTACGGCGGCTCGTCCCCGTCGCCCGCCGTCGGCCGGGTGGCCCCGGTCCCGTCATAGCGCGACCAGCCCACCACCGGCGCGTCCAGGGCGGAGGTGGCCAGGTAGAGAACGAGCACCTGCTGCTTCATGCGGCCCTCCCGGGGCGGTTGGTCACACGGGTGGCCCAGTAGTCGATGTCGAAAGAGGAGTCGGCGGTCATCGCCCGCCACATCAGCGCCCGGTTGTGGATCTCCAGACGGCCGGTCGCGTTCTCGTACCAGGGGAAACGCCTGCCCAGCTCCTCCAGGACGGCGGGCGAGCCGAGGTCGGAGGTGTCCCACAGGCGCACCTGCGGAACCGTGGGGTTGAAGCGAATCTTGAACATGTAGCGCCGCACGTCGCTGTCGTTGCGCCGGCCGCCGTGCCAGATACCGTGGTGCAGCAGCATCACCGTCCCGGCCGGGCAGGTCAGACGGGTCTGGCCGCGCAGGTTCTGGTAGCGGCCGGTGTCGCTCTCGTTGACGCGGCGCAGGTGGCTGCCGGGCACCACCAGGGTGCCGCCCATGTCCGCGGTCACCTCGTGCGGGTAGTACATCAGCTGCACGTCGAAGGCGTCGGTACGGGTGTCGATGATGGCGTCGGCGTGCAGCGGCTGGGCGTGGCCGTTGTGCGGTTCGCGGATGTGCACGGCGTGGTGGTCGATGGTGGGGTCCGGCCCGACGAGGGAGTGCAGGGCTCCGGCGACCTCGGGCAACTCGATCAGGCGGCGGGCGAACGTCCCTTCGGGGAACGCCTTGGCGACCGGCGTCCCGTAGGGCGAGCGCGGGATCCCCGCCTCCAGCACGTCGATCGCCTGCTCATTGAGCTCGTCCGGGACGATTCCGTCGAGCCGCAGGTACCCGGCCGCCACGAAGCCGGCCACCTGCGCCGAGGAAAGCAGAGTGGTTTCCATGCCTCAAAGCTAGATTCGCGCATCGGCCGTGTCGTGGGTTGCGTTCCCCCACTACTGGTCCATTTTCCCCCGCTGGTGTAGACAGGCGGATGTGCGTCACGTGACCATGGCACTGTCCGAGCCGCCCGCCGTGGCCTCGGCGGGCGCGGGCGTGCACGGCGTGCGCCGCCTGCACGACGTGTTCCGCCTGCCCGACCTGTGGCAGCTCCACCTGTACGACTACACCGCCGGACTCGTCGTCGGCGGCACCCCGCACACGATCAATCCCGGGCACGTGAGCCTGATCCCGCCGGACACCGAGGTGCACTTCCACTACCAGGGCAGGTCGGAGCACCTGTACGCGCACTTCCGCCTGCCCGGCGGCGACGACCCGCACACCGTGCCGGTCATCAGGGACGCCCGCGACCAGGCCCCCGGCCTCGGCGCCGCGCTGCGCCAGGCCATCGCCGCCGTGCCGCACACCCCGGCCAGGGCGTCGGCCGAGGTGTGGTCCGTGCTCTGGCGGGTCGCCGGCCTGACCGAGGCGGGCAGCCCGCACGCCGTGGTGGCCGCCGCGATCGCCTACATCGAGGCCGACCTCGCCGCGCCGCTCACCGTGCCGGCCATCGCCAGGGCCGCCGGGGTGTCGCACAACCACCTCACCCGGCTGTTCCGCGCCCACACCGGCGGCACCGTCGTCGCCTACATCCGCCGCCGCAGGATGTCCCGCGCGCTGCACCTGCTGCGCGAATCGACGCAGGCCATCCCGGCCATCGCCGCCGTCGTGGGCATCCCCGACCTGCAGGTGTTCAACAAGGTGTGCCGCCGCGAACTGGGCGCCTCACCCCGGGCTCTGCGCGCGCGCCGCTAGCCCCGTTTTCCGCACGTGGAGTTAAGTGAAGATCGTTGAGTTTGCCGTGGTGATCGTCGCGCGGTATGACCTGGGCTCGTGAGACAGCGT
>NZ_JBFAKB010000046.1:0-87537 GCF_040655495.1 Nonomuraea sp. NPDC050404
ACCGCGAACAACACCCGCGCCTTGGGCGTGCCGAGATCGAGCTGCACACCCTCTCGCCACGCGGCCAGCGGACCCAGTATCCCGAACTTCATCGTGCTCCCTTGGATGGGAGGCACTGTAAACCTGGACGGCCGGTTTTCAGCGGTACATCGGGCGAAGAAACGGTTACGAACTGAGACGGGAGGCGGGCCGCGCGGTGGGGCGGATCGGTCCTGATGTGCACCGCCATCGTGTTGTTCCTGGCCGTGGTCCTATCCGCGGTGCGGCAACGGCCGTCGCCTGGCTGGTGTCATCGTTTCTCACCTGAGCGTTGGGCTTCTGAGGGCCGGTCGTGGTGTGCGGGTCGTAGCAGGTCGAGCAGGGCTCGTACGGCCGGGTTGCTGTCGTGTCCCGCCCGGGTGACCAGGGCGACGGTGCGAACCGCGCGGTCGCCGAGGATTGGGATGGTCGTCAGCCCGGCCTCCTGTGCCACCCCTACGGGCAGGATGGCGATTCCGAGTCCGTGTCTTACCAGGGAGACCAGCAGTTCGAGCTGGGTTGTGCGCAGGACGATCCGCCGGTTGAGTCCGGCGTCCAGGCACAGGCGGTCGACGACGGTCTGCAGTCCGGTCCCGGCCTGGAACTCGACGAACGACTCCGCTTCCAGGTCGGCCAGCCGTACGCCCGCCTGTTCCGCCAGCGGATGGTCGCGGCCGGTGGCCACCGCCAGCGGTTCGGTGTCACTGTCGATCACCGTCAGTGCCGCGGGAAGCTCCTCCGGGCCGCACGCGAGGTAGGCCAGGTCCAGGCCGCCGCTGCGCAGCGCCTCGATCATCTCGTCCACCGGCGCCTCCAGCAGGCTGATCTCGATGCCCGGATGCGCCTTTCTGAAGAGCGCCAGCGCCTGCGGGAGATCGACCCAGGTGAGCATCTGGATCGTGCCGAGCGACACCTGGCCGCGCAGCAGCCCCTGAACCGCGGAGATCTCGGCCTTGGCCGAGCGGGCCTCCGCGAGGATGTTGCGGGCGATCGGGAGGAGGGCGCGGCCCGCCGGACTGAGCTCGACGCGGCGGGTGGTCCGGTCGAAGAGGGTGGCGCCTAGCTCACGTTCGAGCTGGCGGATGGATGCGCTCAGTGACGACTGTACGACGCTCACGTCGCGGGCCGCCTGGGTGAAACTGCGCCGGGATGCCACGGCGAGGAAGTGCGACAGCTGCCGGAGCTCCATTTATCGACCGTTTCGATGAGGTGTAGCAACTCTATCTGTTGGACAGAATAGCCTGGTCGGGGGCAACCTGGGGTACAGAGCGTGAACAACCGAGGAGGGTGGCCCGTGACTGCCAGGAGCATTGCCGCCGAGCCGTTCGATCTGGAACTGGACCCGGCGAAGACGGCGCTGGTCGTGATCGACATGCAGCGGGACTTCCTGCAGCCGGGCGGCTTCGGCGAGCTGCTCGGCAACGACGTCTCGCTGCTGCGCGGGGCGATCGAGCCCACGCGGATGGTGCTGCAAGCGGCTCGGGCCGCCGGGATGCTGGTGGTGCACACCCGCGAGGGGCACCGTACCGACCTCGCGGACTGCCCGCCCGCCAAGCGTACGCGCGGCGACAAGACGTTCATCGGCACCGACGGGCCGATGGGGCGCATCCTGGTCCGCGGCGAGGAGGGGCACGACATCGTGCCCGAGCTCTACCCGATCCCGGGTGAGCCGGTGGTCGACAAGCCGGGCAAGGGCGCGTTCTACGCGACCGACCTTGAGGCGATCCTGCGCGGCCGGGGCATCCAGACGTTGCTGGTCTGCGGGGTGACCCTTGAGGTGTGCGTGCACACCACGGTACGCGAGGCGAACGACCGCGGTTACGAGTGCGTGGTCCTGGAAGACTGTGTGGGCTCCTACTTCCCCGAGTTCCTCCGGGTCGGCCTCGACATGATCAAGGCGCAGGGCGCGATCTTCGGCTGGGTGTCGGACTCCAAACGCGCCCTGGACCTGTTGAACGGCTAACCCGTCATGGTCGCCGTCTCCAAGGGCTATCTGGTGCCGGGGCCGGACTTCGCCGGGAACGTCCACAGCGTCTTCGCCACCGCCTGCAACCTGGCCGTGGATGGTCGCCTGCTGACCGTGCACGACGCCGCCTCACCGCACACTCCGACGTCGGTCCGGGTGACCGGGTGGCGGCCCAGGGCGCAAGCGGGGGATCCGGCCCGCTGCGTGGCCGGGGTCCTGTCGTTCGGCGAGCACGTGCTCGACCTGCGAGCCCTGCCCGTCTGGACACCACCTTCCCCGGCCCCGTCCGTGATCGTCGACGTCGAGGACGCCGAGGACGCCGAGGAGGTCGCGAGGATCCGCGAGCAGTACGTCGAAGCCGAGGGCATCGTCGTGCCGGGGCTCACCGAACGGGCAGAGAGCCTGCTGGAAGCGCTGGTCGGGCGGGCGGAGAGTCTGCCGGGGGCGCTGGTCGGGCGGGCGGGGAGTCCGTCGGGAGTGCTTGCCGGGCGGGCGGGGAGTCCGTCGGGGGAGCCTGGGCGGCGTGACGTGTCCGAGGCCGTGGCGCGGCTGGTCGGCTTTGGGCCCGGTCTGACGCCCAGTGGGGATGACCTGCTGGTTGGCGTGTTGGCCGTACTGTCGCGGGGCGGTGGGGGAGCCGCGTTTCACACCTTGGCGTCCGTTGTGCGCCGTCACGCCGGTCGCACCACCGATGTCGGTGCCCACTATCTGCGGCTCGCCGCCGGGGGCCACTTCGGCGAGCCGATCGTGAACCTGGTGGACGCGCTCGTCACCGGAGCCGGCCGCGCGGCGGTGCCGGCCCGTACCAAAGCCGCGCTGCGCGTGGGAGCGAGCTCGGGAGCCGACGGCGTCGCCGGCGTCCTGCTCGGCCTGCGCGCGCTCGGTTCCTGCCCAGATCGGAAGGCGGCATGATCAGCATTCGCGAACATCGCATCTACCCCAACCGCTATCAGGACTCCGTTGCCCTGATGGCGCTCTCCGCGGCGCTGGCCAAGCTGCCCGGCATCCAGACGGCTTCCGTCGTGATGGGGACCGGTACCAACCTGGACAACCTTCGCGAAGCCGGACTGGGCGAGGTGGACGCGGGGCCCGGTGACCTGGTCGTCGCGGTACTGGGCGAGGAGCAGGCCGTTGCCCGGGCGCTGGAGCTGGCCGAGGAACTGCTGGCCGAGCAGTCACCCGGCGACGCCGGCACCGGCACGGTGGCGGCGCGGCAGCTCAGGAGTCTGCGGCAGGCCGTGGAGGAGAACCCGGCGCACAATCTGGCGCTGATCTCGGTGCCCGGCGCCTACGCCGCCGCCGAGGCGCTCAAGGCGCTGCGGCTCGGCCTGAACGTCATGATCTTCAGCGACAACGTGCCTCTCGATCAGGAGATCGAGATCAAGCGCTTCGCGGAGGAGCAGGATCTGCTCGTGATGGGGCCCGACTGCGGCACCGCGATCGTCAACGGTCTGCCGCTCGGCTTCGCCAATGTCGTACGGCGCGGGCGCATCGGCGTGGTGGGCGCGTCCGGCACCGGCATGCAGGAGATCACCTGCCGCGTCCACCAGCTGGGGGAGGGGATCTCGCAGGCGCTGGGCACCGGCGGCCACGACCTGTCGGCGCAGGTCGGGGCGGTCTCCATGCTCCGTGGGCTGCGCGCGCTGGCCGCCGACGAGGCGACGGACGTCATCGTGCTGGTCTCCAAGCCGCCGGCCGAGACGGTCGCCAAGAGCGTGATCGAGGAGGCTCGTACGCTCGACGTGCCCGTCGTGATCTGCTTCCTCGGCGCCGACCCCGCCGCGTTCGGCGGCGACACCCCGGGGGTGCACTTCGCCACCACGCTGGCGGGCTCCGCCGATGCAGCAGTGGCACTCGCCCGTGGGGAAGCCCGGCCCGAGGATCGCGCGGTGGCGCTCACCGGTGGGGAAACTCAGCCCGGGGATCCTGTGGTGGCGCTCGCCCAGGGGCAGGATCGTGCGGGGGAGCCGTACTTCGATCGGGTGAGGTTTGCGCCGGCGCAGCGCTACCTGCGTGGTGTGCTCACCGGCGGCACGTTCTGCTATGAGACGCAGTTGCTGGCCCGGGCCGCGGGCATTCAGGCCGCGTCGAACACCCCAGTCGCGGGCAACTCCGCGCTCGGCGACGTCGGGACCAGTACCGGGCACACGATCCTCGACCTGGGCGACGACGCGTTCACGCAGGGACGGCCGCACCCCATGATCGACCCGGCGCCGCGCGACGAGCGGCTCCTCGCCGAGGCCGACGACCCGGCCACCGCCGTCGTGCTGTTCGACGTCGTACTCGGGTACGGCGCCGCGGACGACCCGATCTCCGGCCTGCTCGACGCCATCGGGCAGGCGAAGGCGCGGGCCGAACGCGAAGGCCGCGCCCTCGCGTTCGTCGGGCATGTCTGCGGCACCGACGACGACCCGCAGGACCGGTCGGCCGTCGTCGCGCGGCTGCGGGAGGCCGGTGCCCTGGTGGCGGAGAACAACGCCCAGGCGGCCGTGATCGCCGCCCGGATGATCCCTTGACCGGGAAAGGAAGGCAGAGACATATGTGGAGCGAACACCTCGACGTGGTGAACGTCGGTCTCGCCGGGTTCGGGGACAACATCCGCCATGCCGGAGGATCCGTCACCACCCTCGACTGGCGCCCGCCGGCGGAGGGCGACCCGGCCGCCGCGCTGGCGCTGGCCAGGCTCGTCCGCCACCCGGAGGTCGAGCGGGCCAACCAGGTCGCCTTCGAGCGCTACCTGTCCGCACAACCGGTGCTGACCGACGTCGCACCGGCAGGGGAGGCCATCCCCGGGATGGCCGGCGAGCGCCTGATCCTGCATTCCGGCCCGCCCATCGCCTGGGAGCGGATGGCGGGCCCGGTCAAGGGCGCGATCGCCGGAGCCATCGTCTTCGAGGGCTGGGCGCCGGACCCGGAGCGGGCGGCCGAGCTGGCCGCGTCGGGCGCGGTCTCCTTCTCCCCGGCGCACCACTACGGCGCGGTCGGCCCGATGGCCGGCGTCATCAGCCCGTCGATGCCGGTGTGGGTGGTACGCGACGCCACCTCGGGCAACCTCGCCTACAGCAACTTCAACGAGGGACTCGGCAAGGTGCTGCGCTTCGGCGCGAACGGCCCCGAGGTGCTCGACCGGCTGAAGTGGATGGGCGACGAGCTGGCCGGGGCGCTGCGGCCCGCCGTACGGCGGCTGGACGGTCTTGAGCTCAAGCCGCTCATCGGGCAGGCGCTGCACATGGGCGATGAGGTGCACAACCGCAACGCGGCGGCCACCGGTCTGCTGCTCAAACGGTTGTTGCCCGCGCTCATCGCGACCGAGCCGGCCAACGCCGTGTTGCGGCGGGCCGCCGAGTTCATCACCGGCAACGACCACTTCTTCCTCAACGTGTCGATGGCGGCCTGCAAGGCCATGCTCGACGCCGCCGCCGGGGTGCCGCACAGCTCGATGGTCACCGCGATGGCGCGCAACGGCGTGAACTTCGGCATCCGCGTCTCCGGCACCGGCGACCGCTGGTTCCAGGCGCCGGCCAACCCTGTGGACGGCCTCTTCTTCCCCGGGTACGGCGTGGCCGACGCCGCCCCCGACCTCGGCGACAGCGCGATCACCGAGACCGCCGGGCTCGGCGGCTTCGCGATGGCCGCCTCGCCCGCCATCGTCAAGTTCGTCGGTGGCACGCCGGCCGACGCCACCGCGCACAGCCGCCGCATGCGGGAGATCACGATCGGCAGCAACCCGGTGTTCACGCTGCCCGCGCTGGACTTCGGCGCGAGCGCGGCGGGCATCGACGTGCGCGCCGTCGCCGACACGGGCATCCAGCCCGTCATCAACACCGGCATCGCCCACAGGGAGGCCGGCGTCGGGCAGATCGGCGCCGGCGTCACCACGGCGCCGCTTCCCTGCTTCACCCAGGCCGTAAGCGCCCTCGCCGAGGGCCTCGCAGCTGGGGAGGTGGCATGAGCGCCGGGCTCGCCGTCGTCGCGTTCGGTGGGAACGCGCTGGTCCGCGACCCGGCCCACGAAGCCATCCCGTACCAGTACGACACGGTGGTGAGGACCGTACCGGCCGTCGTGGACATGATCGCGAAGGGCTGGGACGTCGTGGTCACCCACGGGAACGGCCCCCAGGTCGGCTTCATCCTGCGCCGTTCCGAGCTGGCCGCCGCCGAGGTCGCCCCGGTGCCGCTGGACTACGCGGTCGCCGACACCCAGGGCGCGATCGGCTACATGTTCACCAAGGCACTCTCCAACGAGCTGGCCGTACGCGGCCTCAGCCGGCCGGTGGTCAGCCTGGTGACGCGGACCCTGGTCGATCCCGCCGATCCGGCCTTCGACCGGCCCGCCAAGCCGATCGGCTCGTTCTTCGACGAGCAGACCGCCCGCCACTACGCCGCCGAGCTGGGCTGGACGGTCGCCGAGGACTCGGGGCGCGGCTGGCGCCGTACGGTGGCCTCGCCGGAACCCATCGAGATCATCGAGCTCGGCACCATCCGCGACCTCGTCGGCGGCGGCACGGTGGTGGTGGCCGGCGGCGGCGGGGGCGTGGCCGTCGCCAGGGACGGCGCGGGCCTGCTCACCGGCGTGGAAGCGGTGATCGACAAGGACCGCGCCGCCGCCCTGCTCGCCGCCGAGCTGGGCGCCGACCTGCTGGCCATCCCGACCGGCGTGGACCGGGTGGCGATCCACTTCGGCACGCCGCGGGAACAGTGGCTCGACCGCCTCACCCCGGAGACCGCCGCCGAGTACGCCGCGCAGGGCCACTTCGGAGAGGGCAGCATGCGGCCCAAAGTGACGGCGATCATCGACTTCCTGCGGGCCAGGCCCACGGCGAGCGGCCTGATCACCACCCCCGACCGGCTCGCCGACGCGTTGTCCGGCGCGACCGGCACCTGGATCAGCAAGGGAGAAACCCCATGGGCGTAGCGCTCGCCGTCAACGGCACCCTGATGCGTGGCCTCGAACTCAACGGCAACCTCCTCGACGCGGGCGCCACGTTCCTGCGCGAGGACGCCACTGCGCCGTGCTACCGGTTGTGGAGCATCGACGACCGGCATCCCGCGATGATCCGTACCACCGACGGCAGCGGCGTGTCGGTCGCGGTGGAGGTCTGGGAGGTGCCCGCGGAAGGGCTGGCGGGAGTGCTGCTGTCCGAGCCCGCCGGCCTGTCGATCGGCAAGGTGAGCCTGGCCGACGGCACGGAGGTGCTGGGCGTGGTCGGTGAGCCGTTCCTGGTGGCGGGCAAGCGTGAGATCACGGAGTTCACCGGCTGGCGGCGTTACGTCGCGACGCTCGGCCTCGGGGAGGATTGACCATGGGGACCGACACTCCGGCCAAGAGGGCCGAGGCCGCGACCGGGGCGCCCGGTTACCGGATCGCGCTGATCCTGCTGGGCATCATCACCACGCCGGTGGTGTTGTCCTCGCCGACGCTCGGCAGCGGCCTGCCCCTGCCGAGCGTGATCACCTCGGTGGTGGCCGGTTCGCTCATCCTGATGATCGTCGCGGTGTTCACCCTGGCGATCGGCGAGCACGCCCGGCAGCCCACCTATGACGTCGTACGCTTCCCCTTCGGCCGTGGCGGCGCCAAGGCGATCACCGCGCTGCTCGGGGTGAGCGTGTTCGGCTGGGCCACGGTGACCGCCAACGGCTTCGGCACGGCGGCGCAGCGCCTGGTCACGGAGCTGACCGGGGCGCAGGTGCCGCTGCCCGTGCTCGTGACGTTCGGCTGCGTGTTGTTCGTGGCGGCGACGGCGTTCGGCTTCGAGATCCTCGGCAAGGTGGCGCAGTTCGCCGTCCCGGTGATCGCGCTGCTGCTCGGCTACCTCGTCTACGTCTCACTCAGCTCGGCGCGCGACTTCGTCACGCCGGGCTCGCCGATGGACTGGGGCGTCGCCGTCTCCTCGGTGGTGGGCACCGGCACGGTGCTCGCCGTGACCTCCGCCGACTTCGGCAGCTTCGCCAGGGGGCGCGGGCAGGCCCTGACCGGCGGCGTGCTCGCCTTCGGGATCGCCTACCCGCTGCTGTACATCGCGGGCGCCGTGCCCGCGGCGCTGACGGGCCAGTCCGCGCTCATCGACGCGATGGCGATGATCGCCTCCGCGCTGCCGGCGGTCGCGCTGCTGGTGTTCGCCGCGATCACCGCGAACGCGGGCAACATCTTCCAGGGCACGCTCGCCGTGTCGTCGCTGGTCCCCAGGGTCAAGAAGTGGCAGGCCTCGATCGCGCTCGGCGCGGGCGCGGCCGTGCTCGGCAGCCTCGACGTGGCCGCCTGGTTGCCGAACTTCCTGCTCTTCCTCGGCATCGCCGCGCCGCCCGTGGCGGGCATCATCATCGCCGACTTCCTCCGTTACCGGCGGCACGGCTACGACGCGGGTGTGCTGTCGGACGGGGCCGCCGTCAGGCTGCCGACGTTCGTGGCCTGGGTGGGCGGGTGCGCGGTCGGCTACCTCACCGCGTACGGGACCTTCTCACTCACCCAGATCCCGTCGATCGACTCCCTCCTGTCGGGCGGCCTCCTCTACGCCCTCATCACCGGTCTGACAACGCGCTCCCGCCGCTGACGCGCCGGGACCGTTCACCGCTCGGCAGGCCGGCCCGGGCGAGCAGGCTCAGTGCCGCCGCCGACCCGGTGCCGGCCTCGGCGGTCGCCACGACGATGCGCTGGCCGTCCGCGTGCGGGACGTTCAGGGTCTGGAGGTTGAGCTGCATGCGGCCCACGAGCGGGTGGTGCAGGCGGTAGGTCGCCAGGTCCCACTTCCTGACCCGGTGTTCCGACCACATGGTGGCGAACTCCGGGCTCTTCATGGTCAGCTCACCGATGAGTGCGGCCAGCCGGGGGTCGTCCGGATGTTGCCCGGCGGCGAGCCGCAACTTTCCCACGACGTCCCTGGCCTTCTTCGGCCAGTCCTCCACGTACAGGTCCCGCGTGTGCGCGTCCAGGAAGACCAGCCGGGCGGTGTTCGGCCGCCGGTCGGGCTGGTCGGGGATGTGCGGGTCCAGATGCCCGGCGAACAACGAGTGCCCGGTACGGTTCCAGGCCAGCACGTCGCTGCGGCGTCCGAGCACGATCGCGGGCGCGTCACCGAACGCGGCGAGCAACTGCTGGGTCATTTCCCCCGCCCGCTCCGGCGCGGCCCTGCGCCGGGTGCCGGTGCGGCGCGAGGCGCCGGCGGCCAGGTCGTGCAGGTGAGCCCGCTCCACCTCATCGAGATCGAGGGCACGGGCCAGCGCGTCCAGCACCTCCGGTGAGGCGTTGAGCGAGAGCCCCTGCTCCAGCCGCGTGTAGTAGGACAGGCCCACCCCGGCGAGCTGCGCCAGCTCATCGCGGCGCAGCCCCGGCACGCGACGGCGCTCCCCGAAATCCTGGAGCCCCACATCCGCCGGCTGCAACTGCGACCGGCGCATCCGGAGGAACTCGCCCAACCCCGTCGTCTTCTTCATACACCGAGTATCGAGCACCCCTATGCCAAGGAGCCTGCCCTTGTCAGGGGCAGGCTGCGAACGGCCGGCGGCCGCAGACTCTGAGCCACGAGCAGAACGCAGGGCCGACCCTCGCAAGCCAGGCCCCGGAGCAAGGAAGAACACCCCATGAAGCTGAAGCAGTCCGCGATCACCCTGAGCCTCACCGCCATGACGGTCCTCGGCACCACGCTGGCCGGCGCCACCGACGTCCTCGCCGCCTCCGGCCAGTCCCGTACGGCGGCGGCCCCCGTCGTCGAGGCCAAGGGGCCGGGGGTCTTCCCCCACTCCGCGGACTACTACCCGGGCTCGCGGAAGTTCGTGACGGGTTCGCTGGCGCACAACACCATCTCCTCGGTCGACCAGAAGGGGAAGGTGCGCACCATCATCGAGGACAAGAAGCTGGTGTCGGTGCAGGCCGTGCGGGTGGACACCAGAGGGAACCGGATCCTGGCCGGTAACGTGGACTACGGAACGGCCGAACGTTCCTCGGAGGCCACCAAGTTCAAGGTGGCGGGCGTCGCCGCGTACCAGATCGGCAGTGGACGCCGGCTCTGGTACGCCGACCTGAACAAGGTCGCCAAGGACGACAAGCAGCACCTCGTGGCCGACGTGACGGTCGCGCCGAACGGCACCGCGTACGCCGTGGACCAGCTCTCCTCGACGATCTTCCGCATCGACCGCAACGGCAAGGCCTCCGTCCTCGTGAGCCACAAGTTGCTGGCCGGGAACGTGGACGTGCCGAACTTCCTGAACAACGTGGGCATGAGCGCCGTGGCCTGGATGCCCGGCAACCTCCTCATCGTCGCCAAGGCCGACGGCAGCCTGGTGCGGGTGCCAATCGACAACCCCGGGAAGGCCACCAAGGTCAAGCTCTCCAAGAACCTCAGCGCTCTGACCGCGGGCATCCGGGTCCTGCCGGACAGGTCGCTCGCCGTGGTCAGCAGCGGGCTGCTCACCGGCAAGGCCGCCGTCGTGCAGCGGGTCCGTCCCGGCCAGGGCTGGAAGTCCGCCACCGTCAAGGTCACCGACACCGTCACCGACCCGGTCACCAGCTCCGTCACGCCCGGCCCCGGGGGCAGGACCTACGCGCTCAGCGGCGGCCTGGCCGCCATGCTGGCCGGCAAGCCGAACGACGGCTTCACGCTGCGCCCGGTCGACGTGCGCTGACCTCTCCTCCGAGGGGTCAACAGATCTATGTCGTGACGGACAGTAGTTGAGCGGCTACTCAGAATGCATGATCGGGGAGCAGTCAGCGCCACGGCGCGTCGTACCCCTAGAGGACAGGAAGTCGCCCATGCTCCGCACCCCGGCCACCCTCGCCGCCCTCACCACCGCCGCCGCGCTCGCCGTGAGCCTGGCGAGCCCGGCCTCCGCCGCGACTGGCACCCTCTATCTCAACAGGGCGGAGTACGTGGACCCCAGCGGCTGCTACACCGCCCGAACCGCGGATCCCTTCGTGTACAACCGGACCGACCAGGTGGCCGTCGCCTTCCTCCTGCCGAACTGCGGGGGCATGGAAACGGGGACGGTGTGGCCGGGCGACGGCAAAGAGATAGTCGGTCGAAGTGTGTTCATCCCGTAGAAAGACAGAAACGGACATTCGGCCTTAAATTCGACTGCTCCATTCCCAGACCCCAAGAGGTAACAGGGACCAGGGGTGGGCGCCCCGATCAGATCGGGGCGCCCACCCCTTCTTCATTCCCGGACGCCGACGGTGATCACGCTGCGTAGGGTGACCGCCCCCGACCGGTTCAAACCCCCTAAGTGCGCACGGCACCGACTGCCGGTGTCAAAGACGTATGGTCCGTTACGTCAGCCGACCCTGCCCGCGACAAGCCGCGCGAGCTGTCATCAAGGGTGTTCGGCCAGGTCGCCGAGGGGGCGGAAGTCCATCGGTGCCGGGGAAGGGCCGCAGGTCACCGAGGTGTTCCCGATTCTCCGTGAACATCGTGTGCGGATCGCTGAACGCGACGCAGACTCATGTCATGCCCACCATAACCATCGGCTGTCCCATCTGACTCCCCCGGGCGGGTAGATAGGGGGGTCGTTAGGGGTTAAGGGGTGATCTATCAACATATACTGCCGTCATGTTGTCCGGTTCACCGACAATTGGCGATGACATCACTACGGATAGTAACGAGGCCAGCGTCGCCCAGGAGGATCCTCCTCCCCTTCCGACACCACCCTGACGAACTGGCCGGCTGAAGAGTGGATCTTTGAAATACGGGGCAAAAATCACACTCTATGCCTTTCCTTCGGCATGACATGCTAGAGGGAGAGGATTTCGGGGGCACGCACGTGTGGGAGAGAAACGGCAAGAAAACGGGGCGTAGGGCCTGGACGCGCAATGATTCGCGCGCCGGGCGAGGCGGGGGCGGATCGTATTCGCGGGGATCGAGGCTTGCTCCACACCATCGTGACGGAGCCGGGTGTGGGTGGCGCGACGGACAGGGGACCGTGGCGCCGACGACAGGTCTTGTAACCGAGATGAAACTTGCGGCGGCCATACTGCAGTTGCCGCCGGAACGACGTCGGGCCGCCCAGGTCCGGCATGCATCTTTCATGACGGCTTATGCCGTGCACAGGCATCCCGACGTCAAAAGTTGGGCGGCCGAATACCTCCGTGTCCCCTGCGTGTCACCCTGCCCCAAAAACCTTCCCTCGGATGAAAGTCGCCGAGGGGGTCGCTGAAATGCGCTGGAAAGAGAAAGTTACTGATCGAGTACGACGACTAGGGTGGCTGGTTGGAGGCATGGGCCATGCAGCTCATCGAACGTGCAGAGGCGCTGGCGAACTTCCGTAGCCTTACCGAGAGGGCGTTGGGCGGGACCGGCGGAGCCATGTTGATAACCGGTTCCGGCGCCACCGGTAAGAGTGCGTTACTGCAGGCTTGCGCGAACGAGGCCGGCGCAGCCGGATTCCTGCTGATGAAAAGTGCCGGGTCACGGGCGGAACGAATGTTTCCCCTGGGGACTCTCGGACAGTTGTTTCGTTCTGCCGAGTTGCCACCTGAGTTCGCCGGCGAGGTGGAACAGACGCTGGTTCCTGAACCGATCAATGGGATTTCCGGAGTGCCCAACCCGGTGGTGCTCGGGCAGAACCTCACGTATGTCGCGGCGCGGCTGTGCGGGGTTCTCGTGGAGCTCACCAAACGACAGCCGATTCTGCTGTCCGTTGACGACGTGCACAATGCGGACGGTCCGAGCCTGCAGGCCCTGCTCTACATTCAGCGGCGCATGGCGAATGCTCCGCTGCTGCTGGCCGTGACCTCACTGTCGCAGCGCCGTGCGGTCAACTCCCTGTTCAGCGCGGAGCTCACCCGGCAACCCAACTGCGTTCAGGCGCGGGTCGCCGGTTTGTCGCCGACAGGGGTTGAGGAGCTTCTCCGGGACACGATGGGCACCGAGCCCGCCGCCCGGCTGGCCCCGGAGTACCACCGGCTGAGCGGCGGCAACCCCCTGCTCCTGCACGCGATGGTGCAGGACTACTGGGACGTGGCGCAGGGCGGCTGGTCGCCGGAGGGCTCCCAGCCGGGCGTCGGCCGCCATCTCCACCAAGCGGTCCTGTCCTGCCTGCACCGATGGGATCCGCGCATCCTGGACGCGGCCCGCGGCGTCGCCCTGCTCGGGCGCTCGGCCAGCACCGGCTCGGTGGCGCAACTGCTCGGGGTGAAGCCCGCGTACGTGCTTCCGGCGCTGGAGGCCCTGGACGGGGCGGGGCTGCTGCGGGGATACCAGTTCCGGCATCCGACGATGCGTAAGGCCGTACTGCGGGATCTGAGCCCGGACCGGCAGTCCGTCATGCACATGCGGGCGGCGCGGATCATGTATCAGCTCGGCGCCGAGCCTGGGGACATCGCCGACCACCTGCTGACGTCGAGCCCGGCCACGCCGGCCGAGGCGGAGCCGTGGATGGTGGCGGTGTTGCGCGAGGCCGCCCAGGCGGCGCTCGTGCACGACGACCAGGACCGGGCGATCAGTTGCCTGGAGCTGGCCCGGCTCATCTGCGAGGACGAGGCGACGAAGGCGGCGATGCTGACCGAGCTGGCCAAGGCGAACTGGTGCCACCGGCCCGCCGCCGCGCTGCGCTTCCTGGCTCCGCTGGAGGACGCGTTCGGGCGCGGTCAGCTCGCCGCCGCGGACTCCCGCGCCCTCAGCAGGTACCTGCTGTGGCACGGCAGGACCCGCCGTGCCGCCGTGGTCTACGACTGGACGGCGCCCTCGTCCGACGTTCCGTCCCGGGGACATTCCCGGCTCT
Source organism: Nonomuraea sp. NPDC050404 (assembly GCF_040655495.1). NCBI lineage: Bacteria > Bacillati > Actinomycetota > Actinomycetes > Streptosporangiales > Streptosporangiaceae > Nonomuraea > Nonomuraea sp. NPDC050404. Next base: position 13,693 of record NZ_JBFAKB010000046.1, read on the forward strand.
GTTTCACCCGGGAGTGGGTGCGGCTGATCTTTCCCACCATTTTCGTCGGGGAAGACGCGGAGGAGCAGGCCGGTGCGGACACCACGATCGGCCGGGAGTTCTCGCTGAGCAACCTGCTGCTGGGCAAGGCCGAGGAGGACATCGTCGGCGCCGCCCAGGAGTTGCTGGAAAGTTGCAACCTGGCCGAGGAGGAGCTGGAGGCGGTCTTCGGCGCGCTGTTCACCCTGGCCCATACGGGCCGTTACCAGGAGGCGGTGCGGTGGTGCGAGTCGCTCGGCACCGAGGGTGCTGCGCGCGGGTTCTCCCGGTGGACGGCCGCACTCGCCGGGATCCGGTCGTGGCTGGCGGTGCAGCACGGTGAGCTGGGCGAGGCCCGGCGGTACGCGCGCCAGGCCCTGAGCGGGATGTCGCGGACGGGCTGGGGCGTGATACTCGGGCTGCCGCTGACGGTGCTGCTGCGGGCCACCGTCGCCATGGGAGACCTGGACGAGGCGGCTGAGATCATCAAGCGGGGCGTTCCCGACGACATGCCGCGAACCACGCTGTGGCCGCTCTTCCTGCAGGCCAGAGGCGACTACTACCTCGCCACGAACCGCACGCGGGCGGCATTGAGCGACTTTCACGAGTGTGGTGAGTTACTGCGCGAATGGGATCTCGACATCCCCGCGCTCGTGGACTGGCGTTGCGCGATCGCCAGGACGTACCTGCAGATAGGCGCGGTCGAGGAGGCGCGGCAGAAGATCACGGAGCAGCTGGCCATACCCGGCGGCACCCATCCGCGGGTGCACGGCCGGGCACTGCGGCTGCTGGCGTCGGTCACCGAGCTCCGGCAGCGGCCCGCGAGGCTGCAGGAGGCGATGTCACTGCTGCAACGGTCCGGCGACCTGCTGGAGCTGGGCTGGGCGTACGCGGATCTCAGCGACGCCTACCAGGAGCTCGGCGACATCACCCGGGCGCGGTTGATGGCCCGGCGGGCCAAGCAGATCGCCAAGGCGTGCGAGGCCGGCCCGCTGTCCGCGCGGCTGCAGCCGCGCGAGGAGGACAGCGGCGGAGACCTGGGTGAGGCGGCGGCGCTCAGCGACGCCGAGCGGCGGGTCGCCGCGCTGGCCGCGTTCGGCTACACCAACAGGGAGATCAGCGAGCGTCTGTTCATCACGGTCAGCACGGTGGAGCAGCACCTTACGCGGGTGTATCGCAAGCTCAACGTCAAACGGCGCGCCGACCTGCCGACCGAGCTGTCCCTGGGCGTACGGGATTCGTCGAAACAGACGTATCCCGTATGACGCCCCGTACGACGCGTCGCGGCCGAGGTTGGCCGCGGCGGTCGGCTCGGGGAAGGTCGGCCCGGTCACGCGCTCATCCACGTCCTTGAGGAGTGGCCGGCGTCGCTCAGCAAGGTGTCGAAAGCCAGCGGTTGCGGTTCCGGCAGCAGGGTGACCAGCAGGCTGATCTTCCTGATCATGCCGGGAGAGTACTCCCGCACCGGAGTGACCTCCGCCTCGGCCAGATCCCAGGGGCCGAGCAGGTCCTCCGCGCGCTGCGCGGCCAGCACCGGATCCAGCCCGTACCAGAGGATGACCGAGGTCAACAGGTCACGGCCGGTCCAATGGTCTGGGATATCCGAGTTGTCAACAAGAAGGTTGGACGGCGTGGAGACAGAAGATAGTGGCTTTTGGAACACAGGAGTCCCCCGAATCAGCTCAACTAACTGTTGTTCGCCGAAGATGCGGTGCCGAGCGGCTCGCGTACCGGGAGCGGATAGCCCCCGCGCGGATGGATCGGTGGCCGGCGCAGGAGCACGCGCAGGCCATCGGTCAGGTCGGTCACGGACACCAGGTCAGGACTGATCAGCCATTGCGCCATCAGTCCTTGGAGCAGCGTGAGGTAGAGCCGGCCCACCGCGCGTGCGGAATCCTCGTCGAGCGACTCCTCGCCGAGCAGCTTGCCCAGCCCTTCGGGGGCGGCGGCCGACGCGAGCGCGATGCCGAGCCTCTCCCTCAGGTCCGGCGCGTGCTCGGCGCAGGTGAGCGCCTCGAAGTTGGCGGCCAGCAGCGGACGGTTGTGCTTGAAACTGTCGACTATTTGCATCCAGGTCTTTTCGAAACCCTCCAACGGGTCGCCCGCGTCGGCGTACACGGTGACCGACCACAGGTCGGTCCAGTCCTGGGTCATCTCGATGAGGGCCTCGCGGAGCAGCGCCTCCTTCGACCCGAAGTGGTAGCCGATCGAGGCGAGGTTGGCCCCTGAAGCGGCGCTGATGTGCCGGGCGGTGGTGTGCGCGTAACCGCGCTCCACGATGCACCGCTTCGCGCCCTCAAGGAGCTGCTCTCGATGTCCCATGATGACATCTTAGCATCCATCCATACGTCCGTCCTAGACGCTTGTATAATTCTGGGCATGTCGCAGAAAAATCCCCCCCTCGCGGGACGTCGCGAGTGGCTCGGCCTCGCCGTGCTCACCCTTCCTGTGATCTTGCTGTCCAACTCGATCACCATCCTGTTTCTGGCCGTTCCCTGGATCACCGAAGGTCTCAGGCCCGGCGGCGCCGAACTGCTGTGGATCATGGACATCTACACGTTCGTGCTGGCCGGACTGCTCATGCCGATGGGCGCGTTGGGCGACCGGATCGGCCGGCGAAAAGTGCTGCTGGGCGGTGCCGTGGTATTCGGAGTCGGCTCGGCCGCCGCCGCGTACGCCACCTCGCCCGAACTTCTGATCGCCGCGCGGGTGCTGCTGGGCATCGGCGCCGCCACGCTCATGCCGTCCACGCTGGCGCTCATCCGCACGCTGTTCCAGGATCCCGGGCAACGCAAGGTCGCGGTGGGCATCTGGACCGCCGGCTCGTCGGGGGGCGTGGTGCTGGGGCCGCCGCTGGGCGGTTTCCTGCTGGAGTACTTCTGGTGGGGCTCCGTCTTCCTGATCAACGTGCCGTTCATGCTGCTGCTCCTGGTCGCCGGCGTGATGTTGCTGCCGGAGTCCCGTGACCCCCGCAAGGGCCGCTTCGACCTGCTCGGTGCGCTGCTGTCGCTGGCCGCGGTGCTGCCGCTGATCTACGGACTGAAGCAACTGGCCCTGGAGGGGGCGTCGATCTGGTCGATCGGCGCGATCATCGCGAGCGTCGTCTTCGGCCTGGCGTTCGTGGTCCAGCAGCGCCGCCTCGACGACCCGATGATCGATATCGGCCTCTTCAGGCGGCCGATCTTCACGACCGCGGTGGGCGGCTACGCGCTGGTCATGTTCGCTCTCACCGGCGGCACCTATCTCGCCTCGCCGTACCTGCAGCAGGTGCTGATGCTGAGTCCGCTGCCCGCGGCGCTGTGGCAGATACCCGCCGGGCTCGGGGTGATCGTCGCCGCGGTGGTCGCCGGCTACCTCGCGCAGCGGGTCCGGCCCGGTCCGATCTTCGCCGCCGGCCCCCTGCTCATGGCCGTCGGTCTGCTGATCATGTCCCAGGTCCAGGTGGACTCCGGGCTGGCGGTGCTGGTGCCGGGGATGATCCTGGTGGGCGCGGGCACCGGCATCGTGGCCACAGTGGCGGTGGACATCGTGCTCGGCAGCGTGCCGCCGGAGCGGGCCGCGCGGGCCTCCGCGTTGTCGGAGACCGGTCTGGAGCTGGGGACCGCGATGGGCATCGCGCTCATGGGCCTGCTCAGCACCGTCGTCTACAGCCGTACGCTGCTGGACACGATGCCGCAGGGGGTGCCGGGAGACGAGAGCGCGGCGGCCTCCGAGACCCTTTCCGGGGCGCTCTCGATCGCCGCCGACTTGCCCGGCCAGGTGGGCACGGAGCTCGCCGCGGCGGCTCGGTCCGCGTTCACCCTCGGCATGCAGGTGCCGCTCTACGTGACCGCGGCGCTCATGCTGGCGCTGGCCGGCGTCGCGATGTTCGCGCTGCGCCGCGCCAGCATCAAGCACGCGGAGAGCGAGGTGCACTGAGGCGTACGGGTGCGCTGAGCAGCACTCGAGCGCAGTTGCGCGAGCTCCCCTGTGGATCCACCCCGGCCCTCATACGTGGTTCATCGGGCCGGGGTGAGGTCCATTAGGGGTTGATCTAGGGGGAATGTCCGCCTCTACCGTGGCGATCGTCGATCCGATCGCCGGTTAGGTGGAGGCACCATGCCCAAAGGCGCCAACCCGGTAGCCGATTATGAGTTGGGACTGCGTCTGCTCAACGCCCGCGCCACACAGCGCGTGCTGGGCATCATGGGCGATCCTTACGCCCTGGTTCTGCGCGGTGCCGATGATCCCTACCCTCTTTTCGCCGCGATTCACGAGCGCGGCCCGATCTATCACAGCCCGACCGGAAGCTGGGTGAGCACGGACCCAGAGGTGATCGCCGAGGTTCTGGCAGACCCGCGCTGGCGGATGTCGGGCCCGGACGGCTCACCGGCCGCCGAGCAGCTGCTGCCCTTCTACGGGTACGGCACGCCGGGCGCCGAGGCCGACGAGCACCAGGAACTGCAAGCCCACTGGCGGCCCCTGGTCGACCCGGAGGCGCTGGCCGCCCACCGCAAGACCGTCGAGCGGGAGTGCCTGGCCCGCCTCGACCAGGTCGCCGACGGCGATCTGATGGCCGGCTACGCCTGGCCGGTGGCGAGCGCCGCCACCGGCGCGTTGCTCGGGGTGCCCACCGCCGCGCTGACCCGGTACGCGGAGCTCTGCGCGGGCGCGGAGGCGCTGCCGGACTCCCTGCTCGCCGCCCAGGCGCTGCCCCTCGTCCGCCAGATCGAGGACGCCGTGGCCGGGCTCGACGGGCTGTTCGGCACCACGGACGGGACCGAAAGTCCCGGCCGGGCCGTGCGGGTGCTGCTGTCCGCAGCCGCCGTCCCGGCCACCGCGCACCTGGTGGGCAACGCGGTCCACGCGCTGCTGGCCGAGCCGGGCCGGTGGGCGGAACTGTCCCGTAATCCGGACCTGGCGTCGGCGGCCGTGGCGGAGACGCTCCGGTACGACCCGCCGGTGCAGGTGGAGGCCCGGGTGGCCGCGTCCACGGTCGAGCTGGCCGGGACAGAACTGCCGGCGGGCAGTCACGTGGTGCTGATCACCGCGGCCGCCGGCCGGGACGCCGCCCGGCACCCGGAGCCGGACCGCTTCCGCCTCGATCGGCAGGCCGAGCCGGAGCCGCTCGCCTTCGCCGGCGGGCTCCACCACCTCCCGGTCGCCCCGCTGGTGCGTGCGCAGGCCGAGGTGGCGCTGCGGACTCTCGCCGAGGCGCGGCCGAACCTGCGGCCGTCCGGCACGCCGGTGTACCGGCGGCGCGCCCCCGTGGCGCGCGGCCCCGTCGAGCTGCCCGTGCTCGGGCTTGGAGAGAACTGATGCGTGTCCTGCTGACCTCGTTCGCTCTCGCCTCGCACTACAACTGCCTGGTGCCGCTCGGCTGGGCGCTGGCCGCCGCCGGACACGAGGTCCGAGTGGCCAGCCAGCCCTCGCTGACCGACGCGATCACCGCCTCGGGGCTGACCGCGGTCCCGGTCGGCACCGATCCCGAGCTGGCGGAGGTGCGGGAGCAGCCGGGCGCGGCGATGGGCCCGCCCCAGGTGCACGAGGACCGCGACGAGCCGGTCACCTGGGAACAGGCTCTTGACTTCGACACGATCATCGCGCCGCTGCTGCTGGCCGCCACGAACAACACGGCGATGGTGGACGAGCTGGTCGGCTTCGCCCGGCGGTGGCAACCGGACCTGGTGATCTGGGAGCCGTTCACGCTGGCCGGCGCGATCGCGGCGGAGGCCTGCGGGGCGGTGCACGTCCGGACGCTGTGGGGGCTGGACGTGCTGGGCAGCGCCCGCCGCGCCTTCCTGGACCTGCGTGCCCAGCAGCCCCGGGCGCACTGGGAGGACCCGGTGGCCGAGTGGCTGACGCTGAGCCTGGCGCGCTACTCCCGCCCGTACACCGAGGAGGTGACCACGGGGCGGCTCACGATCGACACCACGACGCCGGCCAGCCTGCGGCTGCCGGTCGGGGTGCCGGTGGTGGGCATGCGGACGCTGCCGTACAACGGCCGCTCCGTGATGCCGGACTGGCTGGCCGAGCCGCCCGGCCGGCCCCGCGTCTGCTTCACCCTGGGCAAGACCGGCGACGACTTCCTGCACGACTGGGCGCTCAGCCCGGCCGAGCTGGTGCGAGCGGTGGCCGAGCTGGACATCGAGGTGGTGGCCACGCTCGACGCCCAGCAGCGCGAACGCCTGGGACAGGTGCCGGACAACGTGCGCGTCGTCGACTTCGTGCCGATGAACCTGCTGATGCCGACCTGCGCCGCGGTGGTGCACCACGGCGGGGCCGGCACGTTCGGCGCCGCGCTGCACAACGGGGTGCCCCAGCTGATGATCGCCAACACCTGGGACACCCCGGTGAAGGCCAAGCGGCTGGCCGCCTCCGGCGCCGGCGTCTACATCGCGCCGCCGAAGCTCGACGCCCAAGGCTTCAGGGACGCCGTGGCCAAGCTGGTGCACGAGCCCGGCCCGCGGGCCGCCGCCGACCGGCTGCGCGAGGAGATGCTCACGGAGCCGACCCCGGCGGAGCTCGTACCCCGGCTGGAGCGCCTGGTCGCGGAGAACCGCGCGGGCAAGTCAGGGGATGACCCCAGTGCGGTAGGGGACCCCGGCCTCGCCGAGAGCGCCCTGAGATGAGTCGACGGCCGACCGCGAAGGGCACCGTGCCGTTCGGGGAGTACCGCACCTGGTATCGGGTGAGCGGTGACCTGTCCGGCGGGCGCGCGCCACTGGTGGTGCTGCACGGCGGGCCCGGCAGCACGCACGACTACCTGCTGCCGATGAGCGACCTGAGCGACGCGGGCCAGCCGGTGATCCTCTACGACCAGCTGGGCAACGGCGGCTCCACCGGCCTGCCGGACAAGGGCGCGGACTTCTGGACCGTGCGCCTGTTCCTGGACGAGCTGGACAACCTGCTCGAACGCCTGGGCGTGGCCGACAACTACCTGATCTACGGCCACTCCTGGGGCGGCATGCTGGGCGCCACGCACGCCGCGGCCCGCCCGCGCGGGCTGCGCGGGCTGGTCATCGCGAACTCGCCGGCCTCGATGCCCACCTGGCGCGCGGAGATGGTACGGCTGCGCGCCACCCTCCCGCCCGAGGTGCAGGAGACGCTGGCCCGGCACGAGGCCGCGGGCACCACCGCCACCCGCTCCTACTTCGACGCCATGCGCGTCTTCTTCGACCGATACGTGTGCCTGGTCAACCCGTGGCCGCGGGAGTACCAGGCGTCCTTCATGGAGATGCACAACAACCCGACCGTCTACTACACGATGAACGGGCCGACCGAGTTCCACGTCGTCGGCACGTTGCGCGACTGGTCGGTCGAGGAGCTGCTGCCATCCATCGAGGTGCCGACCCTGATCATCTCCGGGCGGCACGATGAGGCCACCCCCGAGACCGTCCGCCCGTTCCAAGAGCTCATCCCGGACTCCCGCTGGGAGATCCTCGAGAACTCCAGCCACCTCCCGCATCTGGAGGAACCCGACAGGTTCCGGGAAGTGCTGCTGGGCTACCTCGCCAGTGTTCACGGGACCCAACCGGGGACCCGCACGGGCGACGTTGTGACAGGGAGCTGACGTGACCGACATTCTGCCCGACCAGAACCCGATCTCGCGGAAGGGCCGCCCGCGCGCCCTGGTGAGCGGAGTGGCATCCGACTCGCACACCTGGAACCTGGTCTTCCTGCAGCTGGTCTGCGAGGAGGAGGGCCTGGACGTGGTGAACCTGGGGCCGTGCGTTCCGGACGACCTGCTGGTCACCGAGTGCGTGGACCAGCGCCCCGACCTCGTGGTGATCAGCACCGTCAATGGTCACGGGTACCGGGAGGGCCTGCGGGTCGTTCCCAAGTTGCGGACCCGGCCGGAGCTGGACGGCGTCCCGATCGTGATCGGCGGACGCCTCGGGGTGACCGGGCGGCGGGAGGACGACCTCGCGGAAAAGCTCACCGCGGCCGGTTGTGACGGGGTCTTCGACCGCGGCGGCCCCGAAGACCTTGAGGACTTCAGGACACTGGCCGCCGCTGTGGCCTGGTCGGCGGACGGCGCTGCGGCGCGGGCGCCCGTCCAGCTCGGCTGAGCCGCGGTGACCGCTGGATTCGGCGGTTTCGTCGCCGACACCGCCGCGAGCGGCGAGCTGGTGGTGCAGCCCCGGATGGGGTTCGGCGACGTGGAGACCATGCGCGTCGGGTTGCTCGCCACCAAACGCGCCCGCGCGGCCACCGCCGGCACGATCACCGTGGACAGCTACACCCGGGTGGGCGATCTGGAGTCGGCGGCGGCGGCGCTGGCCTCCGGCGCCGCGCTCAACGGTTACCCCCTGGTCAGCCAGGGGGTCGAAGCCAACAAAGAGCTGCTGAGCGGGATACGGGACGCCACCTTTCCCGTTCAGGTACGGCACGGCTCGGCCAACCCGGGGAAGATCTTCGAGGCGTTGCTGGACGCCGGCCTGGACGCCACCGAGGGCGGGCCGGTCTCCTACTGCCTGCCCTACAGCCGGATGCCGCTGAACCAGGCGGTCGACCACTGGGCCCGCGGCTGCGAGCTGCTGGCCACCCGTGGGCAGGCGGCGGGCAGGGAGCCGCACCTGGAGACCTTCGGCGGCTGCATTCTGGGCCAGCTCTGCCCGCCCAGCCAGCTCGTCGCGCTCAGCGTCCTGGAGGGGTTGTTCTTCCAGTCCTACGGCCTGCGGGACATCTCGCTGAGCTACGCCCAGCAGACCAGTCCCGAGCAGGACATCGAGGCGGTGCTCGCGCTGCGCGCGCTGGCCGGGGAGTTCCTGGCCGGCGCCCGCTGGCACGTGGTCGTCTACGCGTACATGGGCGTCTATCCCGAGACCCCGCACGGCACCGCGTCGTTGCTGACCTCCGCCGCCGAGCTGGCCGTGCGCACCGGAGCGGAGCGGCTCATCGTCAAGACCGAGGCGGAGTCCCTGCGCATCCCCACGATCGAGGAGAACGTGGCCGCGCTGGAACTGGCCGGTACGGCGGCGCGCGCGGCCCGGCCGGCCACGCCGCCGCCGAGCAGTACCGACTCGCAGGTGTACGCCGAGGCGCGGCGGCTGGTCGATGCCACGCTGGAGCTGCACGAGGACGTGGGCCGGGCGCTGCTGCGCGCGTTCAAACTGGGCTACCTGGACATCCCCTACTGTGTGCACCCCGACAACAGGGGTGCGGCGCGCAGCCACATCGACAACGACGGGTCGCTGCGCTGGGCGGACGTCGGCTCGTTGCCGCTGGACGGGCTGGTGGCGCGGCGCCGCTCCCGCCCGGTCGGCTCGACCGAACTGGTGGACGCGCTCCACTACGTCCGGCGCAGGCACGACGGCCGGGACTGAGTGCCGGGGTATGAGCAGGGGAGCGCGGATGGTGGGGGCCGCCCGGATGACGATGAGGGGTACTAGGGGTGGGGCCGGCCGGGCGGCCAAGGTTAGCGTGCCCTGGTGGACAACGCATCGAGCCACGAGCTCGCGATGGTTTTTCCAGGGATGGGGCCGACCGGCTTCGCCGACATCGAGCGATTCGCCACCGAGGTGCCGCTGGCCTGGCGGCGGTTCGCCGAGGCCGACGAGGCTCTTGGCTACCCGCTGCTGGACCGGTTCCGCCGCGCGGACGGCGACTACTCCGAGTACGCCCAGGTGGCCTTCCTGGTCACCTGCCTGGCTCTGGCCGAGTGGGCGGAGCGGGAGGCGCTGCCCGCCCGCCCGGGGTGGTGCACGGGCCCGAGCTTCGGAGGCAAGGTGGCCGCCGCCTATGTGGGCTCGTTGAGCTTCGCCGACACGGTGTGGATGACCGCCCGGCTGGCCCGGTGCGTGGCGGACTACTTCAGCCGGGAACACCGGAGCCTGGTCACCCACTCCTTCGTCCGGGTGAAGCCGGAAGTGGCGGAGGAACTGCTCGGCGAGCTGACCGCGCGGGGTGGCGTGGCGGACGTGGCCTGCCGCGTGGACAAGGACTTCTTCATGATCACGCTGTCGGAGGACGACCTGCCTGGGCTGGAGAAGGGAATCCGCGCCGCCGGCGGGCTGTCGTTGTACACGATGCGGCCGCCGATGCACTCTCCGTCCTTCGCCCGGCTGCGGGAACGCGCGGCGAAGGAGGTCGTGGACGAGCTGGAGTTCGCCGAGCCGCGGGTGCCGGTGATCTCCGACCACGACGGGTCGTTGCTGACCACCGGGGAGCAGGTGCGGAACCTGCTGCTGGACGGCTTCGTCCAGCAGATGCACTGGCCGGGGACGGTCGAGGCGATGCAGGCCCAGGGAGTTCGCACGGTCTGCGTGGCCGGGCCCGACTCGCTGTTCGGCCGGGTGCCGGCCACCACCAGGAACTTCAAGGTGGTGCCGGTCGGCCCGAAGAAGCCGCTGCTCGTCGCCGCTGCCCGTGATGCCGGGCCCCGCTCGTCCCGCGCCGGGGAATCCGGCGCGGAGCGAGCCTCGGCGGCTGGGTGACCCGGCGGACTCAGTGGGCTTTGTGGGCCGCGCTGAGCGCAGCCCACAAAGCCCCGGGGGTGTTGAAGGTGTCCAGGACGAGAGCTTCCTCGTCGAACTGTACGGAGTAGTCGGCTTCCAGTGCGCTCAACAGTTCCACCGCGCCCATGGAATCCAAACCGAATTCCCTGAGGTTGGTTTCCGCGGTGAGCTCGTCGCCGGAAGACAGCAAGGGAAGGCGGTGCCGCAGCAGCGCCTCAAACTGTTTGTCCCACATGGCCAGAATTATGCCTCAATAACTCGCGCTGGGGGAAAGAAAATGGGCGAAGATATTCACCGGAACCTCCACGGGCGTTTTCTGGGCGGACTGGCCGCCGCGCCACGCGGTGCGGCGCTGCGCCTCGGCGACCGCACCGTCACCTTCGAGGAGTTGCACGAACTCGCCCTCGTCTGGGCGGGGTCGCTGCTCCACAGCGGCGTCACGGGCCCGATAGGGGTGCTCGCGGAGAAGGGGACCACGGGCTACGCCGGGGTGCTCGCGGCGCTGTACACCGGGGCGACGGTGGTGCCGCTGCACGTCGACTTCCCGGCAGACAGGACGGCGCGGATGGTCGCGGCGGCCGGCGTCACCTCCGTGATCGCCGACGCGCGCGGCGCCCGCCTGCTGCCTGAGCTGCGGGAACGCGGCTACCTCGGGGCCGTGTTGCTGCCCGAGGGCGGCGGCGAAGGGGGGATCCCGGTGGCGGCCTCGTACGCGCCGGCCGAACCCGTCGCGGTGCCGCCCGAGTCGCCCGCCTACATCCTGTTCACCTCCGGCTCGACCGGCCGGCCCAAGGGTGTGCGGCTCACCCATGGCAACCTGCACCACTACTTCGGCGTGCTGGACGAACGCTACGACTTCAGCCCCGACGACGCCTTCTCGCAGACCTTCGACCTGACCTTCGACTGCGGGATCTTCGACCTGTTCTGCGCCTGGGGCGCCGGGGCCCCGGCGGTGCCGGTGCCGCCGCGCGGCCACGCCGACCTGCCCGCCTTCCTGGCGCGGCACCGGGTGACCGTCTGGTTCTCCACGCCCAGCGGCATCAGCCTGGCCCGCCGGCTCGGCGCGCTGCAGCCCGACACGCTGCCTGGCCTGCGGTGGAGCTTCTTCGCCGGAGAGGCGCTGCGCTGCCAGGACGTCGAGGACTGGACCCGGGCGGCGCCGTACTCGGAGGTGGAGAACCTGTACGGGCCGACCGAGCTGACCGTGACGATCACGGGCCATCGCTGGTCGCCGGAGGGCTCCACGAAGCTCGCGGCCAACGGCGTCGTGCCGATCGGCGCGGTGCACCCCGGTCACCAGGTCCTGCTCGTCACCGAGGACGGCCAGGTGACCGAGGAGGAAGAGGGGGAGTTGTGCGTCACAGGACCGCAGCTCACCCCCGGGTACCTGGATCCGCAGGACGGCGCGGGCCGCTTCCTGGAGCACGCGGGGCACACCTGGTACCGCACCGGCGACCGGGTGCGGCGCCTGCCCGACGACGAGCTGTGCTACCTGGGCAGGCGGGACGCCCAGGTACAGGTGCAGGGCTGGCGGGTGGAGCTGGCGGAGATCGAGCACGCGCTGCTGGCCTCCGGCGACGGGGTGGCCGAGGCGGCCGTGGTAGGGGTCGAGGGCGCGGTCGGCACGGAGCTCGTGGTGTTCTACACGGGCGAGGTGCGCCCGCCGGTCGAGCTGGCCAACCGGCTGCGCCGCACACTGCCGCACGGCATGGTGCCCAAGCGATATCTCCACCTCGAAGAACTTCCGCTCAACGCCAACCGCAAGGTGGACAGAAAGGCGCTCACCGAGCGCGCAGGCGAACTCCTAGGCGCCGACAACAATTGGTCTTAGGGGGCACTTAGGGGTTAGTCGGACTCCGAACGTTTCGTAGTTTGGTTGCGGCACCGAAAGGGTGAGAACCATCAAGCCCGGTGAGCTCAACGCTCCTGATAAACCTAGGTTGGTAATGGACAACGAAGAGAAACTTGTCAATTACCTGAAAAGGGCGACGGCGGATCTGCGGGATTCTCGGCGGCGATTGCGCGCTGCCGAGGACCGCCTGCGCGAGCTGGGCGTCGGCCCGGACGGCGGGGCGCCGATCGCGATCGTCGGCATGGCCTGCCGGTACCCGGGCGGGGTGACCGCACCCGAGGACCTGTGGCGGTTGCTCACCGACGAGGTGGACACGGTCACGCCCATGCCCGCCGACCGCGGCTGGGACATCGACTCGATCTACGACCCGGAGCGCGGCAAGCCAGGCAAGACCTATACCCGCGAGGGCGGCTTCCTCCGCGACGTGGCCGACTTCGAGCCGGAGTTCTTCGGCATCGGCCCCAACGAGGCCACCGCCATGGACCCGCAGCAGCGGCTCCTCCTGGAGACGACCTGGGAGGCGGTGGAACGCGCCGGGATCGACCCGACGGCGTTGCGCGGCAGCCGTACCGGAGTGTTCGTCGGAGTCATGTACGGCGACTACGGCTCCCGTAGCGACCGGATACCCCGTGGCGTGCAGGGATTCATCGCGCACGGCAGCCACCGCAGCGTGGCCTCCGGGCGGATCTCCTACCTGTACGGCTTCGAGGGACCCGCGGTCACCGTGGACACCGCCTGCTCGTCGTCGCTGGTGGCGTTGCACCTGGCGGCGCAGGCGCTGCGCGGCGGCGAGTGCGAGCTGGCACTGGCCGGCGGCGCCACCGTGTTGTCCACCACCGAGCTGTTCGTCGACTCCGGCCGGCAGGGCGTGCTCTCTCCCGACGGCCGCTGCAAGTCGTTCGCCGCGGCGGCGGACGGGGTCGGCTGGGGTGAGGGGGTCGGCCTGCTGCTGCTGGAGCGGCTCTCCGACGCCCAGCGGAACGGGCACCCCGTGCTCGCCGTGATCCGCGGCTCCGCCGTGAACCAGGACGGCGCCAGCAGCGGCCTGACCGCGCCGAACGGTCCTTCCCAGGAGCGGGTGATCGGCGCCGCGCTGGCCGCGGCGGGTCTGTCGCGCTCCGACGTCGACGTCGTGGAGGGGCACGGATCCGGGACCGCGCTGGGCGACCCGATCGAGGCGCAGGCGCTGCTGTCCACCTATGGGCAGGACCGCGACCGGCCGCTGTGGCTGGGGTCGGTGAAGTCGAACATCGGTCACGCCCAGGCGGCGTCCGGTGCCGCCGGTGTCATCAAGATGGTGCTGGCGATGCAGCACAATACGCTTCCGAAGACGCTGCACGTGGATGCGCCGAGCGATGAGGTGGACTGGTCCGTCGGCTCGGTGGAACTGCTGACCGAAGCCCGGCCATGGACACAGAACGGCCATCCGCGCCGCGCCGGTGTCTCCGCGTTCGGGGTCAGCGGCACCAACGCGCACGTCATCCTTGAGGAAGCGCCGGACGAGACCGTCCCGGCAGAGTCCTCGACCCCTGACGGTGAGGCCGCCCCGGCAGAGTCCTCAGCCCCTGACCACACGGCCGCGCCTCCCGCGGCGTCGTCCTCGGCGTCCCCGCTGGTGCCGGTGGTGGTGTCGGCCAAGTCCGAGGCGGCGCTGCGCGCGCAGGCCGACCGGCTGGCCGGCTTCCTCACCGGGCGCGGCGCCGACGCCGAGCCGGCGGACGTGGCGTGGGCGCTGACCGGGCGGGCCGCGCTGGCACACCGGGCCGCGCTGGTGGCCGGCGACCGTGACGGCCTGCTCGCCGCGCTGCGCGGCCTGGCCGCGGGCGAGTTGCCGCCGGGCGTAACCGTCGAGGAGGCCAGGACCGGACGGCTGGGCCTGGTGTTCTCCGGTCAGGGCGCGCAACGGCTCGGCATGGGCCGCGGCCTGTACGCGCGCTTCGGCGTGTTCGCCCGTGCCTTCGACGAGGCGGCCGAACTCCTGACGGCCGAGTTGGCCGGCGTCACCGGCGGGCCTTCGGGGCTCGGACTGCGTGAGGTGCTGGAGCCCGCGTCCCAGAACGACGAGACGGCCGCCGCCCTGAACCAGACGGTGTTCACGCAGGCCGGGCTCTTCGCGGTGGAGACGGCGCTGTTCCGGCTGCTGGAATCGTTCGGGGTCCGGCCCGACTATGTGGCCGGTCACTCGATCGGTGAGATCGCCGCGGCGCATGTGGCCGGGGTGCTGGAACTGGGCGACGCGTGCCGGTTGGTGGCCGCCCGTGGCCGGTTGATGCAGGCGCTGCCGGCTGGTGGCGCGATGGCCGCGATCGGCTGCGGCGAAGACGAGATCGCGCCGGTGCTGGCCGCGCTTGGCCAGATCTCGGTGGCGGCGGTGAACGCGCCCGGTTCTGTGGTGGTCTCCGGCGCGGCCGACCAGGTCGCCGAGGTCGTGGAGTGGGCGCGGAAGGAGGGGCACCGGACCCGGCAACTGCGGGTGTCGCATGCCTTCCACTCGCCGTTGATGGAGCCGATGCTGGCCGAGTTCGGACAGGTCGTAGCGGGACTGACGCTGCACCGGCCGGAGCTGCCGCTGGTGTCAAACGTCTCGGGTGACCTGGCCGGTGAGGAGATCACCCAGCCCGGCTACTGGGTCGAGCACGTACGGCAGCCCGTCCGGTTCGCGGACGGCGTACAGGCCATGCGGCGACGCGGGGTCACCCGCTTCCTGGAGGTCGGCCCCGACGCCCAGCTCACCCCCATGATCGAGGAAATTCTCGCCGACGGCGGGCACGCGGACCCGGTGGTGCCGCTGCTGCGCCGCGACCGCGACGAGACGGCCGGCTTCGGCGCGGCACTCGGCGCGGCCTGGGCCGGTGGCGTGGCCGTGGACTGGGCCGCCTGGTTCGCCGACCGCGAGACCCCGCCCCGTCCCATCACCCTGCCCACCTACCCGTTCCAGCGGCGCCGGTTCTGGCTGGAGGCGCACCGGTCCGGGGACGTGTCGGCGGTCGGACAGGCGCCGGTCGAGCACCCGCTGCTCGCCGCCGCCGTGACCCACCCGGACGGCTCCGTCACCCTCACCGGGCAACTGTCCCCGCGTACCCAGCCCTGGCTCGCCGACCACACGATGAACGGCACCGTGATCTTCCCCGGGACCGGCTTCGTGGAGCTGGCGATCCGGGCGGGCGACGAGGTGGACTGCGGCCGGCTGGACGACCTCGTCCTGGAGACCCCGCTGGTCATCCCCACGTCGGAGGCGGACGGCGTAGCCGTGCAGATCGCCGTGGGGGCGTCGGACGATCAGGGCCGCCGTACCGTGGAGATCCACTCGACGACCGGTGAAGGCTGGATCCGGCACGCCCAGGGCACCCTGGCGCCCGCCACGGCCGACGGCGCCGGCCTCACCGAGTGGCCGCCGCAGGACGCGCGGCCCGTGGACGTCGACGGGTTCGACGACCGGCTGGCCGAGCGCGGCTACGAGTACGGCCCGGCGTTCCGCGCGTTGCGCGCCGCCTGGCGGCACGGCGACGAGTTCTACGCCGAGGTGGCGCTGCCGGAAGGGCTGGAAGCCGGCGGATACGGCGCGCACCCCGCCCTGCTGGACGCCGCGCTGCGCGTGGGCCTGGTGCCCGAGCTGGACGCGAAGCCGTCGGAGGACGAGCAAGGGCGGCCGGTGGTTCCGTTCGCCTGGCGCGGGGTCGAGCTGCACGCCACCGGCGCCGCCGCGGCACGGGTACGGCTGCGCCCGGACGACACCGCCGGGGCGGGCGCCGTACGGCTGGATCTGGCCGACGCGACGGGCAGCCCGCTGGCCACCGTGACCTCGCTGGAATCCCGCCCGCTCGCCGCCGACCTCCCGGCCGGCGGTGCGGCGACGCGCCCGCTCTACGGGGTGGAGTGGCGTCCGCTGGCCGCGCAGGACAACGGCGCGGCGCAGGATCCGGCCGCGCGGGACGCCATCGCGGCGGCCGAGGTGTACGTGGCCGTCTTGGATGAATCTGCGGAGACTGCGGCGGTCGCGCCCGCGTCCCTGCCGGAGCTGGTACAACGCGGTGTGGCGGCGACGCTGGAGCGCGTGCGGCGCTGGCTGGCCGCCGAGCCCTCCGCCGAGGACACACTGGTGATCGCGACCAAGGGCGCGATCTCGACCGACGGCACGGCGCCGGATGTGGCGCAGGCGGCGATCTGGGGACTGGCCAGGGCCGCCAGGGAAGAGAGCCAGGGACGGATCATCCTGGTCGATCTGGACCCCGGGCCGGACCCGGACCGCGCCGTGATCGACGAGGCCGCCGCAGCCGCGCTGCGCGCCGGAGAGCCGGAGACGGCCGTTCGCGCCGGCCGGTTCCTGGTGCCCAGGCTGACCCGTCTCGACGCCGGGAATTCCGTCGGCGGAGCGGCGCAGGACGCCCGCCGCCCCGCCGACGGTGTGGCACAGGACGGCGAAGCCGGTACGGCCTGGCCGGCCGAGGGCACCACCCTGATCACCGGCGGAACCGGCGGTCTGGGCGCCCTGCTGGCCAGGCACCTGGTCACCGAGCACGGCGTACGGCACCTGGTGCTGACCAGCCGCCGCGGCCTCGACGCGCCCGGCGCGGCCGAGCTGCGCGACGAGCTGACCGGGCTGGGCGCCGAGGTGAAGGTGGCCGCCTGCGACGTGGCCGACCGCGCCGCGGTCGCCGCGCTCCTGGCCGAGGTTCCGTCGCGGAGTCCCCTCACCGCAGTGGTGCACGCGGCCGGCGTACTGGCCGACGGCACCATCCCGGCGCTCGACGACGAGCGCGTGGCACGGGTGCTGCGGCCCAAGGTGGACGGCGCGTGGCACCTGCACGAGCTGACCCGCGAGCACGACCTGCGGGCGTTCGTGTTGTTCTCCTCTACGACCGGGCTGATGGACTCCGCCGGGCAGGGCAACTACGCGGCGGCCAACGCCGCGCTGGACGCGCTCGCCGTACGGCGTTCCGCCGCCGGGCTCCCGGCGATCTCGATGGCCTGGGGGGCGTGGGAGGCGGAACTCGGCATGGCCGGCCGGCTGGACGGTCGTCAGACCGCCCGCCTGGCCGCCTCCGGGATGCGACCGCTCACCGCCGCGGAGGGGCTGACCCTGTTCGACGCGGCACTGACCGCGGGACACTCCGCGCCGGTGGCCTGCCGGCTGGACCTCGCCGCGCTGCGCGGCCGGGACACGGAGCCACCCGCGGTGTTGCGCGCGCTGGCCGGCCGCCGTCCGGCCCGTGCCGCCGCGGCCGGGCCCGGTTCGCTCGCCGAGCAGCTGGACCGGCTGGCCCCGGCGGAGCGGCGCGAGCTGCTGCTGGGCGTGGTCCGCGCGGAGACCGCCGGCGTGCTGGGGTACGGCGCGGCCGAGTCGGTGCCGGTGGACCGGGCCTTCCAGGAGCTGGGCTTCGACTCCCTGTCCGGCGTGGAGCTGCGGAACAGGCTGGGCCGGCGGGTCGGCGTGGCGCTGCCGGCGACGCTGGTCTTCGACCACCCGACGGTGACCGCGCTGGCGGCCTTCCTGGCGGACCGGTCCGGAGGCAAGCCGGCGCAGGCGCAGGTGGCCCGTACGGAGACTGCCACCACGACCGACCCCATCGTGATCGTGGGCCTCGCCTGCCGGTACCCGGGCGGCGTGGAGTCGCCCGAAGACCTCTGGCGGCTGTTGACCGAGGGCGGGGACGCGGTGGGCGAATTCCCCACCGACCGCGGCTGGGACCTCGGCTCGCTGTTCCACCCGGATCCCGGGCACGAGGGGACCTCGTACACGAGGGAGGCCGCCTTCCTGTACGGCGCCGCCGACTTCGACCCGGACTTCTTCGGGATCAGCCCGCGCGAGGCGGCGGAGATGGACCCGCAGGAACGGCAGTTCCTGGAGGTGAGCTGGAACGCGCTGGAGCGGGCCGGGATCGACCCGACGTCGTTGTACGAGACCAGCGCCGGCGTGTTCGCCGGGGTCATGTACCACGACTACGTGCCCGCCGGCGCAGGCGGCGCCACGGTCTCCGGGCGCGTCTCCTACACCCTTGGCCTGCGTGGTCCCGCGATCTCCGTGGACACCGCCTGCTCGTCCTCGCTGGTGGCGCTGCACCTGGCCGCGGACGCGCTGCGGCGCGGCGAGTGCGACCTGGCGCTGGCGGGCGGCGTGACGGTGATGGCCACCCCCGAGTCGTTCGTGGAGTTCTCGCGCCAGCGGGGCCTGGCGGCCGACGGCCGATGCAAGGCGTACGCCGATGCGGCCGACGGGGTCGGCTGGGGCGAGGGCGTGGGCGTGCTGGTGGTCGAGCGACTGTCGGACGCCCGCCGCCGCGGACACCAGGTCCTGGCGGTGCTGCGCGGCAGCGCGGTGAACCAGGACGGCGCCTCCAACGGCCTGACCGCACCCAACGGCCCCTCCCAGGAGCGGGTGATCGAGGCGGCGCTGGCTTCGGCAGGACTCGGTTCCGCGCAGGTGGACGTGGTCGAAGGCCACGGCACCGGCACCGCGCTGGGCGACCCGATCGAGGCACAGGCGCTGCTGGCCACCTATGGCCAGGACCGCCCATCCCCGCTGTGGCTGGGCTCGGTGAAGTCGAACATCGGCCACACCCAGGCGGCGGCCGGAGTGGCCGGCATCATCAAGATGATCATGGCGATGCGGCACGAGACGCTGCCCAGGATGCTGCACGTGGACGCGCCATCGACCAAGGTGGACTGGTCCTACGGTTCGGTCGAGTTGCTGACCGAACACCAGCCCTGGCCCCAGGACGCGGACCGGCCGCGCCGGGCGGCAGTGTCGTCGTTCGGCATCTCGGGCACCAACGCCCACGTCATCCTGGAAGAACCCCCCGCCGAGGAGCCGTCGGCCATCGACGCCGGCACAGTTGAGCCGTCGGCGGACACCGTCGCGCTTCCGATGCTGGTGTCGGCCAAGAGCGAGGCGGCGCTGCGGGCACAGGCCGACCGGCTGGCCGGGCTCATGACCGAGCACGCCGACGCCGACGTGCTGGACGTGGCCGTCGGGCTGACCCGAAGGGCCGGCCTGTCGCGGCGCGCGGCCGTACTGGGCGAGACCCGGGAGGCCGCGGTGGCCGGGCTGCGCGCGCTGGCCGCCGGCGAGCAGGCCGCGGAGCTGGTCCGGGGCCTCGTGCACGACGGCGCCGACCAGCCCGTGTTCGTCTTCCCCGGACAGGGCGGCCAGTGGCCGGGCATGGCGGTCGAGCTGCTGGACACCTCGCCCGCGTTCGCCGCGGCCCTGGAGCGCTGCGCCACGGAGATCGAGGCGCTGGTGGACTGGCGGGTGCGCGAGGCGCTGGGCGACGCCCGGATGCTCGACCGGGTGGACGTGGTCCAGCCGGTGCTCTGGGCGGTCATGGTGGCGCTGGCGGAGACCTGGCGCGCGGCCGGTGTCGAGCCGGCCGCCGTGGTCGGCCACTCGCAGGGAGAGATCGCCGCAGCCTGTGTGGCCGGGGCGCTCTCACTGGCCGACGGGGCGCTGGTGGTGGTGAAGCGCGCCCGCGCGGTCGCCGAACGCCTGTCCGGCCGCAACGGCGGCATGATGTCGGTGGCGCTGCCCGCCGAGCAGATGACCGAGATACTCGCCAAGTACGGCGACGCCGTGTCGGTGGCCGTGGTGAACGGGCCCGGCTCGGTGGCGCTGGCCGGCGACGGCACGGCACTGGACGAGCTGGAGGCCCGGCTGCGGGCGGAAGGCACCCGCGTCAAGCGGCTGGCCGTGGACTACGCCTCCCACGGCGCGCAGGTGGAAGTGCTGCGCGAACCGCTGCTGCACGAACTGGCGGGGCTGCGCCCGCAGACCGCCAAGGTGCCCTTCTACTCCACGGTGGACGCGGCCGAACTGGACACCGCAGGGCTCGACGCCGAGTACTGGTACACGAACCTGCGGCGGACCGTGCGGTTCGCGGAGACCACCCGGGCACTGCTGGCCCGGGGCCGCCGGCTCTTCCTGGAGATGAGCCCGCATCCGATGCTCACTCCCGCGATCGAGGAGACCGCCGCCGCGGACGGCGTGGACGTGGCCGCACTGGGCACGCTGCGCCGTGACGAGGGCGGCAGGTTCACCACCGCGCTGGCCGAGGCTTGGCTGCGCGGAGTGCCGGTGGACTGGCCGAAGGTCCTGCCGGGCGCGCGGCGGCGCGTGGAACTGCCCACCTATCCCTTCCAGCACGACAAGTACTGGAAGCCGGCCACGTCGGGCAGCCCGGCCGGGCTGAGCGCCGCGGGCCTGGACTCCGCCGACCATCCGCTGCTCGCCGCGGTGCTGGACGACCCGGACGGCAACGGGCTGGTCTTCTCCGGCCGGTTGTCCATCGCGGGTCAGCCGTGGCTCGCCGACCACCGGGTGGCCGACCGGATCGTGGTGCCCGGCGCCGCGCTGGTGGAGATGGCGTTGCACGCCGCCGACAGGGCCGGCTGCGACACGCTGGAGGAACTGATCCTGGAACGCCCGCTGGTGCTGCCCGACGACGGCGCCACCCGGGTACGCCTGGTGGTCGGCGCCGCCGATGACGGCCACCGCCCGATCTCCGTGTACGCCGCGCCGGCGTCCTCGGACACGGGCGACGCCGCGGCGACCCCCGCCTGGACCCGGCACGCCACCGGCACACTGGCGACGGCCGCCGACGCGGAGCCGCCCGCCCCGCAGCCGGCCTGGCCGCCGGCGGACGCGCGGCAGGTGGACGTCGATGACCTGTACGAGACCATGGCCGCCGGCGGGTACGGCTACGGGCCCGCGTTCCAGGGGCTGCGCCGTGCCTGGCGCCGCGGCGAGGAGATCTTCGCCGAGGTCGCCCTGCCCGATGCGGTCGCCGGCGACGCGGACCGGTTCGGGATCCACCCGGCGCTGCTGGACGCCGCGCTGCACTCCGCCGGACTGCTCGACGACGACACCTCCGGCGCGCCCCGGCTGCCGTTCACCTGGCGCGGCGTACGGCTGCGCAGCACAGGCGCAACCGCCGCACGGGTACGTCTGCTCGGCGCCGGCGAGCCGGCCCAGAACGGTTCGGCCCCGGGCACGACGGACCGCTTCGTCATCGAACTGGCCGACTCCGGCGGGGCCCCGATGGCCTCGGTGGACGCCGTGGTGGTGCGTGCGGTGAGCGACGGGGAGCTGGCTCACGCGGCGGCGACGACCGTCGCGCCACCCCGCCTCACCTGGACGGCACTGCCCCCGGTGGCCTCGGCGACCCCGCTGCCCTCGGTGGACTCGCTGCCGTCGGTGGCCTCAGCGGCCTCGCTGTTGTCGGTGGCCTCGGCGACCGACCCGCATCCGCACGCCAACGGCGCGGCCGACGCGACGACGGCACACCTCACCGCCCCGAACGGGCAGGAGCCCGCCGAGGCCGCGATCCCGGGCCTCGAACTGTTCCAGGTGCCCCGCGACGCCGACGAGGACCCGGCCGCCGCGGCTCACGCGGCCACCCGGGCCACCCTGGCCGCGCTGCACGAGTGGCTGTCCGGCGACCGGCCGGACGGCGACCGGCTGGCCGTGGTGGTACGGCACGCGGCGACGGTCCTCCCGGGCGAGGACGCCGACCCCGCACACGCGGCGGCCACCGGCCTGGTGCGTGCCGCGCAGGCGGAACACCCCGACCGGTTCGTCCTGCTCGACACCGACGGGCAAGACCTGCCATGGGCGGCGGTCCGGGCGGCGATCGAAGCCGGCGAACCGGAGCTGGCCCTGCGCGCCGGCACGGTTCACGTCCCACGGCTGGTGCGGGACGCCGACGCGCTCGCCCTCCCGGCCGGGCCGTGGCGGCTGGCCACCACCGGCAAGGGCACGCTGTCGAACCTCGCGCTGCTGCCCGCGCCGGAGGCGACCCGCCCGCTGGCACCCACCGAGGTACGGCTGGCGCCCCGCGTCGCCGGAATCAACTTCCACGACCTGGTGGTCGCCCTCGACATGATCACGGAGGAGGACGACGGCCTGATCGGCGAGGCCGCGGGCGTGGTGCTCGAAGTCGGCTCCGCCGTCACCGACCTGCGGCCGGGCGATCGGGTGACCGGTCTGGTCGACGGCGGCGCCGGCACCGTGGCGATCAGCGACCGGCGGCTGCTCGTCCCGATCAGGGACGACTGGTCGTTCGCCGCGGCCGCGGTGTTGCCGATCGTCAACCTCACCGCCTACTACGGCCTGGTCGACCTGGCCGGCGTGAGTCCCGGGGATCGGGTGCTGGTGCACGCGGGCGCGGGTGGAGTCGGCATCGCCGCCATCCAGCTCGCCCGGCACCTGGGCGCGGAGGTCTACGCGACCGCCTCGCCCGCCAAGTGGCCCGTACTGCGCGCGCTCGGACTGGACGAGGACCACCTGGCCTCCTCCAGAGACCTCGACTTCCGGGAGAAGTTCCTGACCGCCACCGGCGGCGCGGGGATGGACGTGGTGCTCAACTCGCTGGCCAGGGAGTTCGTCGACGCCTCACTGGAGTTGTTGCCTCGCGGCGGCCACTTCCTGGAGATGGGCAAGACCGACATCCGGCAGGCCGACGAGGTGGCCGGCGCCCATCCGGGGGTCGTCTACCGGGCCTACGACATGGTGGCCCAGTCGCGTACCCAGCACCCGGAGGGCACCCCGGAACGCGTTCAGGAGGTCCTCGCCGAAGTGGTGCGGCTGTACGAGGACGGCGTGCTGCGCTCGGCCCCCGTCACCACCTGGGACGCCCGGCGCTCCAGGGACGCCTTCCGGCACCTCCAGCAGGCACGCCACGTCGGCAAGCTCGCGCTGACCGTGCCACGGGAGCTCGACCCGGACGGCACCGTCCTGATCACCGGAGGCACCGGCGTACTCGCCGGGCACGTCGCCCGCCACCTGGTGACCCAGGCCGGCGTGCGGCACCTGCTGCTGGTCACCCGGCGCGGCGCCGACGCGCCCGGCGCCGCCGAGCTCCGCGACGAGCTGGCCGGGCTGGGCGCCTCGACCCGGGTCGAGGCGTGCGACGTGGCCGACCGGGACGCACTCGCCGCACTGCTCGACGACATCCCGGCGGCACATCCGCTGACCGGGGTGGTACACGCGGCCGGCGTCCTCGACGACGCCACGATCGCCTCGCTCACCCCGGACCGGCTCGCCGCGGTGCTGCGTCCCAAGGCGGACAGCGCCTGGCACCTCCACGACCTGACGAGAGGGCGCGACCTCGCCCTGTTCGTCATGTTCTCCTCGGCCGCCGGGCTGCTCGGCTCGCCGGGTCAGGGCAACTACGCCGCGGGCAACGCCTTCCTGGACGCGCTCGTCCAGCATCGGCGCCACCTCGGCCTGCCGGGGCACTCGCTGGCCTGGGGGCTGTGGGCGGAACGCAGCGCGATGACGGCCCACGTGGGCACGGGCGACTCGGCGCGGATCACCGCGTCCGGGCTGCGCGAGCTCGACACCGAGACCGGACTGCGCCGCTTCGCCGCCGCCGTCTCCGGCGACGCCCCCGTGGTGCTCGCCGCGGACGTGGACGCGGACGCGCTGTCCGGCCAGCCGGTGCCGCCGGTGCTGCGTGGCCTGGTGGCCGCGCCGGCGCGGCGACGGGCCGCGGCGGACACGCCCGTGGCGGAGGAGTCGCTGACGGAAAGGCTGACGGGGCTGCTCCCGGCGGAACAGCGCCGCATCCTCCTCGACCTGGTCCGCTCGCACGTGGCCGCGGTGCTCGGGCACGTCGGCGTGGACGCGATCGCGGCCGAGCGGGCCTTCGCCGAGCTGGGCTTCGACTCGCTGACCGCGGTGGAGCTGCGGAACCGGCTGGCCGCCGACGCCGGGCTGCGCCTCCCGGCGACGCTGGTCTTCGACCATCCCAACCCGGAGGCACTGGTCGAGTACCTCCTTGAGGAACTCGACCCGGAGCACGCCGACCCGGCGCGCGCCGTACTCGACGAACTCGAACGACTGGAAGCCACGATGGCCGAGCCGCTCGCCGAGGCTCCGCCCGGACAGGCCGACGTGGAGGCGGTGGCGGCCCGGCTGGAGGCGCTGGCCCGCAGGTGGCGGGAGGCGCACCGCCGTGCCGACGGCAACGGAGCTCCGCGCGATGAGGTGCGGGACTACGCCGCGGCGACCGACGAAGAGCTTTTCGCGGTGCTGGACAGTGAGCTGGGCGGCCCGGACGGGACGTCTTGAACGGGGGAGATGACTCATGTCGGGCGACGACCGGCTGCGTGACTACCTGCGTAGGGCCACCGCGGATCTCCAGGAGACCCGGCGGCAACTGCGCGATGTGACGGAGCGGGCCCGGGAGCCGATCGCGATCGTCGGCATGGCCTGCCGGTACCCGGGCGGGGTGGGCACCCCGGAGGAGTTGTGGACCCTGGTGGCCGGGGGGCGGGAGGGCATCTCCGGCTTCCCCACCGACCGGGGCTGGGATCTGGAGGAGCTCTACGATCCGGAGCTCACCCGCCCGGGAACCAGCTACGTGAACCGTGGCGGGTTCCTGGGGAGCTCCGGCGAGTTCGACGCGGACTTCTTCGGCATGAGCCCGCGCGAGGCCACCGCCACCGACCCGCAACAACGGCTCATCCTGGAAACCTCCTGGGAGGCCCTGGAGCACGCCGGCGTCGACCCGACCGGGCTGCGGCGCAGCCGTACCGGGGTCTATGTCGGGGTGATGGCTCCGGACTACGCGATCGGCTACGGCCGGGACGTGCCCGAGGCCGAGGGAATGCTCAGCACCGGCTCGCACGGCAGCGTGGTGTCCGGGCGGGTGGCGTACGCGTTCGGCCTGGAAGGGCCGGCGGTGTCGGTGGACACGGCGTGTTCGTCGTCGCTGGTCGCCTTGCACCTGGCGGCGCAGGCGCTGCGTACCGGGGAGTGTGACCTCGCACTCGTCGGTGGCGTGACGGTGATGTCCACGCCGGAGACGTTCACCGAATTCGCCCGGCAGCGGGGTCTGGCCCCGGACGCCCGGGTGAAGGCGTTCGCCGACGGCGCGGACGGCACCGCCTGGGGCGAGGGCGTCGGGATGCTGGTGGTGGAGCGGCTGTCGGACGCCCGCCGCCGTGGGCACCGGGTGCTGGCGGTGGTACGCGGATCGGCGGTCAACCAGGACGGCGCCTCCAACGGGCTGACCGCGCCCAACGGCCCCTCCCAGGAGCGGGTGATCTCGCAGGCGCTGGCGGCCGCCGGACTGGTGGCCGCGGACGTGGACGTGGTCGAAGCACACGGTACAGGTACCGCGCTGGGCGACCCGATCGAGGCGCAGGCGCTGCTGGCCACCTATGGCCGGGGGCGGCGGACGCCGTTGTGGCTGGGCTCGGTGAAGTCGAACCTGGGTCACACCCAGGCGGCGGCCGGGGTGGCCGGTGTGATCAAGATGGTCCAGGCGATGCGGCACGGGCTGCTGCCCAAGACACTGCACGTGGACGCCCCGTCCACCAAGGTGAACTGGTCCGGCGGCGCGGTGGAACTGCTGACCGAGGCCCGGCGGTGGCCGCAGACCGAGGGCCGGCCGCGCCGCGCCGGGGTGTCGTCGTTCGGCTTCAGCGGCACCAACGCCCACGTGATCTTGGAAGAGCCGCCCGTCGATGAGCCTTCGGCTGAGGAAGGGCCGGCTGAAACGGAAGGCACAGCCGCGCCGGTGCCTGTGGTGGTGTCGGCCAAGAATGAAGCGGCGTTGCGGGCGCAGGCCGCCCGTCTGGCCGGGTTCATGACCGAGCACACCGAGACCGATGTGCTGGATGTGGCCGTCCAGTTGACCCGAAGGGCCGGCCTGGAACATCGAGCGGTGTTGCCGGTCGCGGCGGCGGACCGGGAGGGTCTGCTGGCCGAACTGCGGGCCCTTGCGGCTGGTGAGTCGGAGTCGGTGGTGGGTCGGGTGCGGCCGGGCCGGGTGGCGGTGTTGTTCTCCGGTCAGGGCGCGCAGCGGCCTGGGATGGGGCGCGAGCTGTGTGCGGCGTTCCCGGTGTTCGCCCAAGCCTTCGATGAGGCGTGCGCGCTGCTGGAGGCTGAGCTCGCCGATGTTTCCGGGCTGGCTGGTGGGTTGAGTCTGCGGGAGATCATCCTCGGTGATGCTGGTGGGGCGCTGGATCAGACGGTGTTCACGCAGGCCGGGTTGTTCGCGGTGGAGACGGCGCTGTTCCGGTTGCTGGAGTCGTTCGGGGTTCGGCCCGATTATGTGGCGGGGCATTCGATCGGTGAGATCGCCGCGGCGCATGTGGCCGGGGTGCTGGAGTTGGGCGATGCGTGCCGGTTGGTGGCTGCGCGTGGCCGGTTGATGCAGGCGCTGCCGGCTGGTGGTGCGATGGCGGCGATTGGCTGTGGCGAGGATGTCCTTGCTCCGGTGCTGGCTGGGTTCGACCAGGTGGCGGTGGCGGCGGTGAACGCGCCCGGCGCGGTGGTTGCTTCCGGCGCGTCCGATCAGGTTTCCGAGGTCGTGGAGTGGGCGCGGAAGGAGGGTCACCGGACCCGGCCGTTGCGGGTGTCGCATGCCTTCCACTCCCCGCTGATGGAACCGATGCTGGACGAGTTCGCCGCGGTGGCGGCCTCGCTTGCGTTCCACCCGCCGACCCTGGCGCTGGTGTCGGGAGTGAGCGGGCAACTGGCCGGGCAGCAGATCACCGAGCCCGGCTACTGGGTGGAGCACGTACGGCGGCCGGTGCGGTTCGCCGACACCGTCACCACCCTGCGCGGGCTCGGGGTCGGCCGTTTCCTGGAGGTCGGACCCGACGCCCAGCTGACCCCCATGATCGAGCAAACCCTCGCCCACCACGACTACGCCGACGACGGCCGCGGAGACGCGGAGCCCGCCTCGGTGGTGGCATTGCTGCGCCGCGACCGGGACGAGACCACCCAACTGGTCACCGGACTGGGCCAAGCCTGGACCAGCGGCACCAGCGTGAACTGGACCGCCTGGATCGCCGAGGCCGGACCGGCCCCCACCGGCCATCTGGACCTGCCCACCTACGCCTTCCAGCGGCGGCATTACTGGCTGCTTCCCCCGGGCCGCCCGCAATCGGGTGGAGCCGCCGTCACCGACCGTCCGTCCGTGTTTGAAGTGGCATGGCAGCAGTTGGGGCCGGTGTCGGCCTCCCTCAGTGCGGTGGACACCGTCTCCCCGCTCGTCATCGATCCCACGGACGGCGCTCAGGACGCTGGTGACGTGCTCGATCGAGTACGGAGCGCGCTGCGTACGGTCCTGGCCGACTTGCACGGCTGGTTTACCGAGGCGGACCCGCGGCCGGTGGTCGTGGTGACCCGGGGCGCGGTGGCCGTGGCCGACGGCGAGGCCCCGGATCCGGTGCAGGCGGCGGTATGGGGCCTGGTACGGGCCGCCCAGTCGGAAGAGCCCGGTCGGATCACACTGGTCGATCTGGACCCGCAGACCGCTCTCGGTGAGGAGGGCGCATCGGCGAGTGCCGTATCGGCCACCGATGATCGTGGTGAGGACGGCCTTGCGGATGAGGTACGTGCCGCGCTGGCTTCCGGTGAGCCGGAGGTGGCGCTGCGTGGCGGCGGGTTGTGGGTGCCGCGGCTGTCGCACGTGGAATCTGTCGGCCCGGACGGTGGAGCCTCGTCATCTACCGGCCAGCTCGTGGCGGGCTGGCCGGTCGATGGGACCACGTTGATCACCGGTGGTACCGGTGGGCTGGGTGCGTTGACGGCCCGGCATCTGGTGGCCGTGCATGGGGTGCGGCATCTGCTGCTGGTCTCCCGCCGGGGTCTGGACGCCCCGGGCGCCATCGAACTGCGTGATGAGTTGGCCGGGCAGGGTGCCGAGGTCACCGTGGTGGCGTGTGATGTGGCTGATCGGGACGCGCTGGCGGTGTTGCTGGCGGAGATCGATGAGGCGTGGCCGTTGCGGGCGGTGGTGCACGCGGCGGGTGTGGTGGACGACGGGGTGATCACGTCGTTGTCGGCTGCGCAGGTGGAGACGGTGTTGCGGCCGAAGGTGGACGCGGCCTGGCATCTGGATGAGCTGACCCGTGATGGGGAGCTGGCCCGGTTCGTGGTGTTCTCCTCGCTGGCCGGCGTGGTGGATGGGGCCGGGCAGGGCAATTACGCGGCGGCGAACGCGTTCGTGGATGCGTTGGCGGTGGCGCGGGCCGCGGCCGGTCTGCCGGCGGTGTCGCTGGCGTGGGGACCCTGGTCGGAAGAGCGCGGCATGGCGGGGCGGATCGGTGCGCGTGATGAGGCGCGGATGCGGGCGGCCGGTGTGCTGTCGCTGACCGGGGATCAGGGTCTGGCTTTGCTGGATGCCGGTGTGGGTGCGGGCCGGCCGCATCTGGTGCCGGCCCGGTTCGATCCGGGCGCGCTGGGACGGCGTGGGGCTGATCTGCCGGCGCTGCTGCGGGCGCTGGCCGGTCCCCTCGCGCGGCGCAGCGCTGACTCCTCGGGTACGGCTGAACCGGCCGACCCCGCCGGGGGGTCGGGGCTGGTGGCGGCGCTGGCGCAACTGTCGGCACCGCAGCGGCAACGGCACCTGCTGGACGTGGTGTGCGGTCAGGCGGCCGCCACGCTGGGCCACGACAGCGCGCAGGCGATCGAGGCGGATCGGCCGTTCCAGGACTTCGGGTTCGACTCACTGACCGCGGTGGAGTTGCGGAACCGGCTGCAGACGGTGACCGGGCTGCGGCTGAGCCCGACGCTGGTGTTCGATCACCCGAGTCCCCGCGCTTTGGCGGCTCATCTGGATACCGCCCTGTCCGGAACGGTGGTCCGCCGTCCGGTGCAGGCTGTTGCGTCGGGCGACTCTGCGGGTGAGGGTGATCTGATCGCCGTGGTCGGGATGGCCTGCCGGTTCCCTGGTCAGGTCACCAGTCCCGAAGAGCTCTGGCAGTTGTTGATCGACGATCGTGACGGTATCACCGACTTTCCCACCGACCGAGGCTGGAACCTGGGATCGCTGTTCCATCCGGATCCCGACCACGCGGGAACGTCGTACGTCCGTACCGGCGGATTCCTGTCCGGTGCCGCCGACTTCGACCCGGAGTTCTTCGCGCTCAGCCCTCGCGAAGCGTTGGCGATGGACCCCCAGCAGCGGCTCATCCTGGAAACCTCCTGGGAGGCCCTTGAGCACGCCGGCATCGAACCGTCCAAGCTGCGCGGCACCCCGACCGGGGTGTTCACCGGAGTAATGGCCAACGACTACGGCTCCGGCGCGCTCGCCACACCGGAGGCCGAGGGCCTGGTGGCCACCGGAACTCAGGGCAGTGTGGTGTCCGGGCGGGTGTCGTACGCGTTCGGCCTGGAAGGGCCGGCCGTGTCGGTGGACACGGCATGTTCGTCGTCGCTGGTGGCACTGCACCTGGCGGCACAGGCGCTGCGCACCGGAGAGTGCGACCTCGCGCTGGCCGGTGGCGTGACGGTGATGGCCACCCCGGATGCGTTCGTGGAGTTCTCAAGGCAGCGCGGCCTGGCCGCCGACGGCCGAAGCAAAGCGTTCGCCGAGGCGGCCGATGGGGTCGGCTGGGGCGAGGGTGTCGGCGTGCTGGTGGTGGAACGACTGTCGGACGCCCGCCGCCGTGGGCACCGGGTCCTGGCGGTGCTGCGCGGATCGGCGGTCAACCAGGACGGCGCGTCGAATGGCCTGACCGCACCCAACGGCCCCTCCCAAGAGCGAGTGATCGCCCAGGCGCTGGCGGCTGCCGGGCTCACGCCCGGCGATGTGGACGCGGTCGAAGCGCACGGCACTGGCACCTCGCTGGGTGACCCGATCGAGGCGCAGGCGCTGCTGGCCGCCTATGGCCAGGACCGCCCATCGCCGTTGTGGCTGGGTTCAGTGAAGTCGAACCTGGGTCACACTCAAGCGGCCGCCGGGGTAGCCGGTGTGATCAAGATGATCCTTGCGATGCGGCACGAGACGCTGCCCAGGACGCTACACGTGGACGCGCCGTCGTCGAAGGTGGACTGGTCCTACGGTTCGGTGGAACTGCTGACCGAGGCCCGGGAGTGGCCCCAGGACGCGGACCGGCCGCGCCGGGCAGGGGTGTCGTCGTTCGGCATCTCCGGCACCAACGCCCATGTGATCTTGGAAGAACCGCCCCTTGAGGAGCCGTCGCCCGTCGCCGCCGGCACGGTTGAGCCGTCGGCGGAGGTCGTGGCCGGCGCGGTGCAGGAGCCCACCGAAGGGCAAGCTGCCATCCCCGCCGCAGCCTCGACCGAGACGGAAGACACCGCCGCGCTTCCGGTGGTGGTGTCGGCCAAGAGCGAGGCAGCGTTGCGGGCGCAGGCCGGACGGCTGGCCGGCTTCATGACCCGGCACGATGAGGCTGGTCTGGTGGAGGTGGCGGCCGGGCTGACGCGCCGGGCCGCTCTGGAGTACCGGGCGGTGCTGCCGGCAGCGGACCGGGAGGCTCTCCTGGCCGGGCTGCGGGCGCTGGCCGCCAGCGAACCGGAGGCCGGAGGGTTGACGGCCGGGGTGCTGGAGCCGTCGGTGGTGGGCCGCGTGCGGCCGGGCCGGGTGGCGGTGCTGTTCTCCGGTCAGGGCGCGCAGCGGTCTGGGATGGGTCGCGAGCTGTATGCGGCGTTCCCGGTGTTCGCCCGCGCTTTCGATGAGGCGTGCGCGCTCCTGGAGGCCGAACTCACCGACGCTTCCGAACTGGCTGGTGGGTTGAGCCTGCGGGAGATCATCCTGGGCGAGGCCAGCGAGGCCAGCGAGGCCAGCGAGTCTGCTGCTGTCGAGGCGCTGAATCAGACCGTGTTCACGCAAGCCGGGCTGTTCGCGGTCGAGACGGCGCTGTATCGGTTGCTGGAGTCGCTGGGCATTCAACCCGATTACGTCGCCGGGCATTCGATTGGCGAGATCGCTGCGGCGCATGTGGCCGGGGTGCTGGAGCTGGCCGATGCCTGCCGGTTGGTGGCTGCACGCGGCCGATTGATGCAGGCGCTGCCCGCTGGTGGTGCGATGGCCGCGATCGGCTGCGGCGAAGACGAGATCGCCCCGGTGCTGGCTGGGTTCGACCAGGTGGCGGTGGCGGCGGTGAACGCGCCCGGCGCGGTGGTCGTCTCCGGCGCGTCCGATCAGGTCGCCAAGGTCGTGGAGTGGGCTCAGCGGCAGGGGCACCGGACCCGGCAGTTGCGGGTGTCGCATGCCTTCCACTCCCCGTTGATGGAGCCGATGCTGGCCGAGTTCGAGCAGGTGGTTGCGGGGCTGACGCTGCGGCGTCCGGAGCTGCCGCTGGTGTCCAACGTCTCGGGTGAACTGGCCGGTGAGGAGATCACCAAGCCCGGCTACTGGGTTGAGCACGTGCGGCGGCCGGTCAGGTTCGCCGACTCCGTCACCACCCTGCGCGGACACGGAGTCGGTTGTTTCATCGAGGCGGGCCCTGACGCCCAGCTCACCCCCATGATCGAACAAACCCTCGCCCACCACTACACCGACGAAACCGGCGATGGGGACGGCGACCACACCAAGGTCCGCGGTGCCGATGGCGCAGAGCATGCTTCGGTGGTGGCGTTGCTGCGCCGCGACCGAGACGAGACCGCCCAGCTGGTGACCGGACTGGGCCTGGCCTGGACCAGCGGCACGAGCGTGGACTGGACTGCCTGGCCGACCTGGACCACCGGAGCCGACTCTGACGGGTCGGCCGGGTCGGTCGGTGCCCGCATCGGTGACCTGGATCTGCCCACCTACGCCTTCCAGCACCGCCGCTACTGGCTGCTGTCGGCACCGTCCGGCGATCCGGTTGCGCTTGGTCTGGATGCCGCCGATCACCCGATCCTGGGTGCGGTCGTGGAGCAGCCCGACGGCGGCGCCATCCTGACCGGCCGGTTGTCGGTCACCGCTCAGTCCTGGCTCGCGGACCACGCCATCAACGCCGTCCCGATCCTCCCCGGCACCGCCTTCGTCGAACTGGCTTTGCGCGCCGGCGACCAGGTCGGCTGCCCAGCCGTCGAAGAACTGACCCTGCAAGCCCCCCTGCCCATCCCCAGCAGCAGCAGCGACGGCGGCGTCGTCGTACAGGTCACCGTGACCGCACCCGACGAGGACGGCCGCCGCCAGATCGGCATCCACTCCAAGGACGACCACGGGCAGTGGACCCAGCACGCGAGCGGCACCCTCACACCCGCCGTCCCCGCCGCCGAGGCGGCGGCGGACCTGAGTCATGCCTGGCCTCCGCCGGGCGCTCAGCCGCTGGACACCACGGGCCTGTACGACCGCCTGGTCGACCAGGGTTATGGCTACGGCCCGGCCTTCCACGGCCTCACCCGCGCCTGGAAACACGGCGACGACCTCTACGCCGACATCACCCTCCCCGAACAAGCCGGACAGACCACCCGATACGGCCTCCACCCCGCCCTCTTCGACGCGACCACGCACGTGGTACTGCTGGCCGGGGAGGACGCCAGGGAGGGCGGCCCGCTGATCCCGTTCAACTGGAGTGGCGTCACCCTGCACGCCACCGGCGCCACCGCGCTGCGAGTACGGCTGCACCCGGAGCCGGACGGCGGATTCCGGCTGGATCTGGCCGACCCCACCGGCCAGCCGGTGGCCACGGTGGAGACGGTGGCATCCCGGCCGGTGGCCGAGACGGATCCGTCGGCACCGACCGCGGCGTCGGTGGCGCGCTGGCTCACCGAGGTGGCGTGGCGACCGCTGACCGGAGCCCCCACCGCCGACAACGAGCCGACCCTGCGTGACGGCACCGCCGTGGTGGACGCCACCGGCGGCGGCGACGATGCCGGTGACCTGCCGGACAGGGTACGGCGCCGCGTTGGCACGGTACTGGCGGAACTGCAGGACCGGCTGGCCGACGAGGATCCGCGACCCGTACTGGTGGCCACCCGTGGCGCGGTCGCCGTGACCGACGGAGAGACGCCGGACCCGGCGGGCGCGGCGGTCTGGGGATTGGTCCGCGCGGCCCAGCAGGAACACCCGGGCCGGATCACCCTGGTCGACCTGGAGCCGCTACGGACGGCAGCCACTGATGGAACTGCCGCACAACCGGCGCTGAGCATCCTGGAGAGCTCGGCGCTACCCGGCGACGAGCCAGAAGTGGCCATCCGCAGCGACCGGCCATGGGTACCCCGCCTGGAGCGCCCCCGCTTCGGCGAGGACCCCGTGACGGCCTGGCCCACCGATGGGACCACGCTGATCACCGGTGGTACCGGTGGGCTGGGTGCGCTGGTGGCCCGGCATCTGGTGGCTGAGCATGGGGTGCGGCATCTGCTGCTGGTTTCTCGCCGGGGCTTGGACGCTCCCGGCGTCGCCGAACTCCGCGACGAGCTGACCGCACAAGGCGCCGAGGTCGCCGTCGCCGCTTGTGATGTGGCTGATCGGGACGCGCTCGCCGTGCTGCTGGCGGAGGTCGATGGGGCGCGGCCGTTGCGGGCGGTGGTGCATGCGGCGGGTGTGGTGGATGACGGTGTGATCACGTCGTTGTCGGCTGAGCGGGTGGAGTCGGTGTTGCGTCCGAAGGTGGATGCGGCCTGGCATCTGGATGAGCTGACGCGTAAGCATGATGTGGCGCGGTTCGTGGTGTTCTCTTCGCTGGCCGGCACGTTGGGTGCGGCGGGTCAGGGGAATTACGCGGCGGCCAATGCCGCGGTGGATGCGCTGGCTGTGGGCCGGGTCGGTGCCGGGTTGCCGGCGATCTCGGTGGCGTGGGGTGTGTGGGACGCCGAGGAAGGAATGGCCGGTCGGTTGTCCGATCGGGAACGCGAGCGGATGGTGCGGGAGGGTTTGATCCCGCTGTCGGCTGACGTTGGTCTGTCGGTGCTGGATCGGGTGGTGGCCGAGGGTCGGCAGGGTGTGGTGGTGGCGGCCGGTTGGTCGGTGGGTGCGTTGCGTGCCCAGTCGCCGGAGCGGGTGCCCGCGCTACTGCGTGATCTGGTCGGTACGCGCCGCAGGGCCGTGTCCGACGGCCCGGCGGGCAGCACCTCCTTCGCCGACCGCCTGGCCGACATGTCCACCGCAGACCGCCAGGCAACGGTGACGGAACTGGTACGGGCGCAGGCGGCCGCAGTGCTGGGATACGGCACGGCCGAGTCGGTCCCGGTGGACCGGGCCTTCCAAGAACTGGGCGTCGACTCGCTGATGGCAGTGGACCTGCGGAACCGGCTGGGCCGGGCGGCCGGGCTCACCCTGCCGGCGACGCTGGTCTTCGACCACCCGTCGGTGAACGCGCTGACAGACTTCGTGCTTCGCCGACTGCTTGGCGGGAAGGCCGACCAGCGGAAGACGCGGCGTCCGGCGGCGGTCACCGACGATCCCATCGCGATCGTGGGGATGGCCTGCCGTTATCCGGGTGGGGTGGATGACCCGGAGCAGCTGTGGCGGTTGTTGATGGACGGCGTGGATACGGTGGGCGGCTTCCCGGCCGATCGCGGCTGGGACGCCGGTCTCTACGACCCGGAACCCGGCAAGCCGGGCCGCACCTATGCGCGTGAGGGCGGATTCCTGTACGGCGCCGCCGACTTCGACCCGGCCTTCTTCGGGATCAGCCCGCGTGAGGCGGCGGAGATGGACCCGCAGGAACGTCAGTTCCTGGAGGTGTGCTGGTCGGGCCTGGAGCGGGCCGGAATCGACCCGACATCCCTGCGACAGACCAACGCCGGAGTATTCGCCGGAGTGATGTACCACGACTACGCCCCCTCGGGTACGGGCGGAGCGACGATCTCCGGCCGCGTGGCGTACTCCTTGGGCCTGGAAGGGCCGGCGGTATCGGTGGACACGGCGTGTTCATCGTCGCTGGTGGCACTGCATCTGGCAGCGCAGGCCTTGCGTTCCGGAGAGTGCGACCTGGCGCTGGCCGGTGGCGTGACGGTGATGGCCACCCCGGATGCGTTCGTGGAGTTCTCACGCCAGCGAGGGCTGGCCGCCGACGGGCGCTGCAAGTCGTTCGCCGAGGCGGCCGATGGCGTCGGCTGGGGCGAGGGTGTCGGCGTGCTGGTGGTCGAGCGGCTGTCGGAGGCCCGGCGTCGCGGACACCGGGTGCTGGCGGTGCTGCGCGGATCGGCGGTAAACCAAGATGGGGCCTCCAACGGGTTGACCGCTCCCAATGGTCCTTCGCAGGAGCGGGTGATCGAGGCGGCGCTGGCTTCGGCAGGACTCGGCCCCGCGCAGGTGGACGTGGTCGAGGGCCACGGCACCGGCACCGCGCTGGGTGACCCGATCGAGGCACAGGCGCTCCTGGCCACCTACGGCCAGGACCGGCAGGCACCTTTGTGGCTGGGTTCGGTGAAGTCGAACCTGGGTCACACCCAGGCGGCCGCCGGAGTGGCAGGCATCATCAAGATGATCCTCGCCATGCGGCACGAGACGCTGCCCAGGACGCTGCACGTGGACGCGCCATCCACCAAGGTGGACTGGTCCTACGGGGCAGTGGAACTGCTGACCGAACACCAGCCCTGGCCCCAGGACGCGGACCGGCCACGTCGGGCAGCAGTGTCGTCGTTCGGCATCTCCGGCACCAACGCCCATGTGATTCTGGAAGAACCCCCGGTCGAGGAAGAACCGCTCAGCGGGAAGCCGTTGGGCGAGCAGGACAGCGGCACGACCGCAGGCGGCCACGCGCCGGTTCCGGTGGTGGTGGCGGCCAAGAGCGAGGCGGCGTTGCGGGCGCAGGCCGGACGGCTGGCCGAGTTCGTGAGCGCGTACGACGCGGCTGGTCCGGTTGAGGTGGCGGCCGGGCTGACGCGCCGGGCGGCCCTTGAGTACCGGGCGGTGCTGCCGGCGTCGGACCGGGAGGCTCTGCTGGCCGGGCTGCGAGCACTGGCCGCCAGCGAACCGGAGGCCGGAGGGTTGGCAGCCGGGGCGTTGGAGTCGGTGGTGGGTCGGGTGCGGCCGGGCCGGGTGGCGGTGTTGTTCTCCGGTCAGGGTGCTCAGCGGTCTGGGATGGGTCGGGAGCTGTGTGCGGCGTTCCCGGTGTTCGCCCGCGCTTTCGATGAGGCGTGCGCGCTGCTGGAGGCCGAACTCACCGACGTTTCCGAACTGGCTGGTGGGTTGAGCCTGCGGGAGATCATCCTCGGTGACACTGGTGGGGCGCTGGATCAGACGGTGTTCACGCAGGCCGGGTTGTTCGCGGTGGAGACGGCGCTGTTCCGGCTGCTGGAATCGTTCGGGGTCCGGCCCGACTATGTGGCCGGTCACTCGATCGGTGAGATCGCCGCGGCGCATGTGGCCGGAGTGCTGGAACTGGGCGACGCGTGCCGGTTGGTGGCTGCACGCGGCCGATTGATGCAGGCGCTGCCCGCTGGTGGTGCGATGGCCGCGATCGGCTGCGGCGAAGACGAGATCGCCCCGGTGCTGGCTGGGTTCGACCAGGTGGCGGTGGCGGCGGTGAACGCGCGCGGCGCGGTGGTCGTCTCCGGCGCGTCCGACCAGGTTTCCGAGGTCGTGGAGTGGGCTCAGCGGCAGGGGCACCGGACCCGGCAGTTGCGGGTGTCGCATGCCTTCCACTCCCCGTTGATGGAGCCGATGCTGGCCGAGTTCGAGCAGGTGGTTGCGGGGCTGACGCTGCGGCGTCCGGAACTGCCGCTGATATCCAACGTCTCGGGCGAACTGGCCGGTGAGGAGATCACCCAGCCCGGCTACTGGGTGGAGCATGTGCGGCGGCCGGTCAGGTTCGCCGACTCCGTCACCACCCTGCGCGGACACGGAGTCGGTTGTTTCATCGAGGCCGGTCCGGACGCCCAGCTCACCCCCATGATCGAACAGACCCTCAGCCACCACGACGACGTGGATGAGCACATCGACGCTCCCGATGCCGATGGCGAAGAACCCACGGTGGTGGCGTTGCTGCGCCGCGACCGGGACGAGACCATCCAACTGATCACCGGACTGGGTCAGGCCTGGACCAGCGGCACCAGCGTGAACTGGACCGCCTGGCCGGCCTGGACCACCGAAGCTGGTGCCCGCATCGGCCATCTGGATCTGCCCACCTATGCCTTCCAGCATCGCCGCTACTGGGTGCTGTCGGCTTCGGCTGGTGACCCGGCCGCGCTTGGTTTGAGTTCTGCCGATCACCCGATCTTGGGCGCGGTGGTGGAGCAGCCCGACGGCGGTGCCATCCTGACCGGCCGACTGTCGGTCACTGCTCAGTCCTGGCTCGCGGACCACGCCATCAACGCCGTCCCGATCCTCCCCGGTACCGCCTTCGTCGAACTCGCCCTACGCGCCGGCGACCAGGTCGGCTGCCCAGCCATCGACGAACTCACCCTGCAAGCCCCCCTACCCATCCCCGACACCGACGGCATAACCCTCCAAATTATCCTCAGCCCACCCGACGAAGAAGGACGGCACCAGATCGGCATCCACTCCAAGGACGACCACGGACAGTGGACGCGGCACGCGAGCGGCACTCTCACCCCGACCATCCCCCAGAACACCCCAGCGGACCTGGGCCACACCTGGCCCCCGCCGGACGCCCAGCCGCTGGACACCACCGGCCTCTATGACCGCCTGGTCGATCACGGCTACGGCTACGGCCCCGCCTTCCACGGCCTCACCCGAGCCTGGAAACACGACGACGACCTCTACGCCGAGATATCGCTGCCAACCGATGTCGCCGACCCGGCGGGCTACGGCGTACACCCCGCACTGCTCGATGCGGCGATGCACGTAGGCATACTGGCCGGACAGGACACCGGGGACGGTGGTGGCCCGCTGATCCCGTTCAACTGGAGTGGTGTCACCCTGCACGCCACCGGCGCCACCGCCCTGCGAGTACGGCTACGCAAGCAGGACGGCGACACGGTCACCCGACTGGACCTCACCGACCCGGCCGGCCGGCCAGTGGCGTCGGTGGAGGCGCTGACCTCGCGATCGCTGGCTCCTGGCCAGTTGAGCGGCGCGGCCCCGTCCCGGTGGTTGTACGAGGTGGCCTGGCGGTCGCTGGCCACGGTGGACGAGCGTGACGCGGAGGCTGCGCCCGGGGCGCTGGACGTCGCGGTGCTGGATGTCGCTTCTTCAATGAGAGCGGGATCTCCTGCCCGAGGCGGCGGAGGGCCGGTTCCGGCGCAGGTACGGCGGGCCGTCGGGGATGTGCTGGGCGAACTGCAGACCTGGCTGTCCGAGGCGGACACGCGCCCGGTTGCCGTGGTGACCCGAGGCGCGGTGGCCGTGGCCGACGGCGAGATCCCGGATCCGGCGCAGGCGGCGGTATGGGGCCTGGTACGAGCCGCTCAAGCGGAGGAACCCGGCCGGATCACCCTGATCGACCTCGACCCAGACGCCGCTTCGCCGGAAGGCGCGCTGGTCGCCCTCGATCCAGAAGAGGCATCGACGAGCACCGAGAACCGCCTTACCGATGGTGTGCGAGCCGCACTGGCCACCGGTGAGCCGGAGGTGGCGTTGCGCGACGGCCGGTTGTGGGCGTCCCGGATGACGCACATCACATCCCCCGACCCGGACGCTGAAGCCTCCCCATCACTCGGGACAGCCGACCAGGTGGACGCCGACGCCATGTGGCCGGTCGATGGGACCACGCTGATCACCGGTGGTACCGGTGGGCTGGGTGCGCTGGTGGCCCGGCACCTGGTGGCCGAGCATGGGGTGCGGCATCTGCTGCTGGTCTCTCGCCGGGGCTTGGACGCTCCCGGCGTCGCCGAACTCCGCGACGAGCTGACCGCACAAGGCGCCGAAGTCGCCATCGCCGCTTGTGACGTGGCGGATCGGGACGCGCTCACCGCCCTGCTGGCGGAGGTCGATGAGGCGCGGCCGTTGCGGGCGGTGGTGCACGCGGCGGGCGTGGTGGACGACGGTGTGATCACGTCGTTGTCTGCTGAGCGGGTGGAGTCGGTGTTGCGTCCGAAGGTGGATGCGGCCTGGCATCTGGATGAGCTGACGCGAAAGCATGATGTCGCGCGGTTCGTGGTGTTCTCCTCGCTGGCCGGCACGTTGGGTGCGGCGGGTCAGGGGAATTACGCGGCGGCCAATGCCGCAGTGGACGCGCTGGCTGTGGGCCGGGTCGGTGCCGGGTTGCCGGCGATCTCGGTGGCGTGGGGTGTGTGGGACGCCGAGGAAGGAATGGCCGGTCGGTTGTCCGATCGGGAACGCGAGCGGATGGTACGGGAGGGTTTGATCCCGCTGTCGGCCGATGTCGGTCTGTCGGTGCTGGACCAGGTGGTGGCCGACGGCCGGCAGGGTGTGGTGGTAGCGGCCGGCTGGTCGGTGGGTACGTTGCGTGCCCAATCGGCGGAGCGGGTGCCCGCGCTACTGCGTGATCTGGTCGGTACGCGCCGCAGGGCCGTGTCCGACGGCCCGGCGGGCAGCACCTCCTTCGCCGACCGCTTGGCCGACATGTCCACCGCAGAACGCCACGCAGCAGTCACAGAGTTGGTACGCGCACGAGCAGCGGCAGTGCTCGGCCACGACTCGCCCGACTCCGTCCCAGTGGACCAGGCCTTCCAAGAACTGGGCGTCGACTCGCTGGCGGCGGTGGAGCTGCGGAACGGGCTCGGTGCCGCGCTGGGACTCCGGCTGCCGACCACCTTGGTCTTCGACCAACCATCGGTCCGAGCGGTCGTCGACTACCTGATCAAGCGAATCACACCAAAGACCGACGGCGGGGATCACGGTGCCAACGGTCGGGACGAGGCGGCGATCCGCAAGGCGCTGCAGACCGTGCCGCTGGCGGCGCTACGCGCGGCCGGGCTGCTGGACGGGCTCCTGGAACTCGCCGGAGTGCGTCCCGAGGGCGCGAACGGAGCCGTGCTCCCGGACGAGACGGTGGACGTGGACGCGATCGACGATCTGGATGCCGAAGACCTGATCAGGATGGCGCTGGACAACGGGCAACCGTACGACGAGATCGAGGAGGGGTGAGGATGGCGGAGGGTGACGGGAAGCTCGTCGAGGCACTGCGCGCATCTGTTCGGGAGACGGCCAAGCTGCGCCAGCAGAACCGCGCGCTGACGGCCCGCGCTCGGGAGCCGATCGCGATTGTGGGGATGGCTTGCCGTTATCCGGGTGGGGTGGATGACCCGGAGCAGTTGTGGCGGTTGTTGATGGACGGCGTGGATGCCGTGGGCGGGTTCCCGGCCGATCGTGGCTGGGACGCCGGTCTCTACGATCCGGAACCCGGCAAGCCGGGCCGCACCTACGCGCGTGAGGGCGGTTTCCTGTACGGCGCCGCTGACTTCGATCCGGCCTTCTTCGGGATCAGCCCGCGTGAGGCGGCGGAGATGGACCCGCAGGAGCGTCAGTTCCTGGAGGTGTGCTGGTCGGGCTTGGAGGGAGCCGGGATCGACCCGACATCGCTGCGCGAGACCAATTCCGGGGTGTTCGCCGGGGTGATGTACCACGACTATGCCCCCTCGGGTACGGGTGGAGCGACGATCTCCGGCCGGGTGGCGTATTCCTTGGGCTTGGAAGGGCCGGCGGTGTCGGTGGACACGGCGTGTTCGTCGTCGCTGGTCGCGCTGCATCTGGCGGCGCAGGCGTTGCGGTCAGGGGAGTGTGACCTCGCTCTGGCGGGCGGGGTGACGGTGATGGCCGAGCCGGATGCCTTTGTGGAGTTCTCGCGCCAGCGAGGATTGGCCGCTGATGGGCGGTGCAAGTCGTTCGCCGAGGCGGCCGATGGGGTCGGCTGGGGCGAGGGTGTCGGCGTGCTGGTGGTGGAGCGGCTGTCGGAGGCCCGCCGCCGTGGGCACCGGGTGCTGGCGGTGCTGCGCGGCTCGGCGGTGAACCAGGACGGCGCGTCGAACGGGCTGACCGCGCCGAACGGCCCCTCCCAGGAGCGGGTGATCGCCCAGGCGCTGGCGGCTGCCGGGCTCACGCCCGGCGATATCGATGTTGTGGAAGCACACGGTACGGGCACCGCGCTGGGTGACCCGATTGAGGCGCAGGCGTTGCTGTCCGCCTATGGCCAGGACCGTCCATCGCCGTTGTGGCTGGGTTCGGTGAAGTCGAACCTGGGTCACACCCAGGCGGCGGCCGGGGTGGCCGGCATCATCAAGATGATCCTGGCGATGCGGCACGGGATGCTGCCCAGGACATTGCACGTGGACGCGCCGTCGTCGAAGGTGGACTGGTCCTACGGTTCGGTGGAACTGCTGACCGAACACCAGCCCTGGCCGCAGGACGCGGATCGGCTGCGGCGTGCGGGGGTGTCGTCGTTCGGCATCTCCGGCACCAATGCTCATGTGATTTTGGAAGAGCCGCCCGTCGATGAGTCTTCGGCCGGGGAAGGGCCGGCTGAATCGGAAGGCACGGCCGTGCCGGTGCCTGTGGTGGTGTCGGCCAAGAATGAGGCGGCGTTGCGGGCGCAGGCCGGTCGGCTGGCCGAGTTCGTGGCCGGGCATGATGCGGCTGGTCTGGTGGAGGTGGCGGCCGGGCTGACGCGCCGGGCTGCCCTGGAGTACCGGGCGGTGTTGCCGGTGGCGGACCGGGAGGGTCTGCTGGCCGAACTGCGGGCCCTTGCGGCTGGTGAGTCGGGGTCGGTGGTCGGTCGGGTGCGGCCGGGCCGGGTGGCGGTCTTGTTCTCCGGTCAGGGCGCTCAGCGGTTCGGGATGGGTCGGGAGCTGTGTGCGGCGTTCCCGGTGTTCGCCCAAGCCTTCGATGAGGCGTGCGCGCTCCTGGAGGCCGAACTCACCGACGTTTCCGAACTGGCTGGTGGGTTGAGCCTGCGGGAGATCATCCTCGGTGATGCTGGTGGGGCGCTGGATCAGACGGTGTTCACGCAGGCCGGGTTGTTCGCGGTGGAGACGGCGCTGTTCCGGTTGCTGGAATCGTTCGGGGTCCGGCCCGACTATGTGGCCGGTCACTCGATCGGTGAGATCGCCGCGGCGCATGTGGCCGGAGTGCTGGAACTGGGCGACGCGTGCCGGTTGGTGGCCGCACGCGGCCGGTTGATGCAAGCACTGTCCGCCGGTGGTGCGATGGCCGCGATCGGTTGCGGCGAAGACGAGATCGCCCCGGTGCTGGCTGGGTTCGACCAGGTGGCGGTGGCGGCGGTGAACGCGCCCGGCGCGGTGGTTGTTTCCGGCGCATCCGATCAGGTTTCCGAGGTCGTGGCGTGGGCTCGGCAGCAGGGTCACCGCACCCGGCAACTACGGGTGTCGCATGCCTTCCACTCGCCGCTCATGGAGCCGATGCTGGCCGAGTTCGAGCAGGTCGTAGCCGGGCTGACGCTGCGGCGTCCGGAACTGCCGCTGATATCCAACGTCTCGGGCGAACTGGCCGGTGAGGAGATCACCCAGCCCGGCTACTGGGTCGAGCACGTGCGGCGGCCGGTCAGGTTCGCCGACTCCGTCACCACCCTGCGCGGACACGGCGTCAGCTGCTTCATCGAAGCAGGACCGGACGCCCAGCTCGCCCCCATGATCGAACAAACCCTCGCCCGGCACGACGGCGAAGAATCCACAGTGGCGGCGTTGCTGCGCCGCGACCGGGACGAGACCGCCCAGCTGATCACCGGACTGGGCCAGGCTTGGACCAGCGGCACCGACGTGATCTGGGCCGCGTGGAGACCGGCCGGCCCCGGCCATCTGGATCTGCCTACCTATGCTTTCCAGCATCGCCGCTACTGGATGCGGCTCGCCTCGACCGGCGACCCGGCCTCTCTCGGCCAGGCCGCCGCCGACCACCCCATTCTGGGCGCGGTCGTGGAGCAGCCCGACGGCGGCGCCATCCTGACCGGCCGACTGTCGGTCACGGCTCAGTCCTGGCTGGCCGATCACGTCATCAACGCCGTCCCGATCCTGCCCGGCACAGCCTTCGTCGATCTGGCCCTGCGTGCCGGCGACCAGGTCGGCTGCCCAGCCATCGACGAACTCACCCTGCACGCCCCCCTACCCATCCCCGACAAAGACGGCATCACCCTCCAAATCATCCTCAGCCCACCCGACGAAGACGGCCGACACCAGATCGGCATCCACTCCAAAGACGACCACGGACAGTGGACCCGGCACGCCACCGGCACCCTTACCCCCACCCCTCAAAACACCCCAGCGGACCTGAGCCACGCCTGGCCCCCGCCGGACGCCCAGCCGCTGGACACCACCGGCATGTACGACCGCCTGGTCGACCACGGCTACGGCTACGGCCCGTCTTTCCACGGCCTCACCCGAGCCTGGAAACACGGGGACGACCTCTACGCCGAGGTATCGCTGCCAACCGACGCGGAGGGTTACGGCGTACACCCCGCACTGCTTGACGCGGCGATGCACGTGGGCATGCTGGCCGGACAGGAATCCGGTCAGGGGGCGAGCGAGGAAGGCCCGCTGATCCCGTTC
Source organism: Nonomuraea sp. NPDC050404 (assembly GCF_040655495.1). Taxonomy (NCBI): domain Bacteria; kingdom Bacillati; phylum Actinomycetota; class Actinomycetes; order Streptosporangiales; family Streptosporangiaceae; genus Nonomuraea; species Nonomuraea sp. NPDC050404. Next base: position 57,056 of record NZ_JBFAKB010000046.1, read on the forward strand.
AACTGGAACGGCGTCACCCTGCACGCCGCCGGCGCCACCGCCCTGCGAGTACGGCTGCGCCGCCTGGACGGCGACGCGGTCACCCGGCTGGACCTGGCCGATCCGACCGGTCGGCCGGTGGTGTCGGTGGAGATGCTCACCGCGCGATCGCTGGCTCCCGGCCAGTTGAGCGGCACGGCCCCGACCCAATGGTTGTACGAAATGGCCTGGCGGCCAGTGGACGAGCGTGCCGCCGAGATCACGGGAACCGCCGCCAGAGTGCTGGAGGTCGCTTCCTCGACACGGACCGGTGGCGGCGGATCGGTGGACGATGACGTCCCGGTTCCGGCGCAGGTGCGGCGCGTCGTCGGGGACGTGCTGGGCGAGTTGCAGACCTGGCTGGCCGAGGCGGACACGCGCCCGGTGACCGTGGTGACCCGAGGCGCGGTGGCCGTGACCGACGACGAGGTCCCGGATCCGGCCCAGGCAGCGGTATGGGGCCTGGTACGAGCCGCCCAGTCGGAGGAACCCGGCCGGATCACCCTGATCGACCTCGACCCCAGGCAGCAGAGCGCCCGGAATGCGGCGAACTCTGGCGGCACTGCGATCAAACCCGACGACGAAGCGGCCCTTCGCAGCGGAGAACCACAGGTCGCGTTGCGCGGCGACCAGCTCTGGGCACCCCGGCTGGAGCGGGCCCGCCTCGGCGAGCAGCCCGTGACGGCCTGGCCCACCGATGGGACCACACTGATCACCGGCGGCACCGGCGGACTGGGCGCCCTGATGGCCCGGCACCTGGTGACCGAACACGGCGTGCGGAATCTGCTCCTGGTCTCCCGCCGGGGCCCGGACGCCCCCGGCGCCGCCGAACTCCGCGACGAGCTGACCGAACAGGGCGCCGAGGTCACTATCGCCGCCTGTGACGTGGCCGACCGCGACGCCCTCACCGTACTGCTGGAGGACATTCCCGGCACCCACCCCCTGCGCGCAGTGGTGCACACGGCGGGAGCGAGCGCGAACGCGGTCCTCGCCGACCTCACGCCCGAGCTGGTGGACGAGGTGGCGGGCCCCAAGGCGGACGCCGCCTGGCACCTGCACGAACTCACCCAGAAGCAGGACCTGGCCGAGTTCGTGCTGTTCTCCTCGTCGGCATCGCTGGTGGACAACCCCGGCCAGGGGAACTACGCGGCCGCGAACGCCTTCCTCAACGCGCTGGCCGAGCACCGCCGGGCGGCGGGCCTGCCGGCGCGGACGCTGGCCTGGGGCCTGTGGGGCGGCGAGGCGGGCATGCAGAGCCAACTGCGCGACGACGACCTGGCCAGAATCCGCCGCTGGGGCATGCTGCCGCTGCCGGTGGACGCGGCGCTGTCGTTGTTCGACGCGGCGCGGCGGGCGGACGCCGCCGTGCTGGCGCCGATCCGGCTGGACCCGGCCGCCGTGCGGGCCCGCGCGGACGGCGTGCCCGCGCTGCTTCAAGACCTGGCACCGGCCGTACGACGTACGGCGGCGGCGGCGGGCAACGAGATCGAGCTGGAACCGCTGGGCGCACTGGACCCGGAGGAGCGCTTTGAGCGCCTGGTCGAGCTGGTCCGGAGGCGGGCGGCCCAGGTGCTCGGGCACGCGGACCCGGAGCCCGTCGAGCCGGACGCGGACCTGGTCGGGCTGGGCCTGGACTCGCTGGCCGCCATGGAGTTGCGCAACGCGCTCAACTCGGCCACCGGCGTCCGCCTGCCGGCCACCGCCGCCTTCGACTACCCGACGGTCAGCGCGCTGGCCCGGCTGCTGGCCGAGGAGATCGCTCCGGTCGCCGCAGTGCCGCCCGGTGAGGCCGCAACCGCCAACGACGGATCGGCCACGGCGCACGGCGACGGACCGGCCACACAGGACCTGCCGAGTGAGGCGGAGACGTTGAGCGGCCTGTTCCGCGCGGCGGCCGACGCCGGCAAGATCGAGGAGGGGATGACGCTGCTGCACGCCGCCGCCGCGGTCCGTCCCCGGTACGACGTGGGCGATGCCCCGGCCCGTACCCCGGTGGTGTTGTCCACCGGCCCGCGCCGGCCACGACTGTTCTGCCTGAACTCACCGATGGCCTTCGGCGGGCCGCACCAGTTCGCCCCGCTGGCCGCGCAATTCCGCGACGTGCGCGACCTGTCCGTGTTGCCGATATCGGGGTTCGTCCGGGAGGAGAGCCTGCCGGCTTCGCTGGACGCCCTCGTGCACGGGCTGGCCCGCATGGTGACCGGCGGGGATGAGGCCGCCGCGGAGCCGTACGCGCTGGTCGGGTACTCGGCGGGCGGGGTGTTCGCGCACGCGCTCGCCGGCGTGCTGGCGGAGGCCGGGCAGGGCCCGGCCGCGGTGATCCTCCTCGACACGCACGTTCCCGGGGTGGGGGAGAGCAGCGACGTGTGGTCGTCGATCGTCGGCGGCCTGCTTGAGCGGGAGGCCGTGTTCGGGCCGTTCACCGCCGCCCGGCTGTCCGCGATGGGCTGGTACGCGGCGATGCTCTCGCAGTGGCGGCTGACCGAACTGGCGGCGCCGACGCTGTTCATCCACGCCGACAACGCGGCGGCGACGCCCGGTGGGGCGGTCGCGGGCGTCGGCGAGGGCTGGCGTCCGGTCCTCACCCCCGGGATGACGGTGCGTGAGGTGGGCGCGGACCACTTCAACATCCTGGAGTCCGAGGCGGGGCAGACCGCCGCCGTGATCGAGGAGTGGCTGGCTCAGACGTCCGAATGAACGGCGCGCGCAGGCGTCCGGGTGAGTGTGACTGTGTGACTCACCCGGACGTGTGCCTCCAGAACCGGGTGAGCGCAACTCACCCGCCAGAACCGCAAACGTCCGGGTGAGCGTGGCGCTCACCCGGACGTGTGACTTCCGGACCCCTACCTGGACGACAGCGCGATGAGCGCGTCGGACACCTCCGCCACCTGGTCATCCAGGTAGAAGTGCCCGCCGGGAAAAACCCGCAGGTCGAAGTCGCCGGTGGTGTTCTCTTTCCAGGCCCGAGCCTCTTCGACCGTGGTCTTCGGGTCGTCGTCGCTGACGAACACGATCAGCGGGCAGCCGACCGCCGCGCCCGCCTCGCACTTGTACGTCTCCACCGTCCGATAGTCGGCACGCAACGCCGGCAGCACCATCTCGAACAGCTCCGGATCCTGCAGGAACGCCGGATCGGTGCCACTGAGCCGGCGAAGTTCGGCCGCCACACCGGCCGCGTCCTGCCGGTGCACCCACTCGTCGCGGTAGGTGGACGGGCCGCGCCGGCCGGAGGCGACCAGCGTGTGCGGCGGTGTGCCGCGCCGTTCCAGGAGCAGGGCCAGCTCGAAGGCGATCAGCGCACCCATGCTGTGCCCGAACAGCAGCGTGGGCCGCTCGTCGTCGGGAAGCGCGTCGGCGATGCCGGCGGCCAGCAGGCGCACGTCCGTCAGGGGCGGCTCATGCCGGCGCTCCTGCCGTCCCGGGTACTGCACCGCGTAGGCGTCCAGCCCCGGGTGCAGCGCGGCGGACAGCTTGAAGTAGGCGCTGGCCGCGCCGCCGGCGTGCGGCAGCAGGACTACTCGCGCAGGGGCGTCCGGTGCGGGGTGAAAGTGCTTGATCCAACGCTCGTCCACATCGTTCCTTCTGCCGTGTTTCGTTCGCCGCCCACCGGTGAACGCCGGCGGGCGGCGGCGGTCACCCGCGGCCGGACGCCGCGGGCACCAGGGTGATGACGCTTTCCGTGTTCCGCGCGACCGCGGCGGGGCTGTACAGCAGCGGCACCTGGGTGCCGGACTTCCAGGCGTCGGCGAGGTCCGCGTAGTGCGGGCTCGTCGGGTCCCCGGACTGACCGGGGGCGCTCACGAAGGTGGAGTTGTCCCAGGCCCCGACGTCCAGCACCATCCGGTACGCGGCTCCGGACGTCGACCGGTAGGCCCCACGGAAGTAGCTTGAGGCGTCCACCGTGGTCACGGTGCCGCCCCGGGGGAACGGACCCACCGTGTCGCCCAGGGGGTTGGAGAACAACGCGTGGTGCAGGTTCCCCCAGCGCCAGGCGGCCGGGTCCGCGCCGAGCCGGCCGCGGACCTCGGCGTAGGCCGCGCGCAGCGTCTGCTGCACGAGTTGGTCCCGCACCGCCGCGCCGTTCGGCCCGAACCACTGGTCCGGCCGCTCGAACGCGTCGATTATCTGCCGGAGGTCGGCGCGCGGCACCCGGGCGGCCACCGCCGGGTCGACGAACTTGGCCAGGAACGCTGGGCCGAGATGGTTGGAGATCCAGGGCTCGAACAGCGCCGCGCCTGCGGAGTCGGCGCTCGCCGTGCCGTCGTAGCCGAGCAGGTGCTTCAGCGCCGCCGCGGTGTCCGGGTCGTCACCGGCCGGAATGTCACGCAGCAACGCGACGACGCGCCGGGCGTACTCGTCGACCTGGTCCCGCTGGAGGTTCGCCATCTCGGACGTGGTGTGCCGGGTCGAGGCGGACAACACGTCCTCGATGCGCTCCTTGCGCGCCGCCGGCTCCCACTCGTAGCCGACGCGCAGCGGGTGCCCCGGTGGCATGTTGAACTCGTTCGCCGAGGCGATGAAGCCACTCTTGGGGTTGCTCACCTTGGGCAGCTCGGCCCCGTTGTGGAAGCCGTTCCATTCGTAGCGGCCGTCGCCGGGCACCGGCAGCAGTCCGTCGTGCCGGGGCCGCCGGGGGACCAGGGCGCCGGGCACCCAGCCGATGTCGCCCGTGGTGTCGGCGTAGATCAGGTTCTCCGGCGGGGAGGCCCAGCGGCGAATCTTGGCGGTGAACTCGGGGAAGCTACGCGCGGTCATGGCGTCCAGACCGGTGAGGTACGGCGCCGTGCCCGGCTCCGACCAGGCGGTACGCAGGCCGAACGCGATGTTCTTGGCCGCGTCCACCTTGAGCACCGGGCCATGCCGGGAGAAGGTCAGCTCCACCTCACGGGGCGTAGAGCCGGCCACCGGCACCTCCTCCCGCACCGTGGTGAAGCGCACCCAGCGGTCACGGTAGCGGTAGCGGCCCGGGTCGTCCGGGTGCAGGCGGTACACCTGAATGTCTTCCTGGTCCGCGGCGAAGACGGTGAGCCCGAAGGCGGCGCGGCCGTTGTGCCCCATGGAGATCCCGGGCAGCGCCGGCTCGCCGGCGCCGATCACGTCCAGGCCGGGCGCGGACAGGTGGGTGACGTAACGCAGCGCCGGCGCCGTGGTGGACCGGTGCGGATCGCCGGCGAGGATCGGGCGGCCGGTGGCGGTACGCGACGGCGCGAGCGCCCACGCGTTCGACCCTCCGGGCGACGGCAGCGGGGCCGACCGTACCGCGACGCCGTCGAAGGTGACCGGTGCGATGCCGAGCAGGTAGGTGCTGAGCACGTCCGCGGGCACGGCGCACGGGTCGAGCCCGTCCGGCACCTTGGGCTCGTGCGCGGGTTCCAGGCGGACGAGGGCACGGGCGGCGGTTTGCCCACCGGTGCACATCGCGCCCGCGCGCAACGCCTCCGGGTAGGCGTTCAGCGCCAGCCCGTGGCTGCGGATCCGTACCACGTCCTCGGGTTGCCAGCGGTCCGGCCGGTGGCCCAGCTTGCGAAACTCCGGCGGCAACGCCTCCGGGTGGGCGTTGACCCAGTCGACGTAGGCGTTGATGCCGCGCACGAACGCGGTCACGGAGCGGCGCGTGCCGGACCCGTAGGCGGCCCACTCCCGCTGGATGTCACCGCGGTACAGGAAGAGCCGGGCGGCCCGGTCCTGCTCGACGTAACGGGGTCCGAAGGCGGACGACAGCTGGCCGAGGCCGCGCCGCCGCCACAGGTCGAGCTGGAACAACCGGTCCCGCGCGGCGTTGTAGCCCTGCGCCAGGAACACGTCGTCGGTGTTGCGCGCGTACAGGTGCGGTACGCCCCAGCGGTCCACCACCAGCCGCACCGGCTCGCGCAGCCCGGGAACCTCGCGCGTGGAGGCGTCCTCCGTGTCCTGCGTCGCCGCCGCCGCTTCCGAGACGGCCGGTGTGAGTGACACCACCGTGGCCATGATCGCGGTGACGGCACGGCGTAAGGCGAGAATCCGCACCGCCGGGCTCCTCCCATAGATGTCAATGTGGAAAGATTCTCGTTGCCGGGGGAGACCGGGTCAGCCCCTACCCTCCCCTAATTCGGGTAGCTCACCGTTCCCATTCGCGGTCGGGCGCGGACGGTCCCCTAATCGCCGGTCACCGGGGCGTGGCGACCCGTACCGAAACCCCCTAATGCTCCCCCTCTCTCCGGTCGCCGATGTTGCCGCCTCACTACGCCCCTGCTTAGCCTCGTGATACTTCCACTTATCCTCGGGACATTTCCACGCTGCAGAGAGGTAATAGGCCGTGAAAGGAATCGTTCTCGCGGGAGGTCGGGGAACGCGGCTGCACCCGATAACCGCCGCGGTCTCCAAACAGCTGCTCCCGGTGAGTGACAAGCCGATGATCTATTATCCAATATCGGTGCTCATGCTGGCCGGAATCAGGGATATCCTCCTCATTTCCTCGCCCGACCAGGTGTCGAACTTCGCCCGGCTGCTGGGCGACGGCTCCCGCTTCGGACTGAACATCTCCTACGTCTCCCAGGAATCGCCGGACGGGATAGCCCAGGCGTTTCTCCTCGGCTCCTCCCACATCGGGAGCGGCCCGGCCGCGCTGATCCTCGGCGACAACATCTTCCACGGGCCCTCCTTCTCGGACGTGCTGGAAGAGAACGTTAAGGACGTGGACGGGTGCGTGCTGTTCGGGTATCCGGTGAGCGATCCCGGCGCATACGGAGTCGGGGTGACCGACGAGAGCGGGCGCCTGGTCTCGATAGCGGAGAAACCGGCGAAGCCGCTCTCCAACAGAGCCATCACCGGCCTGTATTTCTACGACAACGACGTCATCGACATCGCCAAGAATCTCAAGCCGTCCGATCGTGGCGAGCTGGAGATCACCGACGTGAACCTGGCCTACGTACGGCAGGGCAAGGCGAAACTGGTGGATCTCGGCAGAGGATTCGCCTGGCTGGACACCGGTACGCCGGAGACCCTGCTCCAGGCGGGCCAGTACGTGCAGACCCTCGAACAACGCCAGGGCGTACGCATCGCCTGCCTGGAGGAGGTGGCGCTCCGCATGGACTTCATCGACGCGGAGCAGTGTTACCGGCTCGGAGCCGAGCAGTCGCAGTCCGGCTACGGCCAGTACGTGATGAGCATCGCGAGTAGTTACACGCAATGAGAATCCTGGTCACCGGCGGCGCCGGTTTCATCGGTTCCCAATACGTCCGTACCCTGGCCGAGCGGCGCGACTGCACGCTGACGGTCCTCGACAAGCTCACCTACGCCGGCAACCTGGCCAACCTGGAGCCCGCAGACGGCCGCTTCACGTTCGTGGAGGGCGACATCTGTGACGCCGGCCTCGTCGGCGAGCTGGTGGCCGCGCACGATCAGGTCGTGCACTTCGCCGCCGAGTCTCACGTCGACCGGTCCATCAGCGGTGCGGGGGAGTTCGTCCGCACCAACGTGACGGGGACGTACACGCTGCTCGCGGCGGCGGTCGAGCACGGGCTCGGCACGTTCGTGCACGTCTCGACCGACGAGGTGTACGGCTCCATCCTCGAAGGCTCCTGGGGCGAGCAGGAGCCCCTGTCGCCCAACTCGCCGTACTCGGCGTCGAAGGCGTCGGCCGACCTGCTCGCCCTCGCCTACCACCGGACGTACGGGCTGGACGTGCGGGTGACCCGCTGCTCCAACAACTACGGGCCGTACCAGTTCCCCGAGAAGGTCATCCCGCTGTTCGTCACCACCCTCCTCGACGGCGGCAAGGTCCCGCTGTACGGGGACGGCCTGAACTCGCGCGACTGGCTCCACGTGACCGACCACGTCGCGGGAATCGAGCTGGTACGGCAGGGCGGCCGGCCGGGAGAGGTCTACAACATCGGCGGCGGCACCGAGCTGACCAATCGCGAGCTGACCGAACTGCTCCTGAGGGCCTGTGGCGCCGGATGGGGGCGCGTGGAGTTCGTCGAGGACCGCATGGGCCACGACCGCCGCTACTCCGTCCAGGACACCAAGATCCGCGTTGAGCTGGGGTACCACCCGGCAGTGGACTTCGAGAAGGGCCTGGCCGAGACGGTCGAGTGGTACCGGAACAACCGCTCCTGGTGGGAGAGCGCATAGGGGTTCACGTAGGGGTTACCGCCGCTGACCTCGCATAACACCGAAGAAGGGGATCATACGGACCCGTATGATCCCCTTCTTCTTTGACGTGTGACCGTGCACCCGGGGTATCGGGCGAATTTCAGGGCTGACAGCGGATCGTGAACAAGTGGTCCCTCCCCGCATGAAAACCGGGCGCCGGGTCACCCGCCTTCTCTGCGGGTGACCCGACGCCCGGTTCCGAGTACCTCGGCTACACGTCGCCGCCCAGCTCCTGGTCGAGCATCTCGAACAGTTCCTCAGCAGAAGCCGCCGCGATCCGCTCGGCGTCCTCCGTGGAGGCCGCGGCGAGCCGGTCGTCCTCCACCGCGGAGGGCAGAGGCTCGGGAGCCTCCGGCTCAGCCGGGGCCAGCCGCTCGGCCAGGTACCGGGCGACCGCGGTGGCGTTCGGCTGGTCGAAGGCGAGCGTGGCGGGCAGCGGCAGCCCGGTCCGCCCGCGCAGCCGGTTCCGCAGCTCGACGGCGGCCAGGGAGCTGAAGCCGAGCTGAACGAAGCCGCGCTCGGCGTCGATCATGTCCGCGCTGTCGTGCCCGAGCGCCACCGCGGCCTCCGCCTGGACCAGCTCCAGCAACATGCGGTCCCGCTCCCGGGCAGGCAGCCCGGCCAGCCGCTCCCGCAGCCCGGCCGCGCCGTCCGACCCGTTGGCCCGTGCCGCCGCCACGGTGGTGGTACGGCGCGTGCCCACGAGGTCCCGCAGGAGCGCGGGCAGATCGTCGCCACGGGCCCGCAGCGCGCGGACGTCCGGCCGGATCGGCGCCAGCACCGGCGCGGGCACACGCAGCGCCGCGTCGAACAGCGCCAGCCCGGTCTCCGCGGAGATCGCCGGTATGCCGAGCCTGCTCACCCTGGCCAGGTCGGTGTCCTGCAGCGGCCCGCCGAGCCCGGTGTCCACCGCCCACATTCCCCAGGTCAGCGAGGTGGCGGGCAGCCCGGCGGCAGCACGATCCGCGGCGAGCGCGTCGAGGAAGGCGTTGGCCGCCGCGTAGTCGCCTTGCCCGGCGGCGAGCACCATTCCGCCGGCGGAGGAGAACAGCACGAAGTGGGTGAGGTCATGTTTCCGGGTGAGTTCGTGCAGGTGCCAGGCGGCATCCGCCTTGGGCCGCAGCACCCGGTCCAGCCCTTCCTCCGTCAGCGTGCCGAGCACGCCGCCGGCCACCACACCCGCGGTGTGCACCACCGCGCGCAGGGGGTGGCTGTCGGGGATCTCCTCCAGCAGTACGGTGAGGGCGTCCCGATCGGACACATCACAGGCGGCCACCGCGACTTCGGCGCCCAGCCCGCTCAGCTCATCGCGCAACTCGGCCGCCCCGGGGGCGTCCAGGCCCCGGCGGGAGACCAGCAGCAGACGCCGCACGCCGTGCTCGGCCACCAGGTGCCGGGCCATCAGGGCGCCCAGCCCGCCGGTGCCGCCGGTGATCAGCGTGGTCCCGTCGGCCGGCCAGGCCGTGTCGGACGGCTCAACGGCTGCGGCGCGGGTCAGCCGCGGCACCCACGGCCTGCCGTCACGGATCGCCAGCTCGGGCTCGCCGGTCGCCAGGGCGACACGTACGCCGTCCGCCAGATCGGGCTCGCCGGTGATTACGCGTGCGCCGTTCGCCAGGTCGGGTTTGCCGGTGGCTGGGGCGACGCGTGCGCCGTCTGCCAGGTCGCCGCCCGGATCCAGGTCGACCAGGATGATCCGGCCGGGGTTCTCCTCCTGGGCGGCCCGCACCAGGCCCCAGACTGCGGCCCGCGCCGGGTCCGGCGCCTCGGCGTCACGCACCGCCACGGCACCCCGGGTGATCACCACTGCCGGCCTGGTGTTCGCCTCGTCCGACCAGTTCTGCAGGCCGGTGAGCACCGGACGCAGGGTACGCCGCACCCGATCCGGCACATCGCCGCCCGAGGCTTCGCCGGCGACACCGGTGGCGTCGATGACGAGCGCGTCGGAGGCGTCCACCGCGCCGAGGGGACCGGACGGCTGGACCTGCCGCCACGTCACCGCGAGCAGCGAATCCGAGGCCGGGCGGGCCTGTGCCAGCTGCTCGGCCTGGACCGGCCTGGACACCACCGTCTCCACCGTGGCCACCGGCTGACCTTCGGAGTCGGCCAGGTCCAGCCGGGTGACCTCGTCACCGTCCAGCCGGCGCAGCCGTACCCGCACCGCGTCGGCGCCGGCGGCGTGCAGGGTGACGCCGTTCCAGTTGAACGGGATCAGCGTCGCCTTCGGCCCGGCCACCAGGTCCACGTGCATCGCGGCGTCGAGGAGGGCGGGGTGCAGGCCGTATCGGCTGGTCTGTCCGGCTTCTTCGGGAAGGATGATGTCGGCGTAGAGGTCGTCACCGTGTTTCCAGGCTCGGGTGAGACCGTGGAAGGACGGGCCGTAGCCGTAGCCGTGATCGACCAGCCGGTCGTACAAACCGGTGGTGTCCAGCGGCTGGGCGTCCGGCGGTGGCCAGGTGTGGCCCAGGTCCGCAGGGGTGCCCTGGGGGACGGTGGGGGTGAGCGCGCCGGTCGCGTGCCGGGTCCACTGTCCGTGGTGGTCCTTGGAGTGGATGCCGATCTGGCGTCGGCCGTCCTCGTCCGGTGCGCTCACGGTGACCTGTACGACGGTGCCGCTGTTGGTGTCACCGGGGTCGGGGATGGGCAGCGGGGCCTGCAAAGTGAGTTCGTCGATGGTCGGGCAGCCGACCTGTTCGCCGGCGCGCAGGGCCAGATCGACGAAGGCGGTGCCGGGCAGGATCGGGACGGCGTTGATGACGTGGTCAGCCAGCCAGGACTGAGCCGTGACCGACAGTCGGCCGGTCAGGATGGCCCCGCCGTCGGGCTGCTCCACCACCGCACCCAAGATCGGGTGATCGGCGGCGGCCTGGCCGAGCGCGGCCGGGTCGCCGGTCGAGGCGAGCTGCAACCAGTAGCGGCGATGCTGGAAGGCGTAGGTGGGCAGGTTCAGGTCGCCGACCTTGGTGGTCCAGGCCGGCCAGGCGGTCCAGTCCACGCTGGTGCCGCTGGCCCAAGCCTGGCCCAGTCCGGTGATCAGCTGGGCGGTCTCGTCCCGGTCGCGGCGCAGCAACGCCACCACCGTGGGCTCTTCGCCGTCGTGCCCGGTGAGGGTTTGTTCGATCATGGGGGCCAGCTGCGCGTCCGGGCCGACCTCGATGAAACAACCGACCTGATTTCGGGACAAGGTGGTGACGGTGTCAGCGAACCGCACCGGCCGCCGTACGTGCTCGACCCAGTAGCCGGGCTGGGTGATTTCCTCACCGGCCAGGTCACCTGAGACGTTGGACACCAGCGGCAGCTCCGGACGGCGCAGCGTCAGTCCCGCTACGACCTGCTCGAACTCGGCCAGCATCGGTTCCATCAGCGGCGAGTGGAAGGCATGCGACACCCGCAGCTGCCGGGTCCGGTGCCCCTGCCGCTGAGCCCACTCCACGACCTTGGCGACCTGATCGGACGCGCCGGAGACGACCACCGCGCCGGGCGCGTTCACCGCGGCTACCGCCACCTGGTCGTAGTCGGCCAGCACTGGCGCGAGCTCGTCTTCGCCGCAGCCGATCGCGGCCATCGCGCCACCAGCGGGCAGCGCCTGCATCAATCGGCCGCGTGCGGCTACCAACCGGCAGGCATCGGCCAGTTCCAGCACCCCGGCCACATGCGCCGCAGTGATTTCGCCGATGGAGTGACCGGCGACGTAATCGGGTTGGATGCCCAGCGATTGCAGCAGCCGGTACAGCGCCGTCTCGACCGCGAACAGCGCGGCCTGCGTGAACACCGTCTGATCCAGCGCCCCGCCGGCGTCGCCGAAGATGATCTCCCGCAGGCTCAAGCCACCCGCCAGTTCGGAAGCGTCGGTAAGTTCGGCCTCCAGGAGCGCGCACGCCTCGTCGAAGGCTTGGGCGAACACCGGGAACGCCGCATACAGCTCGCGACCCATCCCAGGCCGCTGCGCGCCCTGGCCGGAGAACAACACCGCCACCCGGCCCGGCCGCACCCGACCGACCACCGACTCCGACTCGCCAGCCGCCAGGGCCCGCAGTTCGGCCAGCAAAGCTTCCCGGTCCGACGCCGGCAGCACCGCCCGGTACTCCAGGGCCGCCCGGCGCGTCATCCCGGCGGCCACCTCCACCGGACCGGCCGCCTCGTGCTCGGTCATGAACCCGGCCAGCCGTCCGGCCTGCGCCCGCAACGCCGCCTGGCTCTTGGCCGCCACCACCACCGGAACCGGCGCGTTGCCGCCTGCGGTCGTGCCGTTGTCCTGCTCTTCCTCGGCCCGCGGCTCTTCCAGAATCACATGGGCGTTGGTGCCGGAGATGCCGAACGACGACACCCCTGCCCGGCGCGGCCGGTCCGCGTCCTGCGGCCAGGGCTGGTGCCGGGTCAGCAGCTCCACCGCTCCGCCGGACCAGTCGACCTTCGACGACGGCGCGTCCACGTGCAGGGTCCTGGGCAGCGTCTCGTGCCGCATCGCCAGGATCATCTTGATCACACCGGCCACCCCGGCCGCCGCTTGAGTGTGACCCAGGTTCGACTTCACTGAACCCAGCCACAACGGCGATGGGCGGTCCTGGCCGTAGGCGGCCAGCAGCGCCTGCGCCTCGATCGGGTCACCCAGCGAGGTGCCGGTGCCGTGGCCTTCAACCACATCCACCTGGGCAGGACCGAGTCCTGCCGAAGCCAGCGCCGCCTCGATCACCCGCTCCTGCGAAGGACCATTGGGAGCGGTCAGGCCATTCGACGCACCGTCCTGGTTGACCGCGCTGCCACGCAGCACCGCCAGGACCCGGTGCCCACGACGCCGGGCGTCCGACAGCCGCTCCACCACCAGCACACCCACGCCCTCGCCCCAGCCGACCCCGTCGGCCGCATCGGCGAACGACTTGCACCGCCCGTCAGCGGCCAACCCTCGCTGGAGGCCGAAGTCGGTGAAGGTGTCCGGCGTGGACATCACCGTCACTCCACCGGCGAGTGCCAAGTCACACTCCCCGGCACGCAGCGCCTGTGCCGCCAGGTGCAGCGCCACCAGCGACGACGAACACGCCGTGTCCACCGAAACCGCCGGCCCTTCCAGACCGAACGCGTACGACACTCGCCCGGACACCACGCTGGCCAGGCTGCCGTTGCCCAGGTAACCGGCATACTCCTCCGGTACCTGGCCAGGCCGGGTGCCCCAGTCGTGGTACATCACTCCGGCGAACACCCCGGTCGGGGTGCCGCGCAGCCCGGACGGGTCGATGCCGGCGCGCTCCAGGGCCTCCCAGGACGCTTCGAGCAGCAACCGCTGCTGCGGGTCCATGGCGGTGGCCTCACGCGGGCCGATATCGAACGGAGCGGGGTCGAAGTACGCCGCGTCGTGCAGGAACCCGCCCTGCCGGGTGTAGGTGCGACCCTGTTTGCCGGGCTCCGGGTCGTAGATGCCGGAAATGTCCCAGCCTCGGTCGGTCGGGAAGTCAGTGACCCCGTCACGATCGTCGATCAACAACTGCCAGAGCTCTTCGGGACTGGTGACCTGACCGGGGAACCGGCAGGCCATCCCGACCACGGCGATCAGATCGCCATCGCCCGCAGAGTCGCCCGACGCAACAGCCTGTACCGGACGGCGGACCACCGTTCCGGACAGGGCGGTATCCAGATGCGTCGCCAGCGCGCGGGGGCTTGGGTGATCGAACACCAGCGTCGGGCTCAGCCGCAGCCCGGTCACCGTCTGCAACCGGTTCCGCAACTCCACCGCGGTCAGTGAGTCGAACCCGAAGTCCTGGAACGGCCGATCCGCCTCGATCGCCTGCGCACTGTCATGGCCCAGCGTGGCCGCAGCCTGACCGCACACCACGTCCAGCAGCTGCCGTTGCCGCTGCGGTGCCGACAACTGCGCCAGCGCCGCCACCAGCCCCGACCCCCCGGCGGGGTCGGCCGGCTCAGCCGTACCCGAGGAGTCAGCGCTGCGCCGCGCGAGGGGACCGGCCAGCGCCCGCAGCAGCGCCGGCAGATCAGCTCCACGCCGTCCCAGCGCGCCGGGATCGAACCGGGCCGGCACCAGATGCGGCCGGCCCGCACCCACACCGGCATCCAGCAAAGCCAGACCCTGATCCCCGGTCAGCGACAGCACACCGGCCGCCCGCATCCGCGCCTCATCACGCGCGCCGATCCGCCCGGCCATGCCGCGCTCTTCCGACCAGGGTCCCCACGCCAGCGACACCGCCGGCAAACCGGCCGCGGCCCGCGCCACCGCCAACGCATCCACGAACGCGTTCGCCGCCGCGTAATTGCCCTGCCCGGCCCCATCCACCACGCCGGCCAGCGAGGAGAACACCACGAACCGGGCCAGCTCCCCATCACGGGTCAGCTCGTCCAGATGCCAGGCCGCGTCCACCTTCGGCCGCAACACCGTCTCCACCTGCGCAGCCGACAGCGACGTGATCACTCCGTCGTCCACCACGCCCGCCGCGTGCACCACCGCCCGCAACGGCTGCGCCTCATCGATCTCCGCCAGCAACACCGCCAGCGCGTCCCGATCCGCCACATCACACGCGACCACGGTGACCTCGGCGCCCTGCCCGGCCAGCCCATCGCGCAACTCGGCGGCGCCCGGGGCGTCCAGACCCCGGCGGGAGACCAGCAGCAGATGCCGCACCCCGTGCTCGGCCACCAGATGCCGGGCCGTCAACGCACCCAGCCCACCGGTACCACCGGTGATCAACGTGGTCCCATCGGTCGGCCAGCCCGCCACGGGCTCCTCTTCCGAACCGGGCGACGTCACCCGCTCCAGACGCGGTGTCCACACCCGGCCGCCGCGCAGCGCCACCTCCGGCTCACGGGAAGCCAGTGCCGCCGCCACCGAGTCGGCAAGCGCCGCCTCACCAGGTGCCGTCTCCAGATCGACCAGTGTGATCCGGCCCGGATTCTCGGCCTGCGCCGCACGTACCAACCCGACGACCGCGGCCTGAAGCGGATCCACCTGCCCGCCGTCGGCGGCGACCCCACCACGGGTCACCACCACCAACCGGGCGTCTTCACGAGTCAGCGACTCCTGCAAGCGGGCCAGCACCGAGCCCACGCCACTGCGCAGGCGGTCCAGCAGCTCGTTGTCGTCAGCTCCGGCCCTGGCCCACTCGGTGGCGTCGATCACCAGGTCCGCGCCGATGTCGCCGGAGGACACCGTCACGTCCACCGGCCGCCACACCACCTCGTACAGCCACTGGTGTGCCGCCGAGCGCGAGCTCGACCACTGCGCGGGCACTGCGCGGTAAGCCAGTGACGTCACCGAGGCCACCGGCTGGCCCGCAGGGTCGGCGAGGTCGAGCCGAACCCCGGACTCGTCGTCCTGGCTCAGCCTGACCCGCGCCGCACGCGCCCCGTCGGCATGCAGTGACACCCCACGCCAGGCGAACGGCAACGCCGTGTCCTGGTCGTGGCCGGGCAGCAGGTCGGTGGCGTGCAGGGCCATGTCGAGCAACGCCGGGTGTACGCCGAAGCCCGTCGCCTCCATCCCGTCGGCCAACGCCACCTCGACGAACACCTCATCGCCGCGACGCCAGGCTCGGGTGAGGCCACGGAAAGCGGGGCCGTAGCCGTAGCCACGGTCGGCCATCGCCGGGTAAAGGTTGGTGACGTCGAGCGGTTCCGCGCCCGGCGGGGGCCAGTCGGCGAACTCGTGTGCCGCCGTCGGGGCAGGAGCCTGGGCGGGGGAGAGGAAGCCGGTGGCGTGTTGCAGCCAGACACCCTCTTCGCCGATGGAGTGGATCTCCACGGGCCGCCGCCCGTCAGCGGCGGATTTGCCGGCGACCACCTGGATCGTCACCTGGCCCCGGCTCGGTAGCTCCAGGGGGCTGTGCAGGGTGAGTTCGTCAACGGTCGGGCAGCCGACCTGGTCGCCGGCGCGTAGGGCCAGTTCGACGAAGGCGGTGCCGGGGAGGATGGGGGTGGCGTTGATGGCGTGATCGGCCAGCCAGGACTGAGCGGTGACCGACAACCGGCCGGTCAGGATGGCCCCGCCGTCGGGCTGGTTCACCACCGCACCCAAGATCGGGTGATCGGCGTCGCCCAGACCAAGCGCGGCCGGATCACCGGTCGGGGCGGGCTGCAGCCAGTAGCGGCGATGCTGGAAGGGGTAGGTGGGCAGTTCCAGGTGGCCGGGGCTGGCCGGTCTCCACGCGGTCCAGTTCACGTCGGTGCCGCTGGTCCAAGCCTGGCCCAGTCCGGTGATCAGTTGGGCGGTTTCGTCCCGGTCGCGGCGCAGCAACGCCGCCACTGTGGATTCTTCGCCGTCGTGCCGGGCGAGGGTTTGTTCGATCATGGGGGCGAGCTGGGCGTCCGGGCCTGCTTCGATGAAGCAGCTGACGCCGTGTCCGCGCAGGGTGGTGACGGTGTCGGCGAACCTGACCGGCCGTCGCACGTGCTCGACCCAGTAGCCGGGCTGGGTGATCTCCTCGCCGGCCAGTTCGCCCGAGACGTTGGATATCAGCGGCAGTTCCGGACGGCGCAGCGTCAGTCCCGCTACGATCTGCTCGAACTCGGCCAGCATCGGTTCCATCAACGGGGAGTGGAAGGCATGCGACACCCGTAGTTGCCGGGTGCGGTGCCCCTGTTGCCGCGCCCACTCCACGACCTCGGAAACCTGGTCGGATGCGCCGGAGACGACCACCGCGCCGGGCGCGTTCACCGCGGCTACCGCCACCTGGTCGAACCCAGCCAGCACCGGGGCGATCTCGTCTTCGCCGCAACCGATCGCGGCCATCGCACCACCAGCGGGCAGCGCCTGCATCAACCGGCCACGGGCGGCCACCAACCGGCACGCGTCGCCCAACTCCAGCACCCCGGCCACATGCGCCGCGGCGATCTCACCGATCGAATGACCGGCCACATAATCGGGCCGGACCCCGAACGATTCCAGCAACCGGAACAGCGCCGTCTCCACCGCGAACAACCCGGCCTGCGTGAACACCGTCTGATCCAGCGCCCCACCGGCATCACCGAGGATGATCTCCCGCAGGCTCAACCCACCGGCCAGTTCGGAAACGTCGGTGAGTTCGGCCTCCAGGAGCGCGCACGCCTCATCGAAGGCTTGGGCGAACACCGGGAATGCCGCACACAGCTCCCGACCCATTCCGGACCGCTGAGCGCCCTGACCGGAGAACAAGACCGCTACTCGGCCCGGCCGCACCCGACCGACCACCGACTCCGACTCGCCAGCCGCGAGGGCCCGCAGTTCGGTCAGCAGACCGTCCCGGTCCGACGCCGGCAGCACCGCCCGGTACTCCAGGGCCGCCCGGCGCGTCAGCCCGGCTGCCACCTCCACCGGACCAGCCGCGTCATGCCCGGCCACGAACTCGGCCAGCCGACCGGCCTGCGCCCGCAACGCCGCCTCATTCTTGGCCGACACCACCACAGGCACCGGCACGGCCGTGCCTTCCGTTTCAGCCGGCCCTTCCTCAGCCGAAGGCTCATCGACGGGCGGCTCTTCCAAAATCACATGAGCGTTGGTGCCGGAGATGCCGAACGACGACACCCCCGCACGCCGTGACCGGCCCTCGACCCGAGGCCACTCCCGGGCCTCGGTCAACAACTCCACCGACCCGCCGGACCAGTCGATCTTCGACGACGGCGCGTCCACGTACAACGTCTTGGGCAGCAGTTCGTGCCGCATCGCCAGGACCATCTTGATCACACTGGCGATGCCACCGGCCGCCTGGGTGTGCCCCAGGTTCGACTTGGCCGAGCCCAGCCAGAGCGGCGTCTCCCGATCCTGCCCGTAGGTGGCCAGCAGCGCGTGCGCCTCGATCGGGTCACCAAGCCCGGTGCCGGTGCCGTGCGCATCGACCGCGTCCACGTCCGCGGGCTGCAGCCGGGCGGCCGCGAGTGCGTCCCGGACGAGCCGGCGCTGCGCGGGACCGCTCGGCGCGGTCAGCCCGTTGGATCTGCCGTCCTGGTTGATGGCGGTGCCGCGTACCACGGCCAGCACCTGGTGCCCGTTGCGGCGGGCGTCCGACAGCCGCTCCACCACCAGCACCCCGACACCCTCGGAGAACGCGGTGCCGTCCGCGGCGTCGGCGAACGCCTTCACGCGGCCGTCCGGGGCCAGCCCGCGCTGCCGGCTGAACGCGGTGAACATGCCCGGGCTGCCCATCACCGCCACCCCGCCGACCAGGGCGAGGGAGGACTCGCCCGAACGCAGCGAGGCGCAGGCCAGGTGCAGCGAGACGATCGCGCCGGAGCAGGCGGTGTCCACCGTGATCGCCGGCCCGGTCAGGCCGAGCAGATAGGCGAGCCGGCCGGTGACGACACTCGGCGCGTTGCCGGTCATCAGGTAGCCGTCCAGGCCCTCCGGCGCCTGGTGCACGCGTACGCCGTACTCGTGCACCTCGGCGCCGAAGAACGAGCCGACGGGCTGGTCGCGCAGCGATGTCGGGTCGATGCCCGCGTGCTCCAGCGCGGCCCAGCAGGTTTCCAGCGTCATCCGCTGCTGCGGGTCCATGGCCAGGGCCTCGCGCGGGTTGATGCCGAAGAAGTCCGCGTCGAACCCGGTCGCGTCGGGCAGGAAGCCGCCGCGGTCCACGTAGCTCTTGCCCGGGGAGTCCGGGTCAGGGTCGAAGAGGTTCTCCAGGTCCCAGCCTCGGTCGGTGGGGAATTCGCCGAGCACCTCGCGTTCCTCGGCGAAGATTCGCCACAGGTCCTCGGCCGTTTCGACGCCGCCGGGGAACTTGCAGCCGATGCCGACGATGACGATCGGGTCGTCGTGGGCGTCCGACGCGGCCTCAAGGGCCTCCGCGCGGCCCCCGGCGGGCTCCGGCACGGGCAGCCCGAGTACGGCGGCGCGGACGTACTCGGCGACCAGCGCGGGCGTGGGGTAGTCGAAGGCCAGGGTCATCGGCAGCGTCACGCCGATGGCATCGACGAGCCGGTCGTGCAGGTCCACCGCGGCCAGCGAGTCGAGGCCGAGCTCGCGGAACGGCCGGCTGGAGGTCACCTCGACCAGATCGCCGCCCTCCACTCCGAGCAGCGCCTCCTTGGTCTCCCGGTGCACCAGTTCCAGGAGCACCCGGAGCTGCTCCGCGGCGGGCAGCTGGTCGAGGCCGTCGAGCCCGGCCTCGGAAGGGACGCCGTGCTCGCCTGGGGTTGCCATCATGCGCTCCGGGAGTCGTCGGGGTTCAGCGGCGGGTCGTAGACCCGTTGACGTTGCAGCTGGGAGACGGAGACGATCTCGTCCCCGCGGATCACCACTTCGGTGGGCGCGGGGCGGCCGAGGAACAGGGACAGGCTGGCGGTGAGGCCGTAGGCGCCCGCGTGCGGGATGGTCACCAGGTCGCCGGGGGCCGGGTCGGGCAGTTCGACCTCACGGGCGAGCAGGTCGCCGGGCGTGCACAGGGGCCCGGCCAGCGCGGCACGGCGGCCGGGGGCGTGCGGCGTGTCGCCGTTCGGTGGCGTGGGCTTGACCTGGGTCGGGAGCAGCCGGCCGAGCCCGGACATGCCGCCGAACGCGTTGATCCCCGCGTCCAGGATGACGAAGGTGCGGCCCCGGCTCTCCTTGACGTTGACCACGGTGCAGAGCAGCTCGCCGCTGTCGGACACCAGGTACCGGCCGGACTCACAGGCGATGCTCGGCCGGCCTTCCCGCCACTGCGGCAGGTGCCGGTCCAGCGCCTCTTCCAGGCCCTTGCGCAGGTTCGGGTAGCCGGGCCTGGTACCGGGCACGCCGTACGGCGCGGAGAACCCACCGCCGAGATCCACCAGCTCAAGCGGTTCGCCCAGGATGCGCTGCACCTCCGCGGCGACCGTCACGGTGTGCTGGAACTCGCCGATCAGGGCGTCCTCGTCCGCGGTGTTGCTGAGCGGGAAGAAGTGGGCGCCGACGATCCGGGTGCCCGGAATCGCGCGCATCGCGTCCACCTGCGCGGGCAACTCCTCCATGTCGTTGCCGAACTGGGAGGGGGTGCCGGTCATCCGGATGCTGGTGGCGGCGGAGGCGGTGGCGCTGTTGATGCGCAGCAGGCATTTCGCGACGGTGCCCTGCGCGGTGGCCGCGGCGCCGACGTGTTCGAGGTCGGTGAGCGACTCCACGGAGAACAGCCGCACCCCGGCGGCGAGCGCCTCGGCCAGCTCTCCCGCGGTCTTGCCCGGCCCGGTGTACAGGCAGTCCGCGCCGGTGAACCCGGCGGCCAGCGCGGCGGCCAGCTCCCCGGTGGAGCTGATCTCCGCACGGGCGCCGCCGCCCGGGACCGTGCGCAGCGCGCGGGCCACGTCCGGGTGCGGGTTGGCCTTGAGCGCGTAGTAGATCGCCGTGCCTTCCGGCACGAAGTCGGCCAGATCCCGGTACGCCGCCGTGACCCGGTCCAGGTCGTACACGTAGAGCGGGGACCCGAACCGGCGTACCAGCTCGTCACGGTCGATCCCCGGCGCCTTCCGGTGCGGCTCCGCCTGCTTGGAATCGTCGGAGTTGGGCGTGGCCTGACGGGTTTCCTGTGCGTGCAGGTGGCGCAGCTGGTCGCGGGCGTGCTTGCCGTGCGCGGACTGCGGGATCTCCACGACCACCCGGCAGACCGCGGGCACCTTGGCCGGCTCCAGCCGGGCGGCCAGCTCGCGGAGGACGGCGTGGGGTTCCAGCTCCGCCCCGTTGGCGGCCTCGACGAAGATCGCGAGATCGTGCTCGCCGTCGGGGGGCAGCGCGGCGGCCGCCCGTACCCCGGCGATGTCGAGCGCCGCGGCCTCGATCTCCACGGTGCTCATCCGGATGCCCTTGCGTTTGAACATGTCGTCCCGCCGGCCGTCGAAGTAGAGGTATCCGTCATCGTCGAGGCGGCCGTAGTCGCCGGTGTGCAGGCGCAGCTCCCCGGTCCGCGGGTCGCGGCGGAAGGTCTTCGCGCTCACTTCGGGGTTGCGCCAGTACCCCGGCATCACGTGCGGGCCGGTCACCACGATCTCCCCGGTCGTCCCGGTCGGCACCGGGTTCCCGTCGGGGTCGAGGATGTGTACGACGGTGCCGGCCAGCGGCTTTCCGACGGAGTCCGGACGCTCCCGCTCCTCCTCCGGAGGCATGACGGAGATGCGCTTGCACTCGGTCTGGCCGAACTGGCGGATCACCCGGGAGCCGGGGAAGTGGGTCCGCAGCGCCTCGATGGTGGTGGCGGGCAGCGCCGCGCCGGTGTTGGTGAACAACCGCACCCCGGCGGTGGGCTCACTCTTCCGCTGCGCCGAGGCGATGATCATGTTGGCCAGCGAGGGCACGATCGGCACCACCGTCGCCCGGGTCTTCCGGAGCTGATCGACCAGCCGCAGGTCGGCGCCCGCGTCGGCGAAGACGATCTCGGCGCCCACGGCGCAGGTCATCAGCAGCTTGTACAGCCCGTAGTCCCAGGACATCGGGAAACGGCAGAAGACCACGTCGTCCGGGCGGTAGCCGAGCGCCTCGACGAGCGCCACGGTGGCGAAGCAGACCTGGGAGTGGGGGCAGATCACCGCTTTCGGCTCCGCCGTACTGCCCGAGGTGTACACCAGCGCGGCCAGGTCCGCGGGGTCGATCTCACTCGGTACGGCCACCCGCGCCCGCTCGCTCGCGAGCTCGGTCACCTCGGCCCAGACCGCTTCGAGGTCGTGGACCGGTGCGCCGGTGAGTGCGCGCACGGCGTCGGGCTTCCCGCCGGCGGATTCGACGATCACCAGCGCGGGGTCGGCGTTCTCAAGCACCGAACGCAGGTGAAAGCTCTTCATCGCCGGGTTGAGCGGCACGAAGACGGCGCCGCGGCGCGATACGCCGAAGAACAGCGCGGCCAACCGGCGGTCGGTGGGGGCGTGCACCACCACCCGTACGCCCGGGCCGACGCCGCGGTCGTCCAGCCAGCGGTCTACCGCATGGCTGATCGTATCCAGTTCGTGATAGGTCCATACCCCCGTGGAGTCCCTCACCGCTGGCGACTCGGAAAACTCCGCGGCGCTTTGGTCGAGAAAGTCGTGGATAAATGTCCCGTTGTATCTCGGCCGGTTATTCAGCATAATCGACGATCTCCCTAGGCAGCGCGGAGTTCAGGCTAAGCCGGGCCTCCGCCCCAGCTGTACCCCTAGCCGCCCCTAACGTCGCACCCGGTCCGCCCAGGCCGAACCCTTCATACCGCCACAACGGGACGCCGACGACTGTGAAGTAGCCGCAGCAACCGAAGACAAGAACGACACCGTCGGCACGACGCCCCAACCAGACCAGATACAACGACAACAGTCCGGCTCCGCGCTGCAGATTAAGGCATTTGGGCCCACGTCCGCTTTACCTCCGCATTGGCCTATAGAGAATTGCACGTCAGATGCAGTCTTGGCCTAGCTGACCGCAGCAGACGCTTGCCGCGCCAGGCAGCGAGGATTCAGCCGCGGACGGCGTACTACGGACAACCCCGAGAACGTCCAGAAATGGTGTCGACAATGACCCGACTTCGAGCGCACATTCCATCCCACCGGCCGTTGCTCATATAAAAGCGGTGATCAAGCCGACCGGCCGACCGCCCCCAGGACGCCCGTCCACAGCCGTACCGGATCCTGGCCCAGCCCCTCCACCGACAGCCACGCCGGCGCCCGCTGCTCCCGCACGTCGGCCCGCCACTGCGCCGGCAACGTCGACTTGCCGTACCCGCCCGCAGCCGCGATCACCACCAGCCGGGCCCCGCCCGCCGCCGGCAGCCGACCCACCAGATGCGGCCGCTCGACCCACTCGCCTCGCGTAGCTCGGCCTCGGTCATCGGACTGAGTCGCACGGTGGAATCGCGGACGGTCGCGGCCAACTCCGGATGTTCCGCGCAGTGGCTGAAAAAGTCGGCGCGCAGGGCGAGGACGATGCGCCTGTTGTCGTCGTCGTGCCCGCGGCCAGCAGCGCGTCGATGAATTCGTTTTGCTCATCAGGGTCGTCGCACAGGGGTGTACACCTCTTCGAACTGGTCGACGACGATGACGTCGTCGGTGAACTCGCCGCAGGAGCAAGGGGGTGCGGACCTGGTGTGAGCAGGTGGATCGAGCGTGGCCGTTCGTCGTGCAGATGCGGAATGAGGCCGGCTCGCAGCAGTGAGGATTTGCCGCCCGACGGGCCGACGGGCATGACCACGCGATGGTCGCGCACCAATGCCGTCATCCGTTTGATCATCGCGTCCCTGCCGAAGAACAGGTCGCGATCGCTCTGCTCAAACCGGGCCAGCCCCAGATAGGGAGAGGTGGTCCGGTCCTCAGCTGCCGCCTGGTCGCGTGCTTCCCGGCCGGCCTCATGCCAGCGACGCCCCCATTCTTCGGCGTCCCCACCGCGGACTTCGACGTAGGCCAGGGCAACGGGTAGCGAGGGCAGCCGATCTCCCGCTGCGGCCTGTGCGAGCGTGGCGGCAGAGTAATGCGCAAGGCCCGCCATGGCCCGATACTTCGGCCCGCCAGCCTCTTGGCGTAACTCGCGCAGCTCGTAGGCGAAGCGGGCGATGGGCCCTCCGGCCGGATCCAGTGGCTGTTCGCGACGACCCGACATGTCTCCCGGTCCGACCCGCTCAAGATCCTTTGACAGTAGCAGGGAGTACGGAGCATGCAGCGGGCCCGATGCGGACGTTCGGGTGCCGGGAAATTTTGTCTGCACTGGTGAAGGGGGCTGTTAGACAATCCTTCGCCTGCCGAGACTTAACACAGCCATGGGCCGAACCCGTTCAGCGGAGTGTGCCGACTGGTCGGGTGGCGAGGAGCAATCTCCTGATCACACATCGAAAGGTCAACGAATGAAGTCCATGCGGATGCGGCTCGGTGCTAGGTGCTCTGGCTCAGTCTCTTTCGGCCGCCGTCGCCACGGCAGGACAAGCGTCAGCCACTGCGCGAGACTGCGCCCGCCGGACGCCTCCCGGCAGCCCCCGTGCACGAGGAGATCGCTGAAACGGTGACACTGAAACCCGGGAGCTAACAACCTGTACTTCGGCGTGCTGAACGGCGGGGGCACCGGCGCCGCACAGATGCCGCATGGCCACGAGGCGGCCCTTTACTAGGGGACATCTCTCACGACAGCAACGTCGTGTGGATGTACGTGCGGCCCGTTCAAGAACCGGGCTATTCAGGCTCTTCGCCGACTTCAGCGCATGCCCCAGCCCGTCGCCAACCTGGTCTTCCGCGCCTGAAGGTGGGCTGTCGCCGGCAGCGCGTCCGTCTGCAGCGGCTGGTACTCGCTCTCCTCCTGCCTGTCCCACTGTGTCGATGTGTCGGTCATTTCGCTGTGCTCGATGCCTCGCGATGCCCCCGCAGGATCCTGTACCCCACCAAGCAGGTGGACGCGGCGACGCCGCTCCGTAGGCGATCGTCCCGGCAACCACGAAAGGGAGCGCATGAAGACGCTGCGCCTTCATTTTGGTCAGCAGGACTTGACCCGGGTCCGACTCGCGTCTGGTTACCACGCGATGTGGGAAATCGTCTTAAGCATCCATCAGCTCGCCTTCCCCGCCCAGCACGTCCCCTTCTTCGCCACCTGGAGACGCAGCTCTATCAGCATGGTCGAGAGGACGGGCCTGGAGGCAACAGTGCGTCAACTGGCCGAACTGATGCCCGCGGCGGCATACTTCCCAGACTTTCTCACTCCCCCATCCCATCCTTCCGGCCTCGGCTCAAGCCTGGACATCGTGCTGGCCACGCCCCGCGCACGGCTGCGAGCTGAGATCCAGATCCTGGCCGCCACCTACCGGCAACCCCCGTCCTGGCTTGCCACACTCGCTGGCGGTCAGGCGAGCGTACTGGCCCAGCTCGGTAACGCGATCCGCCGCTACCATGCCGTGGCGATAGCGCAGTATGACGAGGAACTCTCGGCGGCCGTCGAGGCGGACCTCGCACAGCGACGGCAGATGCTGGCCACGAACGGGGTCGAGGCGTTGCTGCGGGGACTGCACCCATCGACCCGGTGGGAGCCGCCTATCTTGCGGGTGGACTATCCGGTCGAGGCCGACATTCACTTGGACGGCAGGGGCTTGTTGCTGATCCCCACCTTTTTCGGGATCCACAAGCCCATCGCTCTCGCCGACCGGGCGCTGCTACCCGTGCTTGCCTACCCCATCAACCGGGCACAGCTGTGGGAACCGCAGCTGCGCGAGGAGAGAACCCGACAGCGCTTGCACGCGCTGTCGGATCTTCTCGGTCCCGTGCGCGCCGCAGTGCTCCTGGCGATCGATGATGGGCTCAGTACCACCGCCCTGGCCGCGGCGCTGAGCACAAGCTCGTCATCAGCCAGCCGACACGCCACCGCGCTGCGTAGAGCGGGTCTGATCCATACCAGCCGTCAGGGCCAGCGCGTGCTGCATACCCGCTCGCCTCTTGGCGACGCTCTGGTCAAGGGGTCCGCCTTCTAAACGATCGGGGCGCCGGCGGCTCGATCGGTGGCCGTCGACGCGGTCGCACGCCACATCCTCGCGGCCCGCGACCCCGCCCGCTTCGCAGCCGACGACGGCGGTGCCGTACCCGGGCGTGTTCGCCGAGCGAGCGTCGTCGGCGGCCTCCATTCTGTCAACACCATTCCCGTCAGGGCTGCCCGTGAGAGACGAACCGAGGAGGCCGACGAATCGCCCTGCCGGTCTGAGGCAGCCGGAGGGGGAGACCCTCCGGCTGCCCGCCACATCTACCTGACACGTAGCAGCGTTACCACCAGCCGGTACACGCCCGGTTGCTCCCGGTCTGCACGACGTAGTAGCAGGCCCGGAACAGGTAGTTGGAGTCGTTGGGGTGCGGGATGTAGAACCAGGTGTACTTCTCCGACCCGCGGACCAGGGACTCGGTGCAGTCGATGTGGGTGCTGCCGCCGTCAGTGGTTATCTCCATCTTGACCCCGTCAGCGTTGCCGACCGGCTTGCCCGCGCTGACCAGCGCGCCAAAGGCGACTTCCTGCGTGGCCCCGCCGCCTCCGGCTACATAGGCCCACCCGCGCTGGACACTGACCCGGCGCCCGTCGTACGTCCTCGACGCCACCGTCGACGACGAGACTTGCCAGGGCGACTGGTAGATCGTGTTGTGCGACGCTGCCGCTCGTGCGCACGTGGTGGCGGCTTGAGCGGGAGCAGCGGAAAGAGCCACAGACAGCGGGATGGCGAGCAGGGCCGTCAGGCCAGCGGCAGCGTGGCGGTGAATGAGCGGACGTGACATGTGATACCTCCGAGATCGTTGACACTGTGGCGCAGCGCCCGGTTGAGCGCGGCATAGAAGGGGTTGCGGTGCGGGGGGCGGGGCGGCAGGAGCGCGGCCACGGCGACGGGCGCTCCCTCTTCGCGCCGGTGCTACATGCCCAGTTGTCGTAGCGTCCGATTCAGCGTGGTGGCGAAGATTCCGGCTCCCCAGATCGTGGGATGGAAGGACTGCTGTGAGATCACCCCGGGGAAGGACGGGCTTTCACCCTGGGTGCGGTCGAGGATGATGCCGTGGATCGCTGACGGCTCGGCGCACACGGCTTTCCCCTGGAAGTCCGGGACCGGGTCGGCGAAGACCACCTGGGTGTCCGGCAGTGCTGCGTCCGCCTGGGCCGCCGCCTCGCGCATCGTGGTGGAAAGCAGGGCGCCTATCTCGTTCAGCCAAGATCCCTCGACATGGTCGATGTACGGGACACAGCTCGCGTCGTCCTCGAACAGGATGGGATAGCCCATCAAGACGATCTTGGCGTTGGGTGCGGCGCGGGCGATGTCCGTGATCTCCGCCACGACCGAGGCTTTGACCTTGGTGGTGATGAGCGCGGGCTCGCTGTCGCGCAGCGGCACGGTGTCACCCGGCATGATCTGCGCCGGACAGGCTACCTGACCAGGTGAGGCGCAGAATTGCAGGATGGGGACGAAGCGCGCGTCGTTGCCGCCGATCGACAGGGTGACCAAGGTGGTGTTCTCGTCCAGATACCCCTTGGCGATCTGGCCGAGCTCGCGGAACTGGCCGGCTCCGCCGATGTTGGATGCCACCGCTCCCGAGCACGCGTGGAGCTGCAGGTCGACATTGGCGTCCCAGCTGTCATGGCGGACGCCCAGGGAGCGGGTGTGGTCGGCGGCCACGGCCATGCGGGGCCAGGAGTGCTTGGACCGGTGGCAGGCGTTGCCGTACTTCCAGGTGTAGTTGGGGTTGTTGTAGGTGCCTTTGACGCGGTCACCGTCGTCATCCGTCTCGGCGTAATAGTCGGTTCGAGCATCGGTGGAGGCTCCTTCCCCTGAGGCGTAGGAGTCGCCGAGCGAGACCATGAGGTGGCGTGGCTTGGCGGGCAGGGGCTGGAAGGCGATGGCGTCCCAGGCGATGTCCTCCACCCATTCGCCGTCGTCGGTCAGGTTGGACAGCGAGACCTTGGGTATGCCGTCGAAGGCGAAGACTCCCAGCGACACCCAGCGATGTTCCTGCGCACGCTGCAGCACGGCCCGCTTCTTGCGCTTGCCGTTGCCGAGGTCGACGGTATAGACCGCCTGCTGGGTGTGTGCGCCCTGGTCGGGCAGGTGGACCAGGACGCGTGCCCAGCCGTGCAGTTGCTGGTCGAGCGTCCATGTGCCGGTGACCTGATGGGCCGTGTTGGACCATTGCTGGGTGTGGGTGAACCAGAAGTGCCCGCCGAAGCCGCCGCCGATCTGATGGAAGTCGATCTTCGACCGGTAGGCGCCGAAGCGATCAGGGGCGAAGTCGAGCGCGAAGCTGCCCTTGCTGGTCCATGTACGTGGGCAGTTGGGGCGTACGGACGGCACCGAGTCGGGGACGTCGTCGATGATGAGCGCGTTGGACGGCAGTGTGTTGGAACCCCTGCCGCCAGCCCTGAACGGCTCGCAGTTGGGCGGATAATGTTCGGCGAACAGGCCCCCCGAACCGAACTGTGGCTCCGCGGTCCCCGGCTCGAAGCGCAGGTTCTCATATCCGCACGTAGCGGCGCAGTCGGACTTCCAGGTCGCGTTCTGGTGCCACCAGCAGTGGTAGATGTTCGACCCGCACGGCTGGGCCCTGGACGCATCGCACAGGTTGCCGGCGTTGCAGAACAGTCCACGGGGCGGCTTGGCCTGCGTGCGATGGAGGTCCTCGGTCCACCACGCCTGGTAATAGCCGGCATCGTAGCTGTCGTCACGCCAGTCGGTTTTGACGATGGGATAGGCGGCCCAGCCGAGGACCTTCTCCGGATAGGGCCAGAGGTTGGGTGTTCGCGCGTCGTCCGGGTCGTTCTCCAGGAAGGGCAGGCGATTGGCCGGGTAGTCGGGATTGACCGGGTTGTTGGACCAGCCCAGCCCCCAGTTGCCATCCGGGTCGGTGCAAGCCGGGCCCGGCTTGCAGCCGGTCGGGTTGCCCATGCTGGGACTGCCCGGCTGCACGCCGGTGTTGTAGGCCCACACGGCGGCGAACCAATTCTCCATGCGAGACGGATCAGCGTTGTTGATCTTGACGTGGTCGTAGAGATGGTTCCACTTCTCCTGCAGAATCTGCAGGCCGGCCGCGATGTTGGTGGCGTAGTCCAGGGCAATGGCCCGCTGCGAGGTCTCGCTGCGCTGGCCCACCCGCATCCCGTCGGTCACCTGCGCCACGCCGTACCCGCAGTCCGCCTCGCCCCAGATGACCGTCCATCCATCCGGCGTCTCGCGATTGCCGTAATAGTCACCGACAAGCGGGTTGCCCGCGACACCCTCCAACGCTCGTCCGGAGGCCTGCCACATATTCGACTCCTGGGCCAGGATGCCCAGCATGATCTGCGCCGGCACACGACCGCCGCCCTTCAGGGATCGCGAGGGGAACAATCCCTGGGGCGACCAGGCCGACAACCCCGACTGATGCCAGTTCGCGGGCCGCTGAACAGTCAACGCGCCCTGCACGGCCAGATTGGCGGCCCACTCCACCTGGCGCCAATGCGGCTGAATCACCTGTCGGCGCGAGTCGTTGCGGGCGATAGAACAGGTGCGCTGGCTGTCGACGGGATCAGTGGGGGAGCCCGCGGCGATCGCAGCGCGACCGCCCGCCTGGCCGCCCTTCGTGCCCGCGGGCTTCGTGGCCGCCCCGCCGGGCAGGAGCCTGAAGTCCGCCACCGCACCGGTCGTTGTCAGATGCCCACGCAACCGAACCAACTGTCCCGGTCCCGCATGCGAGCCGTCATGCGTCAGTGACATCCGACCGGTGGTGGACACCTCGGCCCGCATGGCGGCCCGGACCTGAGTGACGTGATCAGGAAGCGCCGTCACCTGCGCTGGCTCGCCGGTGAGAAAGGCCCTGCCACCGCTACCGGGCGCCAGGGCAAGATCGGTGAGCGGCCCGCGCGCGAACTCGCGTGTCTGGCGTTCACCCGCGGCCAGGTGTTCGGCGACGGCGGTCTGCTCGTCATGCACCCGCAGGAAACTGATTCCGCCGTCCGCGTCGGGGCGCAGCGAGAATGGCAGCCCCTTGACCTCGGCCCGGGACGAGATCTTGCCGTCGCGGCCCACCTCCAGCAGGCCCTCGCCGCCTGCCGCCACGATGCGGTCACCGACCGGTACGGCCCCGGTCACCTGGCCCGCCAACTCGTGGCGGGCGAGAGACTCCCCCGTGACGGTGTCCAGCACGTGCAGCCGCGTGGCTCCCAGTCGCTGCCCGCCGGACTGGCTGAGCACGACCCGCTCATCGGCCCCGCACCCTGGATTGTGGTAAGCCAACGACACTCCAACGTCCAGCCGACGCACGCTGCCCTTGGCCAGATCCACGACAGCGGCGAACCCGCCGCGCTGGAACAACTCCTCCCGGTTGGTGAACTCGCGCGGCGCGTACACGACTACCGCCCGCCGTCCGGATCCGGTCAGGCAGACGTTGCCGATCCAGCGGTCAGTCTCAAATCCCGGTACGGTCAACGTCGCCGCGGTGCGCCACGCGTAGCCCGTCCTCGCCTCGGCAACCAGTAAGTGCAGGCCCTCAGCATCGCCCGAGGTAGTCCACGCCATGTCCTTGGATGCCTGCCAGCCATCGCCCATCATCTCGTCGCGGGCACCTGGATCGATCGCGTCTACCACAGGCTCTCGCGTGGCATTGCGGACCGCTGCCGCCACAGGTGGCGGCTCAGCTGTGCCGGAGAGCGGAACGGGCGCGGCTTGCACAGGCAGGACCGGCAGCGAGCCCGCGAACATCATGGCGGCGAGAGCACTTCTCCATCGCCTGCGTAACAGTCTCACATATGCCTCCCCAGCCTCCAAGGGCACAGCTCGCCCCTGGACAGAAGTGTGGGGAGGGGTTTTGCGGTGGTGAAGCTATTGCGGGCAGAGCGCAAAAGCTTTCGCTTTCGCTCGCCGCTGCGCGTGCCCGACTATCACGAAGCACTGAACCTTTTTCAGGCTCCGCGGCGAGTGCCCTGGTCACAGCATGATCGCGATGCCGTGGTTCGACCGGTAACAGCAAGAAGCTCCTGGTAG
>NZ_JBFAKB010000047.1:0-83248 GCF_040655495.1 Nonomuraea sp. NPDC050404
CGATCTCGGAGGGCCAACCTCCATCACCAGCACAGCACCGCCTTCAGAAAGCACGACCTTCTACATCGCAACCTCCAACAGCGTTCGTGGCACACGAATCTCCACGTCCTTGTCCCGATCGCTCATAGGCAGCAATCGCAGCGCGGCGAATGCGTTGGTGATGGTGAGGTAGGCCAGGCGGAGGAGCACGGCCGGTCATCATGCCGCACTCGGTTCCATCTTCTGGGTGGCCGGAATTCGCGCATGCCACGCGAAGCCTTCGCAGAGCCGTGACCTCCATGGATGAAATTTTCGGCAGGCGCAGAGTCGCCCGACCGAGTCGTGGAGGAACTGCATAGTGTCGTTCCCGCGATTCATGCGTAGTCGATACGTCAGAATCTACAGAGCGAGGACGGTGGCTAGGATGTCCGCAGCGAACGCGATGACCGATCCGGCCTGATTTGTGCTCGATGGAGGAGACGCATCTTCCCGGGTCGCTCCTGAGTTCTGAATCAAACCCAGTGGCTGAAAGCCGAGGTGAGAGGCACCCGAGCGGCGGGCCCCTCTCACGTTCCGCCGGAACCGGCCCACCCGGGGCAGATGCCCCAAATAATCATCGATTCTCCCGGATTGCACAGGAGAAGCTGGTGTCCGAAGCAGACAAGCCGCACAGCACATCCGAATCTGACGGATTACGCACCGCACAGGAACCCCGACTGCGCATCCGCGACGTGGATCGCCCCCGCTCACGCGTACCGATCCACGTCATCGTCGCTCTTCCGCTGGCCCTGATCGGGCTGATCGCTCTGCTCGCCACCGGCAACGCGCTACGCCCGTTCGAGAGCATCACCGTGATCGAGGCCAGGATGGGCTCTAAGTCCGACTACTTCGAAGACCCCGAGGTACAGCGGCTGCTGCTGAAGCACGGCCTAGTTGTCGTCATCCGGCGGCTCGGCTCCCGCAGCATCGCCATGCAGTCCCTGGAAGGCTTGGACGTGGTCTTTCCGTCCGGCCAGCCTGCGTCAGAGCTGATCCGGCAGCTGATCCGCAAACGGCAGGGCCCCCCGCCGAATTCGATGTCCCCCTTCGTCACGCCGCTCGTGCTCGGCACGTTCCGGGCCTACGCCGAGACCCTGGTGGAGAGGGGCGTGGCCACCCGGCAGCCTGCGGAGAGCGGCGGCGAGACGCTTTACTACGACCTCGACATGCAAAAATTCATCCAGCTACTCGACAATCTACCGGACAGCTACAGTTACGGCAGAGCTGAGGGTGCGGACACCTGGAACGGGCTCGGCTTCGACAAGCATCCCGGGCGCAGCAACAGCGGCCGGGTCATGGTCCGCACCTCCAGCGTCTGCGAATCCAACTCCGCGGCCACCTACCTGAGCATTCTCGCCTTTGTGGCGAACGGCAACAAGCCACCCGGCGCGGGCAAAGCCAGCAAGGCCGAAGAGATGCGCGAGGCTGGGCAGGTCGCCGAAAAGATCAAACCCCTGATCAATATCCAGGGCCTGGAGGCCGCCGAACAGGACGAAGGCTACTTCTCCCACGATGGCGAGAACATGGCACCCATTGTCCTGAAGTACGAGCATCAGTACCTGGCCTACCAGATCGAGTACGAACAGAAACGCCACCGGCCGGACACAAATCGGGTCCTGCTCTACCCCACTCCCCATGCCCTCACCGAGCCGCAGCTCATCTCCCTGAGCAGCAAGGGGGACCGGCTGGTCGACCTCGTCAAGAAGGACTCCGAACTGCGCCAGCGCGCCATCGAGCTGGGTTTCCGCGTCAGCTTCTCCGAAGAGGACGGCACCAGCAACCCGCTCAACAATTACATGAGGAAGCAGGGGATACAGGTGCCGAATCCGAACCATGACGAGATCAAGGTGTCGGAACCCAACCTGGACGTCCTGGAGCAGATGATCAAATCCGTGGGCTCATGCGAGGCGGCCGGGCAGGACGCCGAATGAATCGGTACGTACGCACCCTCATCGCCTGTCTAACGCTGCTCGCGGTCCTCACCTCCTGCACTCAGGGCGATGAGGACGTCACCCTGCGGGTCCTCGCCAGCCCCGAACTCGTCGACGTGGAACCGCTGCTGAGCCAGCTGAAGGACGACACCGGCGTCAAGCTGGACGTGGACTACCGGGCGGAGGCCGATCTGTCCGGCGCCCGGAGTTTGTCGTATGACCTGGCATGGCCCGCGTCCGACCGCTCGTTCCTGCTGCGGCTGCAGGAGTCGGGTGAACAGATGACCCGACCCGAGTCGACCCCGATCATGCGCTCGCCCGTGGTGGTCGGCCTCACCCGGGAGGTTGCCGACACCCTGCGGGCCAAGACGCCCAGCGAGCGCCTGTCGTGGGCGGACATCGCGGACGCGGCCACCGACGGCACCATACGGTTCGGGATAGCCGATCCACACAGCAATGAGACCGGGCGCGCGGCCCTCGTCGGCGTCGCCACCGCTGCCGCCAGAACCGGCAGCGCCCTGCGCGAACAGGACGTCTCCTGCAACTGGATGCGCGGCTTCCGCTCCGGCCAGACCCTCACCGGCGCCAGCTCACCGGAACTCATCGCGACATATACGGGCCATCAGAGCGAGGCCAACGCACTGATCGCCCACGAGTCCGACCTGCTGTCCCTCAACGCCAACAAACTGCGTGAGCCCCTTCAGATCGTCTACCCAGAGGACGGCATGGTGCTTTCCGACTTCCCGCTGCTCCTGCTCGACCCCAGCGAGCGGACCGCCTACCGGAAGGTGACCGACTGGCTGCTGCAGGCCGACGTGCAGCGCAAGCTGATGCAGAGCACCTGGCGCCGCCCGGTCAACCAGGACGTCACACCGGCCGGTCCCCTACGCTCGGCGATCGGCAACGCCCTGTCCTACCCTGACAGGCTCTCCATCGTGAAGCGACTGATCGCCGATTACGGGGATCCCGCGAGCACCCCCGACCAGGTGGTGTTTCTGCTCGACTTCTCCGGCTCCATGCGCGGCGCGCAAATCGCCGGCCTGCGCACTGCATTCGCCGGACTCAGCGGCGCCGACCCCATGTCCACCGGCAAGTTCGCCCGCTTCTACCGGGGCGAGCAAATTACCGTCATACGGTTCGGCCACCGGGTTCTTCAGGAACGCACGGTGACCGTGCGCGACGACGGCGATCTGCGCGCCCTCAGAAAGGTCGCGGCCGCCGACTCATTCGACGATTCCACCGCCATCTGGTCGGCCCTCGAACGCGGCTACCGCATCGCCGCGGCCGCCGTCCGGAAGGCGCCCGAACAGCCCGTATCCATCGTGCTGATGACGGACGGCGAAAACAACGCGGGCATCTCGTACGAGGAATTTCTGCGCCGCCACCGCGAGCTGGGCGCGGATGCGCGCAAAGTGCGCACCTTCCCCGTCCACTTCGGCGATGCCGATGCGGTCGCCCTGGAGAAGGCCGCGGACGCAACCGGGGGCCGCATGGTTGACGCCGACCTTTCCTCATTATCTGACGCTTTCAAGGAGATCCGTGGGTGTCATTAACGGTCAGTGGTGGAGCATGCAGTGGCCGTGGATGGTCGTCTGGCTCCTGACGGTGGCCTGCTTCGCCGTGGTGCTCCAGTATGTGCTGGGACGCTGGGCGGCCGCTCGCCGCAGGCGGCGCCGGGAGAATCAGCCCGTTCCCGGCATATGCATCTTTCTCCATGAGGCGCGGGTCGAGGAGGTCGCGGACATCCTCGGCATCCGGAGGGAGGCCGCGCTCGTGTCTTACGAAAAAATTGTCTCCAACGGCATCAAGCTGTTCGGCAAGGTCCTCCCCTTTGGCGACGCGGGGGCCGGGCGCGACACGAGCACGCAGATGCGCAGGGAGTACCAGGAGCCTGACAGGCCCATGAAGACAATCCGCCTGATCATGGACACGCTGCAGGAAAAGGACATGGTGGTGGACGCCGACCTCGCTACCGGGCAGCTCGTCCTGACCGCAGGCCTTGCCGACAAGCTGCGGGGCACCGAGGCCCAAGGCGTACCGTTGACCGCCATCGGCAGGGTCTACATCTCGGTCTCCGGTCTCTTCACGGTCCGAAGGGACGGCGATCACGTCGTTCTGTGCGCCCGCTACGGCACCGGCGAGCCGCTCGCGCAAATGAAGATCACCTGCGACAAGGCCTGGGTGCGTGATGAGTCCCGGGTCGACAGCTTCTCGAAGGAGGACGAGGTTCCGGCCACCTGTTTGGGCAGGTTGCGTACCTGGAACAGTGCGAGCGCCGAACTCGCGCTGGACCCGATCTCGATCTTCCAGTGAATATCCGGCATCCTGCGGTCCCGGCCGACCGGCGGCGAACTGGATCCAACCGGCCCTATCGACACCGGGAGCATCGGGAGATCGGACTGGTCGGCGTCGCCGCGGCGATCTACCATGCCACCAGAGGGCGGGTTCGGTCGCTGCGCATCACCATCGAGCAGTCGCTCTGGCCGAAGTGGCCATCCACCTAGCCCTCACGGCAGGCGCAGCTCGGTGACCTTCACCGCGATCGGGCCGTTGGGGTCGTAGACCAGGCGGACCGCGACGCGGCCCTGCCGGAGCAGCTTGTAGAAGTCCAGCAGGGTGCACGTGGGCCTGCCGTACCTCTTGGTGCTCCAGCTGTTGTACGGGGAGCCCGCCACGCGTTGGCCGCACTTCCGGTTGCCCTGGCGGTGGACGAGACCTTCGGCGTAGTCGATCATGATGGATTTGCCGGTTTTCTTACCCAGGTCCCAGGCAAGGGTGCCCCAGTTGGGGATCTCTAAGCTTCTTGGCCACCAGCGAGTTCTGGTACCGCTGAGGCTCCTCGCAGGGCTTCAAGCGGAAACGGCAGGAAGAACAGAGGGTGGTACCAGACCTCACTGAAGCGGAAGCCGCGCCAGGGCAGCGGCACCCATGCTCGTTCGAAGGCGGTACCAAATCTGGTTCGTAGACCCAGCCCGCTGGGAACCCCACCACAAGATCGAAGTTCGACCGCCGACCGCCCCGCATCCGGCAAGCTGACCGCAACACCACCTCCGGTCCCGGTGCCGGACGTGACGTCGCTCACCGGTGATCGTGAGCCTCGATCGCCACACTCATCAGACCGAACAACAGCTGAAGATCGGATTCGGGGTGTAGCCGCAGGATCACCCAGGCACCGTCGGGGCAGACGCTCACCTGACCGCAGGAGCGCAGGCTCGATCCGATCCGATCGATAACCGGCCTCGTCAAACACAACCGCACCCGATCATCGTCGATCAACTGGAGAACCTCGATGCCGGCGACGGCGACAGAGATGTCATCGCCGCTCATATTCACCGACAGCGCAGGCCAGCCTCGTAACTCGGCTATCGCCCAGGCCGCGTAGAACCCCCGTCGTGACGCCGGCCTGCGGATAAGGGACGCCCCTGCCACATCTGTCATGCTGCTGCACGCAGCACCGTGCTGTCATCGTCCGTTCCACAACCGTTACCTCGGCATGGACCGGTCCGCTGCGGCGGCACGACCATGCTGCGACCATCAACCGGGCGACGCACCGGGTGGAGAGGGCTCGGCGATCAGGCGGTGCAGCTCTTCCCGGGCGACCTTGGCGGCGAGCAGGGGGACGAAGTCCCTGACCGGTACATGGTCGAACCTGTGCCAGGCGCGGTCGATCGCCGCGAGTACCTGCTCTGGTGTGCATCTGTCGGCGAACGCGCCCGTGAGCTCATCCTTCAGCTGCGAACGCGCCTGCTCCTCAAAAACCTCAGATGTCTCATCAGCCATGCCTCATTTCCTTTCGCCCGCGTCGGTAGCACGTTCCCTCCGGCGAGTGCCCACCATGCACAACTCCACCATCGGTGCCGCCAGCCGATTTTGGTAGAGAGTTGAAGCAGTTTCGCTCAAGGGCGACGGGTAGCGGTCGAAGGGCGCCGCTTCGACAGGCACGAACGACGACGGTGGGCAACCGGTATGGCTTTCGCCGACGACGGGGTGTTATTGGTGAGGCCGGGCAACCGAGTGCACCGGTCAGGATCCGGTGGATCCGTCGTTCTTCATGGACGGGCCGTTTGTCATCGCACCGCGCAGCCCGTCGATGATCGACCACGCGTCTTGAACGAGCGTCGAGGAGTCCGGCACCTCGATGTACAGCACGCCGGCGAGGTTGAGCGACACCAAATCGATCCGCGAGCTGCGACTGAACGACGTCGACCTGGGCAACCGGCGATTCACCATCGCTGGCAAGTTCCGCCCGATCGATGCGCTCACGCACCAGGGTCCTGCTCGACTGGCTCCCCCATGGGCAGCCGCTGCCCAGACACGGCGAACCCGCATCTGATCATCAATCAGAAGAGTGCGATGGGCGCTCATCCCGTCAGCATCCTGTGGGGCGACAAGAATCTCCGCGGCCGGGCCGCGACCCTGGAACGGCTTCGCGCGGACCTGCGACTCGAAGAGGCCTTGGCCCACGGAGCCGATCCGCTGCACCCGGCATCGGTGTTCGGCCTCGACCCCAAGACCGCGATCCGTTACGCCGAAAACGCCCGAGTGCTTCTGGGATTTGCCGAGAAGCAAGGTCCCGCCAGTTCTCGCGAACCCAAGGGTCAGAACCGTCCATACAGCGCGAAAAGCCCTTGGGTTCATCCTGAGGACCCTTCAGTTCGCGCGAACTCTGGGACTTCCGTCCTGGTCGTTAACGACAGTGACATGAGGTACACGCGAAGGTGGTTCGCCCCTGCTCGGCGGCCAGTTCGTGGACAGAACCGGGAGGCCGTCAGGGGGAGCGTCGGCGTGCCGCCCGATCGTGCTCAGCGGTGATGCGGGCAGAGGTCTCCTCGCCCAGGCGAACGTAGCGGCCGAGCCTGGCCAGGTGCTGATGGCGGCTCTTGGCCAGCAGCTCGGGCGCGGTGTGGCCGGCCTGGGCGAGGTGCTGCAGTGCCGTGGCGCAGCTGGTGCAGCGCCCAGCCGTCGCCGTGCGGGCCGAGTGCAGCGGAGGCGGTCTTGAACAGGTGCTCGGCGCGGAGGTAGGACAGCCGCCTGCGGCCGATGCTGGGGCAGAGGTCGGCGGCCGCGGGCGTGCGAGGTCCTAAGGTGGAGGCAGACCGGTCGGCCAGGAGGACGGGGCCGACGGTGCGGCCCTTCAGCAGGCGGGAAGTGGCCCAGTGCACGTACTCGATTGCGCTACACGTGACTACCTCAAGACCATGTGACGATCTGGCTTTCCTGCATCCGAGTTCAGCTTTAGGCTCGACGGTGACGGCATGTGGCCGCCCCATCACCCGGCCGACTCCCCAAGACGGTGATGATCACCATCGCTCCGCCTTCTACGCCCCGAACTTCGGCGAGGCCCTCATGTCGCCCTTGAGCCTTGACTGCCAGCCATTCACTCTAGGCGTGGTCATCATCGTGGCCGGCGAGCTGGACGCCACCAACACTGACGACCTGGAAACCTACATCGACCGGATGCGGCAGCCCGGCCGACCCGTTGTCCTCGACTTGGGCGAGCTCACCTTCATGGACAGCACCGGCCTGCATGTCCTGCTCCGCGTGCACGGCGACGTACGCCGGCAAGGCGGCTCCTTACACCTGGCCGCCGTACAGGATCTGCCCGGCCGCCTGCTGCAGATCACCGAAGTATGGGATGCGCTCGACATCCACCCCAGCGCACAGGCCGCTATCACGGCCCTGCTCCGCCCCCCTGCACCGTCGCCGCACCTGCGGAGGCTGCTATGAAACTGACCCACCGCTACCAGTCCGGCGCGTGCGTGATCACGATCGCCGGTGAGGTGGACGTCACCACCTCGCGTGAACTGGAAACCTACCTCGACCTGGTACGCCGCAGCCTGGACGACCATCTGATCATCGATGCCGGCAACCTGTCCTTCCTGGACAGCTCCGGCCTGGCCGTGCTGCTCGCCGCCGCGGTGCTCGCCCAAGCCCGCGGCGCCGCCGTCCACCTGGCCGGGCTGCAACCACGGGTGGCCCGGATCCTGGAGATCACCGGCGCCATGGTCGCCATCCGGACCCACGAACACGTGGAGCAGGCGCTGACCGCGATCGAGAGTATGAGCGGGACCGGAATGGCCGAACCGGCATGAGCACTTACCGTGAACCGCCGATGCTCACAGCACACCGCCTGAGCACAAGGGAGTCGGCGCCACAGTAGCTGGAAGACCAGGTCCGCCACAGGCTTCACGCAGTTGTTGAGGTGGCGACCAAGTGTTGATCAAAGTATGTCGCCGGCCCGGCTGACGTGCGAGATCTGAGCGCATCGTGAGGTCCAGAGTGACACCGTCGCCTAGCCTCTTCACCGGAACGGTTCGCTCATGTCCACTCGCCTTTCCCTGGCGGCTGTCGCCTTCGCCATCATCGCTGTCGCCCCTTCACCCGCTTCTGCCCAGCCGGCAGGTGGTTGGCAGGATGACGCGGGCTGGGGATCGGTCACCGTCTCGGCCGATCGTCAGCACATCGAAGTGTGCGATCTGCATGATGACGGGCAGGCTGTGCGGGTCGAGTACGCGACCAACTACCTGCAGAAATGGACCGTTGTTGACACCAACGGAGCCCGTTGGGGCTGCGGGACCGACTCCACCATGATCAGCCGTATCACCGTCTTCAAATTGTGCCAGGGACGTACCTTCGGCACCTGCCGTCCCTCCGTATGGGTATCCCGCTCCGGCTACCTGGGATAAGCCCTCTTTCTCCCGCACGGCGGCCACGAGCACCGATTGACCGTGAGGATGAGGTGGACGCTTCCGCCAGAGTATGGCCCACCGACTCACACCGAATCGAGCAGTCAAAAGTGCGGACAGGGGTGCTGGCTCGCCGTCCACGGGCTGCTGCTGCCGTCACGGTAGCGGTCGTAAAAGCCCCGGGCATGCGCGTACTGCCCGGTGGTGTACCAGGTCAGGGTCGGGTGGCGGGTCTCCAACTCGCGCAGGGCCAGCGTGCCCAACCCGCAGCAGTGCCACTCGGGCGAAAAGCTGATCTTTCTCAGCAGGCCGATGCAGCAGGGTTCACAGATCGTGTACTGGACGCGACCAAGCGAAGCTGCCCCATCGGCGGCGATTGAGAAATCAAACGATGAGGTTGACCCGTCATCTGCCCTGCGAAGGCGGCTAGGCGTCGCAGCGGCCCGCGCGATGGTTTCCGCTCGGGCGCGGCTGGCCGCGGCGTACAGGCTCCACCCCAGGTTGGCATCCAGCTCGGCGACGATGATGTCGCCCCAGCCCGGCAACTCGACGCTCTTCCGCGCTAGACGAGTAAGTCCGATCTCCGGTCAGTGGTCGTAGGCGGTCAGTGACCGGGTGATCGGTGCGTTGGTTGCGTTGTTGTGCCAGATCGCGGCGGCCATCGCCAGGACGCGCTGGGCGACGCGGACGGCGACGCCGTCGAAGGACCGGCCACCGTGGTCTTCCAGGTCAAGCTGGCCCTTGAGGGTGTCGTTGACCGACTCGATCAGTTGCCGGACTTTCTTGAGCATCGACTCGCCGTAGCGGGCCTTCTCGTTTTTGCGGGACGGCCGCAGCATGGTGATCCCGTATTCGCCCAGCAGCGTCTCGAAGTCCTTGCCGGCGAACCCCTTGTCGCAGATCAGCAAAATGCCGTCGTGTTCTGCCGCCACGCTCGCCTCGACTTCGAGCATCGCGGCCAGTACCTCGCGTTCGCCGATCTTCGGGTCGGCCAGGGCCCACAGGATCGGCATTCCGGCTGGGGTGCACACCAGGTACAGCTTTAGTCCCCAGGAGAACCGCGAGTGGCTGGCGCAGTAGCCGTAGCCCGCCCACCCGGCCAGGTCCGAGCGTTTCACGGTGGGCCGGGACATGCCGCAGGGTATCGGGGTGGAGTCCACGATCCAGCAGTCGTCGAGCCAGAAGTCGCTCGATTTCGCGAGCATCCGGATGACTCGCTTGATCAGGCCCAGCGCGGCACGCAGCCGTTTGTTGTAGCCGGATTGCTGCGGCAGGTAAGGGAACAGGCCCGTCAGGTGCTTGCGGGCGTAGCGCAGCCAGTGCGCCTCGGAGGTGAACCCGAGCAGCGACTGAGCGACCGCGACACACACCAGCTCGGAATCGGTCAGCGCCGGGGGCCGGCCCGTCCATCGCGGTCCCTTCAGCTCATCGTCGATCTTCACGTACAGTGCGGTCAGGAGGGTGTTCAGGTCTTGCGTCACAACATGATCTTGAACGCCCTCTCCTCATGTCTGATCACTGGCCCAGAACATAGGACTTACTCGTCTAGAAGATCGGCCAGACGAACTCTCCAGGCGTCGGCGAACTCGGCCGGGCCACGATGCTCGCTGTCTTGCTCCGCCACCGTCTGTTGGAAAGCGTCACGTACGATCGCCTGTGTCGCGGCCCGCCGCACTCGCCGCTCAACGTCGTCGTGCTGCGGCACGCCCGCAGCTACCTCCCGGACCAAGGCGATCACGGCTCGTAGCCCTGCCGGACGGGGAGCCTCCGCCTCGGGCCACGACTCGGGCAGAGGCTTCCACAGCAACCGCACCAGCATGCCAGCACCATAATCGGCGGCGATCTTCCCGGCATGAGATCTGCCCAGGCGGTCTGGAAACGGGCTTCGCGACGCCACCGCCGGTCAGGCTTCGATGGCCAGCAGCGATCGTACGTCCTTCACCACGGGCCGATCTCGTGACCCCACCGGTACAGCCTGCAACACCATCCGCCCGGCCTGCATGACCGAAGACGTCCGATGCGTCAACGGCAACGGCTCCAAGACGTCAGCCGCCGCCTGTAGCCCTTCATCGACACCACCGCGAACCACCGTGCACCGCGCTGTCAGCAAACGCGCGATGGCCGGGTACTGATAGTCGGGATGGGACGCGATAACGGCCTCGCGCGCCTCCATCGCGCGGGACTCATCACCCGTCGCGCTGTAGACCCAGACCTTGGCGTAAGGAAGCTGGCTTGTGCGCCAGTAGTCGGCCATGATGCCGACCGGGAGACGTTCGGTGGCGGGCCTGTCGCTGACGCGTTCCAGTGTGGCGCGTGCTTCGTCGTTGCGGCCGATCATGGACAGAGCTCTGGAGCGGGTGTAGGAGATCAGCGCGGCCCCGTAGGAGTTCGGGGCTTGGTCAACGAGTGGTTGGGCGCTGTTCAGCATCCTCAGCACCGTTGCCGGATCGCGCTGGCCGCCTTCGATTCCGTGCCCTGCCTCCGTGGCCCGTACGCCGAGCTGCAGGTGCAGGTCGCCGGAGGCGTCGGCGGCATGGCGGGCGGTGCGCCACCAGCGGATCGCTGCCCCGTGGTCGCCCAGCCGGGTGAGCACGTTGGCGTGCAGCGTCGACAAGGCCGCGAGCGGCCGATACAAGCCTCTTGTCTGGGCGTGATCGACGCCGAACTGCGCGGCGGTCCTCTGGACTTGGCGCAGAACAACAGCGAGGTCGATATGGACATCCGTCTGGGCCTCAGCGGGTGGGCGGTGGCGGATGGCGTGCAGGTGGTCCGCGCACGCGAGTTCCCACTCCTCGGCCGATCGCGAGGCGGGGATGCTGAGGTCGATGAGCTGGCGTAGTGCTTCTGCAGGGCCAACCACTCCTAGCCCGGCGGCCATTTGCAGAAGGCGGCGGCGTTCCGTGGCGTCCTCCTCGTAATAGTCGTTCATGTCCAGAGTACGCATGTGGCTCATAGCGGCGATAGAGGGAAGAAACCCCGTGTTTGAAGCGGATTTCGCCGTGATTCTCTCAGATGCCTCAATAAGCGCACCTTGCGCATTGGTGGCGGCTTCCAGTGCCAGCAACACTTTACGGCTTGGAGTCCCCTGTCCGCTTTCTAGCTTTTGCACATAGCTGCGTGATATGCCCGCCGCCTTCGCTAGCGCCTCATGGGTTCGCTCTCCCCGCAGACGGCACAGGATCTGGGCAAACGTCTCCTCGTTCATTCTCGCCTCCGCCATGCCCGGCGTCTTTGCCACTGCCTGCCACTGGCCCGTGGTGGCAGGCAGTGGCAGTAAGTCAGCGCTTCTTGTATGGACCGCGCCTGCCCGTGCTGGCCACGCTACTGCTGAACGGCGTAAACGTCCCGCGAATCATGCTCGCGCATTCTCGGAACGAATACGCCGCGCCATGCCAGATGCGATGGAGATCCTGAAATGTTCGAGTTGTTGCGCGCTCCCGTCGAGCCCACCGCCCATGCCAGCGAGATCGCGGCATGGCTACGGCTCGACGTGCGAGATCGTCAACTCGTCGTGCTGCGCAACACCTTCCACCCGTGGCAGATCGCCTACACCCTCACAGCAGCGGGGCTGGTCTGGAGGGCCGAGCCCTCGTGGCGGCTCACGCTGGAGGAGGTGAC
Source organism: Nonomuraea sp. NPDC050404 (assembly GCF_040655495.1). Classification (NCBI taxonomy): domain Bacteria; kingdom Bacillati; phylum Actinomycetota; class Actinomycetes; order Streptosporangiales; family Streptosporangiaceae; genus Nonomuraea; species Nonomuraea sp. NPDC050404. Next base: position 12,254 of record NZ_JBFAKB010000047.1, read on the forward strand.
CGCCGGGGTGCGGCGGATCGTGGAGTGCCGCAACCTCATCGATCTCATGGCGGACCTGGCCGATCAGGTGGCGATCATCCAGCGCCTGGCCGGTCCGCACCGATGAAGCCTCCGGCCCGTGCCGGGCGGGCGGCCGGCCGGGCACCAGGCCGGGCCTCGTGCCCCGGCGCCATGAAGAACCAACCCGAGGGAGAACCCCATGACAGCCAGATCGCTTCAGCCCGACCTGTGGGCGGTAGCCGTGGAAGAGGCGAAGTTCACGCTGCTCGACGGCACGGGGATCGAGTACGCGGCGATCGGGGACGGCGACGACTACGCCGTTCGCGACAAGGACCGGCCGCAGGTCGAGATCCGCCGGCCCGGTGACGACTTCCGCAGGCTGGGTGCGTTGCTCGGCCGGGAATCCGACCTCGAGCAGCCGATCGAGGGTCTCTACGACATCGATGTGGACGACGACCGGCACGAGGCGATCAAGGGAACGGGCCTGGCCTACGCCCCGATCGACGACCACGACGCCGTCAGCGTCCGCGACCAGGAGCACCCGGGCGAGATCCGCAGGCCCGGCAACGACTGGCGCAAGCTCGGCACGACTCTCTGACGCTGGCCTATGCCTCGTGCCGGGGCATGCTGAAGATCTGCCCCGGTACTTGACCGGCGCGGCGGCGATGCGGCCCACACACCCCGTATGCCCTTCCGCCGCCGCGCCACCGGACGTGACCGTTGTCCACCGAGGAACGCCCCTTCCACGAAGGGCAGGCCCTAGCTGTGCGACGGCCGAGCCGAGGCAAGCCAACGCCTGTGATGAGCCGAACACCAGCACAACACGACGTCACAACAGGTCCGGTGCGGCAACCACCGGCCGGACGCCGGGGCCCGCCTCAACAGCCTCGCGGGCGACACCCCATCCAAGACCGTGGCTCACCCCAACAGCCACCACTACAGAAAGAGGGAAGACAGCATGGGCGGAAAGCACGAAGATCCCAAGAGCCCCAAAGACAAAGAGGTCACCGGTGCGGAGGGCGGCACCAGCAGCACCAACGACCAGCATCAAGAGGCCCAGGGCGGCCACGCCAAGGGCGGGAAGGGCAAGAAGTGAGCGCGACCCCCGAACGCCTCGACCGGCTCATCGCAGCTCTGGACCCTGATGAGGCCGGTGACATCGGCGAGCCGATCCGGGAGGCGGTGCGTGCGGTGCCGCGCCACCTGTTCATCCCGCCCGTGGGCCTGGTCGTCGAAGAGGAGGGCGCGCCGTACCTGATAGACCGCGACGCCGACCCCGGCACCTGGTGGGACACCGTCTACTCGCGCAGCATCATCGTCACCCAGCTCAACGACGGCGCCACCGAATTGCGCGGTCTGCGGGGCGATTCCACCTCCTCGGCATCCGCGCCGTCCACGGTGGCCGACCTGCTCAACCACCTGCAGCCAGGCCCCGGCCACCGGATCCTCGAAGTGGGCACCGGTACCGGGTGGACGGCGGCGCTGCTGTCACATCTCGTCGGGGATCACGGGGAGGTGACCTCCGTCGAGGTGGACCCGCAGGTGGCCGGGCAGGCGGCGAAGAACCTTGCCGCTGCCGGGGTTCGAGCGCGGCTGCTGGTCGGAGACGGCGCGCTCGGCTGCAGCGACGGGGAACCCTACGATCGGGTGCACGTCACCTGCGGCGTGCGGGACATCCCGTACGCGTGGGTGGAACAGTGCCGCCCCGGTGGCGTGATCGTGCTGCCGTGGCATCCCGGTTACGGCACCAGCCACGCGCTCCGCCTGGAGGTACAGGAGGACGGGACCGCGGTCGGGCGGGTGGTCGGCTACGCCGGCTACATGATGATGCGCTCCCAGCGTCCCGAGGCAGGCGAGGAGCCGCCGCCGGGGCAGGAGCGGCGGCACTACCGCTCGGCGCTCGATCCGCGGGCGCTGGACCAGCTGGGCGCGGGCGTGGATCTGGCCATCGGCGCGCTGACCGGTCTGCGGTCGCACACCAGCGAGGGCGCCGATGAGGACGGCCCGTACGTGCGCACGTGGGTCAGCGATCCCGACGACACCCGTTCCTGGGCGGTGGTCACGTGGCGGCCCGGCAGTGCGGATCACGGGGTGCAGCAGGTGGGCGAGCGGCCGGTGTGGGATGAGGTGCTGCGGGCCTATGCCCGCTGGGTGAGCTGGGGCGAGCCGCACTGGCAGCGTTACGGCATCACCGTCGCACCCGGCGGCCAGTCGATCTGGCTGGATACGCCGGAACGGGTGCTGAGCAGCGCCGGAGCCTGTACGGATCAGCACACCTGCCACGGCTGACCGACCTGTCATGAGAAGGACATGGGCTGACGATCGAGGATGAGCGAGGCGGATACGGTGATCTACTCTCCACCGGCACGGGTCGATCTTCACGCACTTCATGAGCTGGGCGCTGTTCGGCTCGCGCTCAGTGACCGCGCTCCGCGCCTGGCGCGTGAAGCGGTCAGCGGGTGGCTCGGCGCTGACCATCCGGCTCGGGAGATCGTGGCCTTGGCGGCATCGGAGCTGGTCACGAATGCCGTCCGATATTCCGACGCTGTCAGCACCGGGGACGGTGCTGATGCGATCATGCTCGAGCTGGCGCAGGCGCCGGACTTCCTCCGGCTGGCGGTAACTGATCCCGGATCGGTGTCCACGGCCCCGCCGGACATTCCACCGCAGACCGCGAATCCGTACTCCGAGCATGGCCGCGGGCTGGCGATTGTCCAACGTCTGTCGCGCGGACGATGGGGGAACTGCCAGACACCGCCACAAGGGCTGCGTCTGGTCTGGTGCCACCTCGACCGCCAGCCCACCCCGGCGCAACTGGAGGAGTTGTTCAGTGCTCCGGACTAACCGGCTGCTCTGCCCCGCTCCCGGAGAGTCGCTGTGAGCCGGCACCGTCTGCTCACACTCACTCTCGTGTTCACCGCCGCCCCGGCATTTCCAGGCGAATGATCATCACAGTGCTCATCCTCGGCCCAAGCGCCTAAGCAGCCGTTGCGCGATGGCGCCGCTGAAAAGTCCGGCGCCGGGCTGTTCATGGCCGCTCGCTACTCGGCCCTGTGCCCACGCACCACAAGCAGCTTCCCCCGAATCCCGTCTCCCCGTGTATGGAGTTCTTCGTTGTGTCCCGTTCGACGATCATCGGTGTGCTGGCGCTGCTGCTGACCGCTGGCTACGTCACCTTCGTCCTGCTGGCCCCGGCCAGCAGGGCCAAGCCGGTCAGTACGGCCCTGGTCGTGGGCCTGCTGATCGCCTGCCTCGTGGCCGCCCTGCGGGTGGGCTACCGAGCGCGGCAAGCCGCCCACCGTAACTAGCACCATCCCGAACACCCCCGCCGCCGCTTTCCCCGCTCACCCCGTAAACAACCACGCCCTCCCCTTCCCCAGCAGCCATCCACCACCTTCCGGAGCCAGCCATGCCCAACCCCATCGCCCCCGCTGCGGCCACCGAAGCCGCCACTCACCTCAACAACCTGCAGGCGGCACTGCAGAGCCTCGGCTTGCACGCTCGCCTGCTTACCCAGGACGACCGGCTCCCGCGCCTGCGCGTGATCAATCCCAAAGCCACCGCGCTGTCCGAGCTCATCTCCGCCGCGCCGGACCATGGCCAATGGCTGTTCTGGTGGTCATGGGACCAGCCCATCACCGAGGTCACCCACCTGGCCACGGCAGCCGAGCGCATCGGCCACGTCCTGGCCACAACCGCCCCGAACGCCGCGTAACCCCACTCAGTCCCGCTCAGCGACACGGCCGAAACCCGTGATCGGCGTACAGCGCCCGCCCGCTGGCACCCGGCACGGACATCAACCAAAGGCCCGGCGCCCCACGCCGCTGCGCTCGGGTGCACGGTCCCGGTCATTCGCCATCACCGCCTGGAGCGACGGACCGAGGTAGGTAGCAGCGCCGATAATCTCTCGGGCACACGCTGGGGAGAACGCGGTCCCGCTCAACGCGTTCTCAGGACCTGGTGACAGGCCGGTTTCAAGAAGCCCGGCCGGTCACCCGCGCGGTGATGATCACGGCGTTCCCCCCGGACGCCTGGTCGTTGCCGGGGGCGGTTCCTCGCTTTGGGGACAATCGCGGAAACCAAGGGCCGCGATGTAAGGGACCGCCCCACCCACAGACATCCAGACAGCCGCACCCCGTCTCAAGCGTGTGCCACTGCCGGTCTCAAACCCTGCAGATACGACTCTGACGCGCGAGAGGCCGGTCAGCCGCACGGCTGACCGGCCTCCGGCCAACTTCTCGCCCTAGCCTCTTGGCGACTAACTGGTCGGCATCGGGATCACCGACCCGCCGGTCTCCCCCTTTCCGCTTGTTCCAGGCCGGGCGGTGCTTCGCTGGGGCGGCACCCGCCCCGACAGGTGCACGGCAGGTCCCGCCAGAAGAGCCGCGGTGGCCTCGGCCGCCGCAGCAGCGGCTTCGGGGTAGACGCTGGTGTAGGTGTCACGGGTGAAGGCCGAGGAGGTGTGCCCGAGGGTCTCCTGCACGATCTTGATGTCCACCCCGGCGGCGAGCATCGCGGTGGCCGCGCCATGTCGGAGATCGTGGAGCCGGATCGGCGGCAGACCTGCCTGGTAGCACAGCCAGTAGAAGCGATCGGTCACCTGCTGCGGGTGCAGCGGGCGGCCGATTTCGTCGATGAAGACGAACCCGCTGTCCACCCAGTCCTCGCCCGCCGCCAGCCGCTCTTGAGCCTGGCGCTTCTTGTGCTGCTTCAGGATCGCCATCGTCTCGGCGTCGACGGCGATCTCACGGTCGCTGGCATCGGTCTTCGGGGTGCCCTGGATCGGATCCCAGCCGAGCTGGGTGATCTGCCAATGCACGCCGATCCGGCTCTTTTCGAAGATGACGTCCGGCCAGCGCACGCCGACCCCCTCACCGCGCCGCAGCCCGCGTACCGCGATCAGCCGGTACAGGGCGAACAGTCGATCCTTCGGGGCATAGGCGAGGAACGCCGAGGTCTGCTCGGGCGTCCACACCATCACCGGCGACGGCCGGGGCGCGCCGATGTAGGCGGCGATCGGGTCTACCCGCTTTCCCTCGCGGGCCCGCTTGAGCCGATCCACGTGCCCGGCATGATCTTTGCGCCACTGGATGACCTTCTCCTCCGTCCAGATGACCGGCTTGGGCCGTACGGCGGGAGCCAGCTCGACCACGGCAGCCGGGTTGAAGTCCAGCAGCCGGTCCTGGCTGATCGCGATGTTCAACGCGTGCCGCAACGTCGCCCGGATCCGGTGCAGAGTCGTCGGCCCGACCGGACGCCGGTAGCGGACCGACGCCACCCGGGATGGGTCGCCACTGGCGCGTTCGGCGGCAATGATGTCGTTGAACTCCTCGATCGCATCGAACATGCCCGCGAGGTCGGAGACGCGTAGCCGGTCCAACCGGATCTCCCCCAGGTAGGGGTTGAGGTAGAGCCGCACGTGAGATTCGTAGGAGCGTTTGGTGGTCGCTTCGATCGACCGCTTGCGCTTGAGGAACTCCTCCAGCCATTCGGCCACCGTGATGTGCCGGTTCAGGTCCTGGCGGGTGCGGACCTTACGCCGCACCTCCTCGGTATCGGGCAGGCTCTTGGTGTCCTTGAGCACCGACAGCATCAGCTTGGTGATCTGCCGTCGCACCGCCGGTTCGGCGTCGAGGGCGAGCAGGCCGCGAGCGTGGTCCAGCTCGGCCTCGGCATCCTCCAGCGTGGCGAACCCGCTGCGCCGCAGTGGGTTACGCCGCTTGCCGTCGGCGTTTGCGGGGAGTTCGAGCTGGTAGCCCCAGGTGCCGTGGGTGGTGCTCCACCGGCCGCGACCGTCCCCAGAAGTGCGGCGTAGTTTGGGACAGGTCTTGCTGATGTTCTTGCCGGTCACCGGGTCGATGCACGTACAGATCTTGAACGTGGTGCCCTTGGCAACGTTCAACTCCTTCCCCGCTGTCGTGTTCGGGGCTTTCGTCATCGTGGTCATCCTTCCTGGGGTGTCGGGCGGCTGTTGGTGCCGCCCTCGTTGGTGTGGTCGAGGTTGGTGTGGTCGGGGATCGTGTGGTCGAGCAGCGCCCGCAGGCCGCGTACCGGCACCGCATACCGACCGCCGATCCGCAGCACCCGGCACGGAAACTCACCCGCCTTGGCGAGGCGGTAGGTCGTGGTGCGGCTCAGGCCGAGCAACCGCCCGGCCGCGAGCAGGCCGATCACCTCCGGCTCCGTCTGCTGTGTCGGGTGGCCTGTTGGGGTTGGGCTGGTCATGCAGCACCTCCGTGAGCGTTGAGGAACAGGGCGTTCGGGCCCTTGGGGCCACGTGTTGCTAGCGGGCTGTGGTGGGCGCTGCGCCCCCGGCCCGGCCCCGTCCGGTATCCGGGGTGGGGCGGGACCGGCCGTTCATGGACGGGCGGCCACAGCACCACTGCACGGGGTTCGGATGCGGCCGGGCTGGTGACGGCGGTATCGACGCCCACCTCCACGGCCCGCGTCAAGCAAAATCCGCAGGTTCACGCCGCACCCCAGCGCCTGGCCCGAATGCGGGCCAGGACGCCGGGAATGATCGGCGTTACTGCAGCTCGCGCTCGCCTCGAAGGTCCTTCAGGTTCTGTGAACCCGTGGGCGTCCCAGGTCGGCGGAACACGAGCAGGTCCTCATGAGCGACGGCGTGAATCGGCGTGCCGCGCGCCCACGCCTTACGCGCCTCGTGTAGCTGGAAGAACGAGGCCCGGTTCAGCAGCCGGCCCTCGCCCAGCCCGCACAGCAGGCACACGATCCGATCGGCGAACACCAGCCCGACCTCCTCGGCCAACTGGTGGACGTGGCCGGGCAGATCGACCAGCTCGCCACGCACCCGGTAGGGCCGCACGGTGATCGCCGCCACCCCGCCGCCCGGCCGCAATAGCTCCACGCACCCGGCCAGGATGCGGCCGAACCCCTCCAGCAACGCCGGGAGCTGCTGGTGGGCAAGGTTGGCGCGGTCGGTGGAGTAGTGCTGGTTCCACTTGCGTACGCCCGGCTCGCCGGTGTCGCGAGTGGAACGGATGTGCCCGTGCGTGGCCGCCCCGTACGGGGGCGAGGTGAGCACCAGCGCGGCCCGCCCGACCAGGTCGGGCAGCAGCCGGGCGATGTGCCGGGAGTCCCCGGCCACCACCTGCCCGAAGCCGGGAGCCCCCTGCTTCTTGGCGTGGCCGAGGTTGGCGACCGCCAGGCGCGCCCACCGCTCCTCGAACTCCACACCCGCGGCGTGCCTGCCCAGATGGGCGGCCTCGACCAGGGTGGTGCCGATCCCGCACATCGGATCGACCACCAGCTCCCCCGGCTCGGTGTAGGTGGCGATCACTCGGGCGGCGATCGAGGGCAGCATCTTGCCCGGATGCCGCATCGACTCCGGCACATACCGGCCTCTGCGCTGCACCCGCGACGGCCGCTGCCCGGTCGCCCACACCGACGTCGTCGCCCCGGTCATCACCGCTCACCCCCGGCCTTCGCCGAAGCCTCAGCTCTGCCGGAATCGCTGGCGCGTGGGGCGGCCGGAGCCGTCGTGATGTCTGAGCCTGCGGCCAACCTGGGCTTGGTGAAGATGACCAGGTCGCTGTGCACGCGAACGCTCGCCGGCAACCCGGCGCACTCTGGCGGCTCCTCGATCGCGACCTGGCTCCGGCGGGACAGAGCCGGGCCGGTCTGTTCGCCCCGCGCGGGATGCCGCAGGGCGATGATGTGCTGCAGATACACCAGCCCCGCCGCGCGGGCCCGGGCAATGATCTCCGGCACCGGATCGGCCACCTCGTGTTCCCGGTGCAGGCCGGTGACCACCACCAGATGCCCACCCGGCTGGACCAGCCCCGCCGCACACGCGACGTCGAAGACCACGGCTCCTGCCTCAGAACCTGGCCGTCCGGCAGGCCGGCCCAGCGGCTGCCGGCAGGTCTGCTCGGCCACGACCAGCCCCGCACCGGCTGCGAGATCGGCCAGCACCGAAGACTCATCACCCCGATCGGGGACGCGAAGCTCGGTGACCTCCAAGTCGTGCTGGGGATGAATACGGGCCAGACAAGCCCACGACACGCCCGCCAGGGCCGCGTCGGTGAACACGGCCACCGGCAGGCAGCCCGCCGTCAGCGCGGCCGACACGAGCTGATGATCGCTCGCGCCGAGGTGGACCACGGTCTCGCCCAGCCGGGCGCACGCCGCGATGAGGTTCCGGGCCAGCGGGCCGCTGACCGGATGGCAGCAACCCGCCGGGCAGGTCGCAACCGCTTCGGTATCGGCTGCGGCCAGCCACACCGACAGCGGTAGGTGACCGCGGACGGCACCCTGAACCTCCCGAGCCAGCCCAAGGCCGGGCTCACGAAGCGGGACGTCCGGCCCGGAGGCCACGGGCGAGGCAATCGATGCGGTGGATGTGGAGCCGGGCGCGGCGGGCCCGGCAGCGACGTAGGAGTTGGTGGATGTGGAAGCGGTTGAGGTGGTGGTGAATTCGGTCATGTGGGTGTGGCCCGAAGTGCCCGGCCACCGATCCCTGTCACTGTTCCAAATACCTGCCGCAGACCCCGAGTTAGGACAAGCCGTCAGGCAAAGCTTCGGCAAGGCCATCCGTGGTTTCACTCACCGGATGCCGCCTCTCGGGCGCGTCCGGCTGCTCATCCACAGGTTGTGGGCGGCCGTGCCGGCAGGCCCTCACCACATCATCCGCGCAGCCTGCCGCGCATCGGGAAAGACGCGCTTCCACATCCCGCCGACGTCGTCCGCTTCGCCCTCGGCTGGTGGCCAAGATAGACGCCTCTTCGTCCGAAACACCGCCGAGAGGAGAACGTTTTCGCAGGTCACAGCGGTTCGGGGCAACTTCCGGGCAGCTTCCGGGCAACGTCCGTCACCGGCTGCAGCACGGTTTCCCCGTCGCTGTTCGCCGGTGCGGCCTACTGTGAGAAGAGGACACCCCGGGCCGTGTCCACCGGGAGGTGATCAGCATGCCGAGCCGGAAAGACGAACTGGCCGAACGCCGCTTCGCCAAGCTCGTCGACCAGGTCAAGGCGATGATGTCCGCCCGTCTCAAGCCGGAGTACCACGGCTTCTACGGCCAGCTCGTTCTCACCCGCGACGCGGTGACCGAGCTGGGGGATGCGGCCGAAGTACGACGAGCCGCACGGACGGCCGGCCGCCGACTCGGCTGGCAGGTCCGAACCCACCTCGCCGATGACGAGACGCTGGTCATCATCGATGACCGCGACCCACCCCAAGAGATCCGGGATCTGGCAGCCCGCCGTGCCGCCGAGGCTGTCTCCGCCGTCATCACCCGCGCACAAGCCGAGGCCCGCATGCGCCGCACCAGCGCGCCCGACACCTCTCCCACCTGCCCAACCGACCCTGGAAAGAGTCTCTGAGCGACCCAGCCGCAGGGCCGAGTTCTGCCGCGGCGGCGATCAGGAGTCCGACGCAGGCCTGGGGTCCGCATCCACGGTTGACGCGAACTTGACCCGAGACTTTCAACGCGACCGCATTACCGCAGGTCAAGACGCCTTTCCAGGTGCGACGACGTAGATCACACCTTCTGCTCCCCGACGGCCACAAACCCAACTCTCCGGCGTTCTCGCAGGTCATCCATGGTTTCGGAGCATGACCGGAAGCTGGGGTGATCTTTGCTGTGCCCGATGTCTGATCATTTTCTGCCCGGCTACTGCCCGGTTGCTGTCCGGGCACTGTGGCGGCATAGCGACGTCCGAACCGACCACGCCTTCTCGGGAGCGTCGCCATGTCTCATCCTTCGATCCGCCTCGCCACCGACAGCACCGACGCGGCCATCACCATCACGACCATCACCCGTCCGACCCCGGCCGACGCGCTGTCCGGCCTCGACCTCGACACCGACATCGACGACGCGCGGCCCAGCCAGCCGTCCGACGATGACCATCTGAGCCTGGCCGGGTCGCTGCCACTGGACGTGGCCGAGCGCGCCTTCAACCTGCTCATGCGCGGCCCCGACCCGCTCTCGCTGGACGGTGCGCGGCTCGGGCACGGGCTGCCAGCCCGGCCGATCCCGCTCCACGAGCTGCGGGGGATGCTGCTGCATCCGTCCTGCTCGCGGGCCACCCGTGATCACGCGTGGCGGCATCTCATCGAGCGGGCCCGCACCCAGCGAGGGGCATGGATGGTCGCCGCCGTCACCCTGGCCATCCCGATGCTGCGCCGCCTCCTTGGCGCGCTCGCCGGCACCATCCCGGCCGAGCGGACCTGCCGCGAGGACCTGGAAGCCGACGTGCTGACCGCCTTCGTGGAAGCTCTCTACCGGGTGAATCTGACCTGGTCGCACACGCTGCTGCGGCTGTCGCGGCTGACCCGCATCGCCGTCGTGCGCGCCCACGCCGCCGACCAGCCCGCTCTGCTGGCCGACCCTGACCTCACCGACCGCGCCGACAACACCCAGGAGGCTTTCACCTACCCGACCGGCCACCCCGACCAGCTTCTCGCCCAAGCCGTCGCCCAGGACATCATCACCGTCCTGGAGGCGGAGTTGATCGCCTGCACCCGGCTCGAAGGCGTCCCGCTGAGCGCCTACTGCCGCCGCCGTGGCCTGCTCTACTGCACCGCGCTCAAGCGCCGCCAGCGCGCCGAAACCGCGCTCTACCAGGCACTCCAGAACGGCGAGCTGTCCTGTGGCCTGTAGCGATCGCACCAGCGCCGACAGCTCGCGGCCAGCAAAGATCGCGCCAAATCCGCTGGCCCTCATGTCCTAACTCGGCCTTTCACCCAGGTCTTTTAACCACTGAGAAGGCAGCGCGGAGGGCGCCCGGACCCGGCAGCCGGGCCCGTCCCTGGTCACCGGTCCCTGTCACCCGGCCCAGCCCACCACACACCACTCGCACCGCAAGGAGGACGCCCACCCGGCCCCGCAGCCGGTCCGGCACCTCCGCGCCGCCCTCTCACCCACCAGCCGCCATCCGACTCACACCGGCACCACTCTCGGGGAGACACCACATGACACCGCGCCAGCGCCGCACCACCGCCTCAGCCCAAACCCACAGCCTCAAGATCCTGCTCATCGCCATGACCATCCTCGGCGGCATCGTCCTGGGCATCCTGCTCGAGTACGCCATCGCCAACGCCGTCACCGCCACCGACGCCTCAAAGACCGTCCCCGCCCTGCCCACCGACCAACTACTGGCTGCGGCGCCCGCCTCGCTAAACGGCGTGATCGACAACCTGCGCAACGTCATCGTCGGCCTGCTCGTCGCCCTGGCCACCCTGTTCCTGACCGTCGGCGGGGTGCGCTACATCCTGGCCGGCGGCGACCCCGGCGAGGTCGAGTCGGCCAAGAAGACCCTGCGCTACGCCGCCCTCGGCTACGGCATCGCCGTCCTGGCCCCGCTGCTGGTCAGCGTGCTCAAGGGCATCGTGGGTTCCTGACCCGTGACCCGCCACCCGCCACCCCGCCCACCCACGGCGAACACGTCCCGGGCCATCCAGCGCCACCTGGCTCAGCTCCTCGCCATCATCGCCATCACGCTCACTGTCACCGCCACCCAAGCCGCCGCCGAACCAGACCCGCCACCAGCGCCCTCGCCAACGGCGAACCCGCAGCCCACACCGCCCGCCACACCTGCTCCGAGATCGACTCCGTCCACGCCGACGGGGCCAATGCTCACGCCACCACCGCACCCACATCCGAGCACCAGATCCACTACCCCGGCAGCAGAGCCTGAGCCTGCCGCCGAGCCGGCGCCGCAGCCGGACGGCGGCGCGGAGGAATGCGGCTGGCTGGACTTCGGCTGCAAGATCAACCGGGCGCTGAACGGCTGGTTCGGCTCCATCGTCACCGAGGCGATCCAGCCCGCCTTCCAAACCGTCGGCACGCTGCTGCTGTCCGCGCCGCCGCCGGACATGATCGAGCGGGTACAGGAGCTGTCCGCGCACGTACGGATGGTGGCCAACGCACTGCTCGCCTTGTTCGTCCTGGCCGGCGGAGTGATCGTCATGGCGTACGGAAGCGTGCAGACCTCCACCACCGCCGCCGAGATCGCACCCCGGACGGTGGTCGCCGCCATCACGCTCAACTTCTCACTCACCCTCTGCCAGTACGCCATCGAGCTGGCCAACGGCCTGGTCGCCGCGCTACTCGAAGACGGCGTCGACGGGCAGCGAGCCGGCGACCTGATCGCCAACAAGCTCATCAACCCGATCGGCCAGCTCCAGGCCCCGCAAATGTTCTTCATCTGGATGATCGGGCTGGCGGTGGTCATGGGCTTGATCCTGGCCTTCATCGCGGTCGTCCGGATCACGCTGCTGCTCTTCCTGATGATCGCGGCGCCGCTCGCGCTGCTGTGCCACGCGCTGCCGCAGACCGAGCACATCGCCCGGCTGTGGTGGCGCGCCTTCACCGGCGTCCTGATCATGCAGGTGCTGCAGGCGCTCGTACTCATCCTCGCGTTCAAGGTGTACTTCACCGACTCCACCGACACCTTCGCAGCCCCGTCCGGCGGTCCGGCTCTGGCCGCCGTGAAACCCACTGTCGTGCGCGCCGTTGACGCGCTGGTGCTGATCGGCCTGCTGTTCATCCTGATCAAGATTCCCAGCTGGGTCGCCCGCTCCGTCTGGCAGCCCGCCCAGCCCCAGCTGCTCAAGCGCCTGATCAAGGCCGTGATCCTCTACAAGACCGTCGGCCTGGCCAAAACCGCCCTGGCCAAGGGTGGCAGAGCTGCCCGCACCGGCACACGCACGCCGTCCACGCGCCGTCGGCCGCCCGGCCCCGCAGGCGGGGGACGACGCCGCCCTACCCGGCCGAGCGGCGGACCACCGGGAGCGCAGCCCACGGGCAGACCTACACCCAGCCAAGGAGCACCACCTGTGAACACGCCCACCCCGCATGGACCGCGCGGTCACCAGCAGCTTCAGCTACCCCTCAACCTCCCGCCCACGACGGCTGGCCCGAAGTCGCGGCGTACAGGATCGGCCACCACACAGGGACGTCAGCTGGCGTTGCCATTCCCGGTCACCCGCGTGCCCCGCCCACCCGCACCAGCCGCCCCGGCACAACCGACCGGCCCATGGATCCGCCCGAAACCCCCGTGGTCCCAGCCGATGCTGCCCGGCATGCCCACCCGACCGCCACGGCCCCGGCAACTCCAACTTCGCCTTGATCCGCCACCAAGCCGAGCCCGCAGGCAGGACGGCCGATGAACGAGTCCGAACCGTTGATCACGACCATTCCCGCTGATTTTTCCACCCCGGACAAGATCGTCTATGGGCTGAGCTTCCGGCAGATCCTCATCGTCACCCTGACCGGCGGGATCGCCGCCGCCATCTACTACCTGTTCCACCAGCTCCTGCCCATCGTCATCCTCGCCGCGATCGTCCTGCCGCTCGTGGCGCTGGGCCTGACCATCGCGCTCGGCCGACGGGATGGACTCAGCCTGGACCGCTTCGCTCTGGCCGCCCTGCTCCATGCCCGCACGCACAAGCGACTGGTGTGCGCGCCTGAGGGAGTCGTCGAACCGCCGAGCTGGTGCCGGTTGCGCGGAAAGCTGCCCGCGCCGCTGCGGCTGCCGGTCCGGGCGATCCGCACCGACGGCGCCCTCGAACTGTCCGACGGCGGCGTCGCCGTCCTCGTCGAGACCAGCACCTTGTCCTTCCACCTGCGCACCACCAGCGAACAAGCCGCCCTGGTCGGAGCGTTCGGCCGGTGGCTGAACTCTCTGGAAGCACCCGTGCAGATCCTCGCTCGGGCCCGGCCCGCCGACCTGACCGACCTGATCGCGACCGTTGAACACCAGGCAGAGGCGCTGCCACACGCCGCGCTGGCCGACGCCGCCCGCGAACACGCCGCTTACCTGGCCGAGTTGAACGACTCGCGGGAGCTGCTGATGCGGCAGGTGCTCGTCGTGCTTCGCGACCACCCCACCACCAGCCGAGCACGACGAACCGTACGCCGGGACGCCAGCGCCGCCGTCGTCCTGCGACGCGCCGCCGAAGCCGAACGCAGCCTGGCCGCGCTCGGCATCAGCACCCGCGTGCTCGACGCCGACGGCGCCAGTCAAGCGCTGGCCGCATGCCTCGACCCCGGCAGCCAGCACCCACTCGGCCAAGCCCTCCCAGACGAAGTGATCACCTCAACCACCGGGAGCACATCGTGAAGCTACGCTGGCACCACCGCAACCGCGACCACCAGCCCAGCCCTCTCCTCAATCCCGGCTCCGTGCACGTCGGCGCCCGGACTCTGACCTTGCCCGACGCGGTCTGCGCGTCGTTCGCGGTGACCGGCTACCCGCGCGAGGTCGGCGCGGGATGGCTGGAGCCGCTGCTCACCTACCCCGGCCACCTGGATGTGTCCCTGCACATCGAGCCGATCCCACAAGCCGTAGCGGCGATGCGGCTGCGCCGCCAGCTCGCCAGACTGGAATCGGCCAGCCGCGCCGACGCCCAGCATGGCAGGCTCGCCGACTTCGCCGCCGAAGCCGCCGCCGACGACGCCACCCACCTGGCCGACCAGCTCGCCCGAGGCCACGGCCGATTGTTCAAGGTCGGCCTCTACCTGACCATCACCGCCCCAACGGAGCACGAGCTGGCCGCCGAGGTGGAGCGGGTCCGGGCGCTGGCATCGTCCCTGCTACTGGATGCCCAACCGGCGACGTTCCGCGCTTTGCAAGGCTGGACCACCAGCCTGCCGCTCGCGGTCGACTCCCTGCACGCCACGCGGACGTTCGACACCACCGCGCTGGCCGCCGCCTTCCCCTTCACCTCACCTGACCTCACCACGAGCGTCGGCGAGAGCGGAGTGCTGTACGGGCTGAGCGCCACCGGTACCGGCGTGGTGGTGTGGGACCGCTTCGCCCAGGACAACCACAACTCCGTCGTCCTCGCCCGCTCCGGCGCCGGCAAGAGCTTCTTCACCAAACTCGAAACCCTGCGCCTGCTCTACCAAGGCGTCGAGGTCGCCGTCGTCGACCCCGAAGACGAATACGCCCGCCTGGCGCACGCGGTCGGCGGCACCTGCCTGCGGCTCGGCGCCTCCGGAGTGCGGTGGAACCCGTTCGACCTGCCCCCCAGCCACAGCCCACGCGATGACGTGCTGGCCCGGCGGGCGATGTTCCTGCAGACCCTGATCGCCACCATGCTCGGCGGCACCCCGCTCACCCCTCAGACGCGAGCGGCCCTGGACAGCGCGATCCTCGCCACGTACGCGGCGGCCGGGATCACCCGCGACCCCGGCACCTGGAGCAGGCCCGCGCCGCTCCTCGCCGATCTGGTCACCACTCTTACCGCCAACGCGGCCGCTCAGGTAGGGGCGGAGCTGGCCGCGCAGCTCGCTCCGTACGTGACTGGCTCCTACCGGGAGCTGTTCGACGGCCCCACCACCACCCACCCAGCCGGACATCTGACCGTCTTCTCCCTGCGGGACCTGCCAGAGGAGATGAAAGCCGTCGGCACCCTGCTCGCGCTGGACGCGATCTGGCGGCGGGTAGCCAACCCACGCGACCGCAAAAAGCGCCTCGTCGTCGTGGACGAAGCCTGGCTGCTGATGAAGGAGCCCGAAGGCGCCCGCTTCCTGTTCCGGATGGCCAAAGCAGCCAGGAAGCACTGGGCCGGACTCGCCGTCGTCACCCAAGACGCCGCCGACCTGCTCGGCTCCGAGCTCGGGCAGGCGATCGTGGCCAACGCCGCCAGCCAGATTCTGCTGCGCCAAGCGCCGCAGGCCATCGGCGCGGTCGGGGACGCCTTCGACCTGACCGATGGCGAGCGCCAGTTTTTGCTCACCGCCGAACGCGGAGAAGCGCTCCTGGTTGCGGGCCCCGCCCGCCGGGCCGCCCTGAGCATTGTCGCTTCGCCTTCTGAGGCTGCTCTGGCCACAACCGACCCGAAGTCCCTCGCCGAACTCGACCGGCACGACCAGCACCGCCCGCGCCAAGCGGACGCCGCGCAACCACCCGGCCCACCCAGTTTCACCGAGATAACCACCACCGACCAGAACGGCAACGAGGAGAGCGACCCGCTATGACCACCAACCCGGCACCCAGCCCGAACGGAACGTGCCTGCTGTGCGGCATCAACGACCGCGATGTTCAGGAAACCCTGGATTTCCTGGCCGAGTTGCCCGTCCGCCTGCCCGAACTCGCCCTCACCTACGGCCCCCGTCTCGGTGCGGCTATGGCGGTGGTGTGGGCTCTGGCCGCCACGATGCGCTTTCTGCTCGGCTGGCTGCAGCACGCCCGCATGACGCCCGAGGCCCGGCTGATCGAGATCTCTAGCCCGCCCCACAGCGACCCCGAAGGCGCGCTGGTGTTGTGGCGCCAACTCGTCGGCCTGCTGCGCCCCGCATGGAAACGAGCCTTCGCCGGCCAGCCGCACCTGGTCTGGGAGTACCACGGCAGCGACGCCGGAGTACGCATCCGCTTGTGGGTGCCCGGCACCATCCCGGCAGG
This sequence comes from Nonomuraea sp. NPDC050404, assembly GCF_040655495.1. Classification (NCBI taxonomy): domain Bacteria; kingdom Bacillati; phylum Actinomycetota; class Actinomycetes; order Streptosporangiales; family Streptosporangiaceae; genus Nonomuraea; species Nonomuraea sp. NPDC050404. The sequence continues at coordinate 28,624 of NZ_JBFAKB010000047.1, forward strand.
CATTGTCGAGAAAGCCGTCCAAGCCGCCTGGCCGGGCGCGACCACCACCACCAGCCCCGCCGCCTCACCCCTACCGGCAGAAGCCGAGGTCGCGGGCGGGCGTCTGGTCCTGGGTGCGCCCGAGCACTTCCCGCTCACCACCGACCACGACCACGACCCCATCCGCTCCCTGCTCGAGGCGATGGGCGGACTCCGCGAAGGCGAGCACGCCGTCGTCCAGGTACTGGCCCGGCCGACCACCGGCCGCCGACTGCGGCACGCCTACCAGGCCGCCGCCCACCTGCGCGGCGGAGGCAGCCGCCACTACCTCGGCCGCGTCTTCGACGAGATCCTCCCCCTGCCCACCAGCACCCGCCACCACCACCGCACCGGGGACTTGGCCCGTGACTTCCCCGAACGCGCCGAACAGGTCCGCACCATCTTGGCCAAGGCCGCCCAGCCGCGCTACACCGTCGCCATCCGCTACGCCGTCGCCACCACCACCCGCGAGCCTCTTACCTTGGGCACCCCGGCAACCGTCACCCATGACGGCAAGGGCTCCTCTGATCTGGAGCGCCGGTGGCTGCGCGGCCACGCGCACACCCTGGCCGGCGTCTTCGCCTTGTACACCGGCAGCCACCAGTACCTGCGTCGAGCCCGTCTCTGGCGCGCCCGACACGTAGTCAGCTCGCGCCGCCTGGACTCCGGTTATCTGCTGTCGGTGGCCGAGCTGGCCGCGCTCGCCCACCTACCGTGGGACATCGACGCGCCCGGCATCACCCGCGCCGGAGCCCGCCCGGTAGCGCCGTCTCCGGCCGTACCCAGCACCACGGTGGGCGGAACCGCCCGTGTCCTCGGGGACGCCGACAGCGGCCCACCGCGCCCCGTAGCACTACCGGTGGCCGACGCACGGCATCACACGCACGTCCTGGGCGGCACCGGCGTCGGCAAATCCACCCTGCTCGCCAACATGGTCCTGGCTGACGCGGCAGCGGGACGAGGCGTCCTGGTCATCGATCCGAAGGGAGATCTGGTCACCGACATCCTCAATCGGCTCCCGCAGCGGGCCGTCGGCAAGACGGTCGTGTTCGACCCGCAAGACGCGGGCCCACCGCCCTCGATCAACATCCTCGCCGGGCATGATCCGGCCTTCGCCGTCGACTCCGTCGTGTCCATCTTTCACCGCTGCTTCTCCTCCGCCTGGGGGCCGCGGGTGGATGACCTGCTCCGCTCCACCTGCTTGACCTTGACCAGCGTCCTGGGCCGCAAGGCGACCCTGGCCGATGTGCCCCGGCTGCTCACCGATGCGGCGTTCCGTGCCCGGACTACGGCCGAGCTGCGCGACGAGCTGCTGGCCGGGTTCTGGGACTCCTACGAAGCCCTCACCCCCGCCGGACAGGCCACGGTCATCGGACCGGTGATGAACAAGCTCCGCGCCGTCCTGCTCCGCCCGTTCGTCCGGCAAGCCCTGGCCAGCCCGGACACCACCGTGCCCATCGGCCGGCTCCTCGACCGAGGCGGCCTGGTCCTGGCCAGGCTCCCAAAGGGCATCTTGGGCGACGACGCCGCACGGCTGTTCGGCTCCATCCTGCTCGCCCACACCTGGCAAGCCGCCACCCGCCGCTCCGCCCTGGCCGAGTCAGACAGGCCGGATGCCTCGCTCGTGATCGATGAGTGCCACAACTTCCTGCACTTGCCCGGCCACATCAACGACGTGCTCGCCGAGGCACGCGGCTACCGCCTTTCCCTGGTGCTGGCCCATCAGCACCTCGACCAGCTTCCCGCCGACCTGCGCGAAGCCCTCTCAGCAGATGCCCGGAACAAGATCTACTTCAACGCCTCGCCCAAAGACGCGAACGACCTTAAGCACCACACTGCTCCGTTGATCAGCCCGCACGACCTCACCCATCTCGGCGCCTACCAAGCCGCCGCTCGCCTCGTCATTGACGGCCAGCAGACCTCCGCCTTCACCCTGCGTACCCGTCCCCTGCCCTCCCTGGTCGAGGGCCGGGAGGCACAGATCCGCCAGGCATCTCGCCAGCGGTTCACGGGACCGGCGGTTGCCCGGCGAGCAGGTCAGACGCCTGAACCAGCCGCAGGTAGAGCTGCTGGCCGTGCCTCTCGCGAGGGTGACTCCGGCGCACCTTCAGCCTCCAGCCGCTCCTGACCCGATCCCACGCCCTAGTTCGACCACATCACGGAGGTTCGCCATGTCCGACAAGCCCTGCGGCTGCTCCCACACTTGCCAGCCGGCCAAGCAGCCCGCCACCCGCCGAGCGGCAGCTCGCAAGCTGCCTCGATTCACCATCCAGCCCATCCCGGCAGCCCAGCCCCGGCTCGATCACACCGCGTTGATGCTGCTCTCCGCCAGGTTGACCGAGCGCGACTACGAGATTCTCGATCACCTGCACCGCCACCGCGTCTTGACCACCCACCAGCTGCAGCGGATGTTCTTCACCATCGCCCAGGCCACCCGCGCCCGCATGACCATCCTGTTGCAGCTCAACGCCGTCACCCGGTTCCGGCCCTGGGCCGGATATGGCGCGGGCTCGGCCCCCATCCACTGGGCCCTCGGCAAAGCCGGAGCCGCCGCTCTGGCCGCCCGGCAGGGAATCACCGTCAAGGAACTGGGCTACAACCCCGACATCCCGGTCGCCGTCTCCTCACGCCTGGCCCACCAGGTCGGCGTCAACGACTTCTTCTCCTACCTGCACAGCCGTGCCCGCCACACCTCGCACGCCGTCTTGAGGGCCTGGTTGTCAGAAAGACAGTGCGCCACGCAATGGAGCGACCTGGCCCGCCCGGACGCCTACGGCTGCTGGTCGGAGAACGGCCACCAGATCGACTTCTTCCTCGAACACGACACCGGCGCCGAGACCCTCAAACGCGTCGCCGACAAACTCCACGACTACCGCGCCCTCACCGACGCCACCCGCATCACGACCCCGGTCCTGTTCTGGCTGCCCAACCCCACCCGCGAAGCCAACCTGCGCAGACTTCTCACCGACCATGACCTTCCGATCGCCACCACCGTCCACACCACTCACAGCGACGGCCCCGCCGGGCCCGTCTGGCTACCCGTCCCCGCCGAGGCGGGGCAGACACGGTTGCGGCTGGCCAACCTCGACCGGGGCTGGCCTCACCTCGCCCTCGGCCAAAGCCCCGAGCAACCAGCCAGCGCCGACGACCACGAGGACGCGCTCCTCGACCGCATCTTCGCCGAGGACGAGACCGAGAGCAGATGAAGGCCGCCGCGGCCGGCGCCGCCCTCCTGCTGCTCATCATCTGCGCGTTCATCGCAGCCGCCACCAGCATCCTCACCGGCTCCGGCACACCCGGCGGCCTGGCCTGCGTGATCACGCCTGCGACAACGAGCAGCATGACGGGCGGGCCGGTCGCGGCCAGTACATCGACCGGCGTGGCCTCCACGCTCACCTTGGACAGCGAGCAGCAGATGCACGCCGCCCTCATCGTCCAGGTCGCGACCGAGCGCGGCCTGCCCGCTCGGGCAGCCGTCATCGCGATCGCCACCGCCCTGCAAGAATCCCGGCTACGCAACGTGCACTACGGTCATCTCGACAGCCTGGGCCTGTTTCAACAACGCCCCTCGCAAGGCTGGGGAACACCCGCGCAAATCCTCGATCCCCGCTACGCCACCAGCACGTTCTACGATCGCCTCGTCAAGGTGCCTCGCTGGGAGCAGCTCCCGGTCACCCGAGCCGCCCAAGCCGTCCAACGCTCCGGCCGCCCCGACGCCTACGCCCAATGGGAGCCCTTCGCCCAACACACCGTCGACGCCCTCACCGGCACCTGCGTCCCGATCATCCCCGGCGAGCAGGTCGCCGCCGTACTCGCCTACGCCCACGCCCAACTGGGCAAACCGTACCTGTGGGGCGCTGAGGGACCGGCCGCCTTCGACTGCTCCGGGCTGACCATGCGCGCCTACCAAGCAGCCGGAATCACCATCCCCCGCGTCGCCGCCGACCAGTGGCGCCACGGCCCGCCCATCCCAGCCGGGCAAGAGGAACCAGGCGACCTCGTCTTCTTTCGCATGGAAGCAGACGGCCCCGGACATGTCGGCCTGGTCCTAGGAGGCGGCCAGATGATCCACGCCCCCAACCGGCGTACCGTGGTAAAGATCGACAGCTATCAGCGGCAGGACTTGATCGGTTTCACCCGGCCGCCCGCCCACGCCGCCACCGGCCAATCCGATCCACGCTGATCGCAGGCCACGGCCACCACGTAGACGCGTACGGCATCCGCTCACGCGTCCGCATCGGACCGTTATCCACAGCGGTTCGCACAGACTGACGGCCTGGCCAGGCTGTCATAGCGCCAGCCAGGTCGGCCTCCAGCACTACCGTGATGCCTATCCGACAGGTGAGCTGCTCGTGCGCTTAGCAGAACCCCGTGGTCACGGAGAGAAATTTGCTCGATACTGTGCGGGAAGATCTCGATGAACTTGCAGGTGAGGAGGGGCCTCGTGTGCGCGATGCGGTTCGCCCCGTCCCAGCTCGTCGTCAGCCTCTCCTACGACCTCAACAACCCGATCAAGATCCGCGCCAAGCACAAGGTCGCCGGCATGCTCCTGCTCGACCGCGACCACGCCAACCGCCTCGACCGAGGCTGGAACGTCCCCGGCGCCTACATCCTGCTCGACCGCCCCGACGCGCAGGGACGGTGGGGAGCCTACGTCGGCAAGGCCACCAACCCCGGTCTGCGCCACCGCGTGCTGAAGCAGCTCAAGGATCGCGATCACTGGTACCGGGCGCTGCTCATCCGCTACGAATCCAACGAGGATGAGACGCTCAACAGCAGCGAGGCCGGGTGGCTGGAAGGACGGCTTCACGACCACCTCGCTCAGGCCGGGCAGGTCGACCTGCACAATCGCAACCGCCCTCAAGATCCCACCCTGTCAGACGACGACGAGACCAGCCTCATCGACTACCTGCTGCCTATCGAGTCCGTGCTCCGGCTCATTGGCCACACCCTCTATCCCCGCCCGGCCAACGCCCCCGACGGCGGGGGGCCTCTTGTCAAGGTGATCAAGCCCGAGTCGGTACCGGAGAACCCCACTGCGTATGTCAGCGCGCTCGACTTCGGGCCAACCCCCTACGTCCTCCAGAACCCAACGTTCGAAGCCGTGATGGAGAAGATCGCGCTGATCAAAGCAAGAGGGCATCTTCGGGTCGCGGAAAGGGACTCTGACAGACTGATGTGATCCGGTGGTGCAGCGGGTATGCCCCGTCCAGCACACCAACCTTGTGCTGGACGGGGCATGCCTCCTACGCCACCGGATCAGGCGCTAGCGGATGTATCCCTGCCCCTTCTCACCGCCATGCATCCGACAGGCGAGTTCCTCTTCCGCAGTGAGCACCACCGCGAGCAGCTCTTGAACGCCTGTGGTCACGGCCTTGTAGAGGCGGTGCCAGCCGTCGATGATCAGCATGCCGCCGTTCGGGACCTGGGCCACGATCAGCGGCTCGGACAGATCCACCTGGGCCGCATGCGCGGTGTCGATGGAGATCAATCGAAGCATGGCTCCCCATTCCCTCGGCTGGATCCGACCTTCTGGCATCCGGCCCCGGGTGATCTTCTTTGCGGCGGTGATGTTCCATCGCCACGCCATCATCTGGAAGAACTCCACGCCCGATCCGTCCAGCTCGCTCGGTTTGTGGCTGCTCGCCGTCGAGATCTCCGGGATGGCGGGAGAGGGTTCGCCGGTGGGGGTGCGGTAGGTCATGCCGTGGCCTCCTGTCCGGGCGAGGCAGTCGGAGACTGCTCCGCCGGGCAGGCCGGCCCGAGTGTCTCGGCTTGGGCGAGGAAGATACGGGCGGCGCCTTGCCGGATGAGAGCGAGGCTGTGGTCGAGGTGGACCAGAGCGAGCTCCAGCTCGTTGTCCTGCCCGCGTGTTCCGATGGCCTGGCGGGGGTCTGGTGGGGTGGGGTCGTCGAGGTAGGGGGTGATCCAGGAGACGAACCTGGCGACGGACTGGGCCGGGCGGGACTCTCCGCCGTCGGTGCGCTTGATATGCCGGGTCACCAGCCGCCACCAGGTACTAAGGGTCTGCGCGCGCAGGGTGCCGTAGATCTGCTCGGCGCTCAGCCGCTCGCCCCGGCCAAGACACCGGACGATGTCGTCGAGGTGCTGCTGACAGTTGTGGTGAACCTGCTCGGTGATCGCGTGCAGTGAGGCCGGGACTCCTTCGGGCGGTGCGCCGGTGGCGGCATGCCGCTGAGGGTCGGTCATGACAGGGTTTCCTTCCTCTGGAGGGTGTCGCCAGCGCCGGGATGCGCTGGCACGGTCGGCTGGCCTGTCATGGCCTTACCGCCAGTCGGTGCAGGCAGGTCCGTGGTGACCGGTGCGGCCGTGGGCGGGGTGGCTGCCTGGTGGATGAGGTGCTGGGTGAGGAGGTGGCCGCTGTCGGTGAGGAAGTCGCGGGCGGCAATACGGGCGGCGTGGGCGAGGGCGTGATCGAACAGAGTTCCCGGCCGGGCGGCTGGAGGCTCGCCGGTGAGGTAGTGGCGGGCCCAGGAGCGCACTCGTCGTAGCGCGTGATCGCAGGTCAAGCTCTTGCCCGTGATCTCCTCGTCCACGAGATCCCACCAGGTGCGTGCTGCCTGGGCGTGGGCGGCGGCGAACGACTGCTCACCGGTGAGCCGCTGCCCGTTCTGCAAGGTGAAGATCGCGCGTGCTGCCGCCGTGTAGAAGGTGTGGCGGACTGCGGTGATCTTCTCGGCGGTCAGCTGCTCGCACGAGAGCCGCGCCGTCTCATTTGGGGATGTGGCGCTGTCCCGGGCGGGAGGGGTGCTGCTCGGTTCCCCAGGCGGAGGGTCGGGCTGGTATCGGTGGTTCATCGGGCGTTGTCCTTATCGTCGGGTGACAGGGACCGGTGCGGGGCGAGGGCCGTGAGGTGGCCGTACGGCTGACGGCCGGGGCATCACGCGGCCCCGAGCAGGGCGCGGGCGGTGAGGCGGACCATGAGACGGCCGGGGCGCGGGCCGGTGGGACGCACCCCCGTACACGCCGTCACGGGCGAGATTCCGTGGGCGGGGCCTGCTCGGTCGTGGTGGTCGGCCGGGTGGCGTCGGCCGGGCGGGTGTCGTGATCGGCGGGGAAGGCCAGCGCCTCGGCGAGCTTCTCGGTCGCGTCGAGGAAGGCGCGTGCACCGCCTCGGCGGGACTCGGCCATGGCCAGGGCGAACAAGCCGCCGTTGTGCACTGGACGGGCGTTGATCAGCAGGTCCTGCGCGCGTTGTCGCACGGCCAGCAGCGCGATCGCGCCGTCGATCGGCTCTTCGCGGCCGTGGGTGAGGTCGGTGACCTGCTGCCACCAGGTGAGCCGCTGGTAGGCGTAGGCGATCCGGCCGAGGTCCCTGTCGTACAGCGTGCCCTCGTCATCGAGGGAGGCGATGCGGTTGAGGGCCTCGCCGAGTTCCCGGCGGGCGGCGGTGGCGTAGTGGAGGGCCAGGTCTTCGAGTCGTCCCATGATGATCTCCTTCGGGGTAGCGGTGGATGACGTACGCGGGGCCGGTATCGGCCGGGTCGAGGCCCTGGGCGGGGCTCGGCCCCGCCGCTCGGGCAATCCCGGGGCGCCGGAGCGAGCGGCCGGTGTGGCCGACCGGGGATTGGCCTGTGTGGGTCCGGTACGGCCCCACGCGGGGGCGGTACCGGACGCCGGGGCTGTAATGGCCGTTGGTTAGGCGGTGGCTAGCAACCGGAACGCGCGGGCCTTGAGCTTGGCGTTGTCGTGGTCGTCCAGAAGGGCCCGCTCCGCCCGGACGGTGGCCACGTCGCGGCTGCCGAACACCGGACTCTTGTGATCCAGCCGCTCGGTCACCGCGTTGTACGCCGCCCACCGCGTGTTCCGGATCGGCTCCTGCGTCGGCGCGGTGGTGAACAGGTACTCCAACTCCCGCATGGTCAGATCGTGATTACGCTTGGCCAGCTCCTTCGCGTCGGCCGGAAGGGGATGCAGCCGGTTGGCGAACTGCCGGAACTCCTTGACCTCCATCGGCACCGCGAGCAGCTTCTCGGCCTCGGCCGCGAACGCTTCGCCGTGCTTCCAGGTCAGCTTCAGCGCCTCCCGCGCCTCGGCGATGCGCCCGGCTACATTGCCCGTGTGCCGGACGGTGAACTTTGAGGCGTGATTGGCGAGCGCGGCCCGTTCGGTGTTCGCACAGACGACCCGGACCGGGGTCGCCACGGTGACGAACGACCCCCACCCGTCATGCCGGGAGAACGCCGCCAGGTACAGGTCGACCTGATCGAACCCGCCGACCATGAGCGGCTCGGGCAGCCGCATGGTGACGAACACCCGGCGTCCGCCGTTCAGCGACCCGCCGGTGTCGAAGATCGCCCCCGACTCGTCCACCAGGGTCTGCAGAAACCCGGTGACGTCCTCGTTCTGCAGGACTTGGTAGTCCCGGCCGACACGGCCGAGCCGTTCCGGCGCTCCGGTGACAGGGTTGGTGCGCACCACGAGGAAGTCCTCCTCCGTGACGACCGGCAGGCCCGTGACGGGGTCGGTGACCTGACCGACCGGCACCTTTCGCACGTTCCATCCGGCCAGCTGGGCATTGACCAGCAGGTCCTCGGCGGTCATCGGGCCGGGGGCGGTGTAGCCGAGCCCGTGCCAGCCCGGCTTACCGGCGGCGGCGAACCCGGCCGAACCGTTGGCGAAGACCTCGATTTCGTGAGCCATGACAGTTCCCTCTCTGATGCGTTGTGCTGACGTGCGGGCATGCGAAACAGACGCGATGACCGATTGGTGTTGTGGGGTCCGGCTCCGGCTGCGCGGGCCGTGTGCCGGTGCTTATGGGACCGGTGTTGCCGCCTGAGCGGCAGGCCGGGGCCGCTGGTGGTGCTGTATATGGCGGGTCGGGGTGCGTGCGGGGGTGCGGCCATGGGCGGGTCGGTGGAGGGGTCCCGCCCGGCTACCGGTCCGGCGGGCGGGCCGGTCAGGTCGGCCCGCCCGGCCCCGGCTCAACCGTCGTAGTTGCCATCCCCCGCGCTGCCCCCGGCGTCAGCGTGTGCTGACGCGCCGTGAGCGGGGTCGGTGGTGGGGGCGAGGGCGTAGCGGCGGGGCCGCTCACAGGACAGCACCGCGTCTCCGAGGTTGACCAGGCGGTCCAGGGCGTTGGCCACCGCACCGGACGAACGGTCCAGCGCCCGCCCGATCTCGTACGGGGTGAAGTCCTTGTCCGGGAACTCGAGCAGGTGCGCGTGCACCATGTCCCGCAGCACACCCGTCCGGACCCCGTTTCCCGTACCCGCGCCGCTTGCGGCACCCGGACGGGCCGCAGCCGGACGGGCCGGGGCGGTGGTGGTGCCGGTCAGCACCGCCCGCGCGTTCCGGTGTGCCGAGGCGGCCTTTGTCATGGCCATTTCCAGGCATCCCAACGCCATCACGGCATTCCCCTGATCCTTGGCCATGATCGCTCCGCTGAACAGATCCACCAGCTCTGTCAGTTCCGCCCGAACGCATGCCCATGCCGGATCATCGGTCACCGGCTTCGCCTCGGACGGGGCGGAGCTAGGAGCTGCGGCGGATTCGCCATCCGCTCGATGCGGCACCTCGCCGGTCGTCCCATCGGCGCTCAGCCCCTCAGGTTCGCGGTTCTCTTCGCCCGTCAGGACTTCCTCGTCGATCAGCTCGTCCGCCGGGGGAAGGTCGGCGGCGGTGAACACCTCCTCATCTGCTGCGCTCTCGGTGTCGGCGTCCGAAGTGGTCGGCTCGTCGGGCGTGACATCCGTCGGGGCCGAGGCGTCGGCGGTCGGCACGGGGGTGTCGACCGTGATCGGGAACCATCGGTCAGCGGCGCGGCCCCGCGTCTGACCGTCGTTCACCCCCGGTTCCCGGCGGGCCTGCCCTTCGGTCTCGAGCTGGTTGAGGATCTTGCCCGCGACCATCCGGCTCAGCCCGGCCGCCGCCCCGATCACCGTGGCCGACGAACCCGGCTCGGCGTTCAGCGCCGCCCACACCGCCGCCACACGCCCGTCCGCGTCCGGGGTGTTGTCGGTGTCCGGGGCTGCGGCGTCGGGGCCGTCAGGGGCCGTCACAGGCCCGGTATCGGAAGGAATGGTGACGGCGGTTTCCGCGTCAGCGGGGGCGGTGTCGGTAGCGGTCATTTCCGCGATGTGAATAGCCATTTCGTGACGCCCTTTCCGGTCGCTATACCGGCCCCGTCCGGGCCGGTGCTTTTCGTTTGCGTCACGACCATCCCTCGCCCATAACGCGGACAGCAAGTCGACCGGCCAACAAATTTAGTCACCGCAACGGCTGGAGAGGCTGCCCTAACAAAACCAACCGCCGATCTGCGAAAACACCTCATGAGAAACTTCCGCGATCAGCTTGACATTCGATCCGCGTCCAGCTCTTCACCTATTGCAATGGACGACGGCGAACGATGCCCGAATGCCGGAATGCGATACGAAAGAATCTGTGAGATGAATGCGCATCCCGGTTGACAAACATACGGGGATCGAGCGTCCATTGAATTAGGCGGCAAACACCGCCGACACGGCACCCGGAATAACCCGCCGGGGAAATCGAAAGGCACACCGCATGACACGCGCCAACCGCCGCACCGCCACCCGCCGCCGCATGGTCAGCCCCGGACACGCCCGCGCGCTAGCCAACTACGGCCCCGGATGGGCGATCATGTGGGACGACCGCCACGGGCAACCCGTCATCGTCCGCCCCGAACGCGGCGACGACGGCAGCCTCCTCGAAATCTGCACCTACGAGGAGATGTTCACCCTCGGAGGCGATTGCGACCCCGGCGAAGACGCCTCCACTTGCCCGGCATGCACGCCGGGCGCACCGCCCGACTTCTACATGATCGCCACCCACATGACCGACATTCTCGGCGACTACTACCACGACCGCGCCGACATCGCCGCGTACATGCCCCTCACGCTGCCTTACACCCGCGCCCTGACTCAACACGGCTACCAACGCCGCATGCAGGGCAACCGGTACTACCGCAACGAAGTCCGGCAACACGACACCTTCAACCAGCTGTACCGCTCGCCTGACCACCACCTCGTCCGACTGATCATCGCGCTGACCCCCGCCCCCGCGCCGCTCACGATCGAATGGACCTACCTTGGCCGCACCGGCCCCGATGACACCTATCCCGTCACCGACATCCCTGCTGACACCCCGCCCGCCGACGTCGCCGAACTGATCGCCACCCACGTCGCCATTCATCCCCCGCCCCCACCGCGCCGGACGACATGAACACACCTGAGGGAACCTACACACCCGCCACCGCGTAACCCCGCCCCTGGACAACCCACCGGCCCTGGCACCGCCCTACGGCGGCACCGGGGTCGTAGGCGTCCCCGGGCCGGTCAGCCAACTGTCAGCGACCGCGACCGCGCCATCCCCCGCATCCCCCCGACGGCGCACCGGCCCACACCACACCCGTCACACGCTCCACAAACTGGCCGGCTCGCGGCCAAGCCGCGAGCCGGCCAGGGGGCTGGTAGTCGAAGGAGCCATGGGATACAAGGTGAGCGGGGCCAGCCGCAGCACGGTCAGCCACTTCACACACGCGCACACATATTCAAAGGACTCGTCCTTAGACGAGTCGGGCCGCCCAGCGCACTGTCCGAAACCGGGAAGACCTGCGAAAACACCATCTGCGCGGGGTAGCGGCCTTAATCGCGCAAGGGAACGCTACCCCTATTTCCGGTGGGGAGATCTGCCCCCATCTGACACAACCTCGCTATCGCCCATACCTTCATAGCGCGCCCGGATGACCGAGGCCGACAGGCCGTCTCCGTCCGGTCGCAGGAGCCGGTTCGCCTCGCTTCCGACGCGGAGTAAACCCCTACCGGTCCTGTCGTTCAGTATCGCTCGCCGCCGGACAGCGAACCGGTATGAACGCCCACCTGCACCCCAGGCGTCAAGCCCGCGCCCCCGGCCCATCACGCGCGGGCACATCAACGCTCAGGCGGCAACAGCAGCGGGCAGCATCGCTGCGGCAGGCTTCGACCGGACCCGGCGGTGGCCATGTCCACCCCCTGGCTCGTCCCGGCCAGTCGTGCGAGCCTGTTTCCCGACCTGCGCCGCTGAACACGAACGGTCCCGACGCTTGCCCCACGGCCACAACGACCACCCGTACGGCCGCCGACCCGCTCGCGCCACGTCAGCGGCAGCAATCGCCCACGTGCCCGTCCCCGACCGTTCGGCGGTCAACGCCCCCGGCAGCGGCGCAACCACCGCCGTCGTGCCGCTCAGCCCCGTACCGGCGCCCCCACCACCACCGATACCCGCCGTACATGTCGAACCCGATCCCGGCGACCCGCTAACCCCCACCCACCTCGCATCAGATCCCATCACCAACAGCTCGGCCACCATCGGCAGCACCGAGCCGGACTCTGACGCCTCGTCCTCGACCAGGCCCGGTACAGCCGATCCGCACCCTGGCAACAGCGCGGTCACGTCCGGTTTTACTGGGACGGAGGGCAAGGCCTGGCGGAGTTCCTGCGGCCCAGCCGCACTGATCACCGCCTGCTTGCCGCGCATCGCGATCCACCGACACCGCACCACCAGAAAGGCCCAGCCCGGCCAGTCCTCTCGCAGCCCGGCCAGGGCCTGCCGTGCCCACGGCTCCTGGCCGAACGCCGACACCTGGCTCGCCGCCTGCCCCCGTACGTCCTCCGCAAGCACTCGGAAGGGGCCAGACCAACAACCGCTTTCCCCGCAATCCGGGCAGAGTGCGTTGCCCGCTCCACCCGCCCCCACCGTCCGGCCACCCGCTTCCTCGTTGGCGGTTCCTTCACAGCCCACCGGCGACAAGCCGCTACGGGCAACGAGGCGTCCTGCTGCCTCGGTGAGCGTCCCGGAGGCCATCGGCATCGCCTCGAACCCACCGCCCGGCTCCGACTCTTCCGCACCAGCACCGGCCACAGCACCCGCTTCTGCCGCCGAGGCCGCCGCAATCACCTCCTCGGGGAGGGCCAGCTCGACCCACACCGCATGCCCGGTATTCGCATCGCCCGCCACCCCGAACCGGACCGCCAGCGCAGCCACCCCGGCCAGCCCCCGCCCATGCTCGGCCAGGTCCAGCACCGAACCCGGTGTCCGGGAGAAGTCCGGAACTGAACCCCCGCCCAGGTCGTACACCACGATCCGGGCCACGCCCGCGCCGCGCAGCACCTCCACCACGAAGAACCCCCGTGCCTGTCCCGAACACGAGTGCTGCAGCGCGTTGGCGATCAGCTCGGCCGTCACCCACTCTGCGTCGTGTCTCCGGCCGGTGTCCGCCAGCAAGCGGCCCACCATGCGGCGCGCAGGGGCCGACTGATCGTCGCGTCCCGGGAATGCCTGGCGCCAGGCCATGCCGCCCCATACCGGCCGGGATCGGAAGGTCGACATCACCAGTCCTGGCGCCAGATCTGGGAACTCCTCGCCACGCGGCTGCCCGTGCGTCCGCGGCATGAGGAGTCGGCTCGGCTCGCCTGAGAAGTGCTGCGTACGGTTATCCATGCTGGCTGGCCCCTTCCGGTCACGATCCCGGCACGTCCGGGAGCGACCAGCACGATCACTCACCTCCCCGCCCGAATCACATCCCCAACCCGCGATCCCACGTCTACCCCGCCCCGATCTGTGGCCATGCCCCGAACCACCCGACGACGGCTCACGTGGCCGCCCGATCGACCACCCCACGCCGAGACTGGAGTCCCTCACCAGAGCCCGCCTACCGTTCCCCGGATCACGCGACGCCCGCGTGCTATAGGAAAGGGGACGTCGACCCATGTCCGGAATCGGATACCAGACGCTGCTCGACTGCCGCCGCCGCAGCCGCTACCTGCGCCAGCACGGCTTCACCATCGACCAGATCGCCACCATCCTCGCCCTCGATCATCCCGCCACCCCACTCCGCCTCTACCGCCACGCCGCCGGCCTCACCGCAACCCAGACGGTCAACGCCTTCCACCGGCTCGCCGACACCGCCGGAGCGGGACTGCGCGAATCCCGCCTCTATGACTACGAGAACTGGCCGACGACGGGCCGCCGCCCCTCCCTCTACGCCCTGCACCTCTTGGCCCGCATCTACGGCACCCGACCTGCCTGCTTGCTCACTGCCGCCATGCTGGCCACCTATGCTCCGCGCGACCGGGACGCGCTACGCCGAACAGACGCATGACCCCGCCGGGCCAGTGCCCGCCCGTCGCCCGGTTTCGCCCGCAGGACCGGCTGGTCAACGCACCAACCGCTCATACACCTGCCGCGCCTGCGGACTCGGCACCGCGTCGATCTCCGCCAACCGCTCCCTCAACAACTCGAACGAACGCCGCACCGCGGGCAGGCGCCCGAGTTCGCCTTGAACCGACATCAGCAGACACCACAACGTCTCGCTGTACGGATCGATGCACTCGACCGCCAACCGCAGCACGTCCACCGCCCGCCCTGGATCATCGGCCCGCACCAGCTCGGCCATCCGCTCAGCGGCATCCGCCGCCTGCCGTTGAGCGGCCTGCCGCAACGGCAGCACCCACAGATCATCGCGCCCAGCCAGCAGCGGCCCCCGATACAGGACCAGCGCCTCTTGCAACGCCGCCACCCGCACAGCGTCCTCGTCCGCGATCGAGGCCCGCTTGCACGCGTCCTCGAACCGCCAGAAGTCCGCATCGAACGATGCCGCCGGCAGCACCCGCCGCTCCCCGGACTTGAGCACGAACCGTACGCCGGCCGCACAACCCATCGCCTGCCGCAGCGCCCGGTTGATCTCCCGCACCGCCGAATCCAACCGGCGCCCGGCAACCTCCCCTGGCCACAGCGTCTCGGCAATCCCCTCCGCCGAAACCCCGTCCCGTGACACCGCAAGCAGCGCCAACAACTCCCGGGCCTCGGCACGACCGAAACAGACCTCGGCCCCGCCATAAGACAGCCGCGGCACCCCCAGCACCTCGACCTTCGCCTTACCCGCCGCCGCTACGAAACCCGACCCCAATTTGACCGAAGGGCTTGATACGAGGGGCACCTCAGCCTCTGAAATCGCCGGGCGAAAGCCGGGCTGGTCGGGCTGGGACGGGGTCGCCGCCATGTGCTCACCGCGGTCGCGCTTGGCAACCGACTCCGCCATCCCGCAGGTGACCGTAGGCGCCTGCACCCCAGCGGATGACAGGACAACCGCCGGGCATGCTTCGATTTCCTCTTCGTTGCGGCCATCGATACCGCGTGGACCAGCAGCACCTCCAGGCAGACGCGCAGCAAACGAGCTCGCGCCGGCCTGCGTCGACCAAGGCCGCAGCCGACCGATAAGCGCAGTCGTCAGGACCATGAGCATGAGCCCGAATGCCAACGCGCCACTCAGCGGCCCCATCACCTCAGACCGAGACCGCGCCCGCGGTCTAACCGCCGCGACCAGATCGGGCGCAGGAGAACCCGCTGCGGGCACAGGAAACGGTGTCGAGGTCGAGGCCAAGGGCGCTTCCGATGGAGCTGGTGATGGGGGAACCGTCTTGGACGATGGCTTCCTACCGTCCTTGTGCGGGTGTTGCTGACGGTGGGCCCTTGTCTGACGATCTCGGATCAGAGCCCGAGCCCGGCCAGTTTCGCCGCTGCTCTGAACAAGCGGTCGCCGTTCGGAATCCCGCCTGCGAACTTGGGCTGGGTCGGCCTTAGGCTGCTTCACTGTCGAAATCGCATCGCGTGGCTTCGACACCTTCTGCGGTTCAGAAGTGAGCGTGGTATATGCCGGATTGCGCTGCGGCCGCGCCAGATACTTCAGCAGATCCGAAAGGGCCGGCATTCGACCTTCCACCAGGTCGCCATACACCAACGCGCACACCTTCTTAATGTCGTACACCTGCTGTGGTACCTGACCCACGGCAGGACAGTAAGGCGCTGCATCGACCGCACTGGCTGGTGAGTTCGCGGCCCACACCACCGACGCCGCAACCACTGCGCCCAGCTTCTTCACCACGTCCCCGACGAGCTGCCGCCGCATAGTGCCTCCCTGCCGCTCTTGAGCCTTCGCACTGATCAGACCGTGCGAGGCCTCGCAGCAGGGGTGGTGAAACCCTCCACGGCACCTACTGACCGAGGAGGCGGAGTCCAGGACGGCGAGAACCCCTACAACAGCGGGCCTCCTGCGCAGAGCACGCGATCGTGAGAAGTCACCATCGCGCGGAACCACCCATCACCCGACACGACAAGAAGGGCAGTCACAGAGAGCGTCGCCACCATTACTCTCTGATCGGAGGTGGCGGTGGACGGACAGGATCAGGTCAAAGCGCAGCGCCTTTTGGAAGGCGTCGTCCCGGATGAGATTTTCGTGTCGTACTCCATACTGCTCACGGAGGGCGGCTGCCCGGAGGACGACGCCGCGTCCTTGCTGGGAAGCAAGGAGCACGTCACCGAACTGACGGCTCGCGGGATGGCGCATCGCCGACCGGACGGCCCCGCGATGCCGCCGCGTCTCGTGCCTGCTCCCCCAGAACTCGCGCTGCAGGGCGTCCTGACGGATCTTTCACGCCGTCTCGTCAGTGATCAGGAGCGGCTGCTGGCAGGACACAAGCGACTGAGCGAGTTCCACCAGACGCCGACCGCGGCATCCTCGAACTCGGCGATGGACCGCCTCGTGCATATCGTCACTGACCGAGACGAGATCAGTTCCCTGTCCTACGCCCTCATCAACGCCGCGCGGCACGACTGGCTCACGCTGGATAACTACGTCCTGGAGGCGCCCGTCGAGGACTCCACCGGGTACGTACCGCTACCGGTCTTCGAGGGCCAGGTGCAATGCCGGGCGATCTACGAGACCCGCTGCGCAGAGCACCCGATCGGCGCCAAGACGATCGAGGCCGCGGTCGAAGCCGGAGAGCAGGCGCGGCTGCTGCCCCGCATCGGAATGAAGATGAAGCTCGCCGACGAGACAGTGGCGCTTGTTCCCTTGACACCGACCGGCATGGGAGGGGCGCTGCTGGTGCGCTCGCCCGTCATCGTGGGAGCGCTGCGGGAGTACTTCGAGCTGCTCTGGGAGAAGGCGATCCCATTTGGCAGCGCGAAGGCCGCCGCGCCCCTCACGCCCGCGCAGTTGCAGGTGCTCAAGCTGCTTAACCAGGGACTGTCCGACGAGGCGATCGCCCGGCGGATGGACATCAGCGTCAACACCATGCGCCGACATTGGACCGCGATCCGCGATGAACTCGGCGTGGAGACCCGCTTCGCCGCCGGAGCCGCAGCCGTACGCCGCAGCTGGATCGACTGAACCCGAAAGGTCTTGCCATGCCCGAATACTTGGACTTTGTTCCCCAGCAACGCTTCCAGCCCACCCTCTCGTTGTCTCCGGACGGTCAGCTAGTGGCCTATTCCAGCCACGTCTCCGGGCACTACGACCTGTGGGTGGTTCCCGTCGTCGGTGGCGAGCCGCGTCGCGTGGCCGGCTTCGACGACCGCACCGTCCGCCAGATCGCCTGGACACCCTGCGGCGAGCGGCTGGTGTTCACCGCCGACGAGAACGGAGACGAGCAGTTCCGCCTCTACCTCGTCGCCTCGGATGGCAGTGGCCTGACCGAGGTCAGCTCCGGTCCGAACTGTCAGCGTGTCCTGGCCACCTCGCCGTTCGACCCGACTGGACGTTTCCTGGCCTACACAGCCAACGACCGCGACCCCGCCGCCCAGGACCTCATCGTCCACGACCTGCAGACCGGCGAGCTTCGCCGGTTCACGCCCCCTGACGGGGTCGCCTTCGAGGCCGTCAGCCTCTCCCCTGACGGCCGCTGGCTGCTGGCGACCGGGTTCCGGTCCAACACCGACATCGCCGTTTACCTCACCGATCTGAGCGACCCGGACACCGAGCCGGTCTGCCTGACGTCCGCTTTGGGCGAGGGTGTCTTCGAGCCCGGCGTCTGGGCGCCGGACGCCAGCGGCTTCCACCTGCTCACTGACCACTGGAGCGAGTTCACCGCCGCCGCCTTCTACGACCTCGCAGCCCGTTCCCTGCAGGCCATCGCGCGCCCGAACTGGGATGTCGAGGTCCTCGACGCCGCCACGGGAGTCCGCATCTGGTCCGTCAACGAGGGCGGCAGCTCCCGCCTGCACGCCGACCGCAACGGCAGCCCCATCCCGCTGCCCGCCATCCCGCCCGGCGTCATCTCCGCGCTATCCCTGGCGCCCGACGCCTCCTTCGCGATCATCCTGATCAATTCCGCGGCCCGGCCGGCGGAGATAGCGGTCGTGAACCTGGCCCGGCACGAGTTCCATTACCTCACCGACACCCGCCCCCCGGCCCTGCACGTCATCGACCCGGTCGCCCCCGAGCTGATCACTTACCCGGCTCGCGACGGACGCGACGTCCATGCTCTGCTCTACCGCCCGGACGGCCCCGGCCCGCACCCGGTGCTGCTGTTCATCCACGGCGGCCCGGAATCCCAGGAGCGCCCCATCTACGCCCGCTCCGGCCTCTACCAGCATCTTCTCCATCAGGGCATCGCCATCCTGGCCCCCAACTTCGCCGGCTCCACCGGCTACGGCACCGCCCACCAGAAGCTCATCTACTGCGACTGGGGCGGCATCGACCTCGACGACCTGGATCACGCCGTCCAATACCTGCACACCCTCGACTGGATCGACCCGAACCGCCTGGCCGTCATGGGATCCTCCTACGGCGGCTTCGCCGCTCTGTCCTGCCTGGCCCGCCTCCCCTACCCCTGGGCTGCGGGCGTCTCCATGTGCGGTCCGAGCAACCTGCTCACCCTGGCGAAGGCGTCCCCTCCCACCTGGAAGACCTTCGTCGCCACTGTGCTCGGCGACCCCGACACCCGCGCCGAACACCTCCTACAGCGCAGCCCCGTCACCTACGCCGACAACATCACCGCTCCTCTGTTCGTTCTGCAGGGAGCCCATGATCCACGTGTGCCTCAGGCCGAATCCGACCAGATCGTCGCCCGACTGCGTGAACGCGGTGTCCAGGTCCGCTACGACATCTATCCCGATGAAGGACACGGCTTCACCAACCGTGCCAACGAGCTGACCGCGTACGAAGCCATCAGCGCGTTCCTCCACACCCATCTGATCGCCACCACTGCCGACCGGCCCGAGCCACTCCAGGTGGGCTGAGAATCCCACTTAGATCTGGTGCCCACCCACAGGACCGGACGAGCACCACCGAGAGCCCATCCCACACGATGTAGCCGGACGAGCGGGGGACCGTGCGGCCCGGGACCGCCCGGCTCGGAAGCGATCGAGCCGGCGCCCGCACCCGCACGCCAGGGCCTCCAGAAGGACCGGTTCCTGGAGGAGTGGCTATGCGGGGTGCAGAAGCTCCTTGCGCCTGGTCAGCAGTTGGGAGCGCTCGGCCACCAACTGGGCGTGGTGCGCCTTCAGGTACGCCCTGGTCTCGCGCACCCACTGCGCCAGCTTCTGCACCTCGGCCCGGGTCTTCTCGATGCGCTGATGCTTGAGCACGTCGAAGATGATGTTGTCGAAGAAGGCGTCCACGAACCAGCTCGTGTCCACCTTGGGCATCACCAGCCGGACCGCGATCCCGGTGTCGGCCAGCTCGCGGGCGAACACGTCCAGAGCCCGCTGCGCATGCCAGGCGGCCTTGTCGGCACTGGCCAGCTTGTCGTGCTCGAAGGCGTCGAACAGCGCCCCGCCGCCGAACACGTCGAAGGTGGAGGCGTTCCTGGCGGAATCGAGGAAGCGCAGCACGACGCCGAGCGCCTCGTCCGCACCCTGCCCCGCCTGCCGGGCCTCCTCACACTCGCGCACCTCGGTGCTCACCCGGTCGAGCACGGAGCCGAGATCGGCCAGCTCACGGGCGCGTGGCTCGTCACTGCGGAGGAGCTGCTGCTCCTTCTCGGCCAGCAACCCGGCATACTCCCGAGACGCGGGGTCGAGCACGGCCAGCTCGGCGGCCGCCGCCCTGGCATCGGCTTCGAGCTGCGTAAGCCGGGCGCGGTGACCGTCCACACGTTCCCTGGCCACCACCGCCTCGGCACGCTCGCGCGCCAGCCGCTCGTCGCGGTTGCCCAGCATGCGGGCCAGGACGGCAGACAGCCCACCCTCCAGCCGGGAGACGTCCCGCTCCTCCTCGGCCAACTCGAACTCCAGGTTCTCCAGACCGCTGCGGACGCCGTCGATCTGTTACGCGATGGTCGCACGCAGGCGCCGGACATGCTCGGCGCGGTGCATTCTGGCGGCCGCCTCGCGCAGCCGTTCGTCAAGCTCCGGGAAGAGGGTCACACCATGACGACGAACGGGCCGAACCGGACGTTCCGTACAGCTCGCGAGCCTGCGCGCTGACCGCCGGGCCAACGTGCTTAATGACCATCGGAGTGTTTGTCGCTGCCCTGCACGTGCCTCGCTACTGCCAGAAGCCTCGATCGAGGTCCTTCCGTGGACGTCCTGGAATGCCAACGCTATGAATCATCAATGCAAGATCAAAAACCCGCTGCCACCCGAAGGACCGCAGCTACGCTACGCACCGTAACGATCGAGAGGTGCCGGGGAGCCGAAGATGCCCGAACAGGTTGAACGACCGCGTGCACGAGCGCGCACCAAAAGTGTGCTGGCGGCGGGCGGAGTCGCCGCCGTCCTAGCTGCCGCGATAGCCCTGGGAGGTGCTGGGGTGTTCGATGGCCGACAGGACTCTGCACCTCGCTCCGTAGGCGCTCTGCCGAACATGCCCGGCGATCAAGCTTCCGCGCATGCCGCCCCGCCGCACGGGTCGAACGTCACATCCGGCGCCACCATTTCCTCGCACCGGCGAACCGGTGAAACGGATGAGGGCAGCGACGGCGCTAAAGGGCCGAACGCGGCCAGGAACCGAAGGCACGTCGATGAGCCGCCCGCGCACCACGAACTCCGACAGCCACCAGCGATGACGATCTCTGCTGCTGACCATCGCCCTTCCCGGCCGAAACCTCGACCAAAGCGCGCCCCTGGCCACCCGCGTTCTGAACACCCGACGTCGCCCGGACGCGGTGGGATGCCATCGCTGTTGGAGATGCAGTGCGACGAGATGTTCCCCGCTCACAAGCGGGAGTTTCGAGTGCGCAACATCGCCTGCCATAGTCTTCTAGGTTCTTGAACCTGGCGGCATCCGAGTACCCGAAAGCCAACAGATTGCATCATGTGTTCCCGGAGCCGTCCTGGCTGAGCAGCGCCTGCAGCCGGTTTTCGGCGTGATTCACAGCCGCGGCCAGAGCGTACTCGTGCATCTGAGGGAGACGCCCGACTCCGAGTCCCGCAGCGGTGATCACGGCGCTGAGGTTGTGCTGCTGTTGGTCGGTCATGTGGGAGCGCATCTCCTGATGGCCGAGGATGTCGCGGGCGGCGTAGGCGTCGGTGGAAGCCACCTCGACAAGCGCTGCGCCCAGACGGGAGGCGGATGATGACGATGGGTTGGTGGTCAGGTCGAGCGCGGTCAGGCCGAGTCGGGCCCGGAAAGCCGCCGTCATCGGTTCGTGCTGGCTAATCAGCGGCAGTGCCTTCTTGGCGACATGATCCAGTTCTTCCGGTGACGTGGTGGTGCCGGGTGGGCGGCAGGCGATGCGCAGCAGCGCCGCGACGGTGTGCTCCCACGGTTCCGCGGGAACGGTGGCGTCGATCATGGCGGCGGCCTCGTCAGGGAGTTCCTGTTCCATCAGTGCCATGATTTTGAGTTGGCGTCCGTCGAGGAGCCGTTCGCCGATGCCGCGGTGGGCGGCCATGGCGTCGGCGGCTTCGCTCCAGCGGCCTTGTTGAGCGAGGGCTCGGGCCCCGTCGATGAGCAGGGCTATCCACAGCTCCGTGCAGACAGCGCGGTGACTGTCATGGCTGTCGATCAGGGGAGATAGATCGACGTCGTGGCCGTGGACCATGGTGGAGCCGCGCTGTTGGGCGGCGCGGTAGAGCGGGTCGAGCACCTCGTAGGCAGCTTTGCCGTCGCCTTCGCGGATCAGCAACCGGGCGATGTTGATCAGCGGCATCAATGACATGACCGCGATCTCCTGGTCGAGGCTGCCGCTCTCGGCGAAGATCTTGTGCTGTTTCCAGCACAGGTCTGCGGCCAGGTCGGGCAGTCCGGCGTCGGAGGCGATGAGCGCGGAGATGTTGAGGACCCCGCAGGCGCGGGCCACCAGGTCGTGGTGTTCGGCGCCTGCGGGTTCGATGGTCAGCGCGGTGAGATCGGCGATGCGCGCCGCCAGGGGCTTGCCAGGCGGTTTGGTACGGCAGACCAGCGGGATGCGGGCGGCGATCGTGGGGTTCATCACGACGCTTCTCGTCCCTTCTACGGCCAGTCGATGACGAGCCGGCTGGCGGGCTTGTCGATGACGAAGCGCGGGTCGGCCGCCTTGAGCTGGTCACGGTTGTCGCCGGTGGCCATGCGAAAGCCGGGGGCGGGAGCGTGGTTTCCGTAGTCTCGGTCCCACTCCTCGATCGCGGTGGCGACCTGCTCGGCGAGGACGGCGGCGCGTGGACCGTGGCCGACGACGCCGATGGCCCAGAAGCGTCCTTCGGTATCGGTTCCTTCGCGAATGGTCAGGTAGGCCAGACTGTCGCCGTCGAGCGCGGCCATCGAACCCCACGCGAAGTGCGGGGTGAACCCGGCGCGCTGGCCGGGCATCCGCGACAGTCCGTTCGGCAGGACGCACGCCAGCCACAGATAGACCCACTGCCACGGGTCGCCTTGCCGGAACTTCACCCCGGTATAGACCGGGCGGGCGGGAGTGTCCAGGATGGTCCGCATCGCCTCGCGGTCGACGTCCTGCTCGCTGAAGGTCTCCAGGTGGACATCGCCTTTCCCAGCGATCTGTACGCGCGTGTAGATGTCGTCGCAGATGCCCTTGCGTAGCGGCACGAAGGTCGCCATCTCACACGACACGGTCTTCCAGATGTCGCCGTCGCGTTCGAAGGCGAAGCTCCGGGAGATGCTGCCGCGGATGCGCATCGGGATGACCAGGCGCCCGTCAGGGGCGAGCTGGTCGAGCACCATGGTGGGGATGTCGCCGGCACCCACAGTGAACTGGATGCGGTCGAAGGGAGCATGCTCCGGCAGTCCGGCCGCGCCGTCGCCGAGCACGGCGGTCACGTTCTCGGCTCCGGCGGTTGCCAGGTGCGTGCGAGCGGTGTCCACAAGGTCGGTGTCCACGTCGATCGTCCACACGTGGCCGGTGGGAGTGACCAGGTGGCCGAGGAGTGCGGCGTTGTAGCCGGTGGCTGCCCCGGCCTCCAGGATGTTGTGGCCGGGGCGGACGCCTACCTGCTCCAGTTGGGTGGCGACGATGGACGGCGCGGAGATGCAGGAGATCATCTCGCCGTCGGTGTCGTGCTTGATCGGCACGGCGTCGTCGACGTAAGCGGCCTTGACCTCGGCGTCGGGGATGAATGTGTGGCGCTCGACCGCGCGGAAGGCGTCGATGATCTCTGGGGTGCGCAGGTGACCGGAGTCGATGTACCTGGCCACCATGGCCTCGCGCAGCTTAGTTGGGTCGACAGTGGTGCTGATGGCGGTCTCCGTCCTGGTGAAGGCGAGGGGTGTTGGTGAGGGCCGGCTGGTAGACACGGATGCCGGTTCGGTGTCTCCGAAGGCGGCCTGCCAGCCGAGCCACGCCACAGCGGCTTGCTCGTCCGCCGTCGTGTTGTTCCGGTTGAACGTGAAAATCGCGTGGTGGGCGAGGACGGCGCGCAGACCGCGCTTCAGATGCCCCGCCTTGGCGAGGCGGGCAAGGCGGCGGCCGGCGTCCTCGAACGCGGTCACGCGCTCGACCCAGCCCTGTTCCGGGTGGGGCCGCTTGGCGGCGTCGGTGTTCATGAGGAGCCGCATCGCGGTGATCGCCGCCGCGCGGCGGGTCTCGGCGGGCGGGTCGATCGGCGGGCGCAGGTCACCGATCTTCGCCCACACGTCACCGACCTCGAACGGGTCGAGCCCAGCCGCCCGGTACATCGAGGACAGCAGCAGGATGCACCGCTCTCTGCTGTCGGGGTTGCCGGTCTCGGCCAGCGCGGCGGGGCTGTCGGCGCAGAACACCGCGTGGGCGATGGCCATGCCCTGCGGACCGCCGAATGCGTCGGTCTCGGCCTCGTAGATCCCGCCGACCCACCCGGCCGCTACCTCGTCGGCGACGAGCTGGTCGAGCAGAACGGTGATGGGGCGGTCTGTGCGCAGCCGCAGCCCTCCCTCCTTGCGCAGGAAGTGAAAGCTCCGTCCGATTCCGATCAGTGCGGCCGACAGCTTGGTCGCCGCCTCGGGGCTCACCCCGGCATTGCCGGGGAAGCGGATTGTGGCCTGCCACCATTCAGGCTCGGCCGGTGGGGCGAGATTGTCCTCGTACCTGTCCATGTCGTCGGTGTTGCTCCTGCTCGGTATAGGTACGGCGGGGTCAGTGGATCAACAAGGCGCGGGTCCAGCCGGTGGCGTTGGAGCCGTCCAGCGCCAGTTGCGCCCCGGCGGCTCCTTCCAGGAACCCTGGCTTGGGCAGATCGTTGATCCCTGCGGCCAGTTGCCTGCGGGCGTGCTGGATGCTCGTCGTGTACTGGCCGGGGGCGGCGCTGTCGGCGGCGAGGGCGGTGGTAACGGTCAGGATTCCGGCCCAGCCATGGCAGAGGGAGGCATCGCTTACCCGGTCGAGACGTTCAGCGTCAGTAAGAGCCGCCAGGGCGATGTCCTCAGCCTTCTGCGCACGGGCAGGATCGCCGAGCGCGAGCGCGGCCAACTGCAGGGCGCGGGCGATCCCCAGGTCTCCGTAGCACCAGGACGGCCGCAGCGACGGCACCTGCGCGGGCTCGCCGGTGGTGAGCTGGTCGAGCGTGATCCAGTAGGAGCTGCCGAATTGCTCCAGCCAGGTCGCGAATGTGGTGATGGCGCTGCTCTGGCCATCGACGCGGATGCCTCTGCGGGCGGCCAGGGACAGCAGCGACAGCGGTCCGGCGATGCCGTGCGCGATGCCGTTGTTGCCGTGGCCGTCGGGGACGTCCACCTCGTGTGTGGGGCTGTCCGGCGACCACCACCCGGGCAGCATCCGGCCGTCGGCTTCGACCGGGCACGCCAGCGACACCAGGTGGCTCAGGATGTCTTCGAGCAGCGGTGCGGGGCCGGGGCGGGCCAGCAGGAGCACGCCCAGCCCGGTCAGTCCGCGGATGAGGTCGAATTCAGCGAGGGTCGGCAGGTGCCGGGCCAGCCGTCGCCGGCGGGCGGCGGCCAGGCGGGCGGCCACGACGCGGTCGACCCCTGCCTGTACCTCGGAGTCGATGCGCCCGGCACGGCCGAGAACGAACTCCAGGGCCGGGGCTCCGTGATACAGGCTGGCGTTGGAGCCGGTACTGACGCCACCGGCGACCGCCTCCTGCAGCAGGGGGCGCGCGGCGGCGAGGTCGGCGCGCTCGATGTGGAGCAGCGCCGCTCCGAGCGCGCCCTCGGCCAGGGCCTGCGTCGCGACGGCGCTCATTGCCTCGACTCCAGGGAGACGACAAGGCTGTGCGCCCGCCCTCCGATCCACCCATCGGCGTCCAGCGGTGGCGCCTCGAACAACACCGCGACCGGCGTTGCGCCCAGGTGGGCGCGCAGCAGGTCCACGTCCATCTCCCGCGTCAGGTCCAGCGGCAGATGCTGGTCATCGACGGCCAGGAGCACCCGCTCAGGCACGCCGGCCCTGCCGCGCCAGGCATGAAGTCGCTCGGTCCACTTCTCTGAATGCGCCGTACGTTCGGGCAGCATCCGGGCGCGTAGCTGCCAGCGGGCGGCCACCAGGACGGTGCGCCGATAGTGCAGGGCCGGGGTGAACGGCAACGTCCACGCGGCGCCCCAGTCGAACCACGTCACCTGCGCGGTGGCGGCGCGGCTGATCTCCGCCAGGAACCGGACCAGCGGCGGCGTGTAGTTGTTCCAGAGGAAGTTGATCGCGGTGGGCGCCAGCAGCTCAAGGCGCTCCCCGGTCGCGGCCACCGCCAGATACAGGTGGTGACCACGGGCGCCGACGACCAGATCGCGCGGATGCAGCACGTCCTCTTGCACGCCGTCTCGGTACTCACCGACGCTGACCAGCTTCGGCACGACGTGTGGTGCCCGCGTCAGCAGGTCGGCCTCGGCCCGGGTGGGGTGGAACGACAACTGCGCCCGCGCCGCGCCAGGCGCGACGGTGGGCAGAGCGGCATACCCAGCGGCCAGGTCCGGGAGCAGATGCCAGAACCGTCCGGACATGGCGCCGGCCGCGCGGGAGACGGTATGGATGCGCAGCCGGAAGTCACCCGCATCGAGAGCGGCGATCGAGCGAGCCTGCACCTGGGCGCACAGCTCGAAGTGAGGCGCGGGCGTGAGGTCGGTGAACGGCTCGGCCGCGGCGACTTCCAGCTCCTCGACCGTCACTTCGGACAAGATCACCGCCCGATGACCCTCCACGGCAGCCGTCCCGGCGAGGTCCAGCAGCAGCCGGTCACGGCGCGACATCGGCCTCGGCGGCTCCGACAGCAGGCCGAACCCATCCGGCAGCCCCAATCCGCGGACGGGGTCGGTGAGCTGCTCCACGGGCACCTCGGTCCCTTCACCGAAGCGGTCGACGAACCGTTCGGCGTAGCGCCGCCAGGCGGGAGTACCGGCGGGATGGGTGGCGAGCCGGGCCAGCACGGTCGCCGCGGTCTCCAGCTCGACCGCCACCGTTTCAGGCAGCCGTACTTCGGCGTCCAACCGCACGTCCACCGCGGTGCGCGCGCACGTGGCGAGGAGCGCGGGCGGCAGGACGGCGGCCGGGTCGGTGACGGTGGCGCTGGCACGTAGCCGGGAGCGCAGCAGTCGCGTACGCAGCAGCTCAGTGACCAGCTCGGCCCGGCGACAGGGTTCGACGTCCGGGAACTCGGCGGCCAGCTTTCCCAGCAAGGCCGCATGCGGAATCGGCGATCCGGCCGCCTGCAGCACCATCTCTACCGCCGGCGTCGAGGCCAGGGTGAACTCGTCCGCGCCCTCTGCTGGGACATGGATGCGGCCGTTGCGCACGCGGGCGAGGTTGTTGTCGCACACCTCGATGTCGGCCATCCGTTCCCCGCCGGTCTCCCAGGCGGTGATGGCTGAGTCCAGGGCTGCGGGGTCGGGCCGGGCGATGGCCTCGTGCGCATCCCCGATGCGTACGAGGGACGTGTCCCCGAACTCGACCAGGGCGACACCGGCGAACAGGCCGAACGGTGTGGAGCGGTGCGCGTAACGCAGGGCGTAGCGGGCGACGGCGAGCGCGGCGCGGCGGGCCCGGCGGGGGTTGTCCACCTGCCCGTCGAGCACGGCCCCGATCTGGCGGGCCAGATCCGGGCTGGCGTTGGTGACCGCCTGCCGGAAGGGCTCGTCCGCCCACACCGGGGACAACCACGACCGCCACTGCTCGATCGAGCAGCCAGGCTTCGGCCAATTCGGAAGGGCAGGTGGAGCGAGATGCACCGTGGCGCGCAGCATCCCGGTGCCGACGCGCCGGTACCGTCTGATCCGCGTCCGCGTCATCGTGTTCACTCCGTTTCTGTTCACCATCCGGGTGGAAGGCCCGGGTCCGGTCGAGCGGAGACCCGGGCCGACGGGGTTATGACGTGGTGCAGGCGCTCGGGCAGGAGCTCCCGCACGTATCGCCAGTGCCGCACCTAAGCGACGTGTTGGCCGCCGGGGTGTTCTCCGCGAGCTTGATGTCGAGGTTGAACGGGTCGAACGATGCGTCCGCGCCGGCGGCGGTGTTCACCTGTTCGGCGCCCTGCTCGATGGTCGAAGTGGTCATGGGTTCCTGCTCCTGTCCTGCGTTGGTGTTTCTTGCTGCGAGGGGTCGGCTGTGCTGTCCGCTTGGGGGAAGGAAGGGGTCGGGCTCCGGTGTTTCTCGGCGGCGTAGGTGCTCAGCGTTGTGCGCCTCGGCGAGAGCGATGTAGATGTCGAGGGCATGGCGGTAACGGCCACGCCCGGTCTCTTCGTAGCCGTTCTCCGTAGAACGCAGCACGAAGAACCTCGCGCCCTCGCAACCCCACTCGTATCGGCCGCAGCACGAGGTGTGCGACACCCGAAGCGTGCCGCCGGACGGCCTGTATGGTGCCCACGCGAACTTGGGCAGCTGTTCCTGGCCATCGTCTGCTCTCTCCATGCGTTCCGGATCCTGGTCACCCGCGCCGGGGCGTGAAGGACCGCTGCGCGACCTGCCGGTGCGCGCCGACTTCTACTACTGAGAACCCGGACACTTCGACGGCCGATGAGGGCCTGGCCACGAAGGGTGGGAGGGAACCGCGCTGCCAGTCCGGTGGCGCAACGCGGCTCATGAGCTGCCATAACTCATCTGGCGTGCCCGCCCGCAGGACGATGCCGTGATCGCATTCGCCCATATAGATCGCCACGAAACGACGCCAGTAGGGCGAGTACATCAACAGGAACAGCCCACAGGCGCGTTGCTGGAGGTCCATAACCTGTCTCTCGGCCGCCGCATCAGCGGCGGCACCGCCCTGCCCGTCAGGCAAGGCCTCCTCCCCCGGCCGAGTAGGCCGCCGGTTGCGCCGTCCAGAGGTCGTCCAGGTAGGACCACCATCTGCGCCCTGAAGGCGCCAGCGGGCAGACAGTGAGCCTCCGCACGCCGCCCACACGGCGGACACCACTTGGAGAAGGCGGTGCGTGCCTGCCCAGCGAGCCGCCACGGAGATCGTCATGGACGATTCCACGCGCCAGAAGACGCTCCCACCACGGCAAGAGACTCCGGCACGAATCCAGAGGGCAGCACACAGCTGGGTACCGGATCGCCGAGGATCCGGTACATCAGACGAGTTCCTCGAAACTCGCGGCGCCCGTGCAACGTTCGCCAGTTGTCCAGCAGATAGCCCTGTCCTGGCCGTAGCGGCAGTTGCTGCTCGTGCCTGCTGATCGCGGCGCGTAGCACCGGAACGGCCTCATCAACGGGCTCGGTGAAATGCTCCAGACCGTCAAGCCGGAGCCGAACCGTCACGCGGCCATCCACCGTCGGCTCGAACACCGACCCCCAATAGCCAGGGTCGCCGAATCGGACCGTTCCAGGCCGTCTCAGCCGCTGCAAGAAACCGGGCGCACGAGCGGCCAGGTCGGCATAGACGGCGGCCCCGTCCACAACACAGGACTCGCCCCCGGACTCGGCAGGTTGGACGCACACCAGCATCACCAGCCTGGGCGGCCGGGCCAGCGCGGAAGCGTCCGTGTGAGGATCAAGCTCTCTGGTTCCGAATCCGGCGAAGCCGAGACGGTCTGCCACGGAACCCCGATCGGCGATCATCGTGACACCGTCCGCCCCAGCGTCCCGGTGCTCCCGCGTGGTCAGCAGTCGCGACGCGAGATCGACCACCGACCGCCGGTCGTGAACCCCGTCGAAGGTGACCAGGCCATCGCGCGCCAACATCGCGGCGGTCCGCTCCAGCCCATCGCTGCTCGCCAGGCTCACGTAGCGGCTGGCGAAAGCCTCATGGTCCACCGTCATTCACCTCTGATAGCTGCCGGGGCGGGGGTTGTCGGCTCCCAGCGTCCGGTAGACCGTGCGCATTGGACAAGTGACAGATTGTCAACCCTCGGAACCCCGGTCAGCAGCGATCGACCGTGTTAGGTTCCAGGCACAGCCATCCACGCAGAGAGGCCGCTGCCGATGAACTACCGCCCCCACACCTTTCCTGTGTCGGTGAAGGGCGTGATCGTCCGCGATGGCAAGGTGCTGCTGCTGCGCAACGAACGAGATGAATGGGAACTGCCCGGCGGCAAACTCGAGCTCGGCGAGGACCCTCCGGCCCGCCTGGAGCGCGAGATCAGCGAGGAAGCCGGCTGGGATGCGCAGATCGGGCCGATCCTGGACTCCTGGCAGTACCACATCCGCGACGGCGTCGACGTGCTGATCGTGACGTACGGCGCCACCGTGACCACCGACAAGCCGCCGGTGCTCAGCCACGAGCACAAACAGGTGGGCCTGTTCGCCGAACACGAGGTGGAGAACCTGCCGATGCCGCAAGGCTACAAGCGCTCGATCGCCGAGTGGTTCTCCAGGCTGCGTGACCCAGTGAGGTAGAGCACATGCTCTGTGCCGCATGCGCGACAACCGTCGACGACGGCTGGAACGCCTCCCAGCTCTGCCCCGCCTGTCACGTCATCAGCGGCGCCCCACTGCCCAGCCGCGCCTCCGCCGGCTCACCGATCTGGCTGTGGACGTCTCCATCCGCGGGCCCTGCCCTGGCCTCCGGCAACCTGGCAGTGATCATCAAGGCGTACCGGCGCACCGCCCAGGTCACTCAGTCCACTCTTGCTGCAGCGCTGGGTTACGACACGACCTATATCTCGATGCTCGAAAACGGGCGGCGGGCCATCACGGACGTGCCTACCCTTCGACGGCTGGCCCACTACATGGGACTGCCCCCACACGTCCTCGGCGTCACCGACCCCACAGACGCCGACTTCATCTCCATGATCAAGTTCGGTGAGTCCACCATCCGCCTGGCCTCCATCGCCCGCGAGTCAGGACACAGCGCCGAGGCCATCAACGAACTGTGGCCCCTCGTCTGGCGACTCGAAGCACGGCTCCTCGAAGGGCACGCCGACCATGCCGCCGCGCGACTCCTCGGGCAAGCCCGCGCCATGCTCGGTGTCGCCCTCGGCGACGTCCTACCCGAGGAAAGCCTCGCCTCCGCCGCGCGCTGGACCGGCCGCGCCCTCCTCATCGCCCACCGCCTCGACGACGTCGCCCTTCTCACCCGCGCCCTACGCGTCCACGGCAACGAACTACGCAAGATCGGAAAGAAGCCAGCAGCCGCCGCTCACCTCCAACGAGCCCGCGACATCGCTCCAGCCTCCGAACGCGGCGCAGTCCTCATCCCCCTGGCCCGTACACTCGCCGAACTCGGCAACGTCGAATACTTCGACACCACGATCACCGACCTGCAACGCTTCGTGGACTCCCACCACGGCACACCCCTGGTCAACGCCTTCGTGGTACGAGAAGTCCGCCTGCGGGGCTTGCTCGCCACAGGCCGTCTACAGGACGCGACACGTCTTGCAGAAGCGGACACACCAGATGCGGCCGGGGTCGCGCCGCAATGGCAGACGATCGAACGCGTCACCGTCGCCGAAGTCTTCCGCGCCACGGGCGACAAGGCCGCAGCCTCCCACGTGCTTCTGCAGTCGATCGCGACCGCGGAGAGCACACGGCTTCCCCATCAAATCCAACGCGCCATGCGAGCCGCACGAGGCGCCCTGCCAGAAGTCGAGGAGGCCGGCGCAGCCGCACTCCAACGCCTCTATCTCACGCTGCCAGCGGCTTGACATGCGCCAACCTCTCCCAACATGGGCTGGGACATCGTCATCGTCGTCCCCTCCGTCCAGCCAGAGCCGTGCCACGGCGGATGGGGGCACCTTCAGCGGCACATCCGCGAGACTCTGGCATGTTAGGGACCGGCGCCCAGGAAGTATTCGATGATGCGTATCGGCGTGACCGGCCGTCGAGATCGAGAAGCATGCGACAGCGCTTCGTGCGTCCGCCCCCGGCCACTAGACGCTCGAGCACCCGCGCGGTGAACTGCGCGTCCGGCATCGCCCGATCACGACAGGCGGGCGGCTCGATACACAGATAGCGCATCAGATCGTCCAGTCGGTGCGACGCCAGCTCAAGGTAAAGCGCGTTCCGGCCGTACGCTGTCCAGCAGTGGAACAGCAGGCAGGACGAGGCAGTGCCACCGTTGGTGGGCGATGAGTCCGATCGCGGTGGCTGCTTCGGCCGCAGTGCTCCAAAGTGGTTCCATCCCGTGCGACTCTGCGAGACGGAGCTCGCCGAGGCTGCTGCTTGAATCACGTTGCTCCGTTTTGTCACCTTCTCGGGCTACGGTACGGGTGGGCCTCACGTTCCCCGCTGCCTCCTGCGTACGTAGGAGGCTGAGGTACGCCAAAATGGGCTCCATGGCGCCTCGCCAACGGTGCAGGTGCCGATTATTCATCCGTCCAGGTCAAGCTACACGTGTGTATTCCCTGAGGACGCCGCCGAGTCGATCATGTCGGCGGATATCGAGGCTCGTGATCTCGACCGGGATGTTGCTTGGCTCGGGCAGGGGTCGGAGCGGCGCTGCCTGTCTGAGGGTCCGGTGTGGTCGATGTTCGTTGTAAAACGTCTCGAACTCTCGCAGTGCGTGAAGTAGATGAGGCTGGTTCCAGATCAGGGTGCGGTCCAGCAGTTCGCGGCGGCAGGTCTGGATCCAGCGCTCCATGATGGAGTTCATGCGCGGGATGCGGATACCTGTGGTGACGACCTGTATTGCGGCGTCGGTCAGCACGGCATCGAAAGAGGCGGTGAACTTGGCGTCGCGGTCACGGATGAGGAACCTAGCGCAGGTGCCCGCCTCGTTCAGGTCCATGAGGAGGTTGCGGCCGAGTTGGGTGACCCACTGACCGGTGGGGTGGGCGCTGGCGCCAAGGATGCGGATGCGGCGGGTGGCATGCTCGATGACGGCGAAGACGTAGAGTCGCGCCCCGGTCAAGGTGCGGACCTCGAAGAAGTCACACGCCAAGAGTGCGTCGGCTTGGTCGCGCAGGAAGTCGGCCCAGCCGGCGTGGGAGCGTTGCGGGGACGGAGCGATACCGTGCTCTTTCAAGATCTCCCACACGGTGGAGGCGGCGATCCTGATACCGAGTGCGGCCAGTTCGCCGTGGATACGCCGGTAGCCCCAGGAGGGGTTCTCCCGTGCGAGCCGCAACACCAGAGCCCGAATGGATCGGATGGTGCGCGGACGCCCCGGCCGCCGAGGTGCGCTGGCCGCCGCGTGCCGGCGCCTGAGGAGGTCGCGATGCCAGTGCATGAGAGTGTCCGGGCGGACCAGCATCACCAGCTGCCGCAGCTTGTCCATCGGCAGATGATGGAGCAGGCCTGACAGCAGTAATCGGTCCTCCGGAGTGAATATAGGTTTGGGCACCTGCCGCTGTAGAACCATCAGCTGATGCCGGAGCGCCAGGATCTCGATCTCCTTGTCACGATCGGCCATCGGTAGGAGCCGCATGAACGAGAAAGTGTTCGTGACAGCGAGGTAGGCCAGGCGCAGAAGCACGATAGATCATCATGCCGTTTCCGGTGTAACCCCGCGACCCCCAGACGCGAACTGCATGATCACTCGAGAGCGCCGCGACCTGCACGGATGAATTCTCGGCACCCGCACAGTTGGCCCGACGAGGATGATGAGCAGGATCTGGTGCCCTCATCGGCTTCCAACCGACACACGCCGTGAGGGTCGTGGCCAAGCATCACGCGATGAGTTATGAAGCAGTGCACCTCATCTGCAACCGCCGGATCTTCAAATGAGACGACGTCTAAAGGCGGGACCATTCGTTGGCGAAGGTCTCCATCTGGTTGAGGACGAGTTCGGTGGCCATGGCCTCCATGTCTGGGGGGTAACCGTGTTTGGCAAGGAGGCGTTTGATCGTAGAGCGCAGTTTGGCGCGGACGTCGTCGCGGGAGACCCAGTCGGTGGTGACGTCGCGCTTCATCGCCTTCACCAGGTCTCGGGCGATGTCGGCTAGTACTCCCTCGCCCATGACATCGACCGCTGAGCTATTCTGCGCGACCGCGTCGTAGAAGGCCAGTTCGTCTGTGTTGAGCGCTGGCACGAAGTGCTTGCCGCGGTCGGCGTCGGTCGAGACCTCGCGGGCCATCTCGACAAGTGCGGCGATGATCTCGACTGCGGTGAGGTGCTGGTTGGTGTACTTCCTCATTAGCGCGCTGAGCCGGTCGGAGAAGCTCTGCTGCCGGACTACGTTGTGCTTGGTGACCTTGCGCATCTCCTGTTCGATGAGGCGGCGCAGTGCTTCGATCGCGAGCTGTGGGTGCTTGGCGTGCTGCATCTTGGACAAGAACGCCTCGTCCAGGTGGGCTAGGTTGGGGCGGGGCATTCCGGCGGCTTCGAACAAGTCGGTCACGCCTCCGGCCTCGACGGCACCTGCCGTGAGTTGTCGCAGGTACAGCTCCACGTCGGCTGGGACAGGCTGCCCGTTCGCGATGCGCTCGGCGGCGTCGTACTTGGCCATCCAGACTCGGATGTCGGCGAAGAATGCGATGTCGTCACGAAACTCGTTCAGCTCTCCGCTGTTGGAGCACAGTGCCCAGAATCGGGCCAGCCGCGAGGACTCTCGGCGGAAGCGCTCCTTGAGTGTCGGCTCGTCGGGATCGTCCACCTGATTGCCGGGGGTCCGCGGATCGCGGAGGTAGTTGCACGCGCCCAGTCCGGTGTCCACATAGTTGCGGGTGGTCCGTTTGGCCAGTCCTTGTCGCCATGGATATCCGGACAGGATAGTGTCGCCGATGATCCCGATCAGGTCGCGGACTTTGGCGATCGCGTCGTCGAGGTCTCGGCCGAGTGGTTTGGTTGCGTTGTCGCGGGTGGTGTATTCCTGCAGAGCCGCGTACAGGTTATCGGTGATCGGGGCGTATCCAACGAGCAGGCCGTCCTCCTTATTGTGGAAGGTTCGGTTGACTCGGGCGAGGGTCTGCATGAGTAGCGCGCCCTTCATCGGCCGGTCTAGGTAGAGCGTGTGCAGCGGCGGGGCGTCGAAGCCGGTGAGCAGCATGTCCTTGACGATGATCAGCTCGATCTCGTCGCTGGTGTTTTTCATTCGGTTCTTGATGGACTTCTGTATCGAGGGCTTCCGGATGTGCTGCTTGATGTACTTGTTCTTCTCGCCGGGTTCGCCGCTATAGACGACCTTGATCTTGCCCTGGTTGGGGTTGTCCGAGTGCCAATCAGGTTTTATGGCAATAATTTGCTCGTACAGTTTCGCGCAGATCTCCCGTGTGGCGCACACGATCATCCCCTTGCCCAGGCCATCGATGAATGGGCGCATCTCATGCGACCGGGCCGTCCAGTGGTCGATGAGGTCACGGGCGAGCGTTTCGAGGCGGTCGGGCGCACCGTACATGGCGTTCATCGCCGCGACGGCCTGTTGGATCCGTTCCCTTTCGGCCTCGTCCAAGCCGGTGGTGACCTTGTCAGCCTCCTCGTCGAGAGTCTCAGTATCGACCCCGTCGGCGAAGTTGAGCGGGATGTGGCGGCTTTGGTAGTAGACGGGGACGGTGGCCCCGTCATCGACGGCCCTGGTCAGGTCGTAGATGTCGATGTAGTCACCGAACACGTTCCGGGTGTTGCGGTCGTTCTCGGAGATCGGGGTACCGGTAAAGGCGATCATCGTGGCGTACGGCAGGGCGTCGCGCAAATGCCGGGCGTAGCCATTGAGGTTGTCATAGTGGCTGCGGTGTGCCTCGTCGACGATCACGATGACGTTGCGGCGCTCCGAGAGCATGGGGTGCTTGTCGCCGCGAGCCTTCTCCTCTTTCGTACGGCTGAACTTCTGTAGCGTGGTGAAATAGATGCCGCCAGTCGTCCGATTGGACAGCTCGGTCCGCAGCTCTTCGCGGCTGATGACCTGTCGAGGCTCTTCTGGCAGTAGATCGCTGACCGCGAACCCGTCGAACAACTGATCGTCAAGTTCGGTCCGGTCGGTCAGCAGGACGATCGTCGGGTTGCCGAGGCTCGGGTGCCGCAGCACCTGTGCGGCGTAGAACTCCATCTCCAAGGACTTGCCCGAACCCTGCGTATGCCAGACCACGCCGGCCAGGCCGTGGCTACGGACCGCTTCGATTGTCTTGTCGACGGCCTTGGACACCGCGAAATACTGGTGCGGCTTGGCGATCCGCTTGAGCAGGCCCTTGTCAGTCTGCGCGAATGCGACGAAGCTATCGAGTAGCTCGATGAACCGCCGTTGCTCGAACAGTCCATGCAGGGTCAAGTTGAACTCCGCATTCGCCCAGTCTGCGGCGGGTTGCGGCACCGGCTCCCCGCGCTCATCCACGTTCCACGGCGCGAAGTGATTGAACGGGGTGAAGGCACTGCCGTACATTGCCTCAAGTCCGTCGCTGATCACACACAGCACGTTGCAGCGGAAGGCCCGCGGTAGTTCGTTCACGTATGTCATGAGCTGGGCGTGCGCGGTCTCCGGTGTGGCGTGTGGATCGCCGGCCTTCTTCAGCTCGACGACGGCAACCGGGAGGCCGTTAAGGTAGAGCACCACGTCGAACCGCCGACGTGCGTCTCCTTCGACGACTCGCACTTGGCGCGCCGCGAGAAAATCATTGGCGTACGGCTGCCGCCGGTCGACCAGGTGAACGGTCGGGTTCTGTTCGGCCCCGAAGGCATCGGTGTAGACGACACTACGGACGCCGTTGGTCAGATACTCGTGGACCCGGCGATTCTCGCTCCTGACGTCGAGAGATTTCGGCGTCAATACCAACTCCACGACCTCGTCCACAGCGCCCTGCGGAAGGTAGGGGTTGATTTGTCGGATCGCCTGCCGCAACCGTCCCGGGATGATCAGCTCGGCCCAAGAGTCACGTCCACCGGTCTCGAAAGCCTGCGATCCCGGCGCGATCTTCTTGCCATCGGAAGTCTCCCAGGCCAGCTCCCCAAGGGTCTCCAGCGCGAACATCTCCCACTGCTCTTCCGAAAGTCCGCTGCTCATGCTGTCCTCATTCGTCCAGCCTACGGTGCCGCTCAAGGTTGTTCTCGGCCTGCTCAAGCTCGTAAGCAGGTCCGAACGCTCGGCGACGCTCCTCTGCATCTCTTGGACAGCTTCACATCGGCGCGGGCCCTCTTGTGTACTTGGCGCTGGGCGTCGAAGCCAGTGAAACCGGTTGGGAACGATAGTGGTCGCGACGTCGCTGGGGAAGCGCCTCGCGCCAGACCGCACACATATGTAGCTGTCGGTGGTGAACGGGTCGGGTCGCTGGCATCGACTGGGCCATGGTGGCCCGCTGTCTGCGCCAGCTCTGAAACTCAGGGAAGCCAAGGAATTAGGTAGTCAATAGTTTCTGCTTGGTCATCTCGTCGAGGTCGATCGCTGCTTCAGCCAGGTCGCTCTCCTCCAGAGAGTTGCATTATTTACTGATAATGTACGAACATCGTGTCCAACAATTCAGCCGGGCAGCCACTCCGTTCGCCCGCAACTGGACCTGAGATCCTTTGTCCTTGACCGGTAGAGAATCAACTCCTCCCAATCACGTGTAATACGGCATTTATGCCAACACCTCCGCATCTTGAATTTTGATTTCACCCGACATGAGCTTTTGCAACAATGCGTCACGCAGTTGCGCGAGTTGCCGTGATTCCCTCGCGACCTGCTCCCGAAGCTGAACCATTGGTGTGGCAAGTTCAGTGAATCGATGAGCCGATCGAGCCTCAGGTACCGCCACTTCTAGTGACATAGCTATTTCCCGATTCAAGCCTGGGATTGCAGAGTCTCCGACTACTCCTCTGAAGTCAACGCGCTCCAAAAGAAAAAAGAGAAACTCCAATGGGAGATCTTCGGTCTTTGGAACGACATAAAAAGCAGTGTCGATAGGCCAGAAGTCACACTGGGACCACGAGATGGATCCCGCGTTAGCTCCCTTGCGTCCGATAACGATTCCAGGCCCATCTACGAGGGCGATATTGTGTGACCCGGATACCCCATTCCCTCCATAGATTGGAACGTCTCCAGGCGTGCGATCATTTGCCGTCAATGCCTTGCCGTATTTTAGAGTAACTATCTCTCCGATTCTCCGCACTTCGGAACTTGTCTGCGACGCGGCCATAAACTGAGCTCTCAATAGTGCCTCAATACCCGTAATGATGCGGTCATTGACGGCGATCTTCTCGTCCAGTGCTCCTAGCACATCCGCGATAGCTCGCTGTTCTTCAAGCGACGGGAGGGGGACAATGAGCTTGCGAATCGACGTCAATGGCGTCGCGATTCCGGGTACTCCAACCGTTGAGGAATTGGCCAAGATAGACCGTTGTCCCTCAGATGATTGAAACCAGTAGTAATAGAACTCCGGAAGCGCTCGAGATTCGTCCAAGCGTGTCTTTACTTGACTTGATCCGATCACGTATCGCTCGAACCGAGGTCGACGCGGCAGCATGGAGACCTGGCCGATGGTTCCGCGATGGGTAAATATCAGGTCCCCAGGTCTGAGGTTCGCAGACAGGATGTCATCAGCCTTTTCATCGGTGATAAAGACGAATTCATCATCGATGAAAATCCCTCTGGCCAGATTGACTCCCCGTACGACAGGGACTCCCGAGGGTACGTAATTCTCTTTCGTAATCTTTGAGCCGAATGGGCCCATGGAGAATGCCGAGCGGTCTTTGGATGCCAGGTGCTGATATTCAACGAACGTCCACTCAGGCATCGATGCGCTCCAGCTGATTGCGGACAACCTTCTCCAAGCGGGATGATTCTTCAAAGTGGACGAAAAGCTCCTTCTTCAGGCGGTCGATCTTTTCGGCTATCGGTTCGTCGTTGGAATTATCGACTTCGGGAGCGCCAACGTAGCGGCCAGGGGTAAGCACGTGATCATGCTTACGGATTTCGTTTATGTCGGCTGAGTAGCAGAAACCGGGATCGTCGGCGTACATGAAACCTGCTTCGCGAGCGGAAGCAGTGCCGCGCCAAGCATGATAGGTACCTGCGATGTTCTGGATGTCCTCTTCGGTGAGGATGCGCTCGGTACGGTCGAGCATTGTGCCCATGTTGCGGGCGTCGATAAACAGAACCTGGCCGGACCTGTCGGTGAGGCCGCCGCGGGCTGACTTGTCCTTGGCGAAGAACCATAGGCAGGCTGGGATCTGGGTCGTGCGGAAGAGCTGGGGGGGGAGGGCGATCATGCAGGAGATCAGGTCCCCTTCGACCAGGGCTGCGCGGATCTCCCCTTCGCCTGACTGCCTGGAGGCCATTGAGCCGTTGGCCATGACGACGCCGGCATTACCTCGTGCGCCGAGTTTGGAGATGATGTGCTGGATCCAAGCAAAGTTGGCATTGCTCGCGGGTGGCACACCGTACCGCCAGCGGGGGTCGTCAGTCTTGCGGTGCCAGTCGGACATGTTGAATGGCGGGTTGGCGAGGACGAAGTCAGCCTTCAGGTCGGGGTGCTTGTCCTCGTAGAAGGTGTCGGCCCACTTGGCGGAGAGGTTGCTGCCGATGCCGTGGATGGCGAGGTTCATTTTGGCCAGCCGCCAGGTGCGCTCATTGGCCTCCTGGCCGTGAGCGACGATGTCGTCGCGCTTGCCCCGGTGGGCCAGGACGAACTTCTCGGCCTGGACGAACATGCCGCCCGATCCGCAGCACGGGTCGTACACCCGCCCCTTGTACGGCTCCAGTACTTCAACCAGGACCCGGACCACGCTCGCGGGAGTGTAGAACTCGCCGCCGCGCTTGCCTTCGGCGCGGGCGAACTTCTCCAGGAAGTACTCGTAAACCTCTCCGAGCACGTCGCGCGCAGACTTGCCCTCGTGGCTGGTGAACTCAGCTCTGCTGATCAGGTCCATCAGTTCGCCGAGGCGGCGCTGGTCGACGTTGTCCCGGTTGAAGATCTTCGGCAGGACGCCTGTCAGTTCGGGGTTTGCCTTCATGATGGCATCCATCGCCTGGTCCAGCAGCTCGCCGATGCTGCCGCCCTTGGCTTGGGCGGCGAGGCCGCTCCAGCGGGCGCTCTCTGGTACCCAGAAGATCTCTTCACGCTTGTACTCGTCCCGATCCTCGAGGAACGATTCCAAGCGCGACCCCGGCACACCGTCGGCCAGGGCCTCGGCGCGGATCTGTTCGCGGCGCTCGGCGAAGGCGTCTGAGACGTATTTGAGGAACACTAGGCCAAGCACGAAGTCCTTGTACTGGGCGGCATCCATTGAGCCGCGGAGCTTGTCGGCGGACTTCCATAGGATCTCGTGCAGCTGAGCCATGGTCTGACCGCCGGGCATCCCGGGTAGCCCTTCTTGGACATCTTTACGCTTGCGCGGGGGCATCGGTCTCCTCGGCGGTGGGTGAAAGAGTGTTGGTATGCAGGGTGAGTGTTCCGGAAGTGAGTCCGGTTGTGGCAAGTCCGGCCAGTTCATCCAGCATGTCGATCTCCTGGCGTGCTGCATGGCGGCGCTTATCCAGGACGGTGAGGAGCGCATCCAGTTGAGCGAGGGGATCGGGTTGAAGTAGTGGCAAGCGGTGCTCCTCCAATCGTCGGGCGAGTCGCAAGCTTCCCGTGACTCGAGTGCTCGCATTGTCAGCGAGGAGAGCGGCTAGGACACGGGGAGTGAAGTGGTCACGTCCAGTATCGGAGATCCGCAGGATCCGTGCGGGAAACTCCACCAGCGAACGGCCTTCGCGATCCACCATCACCCCGAATCCTGGGGCTGTCGTCACGATGACGTCATCAGGCTCGGTGAGCTGGGCCCGAGGGTAGTGCTCACTCAAGGTCAGAATATCGATCATCCGTTTTCCGGGCCGATCACGTCCGAGGATCTCCGGTGTGCCGAGCACAACATAGTTCCGGGTGGCTCCGAGGTGTTCGGGTTTCAGTCGAGTGCCCTGCCGCAGCACCACGTGACCGTCGCGGAGGAGCTTGCCGAGCGTCACAACCACTGGCCGGAGGCCAGCGATTTCTGCCAAGCCCCCGCGGATCGGGGGGTTGTCGCGGGTACCGGACCAATAGAGTTGCTGCTCCAGTTCGTTGGCCCGAGCCACGATCGCAGTGGGCGTTATCAGACTGGGCACGGATGTGGCTGGTCTTGCGATTAGCGGCTTGGGGACGGTGACGAGATCATTGATGCTCACTTGGACCGCGAAGCGGCGCGTGTGATCTTGCGGAGTGAAACCGGGCCGGCGCCAGGTCACCACATCCTCGATCAGCGCGTCGACGACATCCGGGGTCAAGGGTCGCTCGGAGACGTCCACCAGCAGTACTCGATCCTGCAGCCGTGGGTCGTCTGTCGATGTAAGCACCCAGATCGCCGTCTGATAGCCAGGCCGGTATGGCACCATGCCGCCTGGGAGCCGGATCACAGCTTCGACCATCCCGGTCTTCAGCAGTGCGGCACGAGCTCGCTCCTCGGCCGAAAACGGCTTTAGCTCGCCGGTCAGAACGTCAGCCGGACCGAGGACCACGGCGCTACGGCCCGACGCGAGCCGTAGCGAAATGTCGTCGATCCACTCCAGCACCTCAGCAGCAGAACGGTCTTCAGTCGGCTGGTACGGGACTTGAGTGAGGATAACGTCCGGGTCGCCCGTCTCGTCGGGGAGCTGACCGCCAAGACGGATGTCCATGTCTATCAGCGGGATCTCGTAAACGGTTAGACGACGGCGAGTGAGCCGCACCAGATATGAATCGGTGTCGGCGGCGGTGAACATCGGAGAGTCGTCTCGCAGAAGCCGTGCGGCGGCAGCGAGCAGGTCACCCGGCCCTGCCGCGAGATCGGTGACTAGAACCGAGCCGGTTTCACGGGCTCTTTGCTGAACACCGCTCACTTCTGCGATCAACCTGGCGAGCTCGGGGACGACTG
This sequence comes from Nonomuraea sp. NPDC050404, assembly GCF_040655495.1. Classification (NCBI taxonomy): domain Bacteria; kingdom Bacillati; phylum Actinomycetota; class Actinomycetes; order Streptosporangiales; family Streptosporangiaceae; genus Nonomuraea; species Nonomuraea sp. NPDC050404. Next base: position 69,889 of record NZ_JBFAKB010000047.1, read on the forward strand.
CGGAGGCGTAGAGGTCAGCTGCCTCGAACCGGTGCCGCTTGATGAGTATCCGTTCGAAGGCGTTCGCGCAGCCGTACGCAGCCTCGATGAGATCGTCGACCGCTCCAGCCAACCATGCGCAGTTGGACGGAAGCGCGTTGATCTCCGAACGCAGCATTTCGTCATCGCGGTCAACCTCGGCTGCTCGGTCACGCAACTGGGCCAGCACGTCGTCAGCGCCGTCGGCGAGAGGGTCGTCATCTCTGAGGTACCGCAAGCAGATCAGGGAAGTAACGGCGGCGATCAGATCTCTGCCGGGCAGCGCCCGACCGAGCTGCGCCATCAGGAAGAGACTGAGGTCTTCGGCTGCTTGATTCGGGGCAAGCCGACCGGTGGTAGCCAGCCACTCGGCGACCTCCCGCGCGTCGAAGAACAACTGGCCACCGTCGTGGTCTACCGGTTGGGGGAAGTCGGGGTGCCTGCGGCGCCAGGTGGTGACCACCGGTCGCTTTACACCAGCCATCTCAGCGATCTCAGGCATCGACATCAACGCTGCGGCGACGCTCACGTGGCTTCACCTCCCGTCGTCCTCTGTGCCTAGAACGTTACTCCAATTATGGACATGTGCATCTCCCGACAACCTGATAACCCCCCTTATCAGTTGATGATTCTCCGTTTTGCCTTCTTCGTTCGTTTACGGGTTGCACCGTGATTCACGGCATACCAACGGCGCCACTTCGGGCGCTTCCGCGAGAAGGAGCACATCCATGGCGAACAGCACCACCCTGCGCACCCTGTACCGGCTTGCCAACGTGGCACCCACCCTCGAAGGGATGTACGACGTGCTCGATCAGGAGCAACTCGTGGCGATCGGTGCCACGCTCGACATCCTGACCGACGACCTCGGCGTACCGGCGATCCTCATCGACGGCACATTCACCAAGCCCGAGGCGGGCTGGTACGCCGACCTGCGGCGCACCAGCGGCCGTGAGATGTCCCGACCGAGCGCCAACCCCGCGTCACTGCTGATGTTCGCGCTGGGAGAGGAGGTGTATGCCATCGGCTTCGGGCTTGGCCACCACCTGATCGCCGACCAGATGAAGGACCGGCGGTTCGGGCTGAGCTTCGCCATCCGCCGGGTCAACCCTGCCGAAGTCAAGGACCTGATCCGGCAGACACCGGGAAGCGGGAAGACTGACATCACTCTGGTCCCTGGAGGCGCGTCGGTCCGCACTTTCGGCATTGAGGAGCATGCGCAGATCGTCCGTAGGATCGGTGGGCGGCTCAACGGGGTAAAGCTGACCGTCTCCGCGAGGAGCCGGGCACGGGTATCGAGCGCCCACGGTGGGGTCGGACTCCGCCTGCAGCTTGGCGTCGAGGGGCCGGATCTGATCGCTGACGTCCGGGAGATCGCCCGGATATGTCGGGAAGAGCGTCCCCACCCCGACCTGGAGTTCGTTGAATACATCACACAGGTCATCGATAAGGAACTCCTCGTTCGACTGGAGGGAGCGTTGGACGACCTCCTGGGGGCGCCGGACGACGGCAGGGTGGCGGGGGCCGTGCCGAGTGGGCGTTGGGATGACTACCTGGCCACGCGGGCGTTCCGGTTCCGGATCAACAGCACACAGGGTCCGCTTCGGGAGGAATTCGATCTCGCTTACCTCCTCGCCCGGGTACGGATTCAGCGAGCCGGTAGCCGGGTGGAGGCGTTGCGCAATGGGAAGGTCGTGCTCTACAACGACAGCCGGGCCCGTTGCGAGGACGTGATCTGTACCCTCAGCGCCCTGCGGTGGGTAGAGGCCGATATCGCGCTGGGCGACCGACGGTTCTTCCTCCTCGACGAGAACTGGTATGAGGTCGGCCCCGCCTACCTGGCGACTGTCCGGACTCAGGTTGGGAAGCTGATCGTGGCCTCAGCCGCGGACGAACTGCCTGCGTGGGACCTCGCGCATGACGAGCACCGCTTCTGCGAGGACATCGAAGACTGGGGTAGAGGGTTCCTCTGCATGGACAAGAAGCTGGTGAAGTCTCTGGTTCATCGGGGCAATGGCGTAGAGATCTGCGATGTGCTCTGCCCGGATGACGCGCTGATGATGATCAAGCGTGCGCACCGAGCGGGTGCCCTCAGCCATCTGTTCAAGCAGGTGTTGGTGGCTGTGCAGGCGCTGCAGCACGACCCCGAGACGCTGGCGGGGTTCCGGGAGAAGGTCGCGACCGCCCCGGGTGGGCGCATCCTGCCTGAGGGCTTCCAGCCGAAGAAGGTGATCCTCGGGATCCTGCTGAGGGACGGGGCAGACCTGACACCCGACACGCTCTTCCCTTTCGCGCAGGTGGCACTTCTGCACACCGCAAGGGTGCTCCTGGCCTGGGGCGTCAAGATCGAGGTCGTCGGCATCCAGAGCCGTCCCTGTACCTGTAAGACCAAGCGTTCCAAGGCTGCGTAGCTGGTGTTCGTAGGGGCGCTGGGAACCGGTAGGTCAGGTAGTCCGGTCGTATCGGGTGGCCGTCGGTGCGGGTGAACACCCGCTTTAATCCGTAGGTTCCGGGTTCGAGCCCCGGGCGCCCTACCACCTCCACCTGCGGATCCTTGCGATTCTGTAGCAGCCTCATCTGATCGTGAGTCACGGTGAGCCACGCGTGAGTCACACCTCCACTTTGCGGCCCTTACGCACCCGCGTCGCGGTCTTCCGAGCGGCTCTCAGGACCATCTGTGCTGTGGCTCGGGCGCTCTCGTGGTAGAGCTGCGGCAGCACCGAGGTGTAGACATCAGCGGTCAACACGATGCTGGTGTGGCCTAGCAGACCCTGCACCACTCGCAGATCGGCACCTGAGGCCAGGGCTAGTGTGGCTGCGCCGTGCCGGAGGTCATGCAGCCGAATCGGGGGCAGCCCACTGGCCACGACGAGCTTATGGAACCGGTAGCTGAGGTAGTCCGGGCGAAGGGCACTGCCGTCTGGCTGGCAGAAGATCGGCCCGGCCACAAGCCAGTCAGGTCCCAACCTCCTTCTTTGTGCACGTTCCTGCTCGCGGAGAAGGCGAAGTGTCTCGCTGTCCAGGGCGATGGTGCGTTGGCTGGCGGTGCTCTTGGGCGGAAGCGCTTGCACTCCCTCTTCGGTCCCCACCAGTTGCCGGCTGATGGTGAGCTCACGTCGATCAACATCCAGATCCATCCAGCGCAAACCGGCTGCCTCGCCACGACGTAGTCCTCGAAGGGCCACCAGCCACCACAGCGCGAAGAGCCGATCGTCGCGGACGATGTTCAGGAAGTCGACCAGCTGATCGAGCGTCCACACCGCCAGCGGCGGGCGTTCCCCGGTCTCCTGCCAAGCCGCCACTCGTCGTGCTGTCCACACGACGGCATGTGGATGCCGCGGCGACGGCAGCCGCAGTGCTCGCGCCGGGTTGTCCTTGATGAGATCTTCACGGAAGGCCTCGTTGAGCGCGGCGCCAAGCGTCGAGCGGATACGTTCCAGTGTTGCCGCGCTGACCGGCTTGCCATAGCGGTTCCGGCGGCCGCCCAGAGCGGCGAACATCCCGGTGACGTCTCGCCTGGAGAGGTTGGACAGTTCGATGTCACCCAGGTACGGGAGCAGATAGAGGCGCACATGATCCCGATACGCCTTCCAGGTGCTCGGACGCAGTCGATGCTGGACCAGCGCGGTCCAGTAGCGCAGCCACTGTCCGACCGTACATCCGTCAGTCACGGCTGCTTCTCGGCCTGTGGATCGAAGAGATGCGCAAGCTTCCCTCGCATCATCGGCGCTGGCGTAACCACCACGACGTGTCCGCTCTCTCCGTCCGGAGACCAGCGTTGTCTGGACGGCGAAGTACCAGCTTCCGTGCTCTGCATCTGCGAGTCGTGAGCACCTGGCACCAAGCCGTTTCCCGGTCACCGGGTCGGCACAGCCGCAGCGCTTGTAAACCACACAAGAAACTTGGGAATTCGACATCTCGCCCCTCCGCTTCCTCAGGAGGGCAACGCGGAGAGAGGTAAACAAGAGAACCTGCCGTTGACCCGAAATACGGCAACATGGAGGACGCCAGGTCAGCTCCAGCTGACGGGAACTTCCGCGAAGATCTATCTGATGCGCAATCGCCCACCTTCGAACGATGCCCGCTTTGCGAAGCCTCAAGGTGGGCGAAGTTTGTCGCCCACGATTCCACGCTAAGAAAAATCATCTTTCACCGCTCAGGTTCGGTCATCCAGTCCAGCGCTTCGCCCATACGTCGGCACGAACTCCTTGGCAGGCAGGGCATTCGCTGTCCCTGCCGTAGCGACGGACGCCAGCGAGCGCAGTGGAAGGGTCTATCAGGTTCATCACGAATCGGGCGTTTTCTCCGAGCAGCGGGACGTCATCCGCGAGGAGATCTGGGGCATTGCCTGGACGCCGTACGGCGTCTTTCAGTACCTGCCCGGCCAGGAGCACTCCGGCGAGAACCGAAATAAATCCGACGGAGAACTGTGCGGCGCGACCGTCCGAAGGGCGGAGGCGTTCGAGCAACGCGTCGCCGATCTCGCCGCACCCTCCGGTTCGGGCCCACTCACGCACCTGTTGCGCATCGGCTCCGATGGCCTCGGCGTGGGCCATGACCGTAGCTTCGTCCATGTCCGCGATCTGTGCCCGGACCCTGCTGTCCGGAACGACTGCGCGCGGTGGATTGAAGCACCGTAGGCATGCGGTGCCGGCTTTCGGGTCGACTCTCAGCATTTCCAGCCGCAGCCCGGAAGTGGATGCCTGGACTGTGGACGCGGGGTAGGCGTCCTGAAGGGCCTGCCGCGCTTCCGGGGTGTCGATCGCGCTGATGAGGTGCGTTCGGGGACCGACGAGGTTCTCGGCCTTTCCAACATAAGGTTCGATGGTCAAGCCGTGGTGTCCGCTGAGACGCTCGGCCGAGACGATGGCTTTCGGGCGGCTGAGGTCTGTTCGATGGAAGGGCACGCACCGGTTCAGGTTGCTGACATCGACGCCCTTGGGATCGGTGTCAGCCGCGCTGATGGTGCCGGATACGTGTTGGCAGGCCCACAGGGTGAGCAGGAGCGCGCTCCCGACCGCTCCCGCGCCTGCGAGCACATGCTGCAGTTCCGCTGACGGCTCACCCGGGTCAGCGGCTGCGACCGCACCCAGGCCCGTGGCGCTCTGGGTGAGCGTCCACGCGTTCAGCGCGACGGCTTGGGGGCGGTAGTCGCGAAGACGCGCGTGCATGTAGGCCTGGCCGGCCGCGAGGCACGCGGCGATATACGGCCCGAACGGGTTGCCGTCGGCTGTGGCGAACGCTGGGACCTCGGCGGCGTCCGGGGTCACTACGCCCGTCCATCCCGCGGCGGAGATGTAGAGGGTTTCGGCTCCGGGCCAGTCCCGGGTGGCTGCGTTTCCGATCCGCAGGACGAGTTCGGCTCCTTTGAGTTCGTCCGCGTCGATGACCGGCGTCGCTTCGGGCCCAAACGTGCTGGCTGTGGCTTTGAGTGCGTCGAGCAGCGACGGGCCGCCGTTCGGGGCCGCTGGGTCGACGCCGGAGCGGAGCGGGACGTCGCCGGAGTCGATGCCGATGGCTTCGAAGACGGCGCTGGTGGTTCGGGTGAGCAGGGTCGCCAGGAGCCAGGTCAGTTGCTGGACACCTCTTTTGCCGATCAGGGCCGCGTCGAGGGCGATGGCGATTCGGAGCGGGGACGACGGCTCAGCACGGTTCCCATCCACGCCCGGGATCGGGAGAAGATGCCGCCAGTCGGGGCCGGGTCCTGTGTCGGCATCCAAGGTGTGCTCCTGTGGTCGAGAACCGAAGGGATGATCTTGATGAAATTGGCGGGATGGACCCGTCGCCATCCGGTTTCGGTGCGGACGTGGACGCCGCAGTCGGTCACGTCCGGACGTGTGGCGCCGTGGAAGGGAACGACGATCGAGATGGCGCCGGGCCGCTGACTGTAGGCCCGATCGTCGTCGGTGCGGGAGTGCTCGACCCAGTCGTCGCCGTGCGAGTGGATCTGCGCGATCCGGGTCATCCGTTCCGCGCGCAGGTGGTGGCCGGCGGCGCTGACCGCCTCGGCTGGCACGACATAGTTCCCAGGTCGCAGGATCGCGTCCGGGACGACGACGGTCACCGCGACGTACACCGTGTGCCCCGGCGAGGTGCCGGGGTATCCGGTCTCGTCAATGCGGTACCCGTCGAGGTAAGCGACCCGTTCGACTCCTGGAGGGTGCTGGGCGAACAGGTCCAGGACGGCCTTCCAGAGAGCCTCGGGAATACGGGCCTCGACGGTCATGCCACGCTCGCCTGGGCCGAGGGGCCGAGGTACGCCTGACCGGTGAGGGCGGTGTGGATGCGGCTGAGAGTCGCGTCGACTCGGTCTCTGCCGGAGCGCCACTTCTGGTCCTCGTTCGGGGCGTGGTTGGAGGTGTAGTACCCGAGGTTGTAGGAGAAGCAGATCAGCTGGTCGTGGACCCCATTGGGGAACAGGTAGTCGTCGTGCAGCGCGAACTGGAACCCGACGCCGTCGCCTGGGGGCGCGCCCGGTGATCCGCGCAGGAACGGGAAGGCCGGGCTGCCGAGGCGGGCACGGCGCCATCCACCGTCGTGGGACTCGATGAAGGTGGTCGAGACCGGCCAGGTGTCGTAGGAAGAGCCGTCGAGGCGCAGCGTGTAGATGTCAGGTTCGCCCCCGTCTGGTGTTCGGGCAGGCATCCTGACGATCGCGATCAGCGGATTCTCGGTGATCTCGTAGGCCCAGCCGCCGGTGTCACGGACGCGTGGGGAGTTGCGGAAGAAGTCCGCGAGGTGCGACCGCAGCAGGGCGGCCGCGACCTCGGGATCGACCGGCGCCTGGTCAGGCACTGGCACCGCCGGTATCGCGGACGAAGGTCCAGACGAGGTCACGGCACCTGCCCGACGCGTAGTCACGCAGGTGCATGTCGCCGTACTGCCGGACGTCCTCACCCGTAGCGAGGCAGGTCAGCCGATCGTCGGGCTTCGGCTCGAGCTCCAGCTTGCCGTAGACCTCCTTGATGATCTTGGAGACCTTCTCACCCGGCCCACCGTCGAAGACGAAGGGCGGGCCGCCCGCGTCCTCGTCGTACACCTGGACGACCAGGCGCCCGGGCGGGACTGACTTGTCGTTCTCCGCGCCTTCTCGTTCCCGCACATCGGCCATGGCGGCCTCCTTCCCGCGTCCCCGCTGGTCGGGGAGTTGATCAGAGGCTAGCATACGGGTAATCAGCGAATGGGTGATGGCACATATACGAGTTTACGCACGTCGGATGATCACTAAGTCTGGAGAGACGGGGAAGGCGTGTACCATCCACGAGAGAAGGTGCGTCATCAGCCGATGGGTGATGGGGATCAGGCGCGTGCAACGGGAGTACCTGGATGAGGACTTGCGTCGTCTGGCCACGGAGCGCGGGTTCCAGCCCGCAGGCTGGGATGTCCAGGAGATCGCGGATTTTCACCGCCTCCTCCAGTGCGCGAGGGCCGCTCACGTTGATACTGACCTGCGGAACATGCGCACGTTGCGGATCAAGCCCGACGAGTTCGGCGACCCGAGCAGGGCTCAGGCGACCTTGAGGTCGGGTCGCGTCATCGGCCTCACGTTCAAGATCGCCGAGAGGCAGGGTGCTGTGGTATTCGGGACCTTGACTCCAGAGACGGAAGCCAAGCGATGAGCAATACCGAATATGACCCTTTCCCCGAGGTCCAGATACCGGTCGGCGAGCTGCTGGGTGGTGAGCTGGAAGCCAGGAACTGGTCTCAGGCGGACTTCGCCGCCGTCCTCGACAGGCCGACTCAGTTCGTGTCAGAAATCGTGACCGGCAAAAAGGAAATCACCAGGGAGTCGGCCGCTCAAATCGGAGCCGCTCTCGGGCAGAGCGCCGAATTCTGGCTCAACCTGCAGGACCAGTATCTCCTTGCCGAGCAGGCCAAGAACACGGCAACGCAAGGGAAGCTTGAAGACGTGCGCCGCCGGGCCCGCCTCAACAACAAGGCGCCCATACAACTGCTACAGAAACGTAATTTCCTTAAGAGCACAAATCTCGACGACCTTGAAGTCGAAGTGATGAAGCTCTTTGAGCTGAGTTCTCTGGCCGATGACCCACCCTTCGCGATGGCGGCTAAGCGCGGCAACAACGGTGAGGAAATCAACGTCCTTCAACGTGCCTGGGTCGCCTGCGTCCGCAAAGAGGCGCGCCGGAGACCGCCGGTCGGAGCATATTCGCCCGAAGATTTGAAGCGCCTAGCCAGCACCCTGTCCCACCGCCTTCAGACCCCAGACGATTTCGCCGATCTGCCGGAACTTCTTGCCGAGGCTGGTGTGCGCCTGGTCTATGTGGAGATGCTTCCCGGCGGGAAGATCGACGGGTGCTCCATGTTCGTCGACGGCTACCCTGTTATCGGGCTTTCCGGACGCGGCAAGCGATTGGACAAGGTGCTGTTCACGCTTCTCCACGAAATCGCACACATCCTCCGCGGACACGTTGATACTGAGAATATCATCGCTGAAGATCTGGACTCTCCGGCCAATAATGAGTCGGTCCGGGAGACAGAGGCCAACCGAGACGCCACAGACTGGGTCTTTCCTGCCGGTTTTCCGCAAGTTCCGGCAAGGATAAACGGCCCATGGATCGATCGGACCGCAGATAGTCTTGGTGTCGCGCGAATCGTTGTCATAGGCCATCTCCAGCACCGCAAGCGCCTCGACTGGCGCACAACGCTGGCCAAGAACGCACCGACGGTCAGTAATGTCCTCGGAACCTGGAAATAGTTCGCCCGTGCCAACAGATGGACAGGTTTCTCTTGCGGATAGCTCGTCCTCGGCCATGGCTCCGAGGTCTTGATCGCATGGTGCGGGAGCGAGACCTGTTGGGCTCATAAATTGGATGCGGTATCTGACCTGCAGGTACTTGCTGGCTTCAGCTGGCGACCTGGTACTCGTTGATGAGGCCGCCGAGGATGGTTCCGCGGTGGGCCTGATGGCTGGCCAGGTCGGCTGGAGGTGGCGGCTCGGCTTCAGTTTGAAGACGAACAACAACCCAAGGCAAACGCCATCACCCACTGGCAAGAAGAGGCAAATAGCGCCCTCAGCCTCTGTCGCCGCGCGAATTCGGGACATATCGAGCCGTCAAGAGCGCACCATGATGGACCGCATCGCGGGCCGCGTGCTCGTCGCGTGCTCTTCGGCCATCGGCACCCACAAACACGTGCCGACATTTTCAGGCATTTTGAACGTGACAAAATTTGGCAGAGCGACACAATTAAATATGGCGAGACACGACCCGGCATAGATCCTGTCGTCTTTTAATCCGTAGGTTCCGGGTTCGAGCCCCGGGCGCCCTACTACTCTATACCCCATCCGACCTGCACTTTCTCGATTCTCGGCGCTCTTCTGCGAGGTGGAGGTGGCCGAGTTCATGCTCGTCACATGCTCTTCGGCACGCGCCCGGCACATCAGCGGGTCGACAGCGTGATCGAAATGAGCCGATTTGCGCTGCCGGGCATTGGGCGCCTGAGACCGGATCGTAAAGCCAGACCCGGGGCGGCACCCAGCAAAGGGTATGACGGCAGGGTTGGCAGGCGGGACACGCCCGGATTGACCGCAGACCCATCCAAGCGCTGGTCAAGCCGCTTCCGGCCAATTCCACGTATCTTCACGGCAGCGGGGGAACCGAGCTCATCAGGAGAACACACCTGCTCGTGATCGCTCGTTTTACTCTTCTGCGAAGCATGCTCTTCGCCCACCTTCGGCCCCCTGGCAGCTACCGTCCCACTCAAACGGCTGACGATTCTGATGCCGCCGACATGCTGGCCGACTGTGCCTTCCGGATGAAGTTGGCGGCTGGGGACAGGTTCTTATCTGCCGCAGGATATCGGCACCTGCGGCTTTCCTGCCGCTGAGTCGTCCCGGCCGGGCGCTGCCCCGGTGGGGGAACTGCGTCTGCCGGCAGGCGGAGGACCGCACCCCTTCACGATACTTAGAGTAGTCATTAAGATACTCAGAGTGACTACCGTGATCGGCGTAGCCGTTTCCCCGTACTCCACCACGGCCACGGATCCGCGAGCGGCGATCGGCCTTCTCCGAAGGCTGCGCTCAGGCCCCGGCAGAGACGACCCTTACCCGATCTATGCTCGGCTGCGGGCGCTCGGCCGGGCGATCCCGACGCCCTGGGGCGGTCTGCTGCTGCCGCATTACGACGAATGTGCGCGCGTGATCAAGGACAGGACGTGGCTGGTGCCCAGCGCGATCTGGCGTGATGAGCACACCCCCGGCTGGCGCTCGGGACTGACCGCGGTGGAATGCACCCGCGGCATGCTCCAGCTCGACCCGCCCGAGCACACCTGGCACCGGCAGGCGGCCGCGCCCCGGGTGACCCGGCGCGCGCTGGACCGGCTCGCCCCGGCCATGGGCGGGCACGTCGATGCCTGCATCGACGCCTTGACCGCCGCCGTGGAGCGTGACGGGCGCGCCGATTTCGCCGCCACGGTGGCCCACGCCCTGCCCGCCGCCGTGATGTGCGAGCTCATCGGTCTGCCTGTGGCTGACGGGGAGCTGCTGCGCGGTCTGGTCTTCGACTACACCCAAGTGCTGGATCTTTCGCCCACCCCCGCCCAGGTCAAGCGGGCCGATCAGGCGGCCCGGACCCTCGGCGCGTACATGAACCGCGCCATCGAGCAGCGTCGCCGCGAGCCGCGCGACGATCTGCTCACCGACCTGATCCGGGCTCAGGACGACGGCAGCCAGGACGAGCCCGAACTGGCCCGGGCGGTGGCCACCGTCGTGCTGGTCGGCGGCCAGGAGACGGTGGCCGGCATGCTGTCGGCGATGGTGGTGGCCCTGGCCGCGCACCGCGACCAGGCGGACCGGCTCGCCGCCCACCTCGACGCCGATCCCGACGCGGTCCCGGACGCGGCCTCCGTCGCGGTGGAAGAACTGCTGCGCTGGGACGCCCCTCTGCAGATGACGCACCGCGTCGCAGGCCGCGACACCGACATCGGCGGCCTGCCGATCCCCCGCGGCACCCTGGTACACCTGCTGCTCGGGTCGGCACAGCGCGACGACGCCGTGGTGTCGCAGGCCGAGCGGCTGGATCTGCGCCGCACACCGGCCACCACCACGCTGGCCTTCGGCGGCGGCATCCACTACTGTCTCGGCGCTGCTCTGGCCCGCATGCTGGCCAGCCTTTTCCTGCCCGCCCTGCTGCGGCGTTGCCCGCCGCTACGAGCCGCCGCACCGCCCCACCGCCCGCCCGGGGTGACCTTCCGCAGCATGACCAGCCAGCTCGTCGAACCCGCCACCTGACGGCAACTCTCCTCCCACGGAAGGAACCGCGCGCGTCTCACCGGGCCCACTTCGCAGGTCCCCCGACGCCGCACACCCAGCTCGGGCAACCCTCACGCGAGAACGCACGTGCCGGCCGCGCCGTCTGTCACCCATCGCCGTCACACACACCTTGGAGGTTATTCGTCATGACCGGACTCATAGGCCCGCACGCCGACGCCCCGGAACACGGGCAGGGACTGCTCCCTGGCCGAATCGTCCCCAACGACGCACTGGATGCTTCTCCGCCCGCTGCGCTGGTCACCGTCGAGCGGGATGGGGCCGTGGCACGGATTCAGCTGAATCGGCCACGCGAGCACAACATGCTGACCGTGGCCATGCTCAAAGACCTGGCCGCCGCAGTGGAACGGTTGCACGACGACCCCACCCCCTACGGCGCCAGGCGCGCCGACACCTCCACCGGGAGTCCGGAGGACGTGCGCGTCATCTGAGACACCACCGCCTCAAGCGTCTCCCGCACCTTCGACCCCTCCCGCTCCCCGGCCGCTCCTGCAGTTCCTCGCAGACTGGCTCGCCGCTGACCCTGCCGTGCTCGCGCCATCGTTCCTGGGCTACGTCGGCCACCCCGCCTACGACCTGGACGACCTTCGCGCCGACCTGGACCGTTTCGTCTTCCTCCTCGGCGGCAGCGATGGTGAGGGCCTCTTCAGCCGGTGCTGACACCGACCGCCACCACCAGGGCCTGACGCATCGGCGAACGCCCACGGAACTGACCTGCCCGCACGCCCGGTTCACGCCGGTGCTGCGTACCACGCTCGTTGCGGTCGCGGTGGCAATGGCGGCGCGGGCGGGCGCCCGACTGGCCGCCCGCCTAAGACTCCCCGTGGCCAAGGACACCCTGCTGAGGCTGGTGCGCGCGGCGCCGGAGCCGCAGGTGGGGGCGGTACGGGTGGTCGCGGTGGACGACTTCGCGCTGCGTAAACGCGCCAGCTATGCGACCATCATCGTCGACCTGGAGGCGCGCCGTCCGGTCGACGTGCTGCAGGGACGGGAGGCCGAGCCGGTGGCGGCTTGGCTGAATAGGTCAGGTTAATAGGGGGTGAAGACCAGGCTGGCATTGTGCCCGCCGAAGGCGAAGGAATTGGATTGCACCGCTCCGGGCTCGATTCGGCGCAGCCGGCGTACGACGTCGATCTCGCAGCGTGGGTCCTGGGTGTGGAGATTGGCGGTGGGCGGCACCGCCAGCTCTCGCAGGGTCAGGACGCTGACCACAGCCTCGATCGCACCCGCCGCACCGATCGCGTGCCCGAGCACGCTCTTGATCGCGGTGACAGGGAGGTGCCCGGCGCCGAACAGTCGGGCGATCACCTGGGCCTCGGTGACGTCGTTGAGCGGGGTGCCGGTGCCGTGCGCGTTGACGTGCACGACGTCGGTGGGTGAAATACCGGCGTCGGCCAGTGCCTGGCGCATGCATCGCTCGGCTCCCTGGCTGCTGGGATCGGGCGTGGTCAGGTGGTAGGCGTCGGAGGTGTGGCCGTAGCCGGCGAGCTCGGCGTAGATGCGGGCACCGCGCCGGAGCGCGCCATCGAGGCGTTCCAGCACGACGTAGGCGGCTCCTTCGGCCATCACGAAGCCGTCGCGTTCGATGTCGAAGGGGCGTGAGGCGCGTTGCGGCTCCTTGACGTGCTGAGACAGGGCGCCGCACCGGTGGAAGGCCCGCAGGTTGGTGGGTGAGATGCATGCTTCGGTACCGCCGGCGACGACCAGGTCGGCTGAGCCGTCGCGGATCAGCCGGAGTCCTTCGCCGATCGCGTGACCGCCGGAGGCGCATGCGGAGGCGACGGTCAGGCTCGGGCCCAGGATCCGCTGTCGCATGCTGATGAACGCCGCGGAGGCGTTGTGCATCACCTTGGGTACGTGCAGGGCGACGGGCGTGCCCCAACCGCGTTCGTCATGCCCGAGCAGCGCCTGTACCGCGTCTAAACTCGCGCACATGGTCTGATCTGGGGTTTCGCTGATCGAGCTAGTGCTGTGACCGGAAACGATCACCGGGTTGGGTGAGGATTTCAGGCTGCCGGTGCGAGGGGTCGGCCGCCCCAGCGGAGGCCCTTCTCGCTG
>NZ_JBFAKB010000048.1:0-62962 GCF_040655495.1 Nonomuraea sp. NPDC050404
GCCCCCAGACGGTGGCCCCCAGCTCCGGGCCCCGCTAGAGGCCCCGCCAACCGGCCGGAACCCTCAACCACCCACAGCTTGCCAGACCTTAAGCCGCACCCAGCCGACCAGAGCCTTCGCCCACCGCCAGGCAGGCAGCAGGATCCTCAGCCCACCGCCGGCCGGCTGAACCCTAAGCCTGGCCAGGCCGCCCACGATCTGGGCTGCGGTGGGAGCGGCCCCCGCCCGCCCAGGGTGCATGGGTCCGGACCCCGTTTATGACACATGACGTGTGTCGTCGGAGTTGCGGTAGGGGTGTGCGCGGGCTTGTTGTCGGCTTAGCCTGGCGGGCATGTCGACACGTCTGTCGCCCCGCCTCGCCGCGATTGTGGACGCGCTTCCTCTTCACGCGCACTCGCGGGTTCTGGAAATCGGGTGTGGGCCCGGGGCGGCTGCACGAGCCGTCGCGAGTCGGCTCACCGCCGGCCATATCCTGGCCATCGACAGATCGGCCGCCGCCATAGCGCAGGCTGAAGCCACCGCGATGGACGAAATCGCGTCCGGTCGCATGAGCGTCCGCCAGGTCGCGGCTGAAGACTTTGTCCTTTCGACTCATGAAGAGCCGTATGACGTTGTGTTCGCGGTTCGTGTTGGGGCCATGGACGGGCGGCATCCCGAAGCTGGGGAGCGGGTGCTCCAGCGCATCGCCGCGGCGACCACGGCAGAAGCCCGGCTCTTTATCGACGGCGGCGATCCGCTTCGGGAAGTGCGCATCCCGCGAGCATGAGCCGACTCGGTCGCCGCCTGGTCCACGAACGCGGTTCCGGGTTTGCCGTTCCAGCAACGGGAGTTGTGGCTTTAGTGGGTGCCGACGAGGCTGAATGTCGGTCGTCACGGCGGGCGGCGATGTCGCTGAACGTCGGTCGTTGCTGTGGGCGGTTTCGGTGTGAGCGTCGGCTGTCACCGTAGGCGGCGACGGCGTGAGCGTCGGTCGTTAGGGCGGGCTGTTTCGGGGTGAGCATCGGTTGTCACCGTAGGCGATGGCGTGGACGTTGGTCGGCACAGCGGCTGAGTCGGTATCCGGGGTTGGCTGGTTGGTCAAGGGTCGGCTTGAGTCGGGGCAGGGAAGTAGGGCTTTGATGCGAGTATTCGTTACCGGAGTGGGTGGCTACATCGGGGGCGCTGTGGCCGTCCGTCTACTTCAGGAAGGTCACACCGTGGTTGGCCTGACCCGGGATGGGGCCAAGGTGGGTGCCCTTGCTCGCTTGGGTATCCAGCCGGTGGTGGGCACCCTGGACGACGCGGACGTGCTCACCGTGCAGGCCCGGGGTGCGGATGCAGTCGTCAATGCGGCTGACAGTGACCACCTCAGGGCCGTGCGGACGCTTGTTGCGGCGCTGGCGGGGTCTGGGAAGCCACTGATTCACACCAGCGGCTCCAGCATCGTGGGGGTCGGGACCGACGGGGAGGTCTCGTCCGCGATCTTTCACGAGGACGTCCTCGACTCCGACTCTGGCTGGGAGCCCGAACACCCCATACGCAAGGCACGCGTCGCCATCGACCGTCTGGTACTGGCGGCTGCGGAGCAGGGTGTACGTACGGCGGTCCTGTGTCACAGCCTCATCTATGGGCCCGCACAGGGGTTGCCCGGTGAGAGCGTTCTGATCGCCGCGCTCGTGCGGCAGGCGCGGGCCGCCGGGGTGGTGCGGCAGGTTGGCGGCGGGGGCAACATCTGGTCCAACGTGCACCTCGGCGATGTTGCCGAGCTGTATCTCCTGGCCCTGGAGAAGTCGTCCCCAGGCACGTTCTACTTTGTGGAGAGTGGCGAGGAGTCCATTGGTGCGATGGCGGCGGCCATCGCTCGTTGCCTTGGTCTGCCGGGGCCGGTGCCTTGGCACCCCGACGCCGATGCCGATGCTGCCGACAGTGTCTGGGACCCGCAGTTCGCCATGCACGCGCTTGGCTCCAACAGCCGGGTCCGTGGTTCCCGCGCCCGTGACCTGCTCGGCTGGCGTCCCCGGCATCACTCGATCATCGACTGGTTGTCCAGTACGAGCTTCGGAGAGACGGTAGAGCGCTGACGGGAGGGTCCGCATTGGCTCGGCGTGGAGTGGGGTGCGTTCCCGCTGGTTGGCTTGATGGCTGCCGAGGCACGGATGCGGGCGTCGTTGACCGGTGCGTCGGGATGGCCGAGCCGCACTAGTTCCGGTCGGGGTGGTGGCTGCTCGGGGCTGGATTTGGATCTGGTGCCGGTCGGTGGCGTGGTACGGGGTGGGCGGGGTGGGTCGCTTGCTCTGACTCCAGCTTCACCAGCAGGTCAAGGGCGTCTTTTCCGGTGCGCACCGCAGTGGCGCCGAGTGTATTTTCCAAGCCGTCGGGAGCGGGTCCGGGGACGACCTCGTTGGGTTGGAAATCCATTGTGATCATGTTGTCGGAGGGTGCGACTCACAGTAAGCGTGCCGTCGGTCGTACTGAATTGGAGCCGCCCCTGTAGTCGCTCCGGGAGAAATGAGAGTGCGCTCGGTCGTGAGGGTGACATGACCACAGAGCGTAATTTCTAATGGGGAGGTAAAGCGGGGCAGTGGAGGTCCGAGCAGGAAGGGGGTCTTGGAGAGATGAGGCTTGGCGGCTACGCTCTGCATCCAGTGGGCAGTAAGCGGAGAGTCCAGCAGGCGGCTCGCTGCGGGTTTACCCTTGAAAGCTGTGCCCAGTGAAGGTCTCGACGGTGAACAGGGGCGTCACCGATCGTATACGGGGGGGCGGATATCCAGCTGCAAGCAGGCTGCAAGTCGTACAAAATGGAATTAGGGCTGGGCGTGTCGCGTGGCGAATGCGGAATCGTCGGTTACCGTCCAATGTGTAGGGACGTGCCGATTACGGTGAGTTCCTGAGGAAAGGACAAGCCGATGGGGGCAGTGCGCAAGGTGGTGAGCTACCTTGGCCTGAGCGGGGTCGATCACTACGACGAGGGCTACGACGACGACGAGCAGTACGAGGACGAATACGTCCCCGCGACCGAGCGGGCCGCCAAGCGGTGGCGCGCGAACGTCGACTCGTCGCGAATCGTGATGGTCCAGCCGCTCAAGTACAACGACGCACCGTTGATCGGCCAGCATTTCCGTGAGGGTCAGACGGTGATCATGGACGTCACAGGCATGTCGATGGCCGAGGCGACGAGGATGGTTGACTTCGCCGCCGGGTTGGCTTTCGGGTGCGAAGGGCGGATCGAGCGGATCGCCGAGCGCGTCTTCCTGCTCGCGCCGGCCCACGTTGAGATCGAGACCACCTGACCCGGCCCATGGGAGAGCCGCTGGGGAGCGGTTCTGATGATGTTGTGTCCAGGGGGCCCGCGCGAAGCGGTTCCCGTCGCGAGAGCTCGGGAGGGCCGCTGCCAAGTGGTCCTTGTCGCTGGAGTTCAGAGAGCCGCTGGGGAGCGGTTCCTGTCGGATGAGCCCCGGAGAACCGCTGGGGAGCGGTTCTCCGTGACGTGAGTCAGTGAGCGGCGCGCGGGCCGCGACGGATCAGCCGGATCAGCTCGGTTGCGTCCTCAGCGGCCTGCGTCGCGCGGGTAGCCGATTCGCGGGCATAGGCGTGCAGCGCCCAGACCGCCCCTTCTGCCAGCTCCTTCAGCTCGCTGACCTGGCCGGCCACGTAACGGGCGTCCGCCTCGGCCAGCTTGCGGCGCTGCCAGAGCTGCCAGCCGGCCAGGCCGATCATGGCCACTGCCGCGGCCGCGAGCACGCGGGTGGCGAACGCCGCGCCGATCAGGCAGGCGACGCCCGCGACGATCAGCACCACGGCGGCCCACGGACGGCCGCGCGGCACCACGCCCTCGGTGACGATCAGCTCCTCGGCCGCGGCCAGTGAAGCCTCGTCGGCGCCTTCCGGACGCAGCACGATCGGGTGGCCGAGCAGCGGGACCGTCAGCGTGTCTGGTGCCTCCAGGCGGCTGTCGGCCTCCAGTTCCTCGGCCATGCCACGCAGTATCGGCGCGGCCACGTGCAGCGCTATGGCGGCGAGGTGCGGGTCGGCGCCGGGACGCAGGTCGTCCAGCAGGTACGAGCTGAGCGAGGCCATCGGCCCGGCAGGCCCGCCCTGGCCGATCAGCGAGCGCAGCACGGCGAGCGGCTCGTTCTCGGCCCAGGTGGCGGCGGGGCTGCCCGAGCTGTTGTCGAGCGGGGCGGAGGAGTCGTGCTCGGCCTGCCGCGCGGAGGTGATCTCCGCGACCCGGCCGCGCAGCCTGGCCAGGCGGGCGGCGGCCACGGCGGGCTTGGCCAGCTCGGGGATTTCGGCCATCTCCGGGAAGTCGACCAGCGACGGCGGAACGACGACCGCGGGCTCGCCGGGCACCAGCGCCTGGACCCACTTCTCGGGGTCGGCGTGCTCCTGGACGGCCAGCGCGTCGAGTTTGCGCAGCACAAAGATCTTGCCGGCGGGCCCGTACGCCCCCCGGGCGGCGGCCAGCCAGAGCGAGCGCTGGCCGTGGGAGACGGGATGGTCGAGCGACAGCTCACCGAAGGCCGTGCCGAGCCAGGAGGCGTGAATGCGGCTGCCCTGCCCGGACACCGCCAGGGCCAGGCAGAGGAACAGGGCGGTCTGCTGCTGGTCGCGCCCGGCGGCCCGGCTCAGCGGTTCGAGCGGGTCGTCGCCGGCGAGGAGGGCGACCAGCGCTTCGACGGCCGGCGGCAACCAGTAGCCGGGTACGTCGCTGAAGCTCGGTGCGGCCGGAGGCGCGGTGGCCTTGGCGGCGAGGTGCGCCAGCAGCGCTTCGGCGTAACGATGCAATTCGGTCGCTGCTGGGGGGCTCGCAGTCAGGTCCGTGCTCAAGGCAGAAAACTCCCCCATTTCGGCCTCAGTTCATGACCGCGTAAAGCCTAGCCGTTGGGGCGCGCCAACGAGGTGGAGGCGCGCCCACGGCGGATCGTGAGTCTTTGAGTCAACTGCCTGTTACATGCGCTCGGGGACAGGGACGCCCAGAAGGTCGAGCCCTGTCTCCAGCACCCGCAACGTCAGCGCGCACAGGGCCAGCCGCTGGTCCCTGGTCTCGGGGTCGACGCCCTCCTTGACCACCGGGCACTCCTCGTAGAACGTGCTCAGCAGGCTCGCCGTCTGGAAGAGGAACGCACACAGCCGGTGTGGCTCGGAGTCGGCGGTGACCTGCGAGACGAGCTCGCCGAAGCCCAGCAGGTGCAGGCCCAGCGCGCGCTCGGCCGGGGCCTTGAGCACGATCGGAGCCGTCGCCTCGGCCGGCGTGATGCCCGCCCTGCGGAAGATCGAGCGGATCCTGGCCGTCGCATACTGCATGTAAGGGCCGGTGTTGCCGGTCGTGGCCACCATGCGGTCGAGGTCGAAGACGTACTCGCTGTCGTGGCTGACCGACAGGTCGGCGTACTTCACGGCGGCCATGCCGACGGAGTGGGCGATCTCCCGCTTGGTCGCCTCGTCGTAGCCCCGGTCCTCGATCAGCCGGCCGGCCCGGTCGATGGCCTCCTGGAGCAGGTCCATCAGCTTGACCGACTCGCCGGAGCGGGTCTTGAAGCGGCGGCCGTCCTTGCCCAGCATCATGCCGATGCGTACGTGCTCGGCCGAGGCCGTCTCAGGCAGCCAGCCCGCCAGCTGAGCCGCGGCGAACACCATCTGGAAGTGCAGCGCCTGCTCGTTGCCCACGACGTAGAGCATGCGGTCGGCCTTGAGGTCGTGCACCCGGTAGCGGATCGCCGCGAGGTCGGTGGTGGCGTATCCGTAGCCGCCGTCGCTCTTCCTGATGATGAGCGGCAGCGGCTTGTCGTCGGAACCGGTGAAACCGGGCGGGAACACGCAGAGCGCACCCTCGCTCATCACCGCGGTGCCCGACGCCTCCAGGTCGTCGCAGGTCTTCTGGAGCATCGGGTTGTACATGCTCTCGCCGGCGATGTCGGCGTCGGTCAGCGTGACGCCGAGCAGGTCGTAGACCTTGTTGAAGAAGCGCACGGTGGCGTCCATGAACACGTGCCAGAGCCGCAGCGTGTCGGCGTCGCCCGACTGCAGGGTGCCGACCCGCGTCCGAGCCCGGGTCTTGAAGTCCTCGTCGCCGTCGAACTTGGCCCGCGCCGCCTGGTAGAACTCGGTGCCCTGGCCGGCTTCGAGCTGCTCGACGGCGGCCCGCTCGCCGATGTCGAGCAGGTGCTCGATGAGCATGCCGAACGGCGTGCCCCAGTCGCCCAGGTGGTTCTGCCTGATGACGGTGTTGCCCAGGTGCTCGTGCAGCCTGGCCAGCGAGTCGCCCACGATCGTGGTACGCAGGTGGCCGACGTGCATCTCCTTGGCCGCGTTGGGCGCGGAGTAGTCGATCACCACGGTCAGGGACGGCGTGCTCGTGCCGACGCCGAGGCGCGGGTCGGCCAGCATCTGCCGGGCCTCGGACTCGATCCACGAGACGTCGAGGGTGATGTTGAGGAAGCCGGGGCCGCTGACCTCGACCGTACCGGGGAAGTCGGACAGCTCCGCCTTGATCGCCTCGGCGACCTCCCGCGGTGACCGTCGCAGGCGCTTGGCCAGGCTCATCGCGACGTTCGCC
The DNA here is from genome assembly GCF_040655495.1 of Nonomuraea sp. NPDC050404. Lineage (NCBI taxonomy): Bacteria > Bacillati > Actinomycetota > Actinomycetes > Streptosporangiales > Streptosporangiaceae > Nonomuraea > Nonomuraea sp. NPDC050404. Next base: position 6,536 of record NZ_JBFAKB010000048.1, read on the forward strand.
TGGAAGTCGGCGAACTGGGAGGGCCTGATCAGCGGATCTGCGTCGGCGTGCTCGGAGCCGAACGCGCGGGCCAGCGCCTGCTGGACGCGCTCGGTGAGCACTATCTGCGGGTCGGTCATGTTCTAAGGGTACCGGCGACCTTGACCGCGATGCTTATCAATATCGCCGCCAAGATCGAGATGCCGACGGCGATCAGGCCGCCCGTGACGCTGCCCGGTTCGAGGGCGAAGAACTCCCTGACGAAGGGCAGTGTCAGGCCGATGCCGAACAGCACCGCCATGGAGCCGACCAGCGCTGCCCGCCACCAGGTGAGCGGCCTGGCGATGAGCACGAGCACCCACCAGGTGACCAGGAAGAGCGTGATCACCGCGGCCGTCTGGTGCTCCAGGAGGGTGGAGGTGCCGGTGTGCGCGGCCCAGTACGACACCAGCACCGCCAGCGCGCAGAGCACGCCGGCCGGCACGGCGAAGCGCAGCACCCGGCGTACGAAACCGGGCTTGGAGCGCTCAAGCGTCGGGGCCAGCGCGAGGAAGAACGCGGGGATGCCGATGACCAGGGCGTTGGTCAGGGTCGAGTGCCGCGGCGCGAACGGGAAGGCCACCCCGGCCAGCCCGACGATCAGCGACAGGGCGATCGCGTAGAAGGTCTTGGTGAGGAACAGGTTGGAGACCCGTTCGATGTTGGCCAGCACCCGCCGGCCCTCGCCCACGACGTGCGGCAGCGTGGCGAACTTGTCGTCGAGCAGCACCACCTGCGCGACGGCCTTGGTGGCCGGGCTGCCCGCGCCCATCGCGATGCCCAGGTCGGCGTCCTTGAGCGCGAGCACGTCGTTGACGCCGTCGCCGGTCATGGCCACGGTGTGGCCGCGGGCCTGCAAAGCGGTGACGAACTCGCGCTTCTGCTGCGGGGTGACGCGGCCGAAGACGGTGTGAGTGTCGAGGAGTTCGCCGAGCTTGGCGGGGTCGTCCTGGGGCAGCGTCCTGGCGTCGAGCGAACGGTCGCCGCCGGGGATGCCGAGGCTGGTCGCGATCGCGGAGACGGCCAGCGGGTTGTCGCCGGAGATGATCTTTACCGTGACGCCCTGCTTGGCGAAGTACTCCAGGGTCTCGCGGGCGTCGGGCCGCAGGCGCTGCTTGAGCGTGACGAGCGCGACGGGCTCCAGCCTCGCCTCGCCGTGCTCGGTGCCGGACAGGCTGTCGGTACGGCACAACACCAGCACGCGCGTTCCGGTGACGGCCAGTTCGGCGGCCCTGTCGTAGCTGTCGCCGCCGCGGAGCAGCACGTCCGGCGCGCCCAGCACCCAGGCGCCGCGCTCGCCGAAGTCGGCCCCGGTCCACTTGCGGGCCGAGGAGAACGGCACGGACGCGCGGACCGTCCAGCCGTCGGGGGCGGCGGGGTAGCGGGCCCTGATGGCCTCGGCGGTGGCGTTCGGCCGGTCGTCGAGATGGGCCAGGGCCGCCAGAGCCGCGTCGATGGGCTCGTCGTTCGAGGCCGGGGGTTCGCCGGTGGGCAAGTTGTGCGTGGCCGGGCGTTCGCCGGCGGGTCCGTTATGTGAGGTCGGAGGTTCGTCGGCAGGTCCGTTGTACGAGGTCAGGTGTTCGGCGGTGGGCAGGATCTGGTCGAGGTCCATGCCGCCCGCCGTGAGGGTGCCCGTCTTGTCCAGGCAGAGCACGTCCACCCTGGCCAGCCCCTCGATCGCGGGCAGTTCCTGGACCAGGCACTGACGCCGGCCCAGGCGCACGACGCCGACCGCGAACGCGATGGAGGTCATCAGCACCAGGCCCTCGGGGATCATGGTGACGATGCCCGCCACCGCGCCGGTGACGGCGGTGCGCAGGTCGGCCGTGGCCTGGAACTGGCTGAAGGTCAGCAGGGCGCCGATCGGGATGACCAGCCAGGTGAGGTACTTGATGAAGCTCGCCACACCCGAGCGCAGCTCAGAGTGGGCCAGGTGGAACTTGCTGGCCTCCTCGGCCAGCTTGACCGCGTACGCGTCGGTGCCGACCCTCGTGGAGACGAACGCGCCCGTGCCCGCCACCGCGAAGCTGCCCGACAGGACCTGGTCGCCGGGCTGCTTGTGCACGGGGTCGGGCTCGCCGGTCAGCAGGGACTCATCCACCTCCAGCCCGTCGGAGCGCACGACCTCGCCGTCCACCAGCAGGCGGTCGCCGGGACCGAGCAGGATCAGGTCGCCGAGCACCACGTCGCGCGGACGGATCTCGCGTTCCGCGCCGTCGCGGCGCACGCGTACGGGAGCCTCGTTGATCACCGCGAGCCGGTCGAGCATGCGCTTGGCGCGCAGCTCCTGGATGATGCCGACCAGCATGTTGGCCACGATGACCAGCCCGAACGCGCTGTCCTGCCACTCCCCGATGGCCAGGATCAGCACCCAGAGCACACCGATGACCAGGTTGAACAGGGTGAACACGTTCGCTCTGAGAATCGCGCTCAGCGACCGGCTGGACCGGCGCGGCACGTGGTTCGCCTGCGCTTTCGCCACCTGCTCCGAGGTGAGCCCGTCCGTCACTGAGACAAGGCCGTCCACATAAGCCCCCGTTTCTGTGGATCGGTCTCACACCCTAAAGGTTCGTCCGGGTGCGTGGGAGAGACTTGGGTCTGCTTCACCACAGACGGTGGGAGCGGCCCGTGGCGGCCGTTCGTTCGCCGATCGCGGACACGACGCCGGCCGCCGACAGGTCCGCGGCGAGCTGGCAGGCCGCGCTGATGCCCTGGGCCTTCGAGGCGCCGTGGGCGATGACGACGGTGCCGTTCAGCCCGAGCAGCACGGCGCCGCCGTGCGCCTCGGCGTCGAGGCGGCGGCGCAGCTCGCGGATGCGCGTGCGCTGCATGGCGGCGCCGAGCCGGGCCAGCCTGCTGTCGCTGACCGCCTCCCTGAGCTCGGTGAAGGCGTAGCGGACGGCGCCCTCCATGGTCTTGAGCGCCACGTTGCCGGTGAAGCCGTCCGTGGTGATCACGTCCACCCGGCCGGTCAGCAGGTCGTGGCCTTCGACGTTGCCCTCGAAGATGAGGCCGGGGGTGGCCTGCAGCAGCTCGTGGGCGCGTTTGACGAGCTTGTTGCCCTTCTCGGCCTCGCTGCCGATCGTCAGCAGGCCGACCTTGGGATCCTGTACGCCGTGGGCGAGCTCGGCGTAGGTGGCCCCGAGGTGCGCGAACTGCACCAGCATCTCCGGTTTGACCTCGGCGTTGGCGCCCGCGTCCAGGAGCACGGTCGGGGTGGGGAGGGTGGGGAGATCGACCGCGATGGCCGGCCTGAGCACGCCCTGCAGGCCCTTGAGCCGGAGCCGGCCGGTGGCCACGATGCCGGCCGTCGATCCGGCGGACACGACCGCGGCGGCGTCGCCGCGGCGCACGAGGTGGCAGGCGATCGCGATGCTGGAGCGCGGGCGGCGCAGGCTGGCCAGCGCGCCCTCGTCCATCTCCAGGGCCTCTTCCGCCCGGATGATCGGCACCTCTTTGGTGGCGTCGTGGTCGGCGAGCGCCTCATAGAGCACGCGGGTCGAGCCGACGAGCACGACGGGCAGGCCGCGTTCGCGCACGGCGTGCACCGCCCCGGCCACGATTTCGTGCGGCGCGTGGTCGCCGCCCATGGCGTCGAGCGCGATGGGCCTGCTCTCGGACAATGGTCACCTCGTACGGCATCGAGCCCGCCGTCACGGCTTGCCGGAACGCGGGCTCGGTATGTCCGCATCGCAGGCACGGCAGGTGCCCAGGTTAACCGGCGGGTAGGACCGTCCAGTTCCCGCGTGGGGGCGTTCCAGTCCTGGCCGGTGCGTTCGCGTTCCGCTCCTGGCCGGTGCGTTCCACTCGTCCCGGGTGACCAGCGCGGGTTCCGGCCGAGACCAGCGCGGGTTCCGGCCGAGACCAGGGCGGGTTCCAGCGGTGACCGGTGCGGGTTCCGGCCGTGACTAGTGCAGGTTCCAGTCGTCCTTGCCGCGGGAGACGATGACCTTGGAGAACTTCGCGTAGCCCGTCAGCCTGATGAGCGGCCCGTCGCCCTCGGAGCCGGCCGTCACGTTGCGCTTGCCGAAGATCGCGGCGCCCTCGTCGATCACGCGGGCGTTGTCGGGGACGCGGACGATCAGCTTGCTGAACCAGGCGCTGGTCTCGACCGTGATCTCGCGGCCGGGCAGCACGGCGTCCGACAGGTCGATGATGAGCGCCCCGAAGGCGGCCGACAGCCGGGTGTGCCGGGAGGCCACCCAGCGCCCCTTGCGCACGACCTTGCTGAAGGTGGAGCCGATGACCTGCCGTTCCATGGCGGCGGGCAGGCCGGACGCGCCGGACGCGGACACCTCGGGCAGATCCCGGGTGAGGGGGACGAGTTCGCCGACCGTCTTGGCCGTGTAGACCAGGTCGAGGCGGTCGGCGTGCTCGACGCTGGTGAGTCTTCCGGTGGCGAGCGCCTCGCTCAGCACCGCGGCCACTCGGTCGCGGTCGGCGTCTGAGGCGCGCAGTTCCAGATCGTCGGTCACGATAAATCAGTCTATGCCTGTACGCGATATGTCGCGAGTGTCCGTGAACCTCAAGGAAAACTTGGAGCCCAGCGGAACCGGTGACGCGACCAAGCGCGTCCGGGTATTAAGAACGGTAGACGCGCGACAGGGTCGTGAGGTTTACATCATCGAACAAAAAAAGATGGGAACGGCCTAGTGATCTTGAACCAAGCAGGTACCCGACGCTTCAAGGCGTACACGTCCAAGCATCTCGACCAGCTCCTCCAGCGTACGGGGCTGGGCGACGACGAGCGGCTCAAAGTCCGCGCCGTCGCCACGGTGCTGCCCTTTCGGACGAACGCCTACGTCGTGGATGAACTCATAGATTGGTCGGCCGCACCCGACGACCCCATATACCGGCTCGTCTTCCCACAGGAGGACATGCTGCCCGCGGCGGACGTCGCGCGGCTGGCCGACCTGCTCAAGGCCGAGGCGCCGAACGCCGAGATCCAGGCGGAGGCGAATCGGGTTCGCGCGCAGCTCAACCCCCATCCCGCGGGCCAGAAGGAGCTCAACGTCCCGAAGGTCGGCGAGGAGCCGGTCCCGGGCATGCAGCACAAGTACGCAGAGACCGTGCTGATCTTCCCCAAGCAGGGGCAGACCTGTCACGCCTACTGCACCTACTGCTTCAGGTGGGCGCAGTTCGTCGGCGACGCGGACCTGAAGTTCGCCTCCGACGACATCGAGCAGATGGTCGGCTACATCCGCCAGCATCCCGAGGTCACCAGCGTGCTGATCACGGGCGGCGACGCCATGATCATGGGTGAGTCCGTGATCAAGCGATATATCGAGCCCCTGCTCGAACTCGACCAGCTCGAATCCATCAGGATCGGCACCAAGGCGCTGGCCTACTGGCCGCAGCGCTTCACCACCGACCCCGACGCCGACGACACGCTCCGCCTGTTCGAGCGGGTGGTGGAGTCGGGGAAGAACCTCGCGTTCATGGCCCACTTCTCACACCCGCGCGAGCTGGAGTCGCCGCTGGTCGAGTCGGCCGTCCAGCGCATACTCGGCAGCGGCGCCACGATCAGGACCCAGGCGCCGCTGATCCGGTCGATCAACGACGACCCGGACGTGTGGTCGGGCATGTGGCGCCGGCAGTTGCGGATGGGGATGATCCCCTACTACATGTTCGTGGAGCGTGACACCGGACCACAGGACTACTTCGCGGTGCCGCTGGCGCGGGCGTACGAGGTGTTCAGGGACGCCTACTCGACCGTCTCCGGGCTCTGCCGCACGGTGCGCGGGCCCTCGATGTCGGCCACACCCGGCAAGGTGTGCGTGGACGGCGTCATGGAGATCGCCGGGGAGCGGGTCTTCGTGCTCCATTTCATCCAGGCCCGCGACCCGTCACTGGTGGGACGGCCGTTCTTCGCGCGTTACGACCCGTCCGCCGTGTGGCTGACGGACCTGCGCCCGGCCCTGGCCGAGCGTTTTCCGTTCGAGCAGCCGGACCTCCTGCTGCCCGCCTGACCGGCCGCGCGCGTCCATCGCGACCGGCGAATTCCGGCCCCCGGCCCGTGAACATTTTGTTTTCGCGACCCTTTGTTCACGGACCACCGGGGGCCCTCCCATGCGCCCGCCCGGGGACTGTGCGAGTGCGCGCAATATCAGAAACAAGACCCTCCTATTTCCCGTTTTGTCTTCCCGCTCAACGCTCCCCCTTTACTCGGTAACCGGGCTGCAAACCCCTGCTACATGGGCATTCATGCGCCTGCGGCCGATCATCACGAGTGGTAGAACTGCTTTCGTAGCTCAGCCGTGGCGACACGCTTCGTGTGGTGCCCATAGCGTGCACGCAACGGCATACGGGGGTTATCGATTCGCATTTCCATCGCATTCGAGAGCGATCGATCACGAGCCGGGAAGGCAATCATGAATCGAGTAGTCAAGACGGCCATTGCCGTCACAGCATTCGGCTTGGCGGCGGCGGTCATGGCCGTGCCGGCCCAAGCCGAAGGCCAATACAACACCGCCAGGTACGCTCCCATCGACGGCCCGGGCGGAGGCACCGCCGCGACTGCCGGCAGCCCGCTCGGCGGCCTTCTGGGCGGCCTGGTCGGAGGCGGCCTGCTCGGGATGCTCGGCGGCAGCAAGGCCAAGTCCGCCGGCCACCCGGGCCACCCGGGACACCCCGGTCGCCCAATGACCGAGGCCGAGCGGGACGCCGCCAGCGAGAACCAGGCGGAGGGCGTGTCGGAGTCCGTCACCACGGCCAACGCGGCCGAGGACGCCACCCGCACGGGCGGCCCGATACCCGAGCTGTCGCCCATCGTCGGAAACATGGTCATCCCGCTGAGCGGGAACCCCCTCGGCGGGAACTCGCTGGGCGGCACCCCGCTGAGCGGGACCGGCCTGACCAAGAACCTGCCCCTCCTGTCCGGCGCGGCACGCATGGCGCAGCCGGGCACGACCTCGGTGAAGGCGAACAAGCAGGACAAGAGCGAGACCGCCGGCGCGAGCGCGGTCACGCAGGGCGCGGCGGGCGGCGCGCTGGCCTCGCCCGTCACCGGCCTGGTGGCCGAGGTGTCCGGCAGCGACCTGCTGCCGGCCATGGGCGCCGGCGCCGCGACCAAGACGATGAGCGGCACGAGCAAGGGCTACGGCGCCCTCTCGGCCGACGCCCTGCTGGCCGGCCTCGGCGAGGCCGCACGGCGCGCCCTGCCGAAGGCCGGGGGCAGCGAGCTGTCCCCGGTGCTCGGCCAGGTCGCGCCCACCGAGATGGCTCCGGTCGTCGAGGCGCTGCCCTCCACCTCCCAGACCGGCGCCATGGACGACCTCGCTCCGCTGGTCGAGACCGGCTCGTCCTTCGTCGAGGCCCGCGGAACCAGGGCCGCCACCTCCTACGGCGACCTCGTCACCGCCCTCGGCTGGACCACCGACGCCCTGACCAGCTCGGTGCGCGGCTCCTGGGCGCGCGACTGATCCCTGCCGCGGCCCCCGGTGAGCCGGGGGCGCCCGAGCACGGTATTCGGGCGCGCGGCCGGGCTGTGGTGCAGGGCTGCCGAGCGTGGCGGGCCGAAAGATCGGCAGGATGGTTTCGCGGGCGTCTTAGGTGCCGACGCCCGGGTACCGGTCCCGCCGGCGACCAGGTGGCCCGTCGGCGCGCTCCAGCAGCTCCCTGACGGCGTTTTCCCTTGACCGGGTCCTGTTGGCAACGGGATCGCCCGGCCGGGCCCCAGGCCGAAGATCTGGGCCGGGGCCCATCGAACGGAACGCCGCCGCACGGACGCGACAGGCCGCACAGGACTCCCTCAAGGTGCTGGGGGTCCGTGGCACTGACGCGAGTGGATTGCGAGGCGCCCGCTCAGGCGGGCGGCCTCATGTCGGGCCGGGGCGGACGCGCCCCCGCCCGGGGACGAACTCACCGCGCCGCTTGTGCAGGGCAGCGGCGCCCCGTGAGTTCCCCGCCGCCGACCCTCTTTGGGTCGGCGGCACTGACTTTTCTCCTTCATCCGTTAGCCAAGGTCACCGCCACCGCTTTTTTCTTCATCCGTTACGGCGGAGCCAAGGTCACCGCCACCGCTTTTTTCTTTATCCGTTACGGCGGAGCCAAGGTCACCGCCACCCGCCGCACAGGGCTGGTGGCCTCCAGGAATACGCCCTCTGACCGCCACATGGCCGGGCGCCGTTACGCGCGCCCACTGGACCGGCGACGTGGTCAAACCCGGAGACCGGCCTGGGGCCGCTGGGAGCTTCGGGGCTCAGGGGAGGCGGACGCCGGTGCGGCGGGCTATTTGGGCCTGGAGTCTGGCCATCTGCCAGTGCAAATCCAGGAGTTGCTCGGCGAGTTGCAGCTTCGGAATCTCGGACACGTCCTCGGTGGCCAGGTGGTCAATCGCGGCCGAAAGCTCTCCCATCGCGAGCCCCCACTCCATCACCGTTCCTCGGATCGAATTGACGTTCGAATGCTATAGGAACAGGCGGCTCCCTGTCAGTCTTTTGCCCCTCCAGCCGCCACGGTTTCGCACACAAGATCGAACCCCCGGGCAGGCGGGAGCCACGGAGCAGGGCAAGGTGGGCTCGCGTGACGGCGGGCCACCGGTGAAGGGTCAGAGGGCGTTTCCTGGAGGGCCCTCAGCCGGAGTGCGGTGGGTGGGAGGCCACGGCACCGCGTAATGGATGGATCGGTCCTTGGGGGTCAGAGAGCGGCGGGTGGGAGGCCACGGTGCCGCGTAACAGCTGGGTTAGCCCTTGTTGTAGGCGGCGATGACTTCCTTGGGATCGCCGTCCATTTTGATTTTGCCCTTGTGGAGCCAGATCACCCGGTTGCAGGTTTGTTCGATGACGCGCAGGTCGTGGGCCACGAGGAAGACCGTGCCGGCCGACTCGCGGATCTGGCGGATGCGTTCCTCGCTCTTCTTGCGGAACTCGCGGTCGCCGGTCGCCAGGGCCTCGTCGATGAGCAGGACGTCATGGGTCTTGGCGGAGGAGATGGCGAAGCGCAGGCGGGCGCCCATGCCGGAGGAGTACGTGGACATCGGCAGCTGGACGAACTCGTCGATGCCGGAGAAGTCGACGATCTCCTGGTACTTCTCCTTGACCTCGGCGGGCGTCATGCCCATGGCGTAGCAGCCGAGGACGATGTTGCGCTCGCCGGTCAGCTCGCGCATGAGGGCCGCGTTGACGCCGAGCAGCGAGGGCTGGCCGTCGGTGTAGACCGCGCCCTCGTGCGGGGGCAGCAGGCCCGCGATGGCGCGCAGCAGCGTGGACTTGCCCGAGCCGTTGCGCCCCACGATGCCGATGGCGTCCCCGTGATAGGCCACGAAGGTCACGCCCTTGACCGCGTGGACCTCTTTCATCTGCGGCCGCCCCTGGCGCTTCAGGATGCGCGTCAGGGCGTTGACCGCGTTGCCCTTCTCGGTGTCGGAGGCCGCGCCGTAGACGCGGTAGACGATGTGCAGGTCGTCGACGATGACGGTGGGGGTCCCCGTCGGGACGTCGAGGGGCGCCTTGCCCTGGGGCTCCGGGTTGGGATGCACGCGCACATCCTTGCCGGGGACGGCGGGCTTGTCGCCCTTCACCTGTGACAGCTCCTTGGTCAGTTCAGCCACGCCCGTACCTCTCCTCGGACCGCCAGAAGTACCAGAAGCCGAAGCCGAGAGCGAACACCGCCCAGAATACGCAAGACACCACGACCATCGTCGGCGGGTGGTGCCCATGCGTATCGTTGTAGGTGCCGATCAGGATCTCGCGCATCCACTCGATGTAGGAGGCCGCCGGGTTGAGATACATGAGGTCGGCGACCCACTGGGGCAACTGCGCCGACTCCACCACCTTGGCCTGGATGGAGAAGAACACACCCGAGGCGTAGAGCCAGGTGCGGGTGATGAAGGGCAGGAGCTGGTTGAGGTCGCGCATCTGGGCGCCGAGCCGGGCCACGATCAGGCCGGCCCCGACGTTGAACATCGTCTGCAGCAGCAGCACCACCGGGATCATGAGCCAGTACCAGGTGGGGTATTCGGCGGTGGCCACCACGATGACGAGGAGCACGCTCATGGAGATGGCGAGTTGCTGGAGCTCCTGGATCGTGTACGCGAGCGGCAGCGAGGCCCGTGGGAAGTGCAGGGCCCGGATCATCGACAGGTTGCTCGAGATCGACTTGGCGCCCGCGGTGACGGTCCGCTGCGTGTAGGTGAAGATGAACATCCCGACCAGCAGGAAGGCCGGATAGTTCTTGATGTCGTCCTTGCCGCCCAGGATGAGGCCGAACATCACGTAGTAGATGCCGGCGTTGAGCAGCGGGGTCAGGACCTGCCAGAGCTGGCCGAGCGCGGAGTTGGAGTGCTTCGTGACGTTGCGTGAGGTCGCGTACGTCAGGATGAAGTGCCGCCGCTGCCACAACTGGCGCAGGTAGACGGGAAACCTCGGCCGTGCGATGGCACGGCGAAGCCCATATCTCTTGGCGAGCTTGGCCAGCGGCTCCTGCCCGCTCCGGCCGCCCGCCTGGGCGTCCGCTACGGCGGATTCCGGCTGGCTCATGGCAAGGACTCTATTGGATCCCGGTCGATGGGGTGTCTGTCGTGGGTTCACAGCGATGAGTTGGACGGACTGTGCGGACGCCGGGTTCCAAGGCGTCGCCAAGACCTGCTCAACGGTAGCCCAGCAAGGCGGGGCGTGCGGGCAAGGGCGGGAGCACCGTCGTGTAGGGGGTATTTTTCATCGACTGTTCACGTCCAGGGTCAGCCCCTTGAAGGCCATTTGTACGATTTGTGCTTTCTTGGGCCGAATGTCTGTGACGCTGGATAGGCGCACGTGTGACCGAACTGCAACGCGCCAGAGACTCCCTGGTGGCAAGTAGTAAGGGATAGTCGCGATCGACTGGCAGGGCGTCGGCTGGTTTGACCATGTCAGCCAAATCCGGGGGGATACCAGGAACCCCCCGTCAGGCTGCTCACGATCACCGCAGCTCAGCGCTTGGCGCCCACCTGTAGAGGGAGGAATTCTTTCACCATGCGTGTTACTAAGGGCGCACAGACCGTCGCCGGTATCGCGCTGCTCGCCCTCGCGGTTGCCGCGTGTGGCGGCGGTGCCTCTGAAACCGGTGGCACTGCCGCGGGCGGCGGTGAGACGCCGGTCCGCATGGAAATCGGCGAGCCCCAGGAGCTCCTGCACCCGCAGAACACCACGGAGACCGAGGGCTCCGAGGTGCTCGCGGCGGTGTTCTCGCCGCTCGTGCGTTACGACGACCAGAAGCAGCCCGTCGAGGAGGCCGCCGAGAGCGTCTCCACGACGGACAGCAAGGTTTGGACGATCAAGCTCAAGTCCGGTTACACGTGGCACGACGGCACCCCGGTGACCGCCGCCGACTACGCGCGCGCGTGGAATTATGCCGCCCTCCAGGACAACGCCATGGGCTCGTCGTACTTCTTCGGCCGCGTCGACGGCTACAACGACCTGCACCCCGGTGAGGGCAAGACCCCGACCGGCAAGGAGATGAAGGGCCTGAAGGTCGTTGACGACCTCACGCTCGAAGTCACCCTGGCCGCGCCGTTCTCGCAGTTCAAGACCATGCTCGGGTACACCGCCTTCTACCCGCTGCCCGCCTCGGCGCTCGGCGAGGACGGCAAGCTGACCCAGGCCTACGGTGAGAAGCCGATCGGCCAGGGCCTGTTCAAGCTGGACAAGCCCTACAAGAAGGGCACCGACCCGACCATCGAGCTGTCGGTGTACGACAAGTTCCCCGGCAAGAAGCCGACGGGCTGGACGAAGCTGCAGTTCAAGCTCTACACCAGCTCCGAGACCTCGTGGAACGACCTGCAGGCCGAGAACCTCGACATCCACGACTCCCTGCCGCCCACCGCCATCGCCACGGCCAAGTCCGTGCTCGGCGACCGCTACTTCGACGAGCCCGACGCCTCCATCGGCTACGTCGGCGTCCCGCTGAAGTACAACAAGGACTTCGAGAACGTCGACGTGCGCAAGGCCATCTCGATGGCCATCGACCGCAAGACGATCAGTGACACGGTCTTCTCCGGCACCCGCGCGCCGGCCGACGACTTCATCAACCCGGCCATCTCCGGCTACCGCCAGGGTGCCTGCGAGGCGTGCACGTACAACCCGGCCGAGGCCAAGAAGCTGTACGAGTCCGCCGGTGGTCCCAAGACCATCGAGCTCGGCTACAACGCCGACGGTCCGCACAAGGAGTGGATCGAGGCCGTGGCCAACAACCTCCGTGCCAACCTGGGCATCGAGGTCACGCCGAAGCCGTTCGAGAAGTTCCAGGGCATCCTGGACGCCCTCGACGCCAAGGAGTACAAGGGCCTGTTCCGCATGGGCTGGGCCATCGACTACCCGTCGCCCGAGAACTACCTGACGCCGATCTTCCACACCGGCGCCATCGCGACCGGCTCGAACTACGGCGGCTTCTCCAACAAGGACTTCGACGAGCTGATGGCCAAGGGCGACCAGGCCACCGACCCCGCCGAGGGCCTGAAGTTCTACCAGCAGGCGGACGACATCCTGCTCAAGGAGCTTCCTTACATCCCGGTTTACTTCTACCGGAGCAATTTCGGCCACTCCACCAAGGTCAAGAACGTCAAGCTGAACCTGCTCAACCAGATCAACTGGGCTGACGTCGAGAAGGCCTGACGTCATTCGTCTGGTGGACGGCACTTGCCGTCCACCCGTCGGAGGGCTGAGCTTGGAGGCAGTCACTCGGGCCGGTAGATCACGGAATCCGAGGGGCTGCCTCCAAGTGCGTACCGGAGGGCTTGAATGGGCCGATATGTCATTAGGCGACTGATCCAGGCGATACCCGTCCTGCTCGGCGCCACGCTACTCATCTTCTGCATCGTCTTCGCGCTGCCCGGCGACCCCATCGCGGCGCTGTTCGGAGACAAACGTCCGGACCCGGCCATCGCCGAGGTCCTTCGAGAGCAGTACCACCTCAACGACCCGCTGCTGCTGCAGTACTGGTACTACATCAGCGGCGTGCTCTTCCGCGGCGACTTCGGCGTGAACTTCGCCGACATCCCGGTGTCCCAGGTCATGGCGGGCAAGTTCCAGATCACGCTGAACCTCGCCCTGACCGCCCTGGTCATCGAGGCCGTGCTCGGCGTCGGCCTGGGCCTGTGGGCGGCGCTGCGCCGCGGCAGGGCCACCGACACCATGATCCTGGCCTCGTCGCTGCTGCTGATCTCGGTCCCCACGCTGGTGACCGGCTTCGTGCTGCAGCTCGTCCTGGGCGTGAAGCTCAAACAGTGGACCGGGCTGGACATATTTCCCGTCGCGGGCACGTTCGCCGGCTATCGCAGCTACCTGCTGCCGGGGTTCGTGCTGGCCGGGGTGTCGGTCGCGTACCTCACGAGGCTCACCAGGACCAGCCTGGTGGAGACCCTGAGGTCCGACTACATCCGCACGGCCACGGCCAAGGGCCTGTCCAGACGGCGCGTCATCGGCAGGCACGGCTTGCGCAACGCGCTGATCCCGCTGGTCACCTATCTGGGCGCCGACCTCGGCAACCTGATGGGCGGCGCGGTGATCACAGAGACGATCTTCAATCTCCAGGGGATCGGCAACCAGCTATTCCAATCGGTCTACTTGCGAGAACAGCCGGTTGTGGTAGGTATCGTCACGGTACTGGTGCTGATCTACATCCTGGCCAACCTGGTCGTCGACCTGTTGTACGCCGTGCTCGACCCGAGGATCCGCTATGAGTAACCCAACCCCGCCGGTCGGGCCGGGACTCCCCGAGACGCAGACGCTGCTTCCCGACACGACCACCACTCCGGGGACGGAACACGAGACCCAGCAGGTCAAGGGCGGCAAGCCCGCGAGCCTGTGGACCGACGCCTGGTATGACCTGCGGCGCCGGCCGATGTTCATCCTCTCGGTGATCATCGTGCTGATCCTGCTGGTCATGTCGTTCTGGCCGTCGCTCTTCAGCGCGATCGACCCGTACAACGCCAGGACCTGTGATCTGTCCACGGCCAGGCAGGGGTCGAGCGCCGGTCACCTGTTCGGCCGCGACAACCTGGGCTGCGACGTCTACGCCAGGACGATCTACGGAGCCCGCAACTCCATCGTGATCGGCGTGCTGACCACGATCCTGACCACGTTCATCGGCGGTCTGCTCGGCATCATCGCGGGCTTCCGCGGCGGCTGGGTCGACTCGATCTCCTCGCGCTTCACGGAGATCTTCTTCGCCATCCCGTCGATCCTCGGCGCGCTGCTGATCGCGGCCACGTTCCGGGGCAAGGCCAACAGCATCATGCTGGTCATCGTGGCGCTCACGGTGCTCGGCTGGCCGATGACGTACCGCATCATGCGGGCGGCGGTGATCACGGCGAAGAGCCAGGACTTCGTGGTCGCGGCCAGGGCGCTGGGCGCGGGAGCGGGCCGGATCATGTTCCGCCACCTGCTGCCGAACTCGCTGGCCCCGGTCATCGTCGTGGCCACGATCAACCTGGGCACCTTCATCGCGGCCGAGGCCGCGCTGTCGTTCCTGGGCGTGGGCGTGCAGTCGCCGGACATCTCGTGGGGTCGCATGATCGCGGACGCGCGTGACAGGTTCCTGGAGGCGCCACTGCCGCTGGTGTTCCCCGCCGTGTTCCTGAGCATCACCGTGCTCGCGTTCATCATGATGGGCGACGCCGTACGCGACGCGCTCGACCCGAAGCTCAGGTAGTAAGGGGAACTTAGTGAAGAGAACGTCTGCCGACGTGTTGCCGGCCGAAGGAGCGGTGGGCGACGAGCCGCTGCTCGCGGTCGACAACCTACACGTGGAGTTCCGTACCAGAGCCGGGATCGTACGGGCGGTCAACGGCGTGAGCTACACGCTGGCGCCGGGTGAGACGCTCGCGGTGCTGGGCGAGTCGGGTTCGGGCAAGTCCGTGACGGCGCAGGCCATCATGGGCATCCTGGACATGCCACCCGCGGTCATCCCCGAGGGGGAGGTCCGCTTCAAGGGCACCGACCTGCTCAAGCTCTCGGAGGAGGCCCGCACCCAGGTGCGCGGCCAGCGCATCGCGATGATCTTCCAGGACGCGCTCTCCGCGCTCAACCCGGTGTTCACCGTGGGCTGGCAGATCAGCGAGATGTTCCGGGTGCACCGCGGCATGTCCAAGGGCGACGCCATGAAGAAGGCCGTCGAGCTGATGGACCGGGTCCGCATCCCGGCCGCCAAGCAGCGGGCGAACGACTACCCGCACCAGTTCTCCGGCGGCATGCGGCAGCGCATCATGATCGCGATGTCGATCGCGCTGGACCCCGAGGTGCTGATCGCGGACGAGCCGACCACGGCGCTGGACGTGACCGTCCAGGCTCAGATCATGGAACTGCTGGCCGAACTGCAGCGCGAGAGCCAGATGGGCCTGATCCTGATCACGCACGACCTCGGGGTCGTGGCCGACGTGGCCGACAAGATCGCGGTCATGTACGCGGGGCGCATCGTGGAGCGGGCCCCGGTGTACGACATCTACAAGTCGCCCGCGCATCCGTACACGAAGGGCCTGCTGGACTCGATCCCCAGGGTCGACCTCAAGGGCCAGGACCTGTACGCGATCAAGGGCCTGCCGCCCAACCTGCTCAGCCTGCCGACCGGGTGCTCGTTCAACCCGCGGTGCCCGTACCGGCAGGACAACTGCACGACGGACGTCCCCCCGCTCTACGAGATCAGCGGCACCCGCGGCAGCGCCTGCCACTACTGGAGGGAGGTCCTCGATGGCGAGCGGCAGTGAGCGCATCCTTGAGGTGCGCGACCTGGTCAAGCACTTCCCGCTGACCCAGGGCATCGTCTTCAAGAAGCAGGTCGGCGCGATCAAGGCCGTGGACGGCGTGTCGTTCGACCTGAACAGGGGCGAGACGCTGGGCATCGTGGGCGAGTCGGGCTGCGGCAAGTCCACGCTGGCCAAGGTGCTGATGGCGCTCGAACGGCCCACCTCGGGCTCGGTGACGATCAACGGCAAGGACATCGCCCGCGCCAGGGGCGGTGAGCTCAAGCGCATGCGCCGCAACATCCAGATGGTGATGCAGGACCCTTACACCTCGCTGAACCCCAGGATGACCGTCGGCGACATCATCGGCGAGCCGTACGAGATCCACACGGAGGTCGCCCCCAAGGGCGATCGGCGCACGAAGGTGCAGGAGCTGCTGGAGGTGGTGGGGCTCAACCCCGACCACATCAACCGCTACCCGCACCAGTTCTCCGGCGGTCAGCGGCAGCGCATCGGCATCGCCCGCGGGCTGGCGCTGCAGCCGGAGATCATCGTGTGCGACGAGCCGGTCTCCGCGCTGGACGTGTCGATTCAGGCGCAGGTCATCAACCTGCTCGAACGGCTGCAGAACGAGTTCGACCTGGCCTACATCTTCATCGCCCACGACCTGTCGGTGGTGCGCCACATCTCCGACCGGGTGGGCGTGATGTACCTGGGCAAGTTCGTGGAGCTGGGCAAGGACACGGAGATCTACGACCGTCCCGCGCATCCGTACACGCAGGCGCTGCTGTCGGCGGTGCCGGTGCCGGACCCGGACGGGCGGGAGCAGCGGGAGCGGATCATCCTGCAGGGTGACCCGCCGTCTCCGGCGAACCCGCCCAGCGGGTGCCGGTTCCGCACGCGGTGCTGGAAGGCGCAGGAGATCTGCGCCGAGGAGGAGCCCCTGCTCCAGATCCGCCCGGGCACGGCACATGAGAGCGCGTGTCACTTCGCTGAGACGCACGATGTGGTTCATGTGAGTTAAAAGCTCCATATATTACGGCGGCGCCTGGTGAACCCAGGCGCCGCACGTGCCTGAGGACCTTCCAGGGAGACGGCCGCTGAGCCCGTCAGTGGCTCGCCGCCGTTACGACGCACAGTGGGCCTAGACCGTGGCTACAAGCGCTGACCCGTGGCCGAACAGTCCCTGGTTGGCCGCCAGCCCCATCCGGGCGTCCGTCACCTGACGGGCGCCCGCCCGGCCCCTGAGCTGCGTTGTCAGCTCGCAGAGCTGGGCCAGGGCCTGGGCCGGGATGGCCTCACCGAAGGACGCGAGGCCGCCCGACGGGTTGACCGGGATCCGGCCTCCGAGTGCGGTGTGCCCGTCCCTGAGCAGTTTCTCCGCCTCTCCCGGTGGGCACAGGCCGAGGTCCTCCATCCAGTCCAGCTCCAGTGCCGTGGACAGGTCGTACACCTCCGCCAGTGAGAGATCCTCCGGCCCGGCCCCGGCCTCCTCGTAGGCCGCGTGGGCGATCGACGCCCTGAAGGACCTCTCGGGGACGGGCGCGGCGGCGCGGGAGCCGGTGGCTTGGGGGTCGGTGGCTCGGGAGCCGGTGGCTTGGGGGTCGGTGGCGAAGTCCGGCAGGTCCAGTGTTGTGTTCGGGAAGACCGGGGTGACCGTGGAGACGGCGGTCAGGCGGACGAAGCGGGTGGCGTGGCGGCGGGCGTACGCCTGCGAGGCCAGCACCACCGCCGCGCCCCCGTCGGAGGTGGCGCAGATGTCCATGAGACGCAGCGGGTCGGCCACCATGGGCGAGGCCAGCACCTCCTCGGCGGTGACCGGCCTGCGGTAGCGGGCCATCGGGTTGAGCGAGCCGGCCAGCGCGTTCTTGACCTTGACGGCGGCGAAGTCGGCGGGGGTCGAGCCGTGCAGGGCCATCCGGCGGCGGGCGTAGAGGGCGAAGTAGGCGGGGTTCGTGGCGCCCAGGAGGCGGAAGCGCAGCCAGTCGGGGTCGTCGGGGCGATCGCCGCCCACCGGCTTGAAGAAACCCTTCGGCGCCGTCTCCGCGCCGATCACGAGTGCCACGTCGCACAGGCCGGCCAGGATTCGGGTGCGCGCGATGTCCAGCGCCTGCGCTCCCGAGGCGCAGGCCGCGTAGCAGGAGGCCACGCTCGCGCCGGACCAGCCCAGCGCCCTGGCGTAGGAGGCGCCCGAGACGAATCCTGGATAGCCGTTCCTGATCGTGTCGGCGCCGGCGACGAACTGCACGTCCGTCCATTCGAGGCCGGCGTCGCGCAGGGCCTCGCGGGCGGCCGCCACGCCGTACTCCAGGAAGGGCCTGCCCCATTTGCCCCACGGATGCATGCCCGTCCCGAGCACCGCCACCGCGCTCGATGAACCCGCACTCGACGAACCCGCACTCGATGAACCCGCACTCGACGAACCCGCACTCGACGAACCCGCACGCACCGAGCCTGCGCTCATGAGGCTCGGCCCCACATCCACACCAGCGGCCCGTCGGCCAGCGGGCCCGAGGTCAGCTCCAGCTCCATGCCCACCGCGAGCTGGTCCACGGTCAGGTCCTTGACCTGGCCGAGCACCACGATCCCGACGTCGTCCAGCTCCACCGCGGCCAGCGTCACCGGCACGTACGGGTCGGCGGCCACGTAGGGCGCGGGCGGCGGGTAGCAGGCGTTCGTGTAGGACCAGATCCGCCCGCGCCGTGGCAGCGGCACCACCTCGGTGGTGCTGCCCGCGCAGCGCGGGTCGGGGCACGAGCCTGGCCGGGGCGGGAAGGCGACCGTGCCGCAGTCCGCGCACCTGGTGCCGAGCAGGCGGACGCCGTCCGGCTCGACGGCGAACCAGCCCTCGATCGCGTACGTCATAGCCGGAGTATCACACAAGCGCTTGTTAGGTTAAATCCCTCTCGCGGTTCCGCCGCCGCAACATCACCCGCGCCGACATCGCCATCACCAGCACCAGCATGCCCGCCACCACGGGCAGCCTGGAGACGGGTGCGGGCCCGTCGCCGAAGTACGGCCCCGGCCTGGGCGGCCCCGCCACCGGCACGTCCAGCCGGTCGGCCGCCCGCAGGGCCAGCAGCGCGTTGGCCACCCCGTGGCCGTAGGCGGGGCTGTAGCCGTTCTGCGGCTGCCAGTAGGTGCCGGTCTCGATGGCCGTCCGCACGTGGAACGGGGACATGCCGGGATGGGCCGACCTGATCAGGGCCGCGATGCCCGCGACCATGGCGGCGGCGGAACTGGTGCCGTCGCCGACCATGTACGAGGCGTCCCCGTCGGCCGTGACGACCTCCGTGCCGGGCGCGACCACGGAGACGTAGTCCTGTTTGTTGGAGAAGTCCGCGACCTTCATCTTCTTGTCCACCGCGCCCACCGCGATCACGCCCGGGTAGGCGGCGGGGAAGTTCTTCCTGTTGCCCGCGGTGCCGTCGTTGCCCGACGAGGCCACCAGCACGGCGCCCTTGGAGATCGCGTACTGGACGGCCTCCTCCTCCGAGGCCGAGCCCTCCCACGCGCCGCTGCCGCCGCCGAGCGACATGCTGATCACGTCGGCGCCCTGGTCGGCCGCGTACCTGATGCCCTTGGCCAGCGCGTCGCGCCAGCCGGAGCGCTGCTTGCCGCGGCGCGGGTCGCCGTTCTCCAGCGTGACCCGCACGGACAGCACCCTCGCCTCGGGCGCGACCCCGAGCACGCCGCCCTTGCGTCCTTCGCCGTGGCCGCGCCCGGCGATCAGGCTGGCCATCGCGGTCCCGTGTTGTCCCCATGGCCCGCTGTCCTGGCCGGTCAGGTCGGGGCCCTGGATGACGGCGCCCTCCAGGTCGGGGTGCAGCAGGTTCACGCCGGTGTCGAGCACCGCTACCACCACGCCCGAGCCCCTGCTCGACTGCCACGCCTCGGGCAGGCGCAACTCCCCGAGGTGCCACTGGCCCGCCCGCGCGGCCTCGCCCATGTCATCGGCCAGGGCCGCCTGCGGCGAGAACCCGGTGACCAGCCCCGCCACCAGGAAGACAGGCAGGATGAGCCGCCTCATCGGGACGGCCGGTCCTCGCCGGGCCGCCGCTTGTCGCCTCATCGGGACGGCCCGTCCCCGCCGGGCCGCCGCTTGTCGCCTCATAGGGATGGCCGGCCCTTGCCCGGCCGCCGCTTGGCGCCCCATCGGGATGGTCGGCCCGGCCACTGCTCGGCGCCTCATCGGGTCATCGCCCGGTTCAGGGCCGTCGCGAGTTGCCGCGCGGCGCTGCGCAGGCGCGGTTCGACGCGGTCGCCCGGCTGGTAGGCCCGTCCGTCGCTGTATCCGGCCGCCGTCGCCACCACGTAACGCTCCCGCGACCCGACGATCACCCCGGTGACGTACTGCCGGTCGCCGAACCGTCCGGCGGGCCCGCCGGGGAAGGCCGCCGGGCGTACGGTGGCGGGCCGTCCCGAGTCCTGGGAGTCGGCCCCCCGCCCGTCGAGCACGGCGATGCCCACGGTGACGACGTAGGTCTGGGTGCTGTCGGTGTAGGTGGCGCGTAACGCGGTACGGCAGCCGGGCCGTACCGCGGCAGGCTGGAAGGCGGCCGTGCAGGGCGCCTCGGGGGCGACCCCGGCCAGCACGTAGGTGACCCGCGCCCCCGAAGGGCTGAGGCCGGGCACGGCGCCGGGGAACACCTGGACGACCGGCCAGGCGTGCCAGCGCTCTGAGACGGGTGGCGCCGGGACGGGCCAGACCGTGGAAGCTAGGGACATCAGCACAACGGACAGGTGGTGGTACACGATGACCTCGAACGGAAGGGGAGGGACCTCCGATCTGCCCGTGCATTCTGACACGCGAGTGCCCGTGCATTCCGACGCTTCGGTAAACGGACCGATACGTGGAGTAGTTCCAAAATGTCGCTTTCTTACTAGGGAGATGGGGAAAGTCTGACATGTGCCCCCGGCGGGAGCCCAAGCCGCTGTGCCGCGTCGCCGGAGTTGACCGCGATCGCGATCAGCCCGGCCGAGTCCGCGAACACCACCAGCTCGCCCGGCGGCACCGCCGCGTAGGTCTCCCGGTAGGGCAGGGCGAGCTGCCGCCGCCCCATCCACACCCCCAGCGTGTCGCCCACCCGCACGCCCAGCGCCTGCAGGTCGCCCGCCGCGATCGACAGTTGCGTGTTGCCGTAGCGGTCGACCGAGACGACCTCGCCCTCCACCGAGCCCTCGCGCAGCAGCGAGGTAGGCTCGGGCAGCGAGACCAGCCTGGTCAGCGGCACCGCAGGTCCCAGGTCCGCCGGCCGCAGCCCGCCGAACAGCCGCCCGGCGACCGGTGAGAACACATCGCGCCCATGGAAGGTGGGCGAGACCGGGTGCAGGAAGTAGTCCTCGTTGGTGATCTCGTACGCCGCCTGCGCGCCGCCGCTGGCGTGCACCGCCCACGACAGCAGCCCGTTGTCCGGCCCGACGAACACCCGGCCGCCCGCCACCACGGCCACCGCCCGCCTGGCGCCGCCCGCCCCTGGATCGACCGCGCCGACATGGATGCCCCTGGGGAAATACGGGATGGTCTGGGCGAGAACCGCCGCGCCGCGCCGTACATCGCCCGCGGGAATCAGGTGGCACACGTCGATCACCCGGGCGTCTGGGACGATCCCGGCGATCACTCCATGACAAGCCGCCACATAGCCATCTTCGAGCCCATAGTCGGTGAGGAGGGTGATGACTGGGGTCACATTTCGTGACTGTACGTCTCCCAATCCGCCGTGAACAGCCGCACTCCGCACATTACGATGGCCACGGGCCGCGTGCGAGCGACGCGATCGTCGCCCGCCCCTTTCGAGGAGGACACCATGGGAGCACCGCTCAGCGGTGACAATGCAGCCCAGGAACCGTCTCGCCAACCGCTCTCAGAACGTGAACTCGAGCTCCTCGCCTTCGAGCGCCAGTGGTGGCGCTACGCGGGCGCGAAGGAGCAGGCCATCAAGGAGACCTTCGGGATCTCCGCCACCCGCTACTACCAGTTGCTCGGTGAGTTGATCGACAGGCCGGAGGCGCTCGAACAGGATCCGATGCTGGTCAAGAGGTTGCGCAGGTTACGGTCCGCGCGCCGGCGCGACCGTGCCGCCAGGAGGTTGGGCATGCGCCCCTGACCTGCTGGGTACGGGCAGGCGCGTGAAGAACATCCCTGGAATGGAAGCGATCCTGAGCGATCCGGCAGGCGCCGTGATCGGGCTCGACTTCGACGGAACCCTGTCGCCGATCGTCCCCGATCCCGCCACGGCCGTGATCCACCCCAAAGCGCCCAAAGTACTCGCCGACCTGGGCGCGCACGTCAGCGCGGTGGCCATCGTGACCGGAAGGCCCCCGGCCACCGCGCTGGAACTCGGACCCGGCCTGGCCGACGTGCCGGGGCTGGTCATTCTCGGGCACTACGGCTTCGAACGCTGGGAGGCCGGCCGGATCTCCGCGCCCCCGCCGCCGCCCGGCGTGCCGCGGGCCGAGGCCGAGCTGCAACTCCTGCTCGGCTCGCTCGGCCTGCAGGGCGTCGCCATCGAGGACAAGGGCAGGGCCGTGGCCGTGCACACCCGGCGCAGCCCCGACCCCGAGGGCGCGCTTGAGGTGCTGCGCGCGCCGCTGGCCGAGCTGGCGGCCAAGCACGACCTGGTGATCGAGCCGGGGCGGCTGGTGCTGGAGCTGCGGCCGCCCGGCATGGACAAGGGGCACGCGCTGAGCCTGTTCCTGGCGGAGCGGGCCGCCAGGTCGGTCATGTTCGTCGGGGACGACCTGGGGGACCTGGCCGCTTTCGAGGCCGTACACACCTCCGGGCTGCCGGGCGTGACCGTGTGCAGCGGCTCCACCGAGGTGACCGCGCTGGCCGAGCGGGCCGACATCGTGGTGGACGGCCCCGAGGGAGTGGTGGCCCTGCTCACCGAGCTGACCGCCGCCTTCACCCGCCCCTGAGCCGCCGGCGCGTCGAGCGGATGGCGACCCTCCACCCGCCCTGAGCCGCCGGCGTGTCAAGCGGATGGCGACCCTTCACCCGCCCTGAGCCGCCGGCGTGTCAAGCGGATGGAGACTGGGCGTCAAGCGGCGATCTTTAGGGTCGGACGCATGTCGAAGCGCTACCTCGCCGTCGCGGCCGTGGCCGCGGCCACCCTCCTGTGCGCCCCACTCCCCGCCGCCTCCTCCCCGCTGCCCGCCGCCTCCTCCCAGACGCTCAACGCCGCGTCCTTTCAGCCGCTCAAGCTCAGGGGCGGGCTGACCCTCCACCTGCCCGCCGCGTGGAAGGTCCACCGCGTCAACCCCGACTGGACCCGCGTGGTCACCGGCAAATGCGCCAGGCCCGGCGCCGCGTACGGAACCCCGGGGTGTGACAGCTTCTGGGTGCTCGGGCCCAAGGCCATCAGGCAGGGCCAGGAGATCTTCCGGCCCTACACCGGCGCCAGGCCGTTCTACCCCGCCACGGACGTGCAGAGATGCCCGCACGACGGCAAGCTGGGCCAGATACTCGGCGCGGCCGGGACCAAGGGCCTGCGCCAGGTCGGCCCCGGCCACAAGGCCGCCTACCGCGAGTGGCGGGCCACCTGCGTCACCTACTCGGGCGGCAAGGTGCGGTCCCGCTTCACCCAGCGCGAGTGGCACCTGCCGGCGACCAAAATCCTGATCGTGGACCACTGGAACACGCCGGGCCTGGCCGACGTGCTGAAGCGCGCCACCTGGAAATAGACCCGGAGACCAGGTTCAGCTGAGGGCTTCGAGCTGGGCCGCGAGCCACTTCTGCGGCGGCAGGGCGGTGGCCGCGGCGTGCAGCTTGTCGCGCCGCATCCGCCGCTCGTCCTCCGGCATGACCAGCGCGTCGTGCAGGGCGGCGGCGGTGCCGCTGATGTCGTACGGATTGACCAGCAGCGCATGCGGCCCCAGCTCGGCCGCCGCCCCCGCCTCCCGCGACAACACCAGCGCGCACCTGGGGGACAGGATCGGCCCCTCCTTGGCGACCAGGTTCATGCCGTCCCTGATGGGGTTGACCAGCAGCACGTCGGCCATCCGGTACGCCGCCAGCGAACGCGGATAGTCGTCGTTGACATTGAGTATCACCGGGTCCCAGTCCTCGGTGGCGTAGGTGTCCTCGATCTCCCTGGCGCAGCGCTGCACGGAGGCGGTGTATTCGCGATATTCGGGCAGGTCGTGCCGGCTGGGATAGGCGAAGGCCAGGTGCACGACCCGCCCGTGCCACTCGGGGTGCGCGGCCAGGAACTCGCGGTAGGCGATCAGCCCGCGCACGATGTTCTTCGACAACTCCGTACGGTCGATGCGGACGATCAGCCGGCGATCGCCCACCTGCTCCCGCAGCGCCGCCATGTGCGACTCGACGTCGGGCTCGCAGGCCCGCTCCCACAGCGCCTCGCCGTCCACGCCCAGGCTGTGCACGCCGATGCGGGTGCTCCTGCCCTCGTAGCTGACGGTGCGGCCCACCCGGTCGGCCTCCGCGCCCAGGAGACGTTCGCAGCAGTCCATGAACGCCTGCGCCCACCTGTCGGTGAGGAACCCGGCGTGATCGGCTCCCAGAATGCCTTCCAGGACCTCTCCGGCCACTTCGTCGGGCAGCAGGGAGAAGTATTCGGGCGGCGCCCACGGGGTGTGGCTGAAATGGGCGATGCGCAAGTCCGGCCGCTCGGCGCGGAGCATGGCCGGGGTGAGCGTCAGGTGGTAGTCCTGGACCAGCACGCGGGCGCCGTGCCCGGCCTCCTCGGCCAGCGCCAGCGCGAACGCGCCGTTGTAGTCGCGGTAGGACTCCCAGTCGCGCTCGAACCGGGTGCCGAAGGTCGGCGAGTTGGGGATGTCGTAGAGCAGATGGTTGACGAACCACAGGGTGGAGTTGGCCACGGCGTTGTAGGCGCGGTGGAACGTGGCGGGCGCGATGTCCAGCATCCGCAGCGGTCCCGTGCCGTAGCGCGTGTGGTCGATGCGGCCGCCGGGGGCCAGGCGCACGGCGCTGCGGTCGCCGTCGGACAGCGCGGCGCACACCCACAGCAGGCCGTCGTCCTTGACCACTCCCGACAACCCCGAGACCAGCCCGCCACCGCCGCGCCTCATGGTGAGTTCACCGTCGTCGGAGACGGTGAAAGAGACCGGCCCTCGGTTGGAGGCCAGCAGGACGCTGTTCATCAGGTCTCCCTTCGATCATAGGATCCCAGGTATGGCGCTTGATGAGCTAACCGAGGAACTCGCCCGCTCAGCCGCCGCTGGAGATCATCGCGCACTTGGCGAGCTCCTGGCGCGGATTGAGCCTGATGTGATGCGTCACTGCGCCCGGATCCTGCCTTATCACCAGGACGCGGAAGAGGCCTCGCAAGATACGTTGCTGGCCGTGGCGCGCAACATCGGGCGGTTCGAGGGGCGGGCCAGGTTCAGCACCTGGCTGCACATCGTGACGGCCAACTGCGCGCGCACCACGTACCGGTCGCTGAAGCGCAGGGCGGCCGAGCAGAGTTCGGACGAGTTGCCCATGCAGAAGCCCGACGTGCGGCGGGTCAGTGTGATCGCGGGCTCGCGGCTGGACCTGCTCGACGCGATGGAGGCGCTGGAGGCCGACAAACCCGACCTGGCGCAGGCGCTGGTGTTGCGCGATATCGTCCAGCTCGACTACAACGAGGTGGCCGACCAGCTGGGCATCCCGCTGGGCACCGCCAAGTCCCGCATTCACCAGGCACGCAAATACGTGCAGGGCGTGCTGGGTGAGGACTATCGATGAGACCGGGCGTCTCGCATGGTGAGACGCGTGGTAATTTCGGATACTTAAGAGGGTAGAGTCCCTTTCAACAACTACATATTGCTCATCCAGAGGGGTGGAGGGACCGGCCCTGCGAAACCCCGGCAACCCTCCCGGCTTTCGAACTCGCGACCTGGCGAGGCCGACCGGGACAAGGTGCCAATTCCGGTTCGCGGTCAAGGTGGCCGTGGGCGAAGATGAGGGAAGGCCTCGCTTCATGTCGCTTGACTTTGGTCCCGCCGTCGCTCTCTCCTGCCGCGAGTGCGGCACCCGCTACCCCCTGGGTCCGAGCTTCGCCTGTCAGGAGTGTTTCGGGCCGCTGGAGGCGGCCTACGACTTCGGTGACGTGACCCGCGCGCAGATCGAATCCGGCCCGGCGAACATCTGGCGTTACCGCTCGTTGCTGCCCGTCCCGGTGGACGTGGCCAATAAGCCCAATATGAACCCCGGCTGGACCAAATTGGTCAAGGCCGGAAACCTGGGGCGAGAGCTCGGAATCAAGTCCCTTTACGTGAAGGACGACTCGGGCAACCCCACCCACTCCTTCAAGGACCGGGTGGTCGCGATGGCCGTCGAGGCGGCGCGCAACTTCGGCTTCCACACCCTTTCCTGCTCCTCCACCGGAAACCTCGCGGGCGCGGTCACCGCCGCGGCGGCGCGGGCGGGGCTCGACGCGTGCGTGTTCATCCCGGCCAACCTGGAGAAGGCCAAGATCGCCATGGCCCGGGTGTTCGGCGGGCGGCTGATCGGCATCGACGGCACCTATGACGAGGTCAACCGGTTCTGTTCGGAGCTGATCGGCGACCCCATGGGCGACAAGTGGGGCTTCGTCAACGTCAACCTGCGGCCCTACTACGCCGAGGGCTCCAAGACGCTCGCGTACGAGATCGCCGAGCAGCTCGGCTGGCGGCTGCCCGAGCAGATCATCATTCCCATCGCCTCCGGCTCCCAGCTCACGAAGATCGACAAGGGCTTCAAGGAGCTGGTGAGGCTGGGGCTGGTGGAGGACACGCCCTACAAGGTCTTCGGCGCCCAGGCCGCCGGGTGCTCGCCGGTGTCCACGGCGTACAAGGCCGGCCACGACGTCGTGCAGCCGGTCAGGCCGGACACCATCGCCAAGTCGCTGGCCATCGGCAACCCCGCCGACGGGCCGTACGTGCTGGACATCGCCCGGCGCACCGGAGGTGGCGTCGAGGACGTCACGGACGCCGAGATCGTGGCCGCGATGAGGCTGCTGGCCTCGACCGAGGGCATCTTCGCCGAGACCGCCGGCGGCGTGACCGTCGGCGTGCTGAAGAAGCTCACCGAGAGCGGGCGGCTCGACCCCGAGGCCGAGACCGTCGTGCTCAACACCGGTGACGGGCTCAAGACGCTGGACGTGCTCGACGGCGAGTCCGTCGAGCCCACGGCCGTGATCAAGCCCTCTCTCGACGCGTTCCGCGCGACTGTCTGACAACCAGGAAAGGCGATTAGAACCATGAGCGTTTCTGTGCGGATTCCCACCATTCTGCGCACGTACACCGGGGGGAACGCGGAAGTCAGTGGCGAGGGCGCGACTCTTCGTGACGTGCTTGCCAAGCTCGACTCCGACTACCCGGGCATCGGCGCGAGAATTCTGGATGAATCGGGCAAGATTCGTCGTTTCGTCAACGTTTATGTTGGGGAAGAGGACGTCCGTTTCACCGAGGGACTCGACACTCCCGCCCCCGAGGGCACTCAGATCTCCATCATCCCGGCGGTCGCCGGCGGCTGACTCCCGTAGACCACACTGTTGAAGGCGCCCCCAGTGGGCGCCTTCTCCTTTTCCCGGGCCAATTCAACGTTGAACGACCTGCGATGCGAAGAAATAGGGAGTTTGCAGATTGACTCTGTTGCCAAACCCCTTGCCACAGGTATGGTCGAGGGCGATCGTCTGGCTGATTTCCCTAAAGTCACACGATTACAGGTCCCGCGGAGGAATGGGCGAGATCTGGGAGACCAGTAAGAGGAGTCGGAAGTGGCGCAGGGCACCGTCAAGTGGTTCAACGCGGACAAGGGCTACGGCTTCATCGCGGTAGACGGTGGTAAGGATGTATTCGTCCATTACTCAGCGATCATGATGGACGGGTACCGCTCTCTCGAACAGGGGCAGCGCGTCGAGTTCGAGATCACGCAGGGCCAGAAGGGACCGCAGGCGGAGTCCGTCCGCGCGGTCTGATTGACATCACTGGTATGCACCGGGCGGGATCCACGGCACCGCGATCCGTGCGAGCCGTCACCACCTATCTCGTCGACTCGTGTGCGGCGAGCTGCTCCGGGCGGCTCGCCGTACCGATCCACTGGTCTTGTGCGCACCTTCCCGGCGGCTCGCCGTACGGACTTACTGACCTGCGAGGAACCACCGGGCCGGTGGTCGTTCGCTTGCACTCGGCAGGGTAGAGTGCTAAACAGTCGTTGGCACTCTGTGCAGCAGAGTGCCAACCTCGGATCGAGACGATGGGGTCTGCCGAACGGAGATGCGGACCCATGCCGTCGCGGGCGTCGGCTCGGTCCACCCCAGCCACCCTGCATCTGGGAGGTCTAGCCTTATGGCAGCCAAGATGATCGCGTTTGACGAGGACGCCCGGCGCGGTCTCGAGCGCGGTATGAACCAGCTCGCCGACGCCGTCAAGGTGACCCTGGGCCCGAAGGGCCGCAACGTCGTACTGGAGAAGAAGTGGGGCGCCCCCACGATCACCAACGACGGTGTTTCCATCGCCAAGGAAATCGAGCTCGAGGACCCTTGGGAGAAGATCGGCGCCGAGCTGGTCAAGGAAGTCGCCAAGAAGACTGACGACGTCGCCGGCGACGGCACCACCACCGCCACCGTGCTCGCCCAGGCGCTCGTTCGTGAGGGTCTGCGCAACGTGGCCGCCGGCGCCAACCCGATGGCCCTGAAGAAGGGCATCGAGGCCGCCGTCGAGCGCGTCAGCGAGGAGCTCTCCAAGCTGGCCAAGGATGTGGAGACCAAGGAGCAGATCGCCTCCACCGCCTCCATCTCCGCCGCCGACCCCGAGATCGGCTCGCTCATCGCCGAGGCGATGGACAAGGTCGGCAAGGAAGGCGTCATCACCGTCGAGGAGAGCAACACCTTCGGCCTGGAGCTTGAGCTCACCGAGGGCATGCGCTTCGACAAGGGCATGACGTCGATGTACTTCGTCACCGACTCGGACCGCATGGAGGCCGTGCTCGAGGACCCGTACATCCTGATCGTCAACAGCAAGGTCTCGGCCAACAAGGACCTGCTGCCGCTGCTCGACAAGGTCGTGCAGTCCGGCAAGCCGCTGCTGATCATCGCCGAGGACGTCGACGGCGAGGCCCTGGCCACGCTGGTCGTCAACAAGATCCGTGGCCTGTTCCGCTCCGTCGCGGTCAAGGCGCCGGGCTTCGGTGACCGCCGCAAGGCCATGCTCAACGACATCGCGATCCTGACCGGTGGTCAGGTCATCGCCGAGGAGGTCGGCCTCAAGCTCGAGACCGCCACCCTCGACCTGCTGGGCCGCGCCCGCAAGGTGGTCGTGACCAAGGACGAGACCACGATCGTGGACGGCGCCGGTGACGCCGAGCAGATCGCGGGCCGGGTCGGCGAGATCCGCGCCGAGATCGAGCGCACCGACTCCGACTACGACCGTGAGAAGCTCCAGGAGCGCCTCGCGAAGCTGGCCGGCGGCGTCGCCGTCATCAAGGCCGGCGCCGCGACCGAGGTCGAGCTGAAGGAGCGCAAGCACCGCATCGAGGACGCCGTGCGTAACGCCAAGGCGGCCGTCGAGGAGGGCATCGTGCCCGGCGGTGGCGTGGCGCTGCTGCAGGCCGGCGCCAAGGCGTTCGACAAGCTGGAGCTGCCCGGCGACGAGGCGACCGGCGCGGCGATCGTCAAGAAGGCGCTGGAGGAGCCGCTCAAGCAGATCGCGGTCAACGCCGGCCTTGAGGGCGGCGTCGTGGTCGAGCGCGTGCGCAACCTCACCCCGGGTGAGGGCCTCAACGCGGCCACCGGCGAGTACGTCAACATGTTCGACGTCGGCATCCTCGACCCGGCCAAGGT
This sequence comes from Nonomuraea sp. NPDC050404, assembly GCF_040655495.1. Taxonomy (NCBI): domain Bacteria; kingdom Bacillati; phylum Actinomycetota; class Actinomycetes; order Streptosporangiales; family Streptosporangiaceae; genus Nonomuraea; species Nonomuraea sp. NPDC050404. Next base: position 35,993 of record NZ_JBFAKB010000048.1, read on the forward strand.
GACGCGCTCCGCGCTGCAGAACGCCGCCTCCATCGCGGCGCTCTTCCTCACCACCGAGGCCGTCATCGCCGAGAAGCCCGAGAAGAACCCGGCCGCCCCCGCTGGTGGCATGCCGGGCGGCGGAGACATGGACTTCTAGGTCTTTTCTCGTCGTTCTTCCGAAGAGCGGTCCGGGTTTTTCCGGGCCGCTCTTGCTTTTGTTTATCTGCCATTACGTTTCACAATTGATCCACTACTTGGAGTGAGGAAAGGTGGTTGCCACACCGCCTCAACGAAGGAGTAGAGGATGCTTTCCCGCAGCAAGCGTATTTTCGGCGTCACCGCCCTGGCCCTGGCCGCCGCGACCATGACCGCGGCCCCGGCGCACGCGGACGACGATTTCCTGTCCGGCATCAGTTTCCTGGAGGAAGTGCAGGGGCCGCTGTGCGTGCCCGGCACCAGTCTCGGGATTCCGCTCATCGACGCGCTGATTCCGGAGCTCATGGCCTGTGCGCGGGCCCAGGTGGTCGGCTGACCGCTTCGGGACGAAGCGCCCCGCCGTCACGGGCAGGGCGCTTCCGCGCGTTTCGCCACCGGTTGGGGGTCAGACGCCGTAGTGGGCGACGATGTGGCCGCGGGCCAGGGTGTTGGCCGTGATGTTGAAGCCCACCACCGCCGGGCTGGTGTCGCTGTCGACGCCGAGCCGGTCCACGCCCAGCGCGTGCACCGTGAACACGTACCGGTGCGGGTCGCCGGGAGGCGGGGCCGCGCCGCCGTACGCCTTGGTGCCGTAGTCGCTGCGGGCGTGGGTCGCGCCCTCCGGCAGGCCCTTGAAGTCGGGGGCGGTGCCGGCGCCCGTGGGCAGTTCGCTCACCGAGGCCGGCAGGTCGAACAGCACCCAGTGCCAGAAGCCGCTGCCCGTGGGGGCGTCGGGGTCGAAGCAGGTGACGGCGTAGCCGCGGGTGCCTTCCGGGGCGCCCGACCAGCGCAGGGCGGGCGACTGGTTCTGGCCCGTCATGCCCCAGTCGTTGAAGACGTGGAGCTCGCTGAGCGTGGCGCCGTCCTGGAAATCGTCGCTCTCGACCACGAGCGCGGGGACCGACGGCAGGTGTTCATGGGGAAGGGGTGCGGGCACGGCATCCTCCTAGGGTTCGCGGCTGCTTGCCCAGCCATCCTAGAAGCGGCCGTGCCCGCCGCCGGTCAGGCCACGAGCCTGCCGGATCACGACCCGCGCGGGCCGCCGTATGAGCCCTCATGAGCCGCGCGGGCCGCCGTACGGGCCCTCACGAGCCCTTGCCGGGCGTCGCGGGGCCCGCCGTTCAGGCCGCGAGCTGCGCGGGCAGTTCCTTGTCGTGCAGGACGGTCAGGGAGGTGACCGCGCGGGTCAGCACGACGTACAGCCTGGCCAGGCCCCTCGGCTCGGCCGCCACGATGTCCGCGGGCTCGACCACGATGACGTGGTCGTACTCCAGGCCCTTGGCCAGGGTGGCGGGCACGATCAGGAGGCGGTGCTCCTGGCTGGAGTCGGGGTCGAGCACGGCGTGCGGAAGCCGCTCCAGCGACCGCGAGACCTCCGCGACCAGCGCGTCGGGGACGATGACGCCGATGGAGCCCTCCTTGGTCAGGGCCTCCTCGGCGGCGCCCGCCACCGACCCGCCCGGCTGGACCGTGAGCGAGCCGAGACCGGGACGGAGTGAGCGCGGCGCGGCCAGGTCGGGGGCGACGGAGGGGAGCAGGCGGGCGGCGAAGTCGAGCACCTCGCGCGGCACGCGGAAGCCCAGCGTCAGCTCCGTCACCTCGCCCTCGCGCTGGCCCAGGTGTTCGAGCACCGCCTCCCACGACGTGGTGGACCACGGTGTGGTGCCCTGGGCCAGGTCGCCGAGCACGGTGGCCGAGCCGTTGCGGCAGCGCCGCCCGAGCGCGCGCAACTGCATCTCGGACAGGTCCTGGGCCTCGTCCACCACGAGGTGGCCCAGCGAGGGCGTGCGTTCCATGAGGTCGCGCAGCTCGTCCAGGAGCGCGGCGTCCGCGGCCGACCACTTCGCGGACTTCCAGCCCCGGTACGGCTTGCGCCAGATCAGCATCTCCTGCTCCTCGGACGACAGGTCCGTCTTGGCGGCCTTGGCGAGGAACTCGGGGTCGGACAGGAGCCGGAAGAGGACCTGTTCGGCGGTCAGCTTGGGCCACACCGTGTCCACGAGCTGCTTGACCGGCTTCGACCTGGCCACCGCGTCCTGGACCCGGTCGTCCGGCGACTCGCCGCGCTGCTCCATCCTGACCAGCACCATGTGGGCCAGGCGCTGCGCCAGTGCCGCGCGGCCCGGGTTGTAGCGGGTGGTGCCGCGCAGGGAGGCGACGATCTCGCGTACCTCGTAGTCGGCCACCCGGTGGCGGTAGGCGCCCTTCGTGTACACCACGCCTTCCGTGGGCTTCACGATGTGCAGCCAGAGGGCGCGTTCGAGCACCGCGGCCATCCGCGCGTCGCCCTTGACCGCCGCGACGAGCGCGTCCTCCGGCGTGGCGTGCTCGCCGAGCAGGCCGGCCACCGTGGTCTGGTCGACCTTGATCTCGCCGAGCGCGGGCAGCACCGAGGAGATGTAGGACAGGAACGCCTTGTTGGGCCCGACGATCATGACGCCGGACCTGGCCAGCCGCTCGCGGTGGGTGAACAGCAGGTAGGCGGCCCGGTGCAGGCCGACGGCGGTCTTCCCGGTACCGGGCGCGCCCTGCACGCACACGGTCTGGGCCAGGGTGGAGCGGACGATCTCGTCCTGGTCGGGCTGGATGGTGGCCACGATGTCGCGCATGGGGCCGGTGCGCGGGCGCTCGATCTCCTCGGTGAGGATCTTCGACGGGCCGATCTCGACGCCCTCGCCCAGCGGTTCGTCCTCGAACGCGGTCAGCGCGCCGCCGTGGTAGCCGAAGCGGCGGCGGCGTACGACGCCCATCGGGTCGGCCGGGCTGGCCTGGTAGAACGCGCGGGACACCGGCGCGCGCCAGTCGATGACCAGCGGCTTGCTGTGGCCGTCGTGCACGTGACGGCGGCCGACGTAGATCGTGCCCGGCAGGTCGTCGCCGCCTGTGCGGTCGAGGCGGCCGAAGAACAGCGGCGTGTCCGGATGGTCGGCCAGTGCCGCCACCCGCTGGTCCAGCAGCGACTGGAGGATCTGCTGCGAGACCCAGTCGCCGGCCGCGTCCGCGGACAGGGACGCGGCGTGGGTGCGCATGGCCTTGAGCGCGGCCCGGGACTCGGCCAGGTGAGCCTGCTCGGAGGTGAGCACGTCGGAGGGTATGTCGGGGGCCAATTGGTGTGCGGGCACGCGGAAGCGCCTCCTCGGTCGATTACGGAGGTGGTCTAAGGCAGCGAATCGACCAGTTTAGTAGGCACTTCGGGGTGCTTCCAAAGCATTTACCGGCGAGAGGCTGGGTAGGGATAGGAGGTGGCGCGGGTACAGGTGCGTTTCTCGCCGATCATCCCCACGATCGCGAGCTTCCTGCTGGCGGCGTTGTGGGGGTTGTCGGTGTTCGCGGGGTGGGGGTTGGAGGCGTTCTGCGCCGGGGGCGAGGCCACGTCGGCGTGCTCCCAGCGGCTGGGCACGGTCTCCACCGTGTCGGGGCTGTTCGCCGCGCTGGCCGCCTGCTGCACCGCGGCCGCGTGGCTGCTTCCCTGGTCCAGGCAGGACCTGCGGGTGTTCGCGCGGCTGATGGGCGCGGGGGTGGTGTTCTGGATCGCGGCAGAAGGGGTGCTGTTCGTCGGGGGGATGCTCGTACGTTGAACCGCGAGGCTCGTACGTCGGATCGTGCGCGACGGGCCCGGCGGAACCGGATTTCTGCCATCATCCTGGGAATACCGAAAAAATCGGGCATATCAGGTGGGTTTGCCGGATCATGAGGGTATGTCGCAGGCGGCGTGATAGTACGCAGGTGAGGGGGGTGGTTCGAATGTCGTCGGCCCGCGGAGTCTCGTGGACGTGACACCACGCTGAATGCCTGGCCGCTCGGCGGAGCGGCCGGGCATATCACAACCGTCACACCCCGCCCAGCACGTCGTCGGCGTCGATGATCTGGTAGGCGTACCCCTGCTCGGCCAGGAACCGCTGCCGGTGCGCCGCGAACTCCTGATCCACCGTGTCCCTGCTGACCACCGTGTAGAACCGCGCGCCCCCGCCGTCGGCCTTGGGCCGCAACACGCGCCCGAGCCGCTGGGCCTCCTCCTGACGCGAGCCGAACGTCCCCGACACCTGGATCGCGATGGCCGCCTCCGGCAGGTCGATGGAGAAGTTGGCCACCTTCGACACCACCAGCACCTGGATCTCCTTGTCGCGGAAGGCCTGGTAGAGCCGCTCGCGCTCCTTGACCCTGGTCTCGCCCTTGATGACGGGCGCGTTGAGGTGCTCGCCGAGCTCGTCGAGCTGATCGATGTACTGGCCGATGACCAGCACCTGCTCGCCCAGATGACGCCGCACCAGGGCCTCGGTCACCAGCGTCTTGGACGGCGTGGTGGCGCAGAAGCGGTAACGCTCCTCCGACTCGGCCATCGCGTACGCCAGCCGCTCCTGGTCCGTCAGCGTCACGCGTACCTCGACGCAGTCGGCCGGCGCGATCCAGCCCTGGTTCTCCATTTCCTTCCAGGGCGCGTCGTAACGCTTGGGACCGATCAGCGAGAACACGTCACCCTCGCGCCCGTCCTCGCGCACCAGCGTCGCGGTCAGCCCGACGCGCCTGCGGGCCTGCAGGTCGGCGGTCATCCGGAAGATCGGCGCGGGCAGCAGGTGCACCTCGTCATAGACGATCAGGCCCCAGTCGCGGGCGTCGAACAGCTCAAGATGGCTGTAGACGCCTTTGCGCCTGGTGGTCATCACCTGGTACGTGGCGATGGTGACCGGGCGGATCTCCTTCTTGTTGCCGGAGTACTCGCCGATCTCGTCCTCGGTCAGCGACGTGCGCTTGAGCAGTTCGGTCTTCCACTGGTGGGCCGAGACCGTGTTGGTGACCATGATGAGCGTGGTGGCCTGGGCGTGCGCCATGGCGGCGGCGCCGACGATGGTCTTGCCCGCGCCACAGGGCAGCACGACCACGCCGGAGCCGCCGTGCCAGAACGCGTCGGCCGCCTCGCTCTGGTACGGCCGCAGCGACCAGCCCTCCTGCCGCAACTTGATCGGGTGGGCCTCGCCGTCCACGTAGCCGGCCAGGTCCTCCGCCGGCCAGCCCAGCTTGAGCAGGGCCTGCTTGACGTTGCCCCGGTCGCTCGGGTGCACGACCACCGAGTCCTCGCCGAGCCGCTCGCCCAGCATCGGCTGGATCTTCTTCGAGCGCAGCACCTCTTCGAGCACGGCCCGGTCGGTGGAGGTCAGGATCAGGCCCTGGACCGGGTCTTTCTCCAGCCGCAGCCGCCCGTAGCGGGCCATGGTCTCGGCGATGTCCACGAGCAGCGCGTGCGGCACCGGGTAGCGGCTGTGGCCGATGAGCGCGTCGATGACCTGCTCGGCGTCGTGGCCGGCGGCGCGGGCGTTCCACAGCGCCAGCGGGGTGACGCGGTAGGTGTGCACGTGTTCCGGAGCGCGTTCGAGCTCGGCGAACGGCGCGATCGCCTTGCGGCAGGCGTCGGCCCGCTCGTGGTCGACCTCGAGCAGCAGCGTCTTGTCCGACTGGACGATCAGCGGTCCATCGCTCACAGGCATATCTCCGTGTTTGTGGCGGGGCTTGGCGCGGCGGGGCCATCGTCTTTGGCCCCGGCTCTCCCGTTCCGAGTCTCCAACAACGGGCGGCCCGGGATTAGTCCTGCCGCGCGAAGGCCGGCCGGCGATCCGGGCCGTCGGGGAAGACTCTACGAAGCGGATGGCCGTTCGCGGTGCGGGACGGGTGAAGTCCTGGCCGAAACAGGCGATCCGGATGACGTCAGCGGTAGGTCACTCGTCGAAGGCGCCGGCGATCCCCAGGGCGACGAAGCCGCCGATGGCGAGCACGAAACCCGCTCCGAACAGCACCCAGCTCCAGATGACCATGGTGCGGGCGGTCTGCGGCTGCGTGGCACTCCTGCTGAGGGCCAGGCCGGCCAGGATCGCGCCCGGGATGCCCAGGACGTTGCAGCAGGAGACGACCGCGAAGAGGTTGAGGACCAGTGAGACGATGGCGTTGGTGTTGGGACCGGTCTGCTGCGGAGGCGGAGGACCGTAGCCATAGCCGTATTGCGGGGGCCCCTGCTCGCCGTAAGGGGCGCCATAAGGCTGGTACGGATATCCCGACGGGTCACCTTGACTCACGTTCACCTCCAGACACGTCAACACTTATCACGGAATTGACATGCCCCTGACCGTGATCCCGAGATCCGTCAGCCCTCTGAGCGGCTCAGCCGAGCCTGCCGCGCAGCGCCTTGCGGTCGAGCTTGAGCACGCTCGTCAGCGGCACCGACTCCACGAAGCGTACTTCGCGCGGGTACTTCACCCGGCCCACCCGCTCGCGCGCCCACTCGATCAGCTCCTCGGCCGTCACCGTCGCGCCCGTCCTGAGCTGCACGAACGCCACGACCTCCTCGCCGAGCCCGGGTTCGGGGCGGCCCACGACGCCCGAGACCAGGACGTCGGGGTGCCGGTCGAGCGCGTCCTCGACGTCGCGCGGGAAGACGTTGAAGCCGCCACGGATGATCAGGTCCTTCTTCCTGTCCACGATGTACAGGTAGCCGTCGTCGTCCACACATCCGATGTCGCCGGTGCGCAACTCCTTGCCCACCAGCGCCGTGCCCTCGGGGTCGGGCTCGTGCTCGCCCCAGTAGCCGAGCATCAGCGAGTCCCCCGAGACGCAGATCTCGCCGACGTCCCCGATCTCCACCGCCTCGCCGTCGTTGTCGCGGATGGTGATCGAGTAGCCGGCCAGCGGCAGGCCGACGCTGCCGACCCGGCGCCTGCCCGGCGGGTTGAAGGTGGTGACCGCGCTGGTCTCGGTCAGGCCGTAGCCCTCCAGGATCTGCACGCCGGGCATTCTGCGCTCGAACTCCGTCAGCGTCTCTCTGCCGAGCGGGGCCGCGCCGCAGGTGAGGTAGGCCAGGTCGGGCAGCGGGTGCGATTCGAGCGGCTCGGCGAGCAGGAGGTGCAACATGGACGGTACGACGGTGCCGTACTGGACGCGCTGCTCCGCGGCCAGCTCCAGGAACGCCCGCGCCTCGAACCAGCGCATCAGCACCGCCTGCTGGGGCTCGGTGGCGTGCATGACGGCGATGGTGGTGATCAGCCCGTAGGAGTGCGACAGCGGAACGGGCACCAGCGCGCGATTCTTGCCCTCCTGGTGTGACAGGTCGTAGGAGTCCTTGGCCACGTGCCACAGGCCGTGGTGGCTGAGCATGACGCCCTTGGCCTTGCCGGTGGTGCCGCCGGTGTACATGATGGCGGCGATGTCGTCGGGTGCCCTGTTCACGGGGCCGCGTTCGGCTGCCCGTTCGAGCTCCGCCGTGTCCAGATATATGGGGATGTCGACGTTGGCGGCCCGTACATGGTCGGCCAGTTCCGGTGACGTCACGATCGCGACGGCGCCGCAGTCGAGCAGGATGTGGCGCAACTCCTCCGCGCCCACCAGGGAGACCACCGGCGTCACCACCGCGCCCGCCGCCCACAGCGCCTGGTAGGTGAGCGGCACCTCGGGTGAGTTCGCCATCATCACGGCCACCCGGTCGCCCGGCCGGACGCCGGACTCGGTGAATCCGCCGCACATCCGGCGGGCCCGCTGTGCCAGCGCGTGACTGCGGTGCCAGACGCCTTCGTAGTACATCGAGTCGTGGTCGTCGAAGCGGTTCCAGGACTCTTCGGCCAACCTGCCCAGCGTTTGCTCGGTCACATGCCCAACCTGATGCGAGGCGGCGCGCTCAGTCAAGTCCGGGCTCTCTTGACTAGTCATGGTGGAGGATGGTCCTGGGGCCCGTAAATAGGCATATATCTTCTTCTAGGGTCATTCGTGTTTTCATAGTGGCCTAGATCGTGTAATGGTTAGAGATCTACGGGCCGTGGGGTCTGCCGGGAGCAATGGAGAGCGTGAACGGCATGACCGCGCCAACGGCTCCGAGTCATCATCTTTGCAGGTCAGGTGCGAGATGGTCACGCAGCGCAACCAGCTCGGCAGAAAAGAAGAATCTTGTTGGCCGGGGATACTTTCTGTAGATAACTTTCCAGTCAAACCCGAGGTGACTTCGTGACCGAAACGCCTGAAGCGGGCGAGATCGACCTCGACAACATAACGCTCACCGGGAGCCTCATAGCAGTGACCGAGCATCTGCGGACCGTGGCCGGTCCCGCAGTGAGAGACCTGACCAGACGGGAGGCCGACGGGCTCCTGCGCTCGTACCTGGAGCCGCCCTGCTTCCCCGAGGCGGTGCGCCGGCTGACCACCCGCCACCTGCTCGTCCTGGTGGGCGAGCACGACACGGGCCGGCGACTGGGCGGCACCGCCCTGCTGTCGCGGATGTCGCTGGCCGAGGGCACGATCACCGTGTTGTCCCCGGCCGCCGACGCGCACGAACTCCTGTCCGCGATCGAGTACGAGCCGGGCCGCGCCTACCTGCTGCACGACTGGATCGCGGCCAGCACCGATCGGACCGAGCTGGTCAACCTGGCCCGCAAGCTCGCCGAGCTGGGCTCGTACCTGGTGATCACCAGGAACGGCGGCCCTTCGCACGCGGTCGAGGTGGAGCACGTGTGGGCCGCGCCCGAGCCGGGAGAGCTGTTCGACCTGTGCCTGAGCACCTACGACCGGCGCGCCGGGGTGTGCGCGGGAGAGTTGGGTCAGGCCAGGGACCTGGCGCTGAGCCTGCCGACGCCCGCCGAGGTCGTACGCCTGGCCACCCGCCTGACGCGGGACGGCGAGCAGGGCGGCGAGGAGGTGGCGGCCTGGTTCGACACCAAGCCGCCCATGCGCGAGGTGCTGGCCGTGGCGGCGCTGGCCTTCACGCACCACCTCACCGGGCCCGCCTTCGAGGAGCAGCGCGCCAGGCTCGAACGGCTCTGCAACGAGCCGAACGGCCGCCGCTTCACCGGCCCGCTGATCTCCGCCACGGAGGGGCTCGTCGGGTTCCGCGCGCCGCACCAGCACACGCAGGTGCTGGGTGAGCTGGTGCGCCGGTACGGCTTCTGGTTGTGGCAGCCCCTGCGCGAATGGGTCAGGTCGCTGCCGGGGCAGGGGCCCGCCATTCAGGTACGTGCCGCGCGTGGTGTGGCGCTGCTGGCCGGGCACTCGATGAAGGAGGCCGAGCTGGAGTTCCTTGAGGTCTGGGCGCGAGGGAGCGCGGCGGAGCGGGTGGCGGCGGCCAACACGTTGTCGTACATGTGCGCCGACGACGCCCTGGCCCCCGAGGCGCTCAGGATCGCGCTGACCTGGGCGGCGGACCCGCGCCACGTCAGCGCCACCGCGGCCGCCGCGGCGCTGGGCGGCGGGTTGTCCGTGCGCTATCCGGACGACTGCGTCAAGTGGTTGCGGCGGCTGGAGAGCGCGGGCGGACCCGCGGCGCCGGTCGCGGGGCAGTCGCTCGCACTGCTGAGCAGGGGCAGGTGACTTCCCCTCAGAGGTCCGGGGCTTCCGCTCGGAGCCTGTTCAGAGGTCCGGGGCTTCCGCTTTGGAGCCTGTTCAGAGGCGGGGCTTCTGCTCAGAGACCTGCCACGCCGGTGATGCGGTGCAGGGCGAAGCGGTGGACGGCGGCCCTGGTCTCGTCGTACGCCGTCAGGTAGCCGCCCTCCATCCTGGCCGGCTCCAGGATGCGTGAGGTCGCGTTGCCCTGCGAGTCGAGGTAGCCGATCCACACCCGCACCCCCTGCTTGATCGCGTCCTGCAGGGCGGAGATCGTGGCCGTCGCGGGCCCGCGCGGCACCTGCCCGCCGGGGGCGTCCACGGGTTCGCGGCGGGCCAGGTGTGCGGCGTCGCCGGCCCGCAGCGCGCGCACGGCCGCCGCCGCCACCTCGGGGTCGAGGCCGTTGGAGGAGGTCACGGCGCGGGCCGGCGCCAGGCCCTCGGTGCGGCGGCTCTCCAGCTGGGAGATGATCACGTCGCCGTCCAGCGACTCGGCGACGGGCGCGTACCCCATGGCCCGTAGCGAGTCGACCAGCGCCGCCCTGGAGGAGCGGGAGGCGAGGACGGTCGGCGCGAGCCTGCGCAGCCGCAGCGCGGCGGCGCGGCGGTCGGCGGTGATCTGGTCGAGCAGCGCGGGATCGTCACAGCGGACGTAGGCACTGGCCGTGCCCACCCGGATGCGCCCGTGCCGCCTGGCCACGTCGGTCACCAGGTACGACAGCGCCTGCGGCACCGGCGTGGCCGAGTGGCGGCCCAGCATCGAGACCAACTCCTCGCCGCCGTGCCCCGCGTCCAGCGCGCGCCTGATCGAGGTCTCGCTGAACCGGTAGACCGTGGCGCCGCCCTTCGACTCGACGTCGGCGGTGAGCGTCATCCAGCGGTTGAGCTCGCTGGTCAGCGGCCCGGGGGCGACGGCGGTGAGGTCGGCCTGGAGCAGCACGTGGTCCACGGGCTCGGGCAGCAGCGGCGCCAGCACCTCGGCCGGCTCGCCGCCCTCGATCAGCGCCCGCCCGTGCCCGGACAGCGCGCCCAGCCCCGTCACGCCGACCTGCTCGGCCTCCCGCAGGGTGAAGTCGGTGAGCTGCTCGCGTAGCGGGCCACGGCGGCGTGGTTGCTCCCACGTCAGCCGTTCGAGCACGCAGTCGCGGCCCGGCGCCAGGCCGGGAGCCCCGGCCAGCACGCCCAGCGTGGCCGCCCTGACCCCCGGCGCGGCGGAGCGCCGCAGATCGGTGTGCAGGGCGTTGAGCGGTCTGTCGCGTTCGTCCCGGTCGCCGACCAGGCCCGGCACCCGGTCCATCTGCAGCCACGTGCCCGCCAGCGTCGTCCAGCGGTCGGCGGTGGACCTGACCCGCCACAGGTCGTAGCCGGAGGTGGGCAGCCACTCACCGTCCACGCCGCCGCCGGACGCGATCAGCCCGGCCGCGTGCGCGACCTCCACCACCAGCGCCGCCACCCACTCGGGCACGTCCAGCTCGCCCGCCACCCGCTTCAGGTCACGCACGCCCAGCCCGCCGGTACGCAGCACGCCGGGCGGATCGACGCTCCACCGCTCACACAGCTCCTCCACCGACCTGACGAACGAGAACGCCTGACCCGCCGCCGTACGGTCGGCCAGCGCCGAATCCCGCGCGGCCCCTTCCAGCGGCGGCGGCACGGCCAGCAGGTCGCGGTGCACCCGGCCGCCGCGCAGGTACAGGCCCACCTCGCGGGGCAGCGTCACGCTCTCCTCGCCGATGGCCGCCAGCAGGCCGCGCGCGAGCAACTCCTCGATGGGGGAACGCGCGGAGGCCACGCTCACCTCGCGCCTGGCGTTGGGCACCCGGCCGGTGGGCGGGCCCCAGACGAGCTGGTCTAGCGCGCCCCTGGCCTCGGGCGACACGGACTCCACGAGCGCGCCCGGCTCGGCCAGCGCCGCCGCCAGCCGCTCCTTGCCCGATCCCGTGGTGCCGGGGGCGACGTCGTCGGCCATCTCCTCCAGCTGTTCCGGCGCGTGGTGGCGGAAGGCGTCCATGGCCTTCGGGCCCAGGCCGGCGGGGTCGTCGAGCACCTTGCACACGCCGGGGCCCAGTTCGAGCGCGTCGTCGGGGCCGTAGACCAGCGCCAGGTCACGCAGCCTGCCGAGCGCCGCCGACAGCGCGGGCTCGGCGGCCGTCTTCTTGCCCGATCCGCCGTTCCGCCCGTTGCCGCCCCGTCCGTTGCCCGGTGCGCTCGCGGGGGTTGACTGTGTCAGGGCCGCGCCGACGAGGGCGCGCAGCGTGTCCTTCGAGACCGGCCCGTCCCGCACCGCCAGCGTCTCCACGACGGCCAGCGTGAACCGGTCGAGCCGGTCCAGCACCCTGCCGATCGCCGAAGGACTGGCGGCCCGCGAGGCGAGGCCCTCCAGATGCGCGGGCACCGGAGTGATCAACTCGGGACGCGCAGAGACGAGCGCCCGCAGTTGTTCGTCGGTGCGCCCCCTGATCCACTCCGTGAACTCCATCGATGCCATGGTATGTCCCACCTGATTGAGGCAGCATTGCTAGACGTGATAGAGCGCGCCGACCAACTCGTGCTGAACTACGTCTCCAAGGCGGCCGACGCCGCGCACGGCGTGCTCCGGTCCGACCAGCGGCTCGACTTCGCCAAGCGGCTGCGGGCCAGGATCGAGGTCGAGCGGGGCGGCAGCCAGAACGCCCGCGAGGTGGCCAAGGTGCTGGCGCGCTTCGGCGATCCGGCCGTCCTGGTCGAGCGCGAGGCCCGCAGGCTGGCGGAGGCGAACCGCGATCCTGCTACCCAGGGGACCGCGTCCGGATCGGCGACTTCCGGGGCAAAAGCATCCGGGACGGCGAGGTCCGGGGCAGCTTCGGGAACGGCGGCTCCTGGGAGCGCTTCTGGAGCGGCGGCGTCTGAGGCGGCGGCTTCTGGGAGGGCTTCTGGGGCGGCGGCTTCCAGGAGGGCCGCTTCTGGGGCGGCAGGGCTGTCGCAGGATCGCGGAGTGGGTGACACACGGCGGTTTCCCGCCGTAAGGGACGACGGCGATGAGCCGCCCGGCGTGCGGAGGTACCGCAGGCTCGCCCAGGAGCGGCTCGACCGGCAGCCGCAGGGGCTCGGGCTGCCGTTCGCGGGGCTGCGCAGGGCGGCCATGTCCAGCGCCAATCCGATGGCCACCGGCGGCAGGGACGCCAGGACCGTCGTCAAGGAACATCCGCGTGACGTCTCGGCCATGGTGATCCTCGTGGTGGCGGCCCTGCTGGTGCCGTTCGACCTGCCGCCGCTGGCGATCTTCGAGGTGCCGCTGGTGGTGTGGGCGGTGGGCGCGACGATGGTGCTGTTCAGCGACACCTGGAACATCCGCGACAAGGTCGTCGGCGTCGGCGCGCCGCTGCTGGGCTACTCGGTGGGCGGGGTGCTGATCGGCGGCCTGCGGGTGGGGATCGAGGCGGGGTTCCAGGCGTTCGTCCAGCAGTTCTTCGACGTCAGCGGCACGATGTTCATGATCGGTACGGGCGTGGGCGTCGTGTGGCTGGCCTACCGCCTGCTCGATCGCGACTGACCGGTCCGCCAAGGCCGGCGCGCCTCAACCGACCGGTCCGCCGGTTAGGGCCCCTCAACCGACCGGCCCGACGGCTGCTCGACGGCTGCTCGGCCTCAGCTGACCGGTGCGGGGCTGGGCAGCAGACCGACCGCCAGGCGTACCCAGGCGGAGACGAACTGGTCCTTCTCCGCGTGTCCGGGCAGTTCGCCCACGGTCTCCTGGAACAGCCTGTAATGCACCACGGAGCCGCCGAGCACGGTCGCGATGCCCGACCAGTCGATCTTGACGTCGCGGTACTCCGGCTGGGCCTGGAACCAGATCACGATGGCGTCGAACATGGGCTGCAGCAGTCCCTCGCGGACGACCTCCACCAGTTCGGGGAACTGGCTCAGGTCCCTGAAGAAGACCCGGGTCAGCTCGGACTCCTCGCGCACCTTCGCCAGCCCCGCCCGGCACACCAGCGACAGGCGCTCCTCCAGGTCCACAGAGGACTCCATGGCGCTCAACTCGGCCAGGCTGCCGGCCACCTGGCTCCTGGTACGGCTGGCGTGCTCGTTGATGGCCGCCGCCAGCACCTCGTACTTGGACTTGAAATGCCTGTAGAGCCCTCCGGCGCCGGGAGACAGCCCTGAGGCGGCCTCGATCTCGGCGACGGACGTGGCGGAGTAGCCCCGCTCGGCGAACAGCCGCAGGGACTCATCGATGATCCGCTCACGGGTCGATCTGCTCATATCTATGCTGATACCTCCGCAAGGAGCGTAGTCGTTATGGAGCGGCGCGCCGGATCAGGCTCGCCACCGCGGACCCGATGATCAGCCACACGACGGCGGCGAGCCCGTAGTTGACCAGCGCCGTCAGGCGGGGGTCGGCGAACTGGAAGAGGTTGGCCAGGCCCAGCGAGAGCCACGAGGCGAGCGTCTCGACGAACTGGTACCAGACGTTGGCCGGGTTGGCCCGCAGCGCCGTGAAGACCGCGTACAGCACGAGGGCCAGCGCCGCGACCCGGGTGGCCAGTCTCACCAGGTAGGACAGGGATCCCACGACGCGCTGCCACGTCGTCACGACGGGGCCGCCGGGACGGGCCGGCCGGTGCGGGCGGGGCGGGGCCGAGGAGGCGACGAGCCGGTCTCCGGCCTGTGGCGGTTCGTGGGCGTCGGTCACGACCGCTCCTCTCCGATAAGTAATTCCTTTCTTCCCATTCCCATGCTCGCAGAACAAGGGCCGTTACGCCGGGTAGGGGAGCGTTTGGCATCCTGCACATGTGATGACTGCGGTGGGATTCGACCTTGACATGACTTTGGCGGACACGCGGGCCGGGATCGCGGCCGTTTACGACGAGCTGGCCGTGCGTTTGGGCGTGCCTTTTGACAGTGCGGCGATCGTGCGGCGACTGGGGCCGCCGCTGGAGACTGAGCTGGCCAACTGGCTGCCCCCGGAGGAGGTCGCCGCGGCCGCCACCCTCTATCGGGAGATATATCCGCAAATGGGGGTTCCGGTACACACGGCCATGGCCGGCGCGTACGAGGCGATCGACGCCATACGCCGGGTCGGCGGACGGATCATCGTGGTCACGGGAAAGAACGTCCGCGACGCGAGAGGCACGGTCGAGGTGCTGGGGTTGGACGTGGACGAGGTCGTCGGATCGCTTTTCGGACCTGACAAGGGATCGGCACTCGCGCGCTTCGGCGCGGCGGCTTATGTTGGTGACCATGTCGCCGACATCGAGGCGGCACGTGCAGGCGGCGCCGTGAGCGTGACAGTTGCGACCGGCCCTTACACGGTGGGAGAGCTGCGTGATCACGGAGCAGATGTGGCACTGGGCGACCTGACCGAATTCACCGCCTGGTTCGCCGGTTGGCGTGAGCGCGATGAACGTCAGTAAATACCGGCATTTACCCGGTCGCCTTGGCGCTTCCCGGGGCATAACCTACTTCCATCCATCCTTCTTTTCGACTGTTTGAACGAGGTCCTCCTGTGCCGAGTGGCAAGGTCAAGTGGTACGACGCCGACAAGGGTTTCGGCTTCCTCACCCGCGACGACGGCGGTGAGGTCTTCGTGCATTCCTCCGCGCTGCCCTCAGGCGCAGGCCCGCTCAAGCCCGGCCAGAAGGTCGAGTTCGGTGTGGCCGAGGGCCGGCGGGGTCAGCAGGCGCTCTCCGTCAGGCTCCTGGAGCAGCCGCCGACGCTGGCCAAGACCAAGCCGAAGGGCAAACGGAAGACGCCGGATGAGATGGTGGTCATCGTCGAGGACCTGATCAAGCTGCTCGACGGGGTCTCGACCTCGTACCAGCGCGGCAAGCACCCGGACGGCCCGCATTCCAAGAAGATCGCCCAGGTGCTCAGAGCTGTTGCTGACGATCTTGATGCCGTTTGAATCCGTTACGGCACAGCCAACGTCACCCACCCACCGCACGTGGCTGAGGGCCCTCCAGGGAGACGCTGCCTGAGCCCGTCACCGGCGGGCCGCCGCCACGACGCCCTGTGGGCCGTGTCCGTGGCCAAACGGCACCTCAGCCGTGGGGGTTGGTGAGGGGCTTGGTGTCCGGCACGCGCCGGTCGGCGTGATCGGGACGGCCAGCGCGGTCGGCATGGTCGGCGTGATCGGGACGGCCGGCGCGGTCGACGCGGTCGGCATGGTCAGGAGGGCCCGTGTGGTCGGCATGGCCGGTATGGCCCCCGCCGGGGCCGGCCTGACCCGCGTCGTCGGCCCCGCCCGCGGGCTCGTCGGCTGCCTGGCCCTTGCCCGCATACTCGTCGGTCTGTTCGTCGGCGGCCGCCTCGGCGCGGCGGCGGCGTAGTTCGGCCTTCATCGCGCGTACCCGCTTCCGCCTGGTGACCAGCAGCCAGCCGAGTGCGGCGGTCAGGGCGACCGCCAGCGTGACCAGCCCCGCCACGCTGCTCTCGGCGAGTGACAACACCAGCCCCACCAGCCCGCCGAACACCCACGCGAGCTGCAACACCGCCTCGACCACGCCGAACGTGGACGAGCGCACCTCCTCGCCGATCTCCCGCTGCACGATCGCGTCCAGCGCCAGCTTGCCCAGCTCCTGCGCGAAGGCCGCGACCAGGGAGATGGCCAGCGCCGTCCACACGCCGAAGATGATCGCGGCGGTGATGGTGGTCGCCGCGGTCACGGCCAGGGTGAGGAGCACGATGAGCCCCGGCGCGCTGTTGCGGGTCCAGTTGGCCACCACCGCGCCCGCCAGGCCGCCCAGCCCGGCCGCGCCCGCCAGCAGGGCGATCGTCTTGGGGATGTCGAAGAACGGGTCCTGGGCCCACGGCTCCGAGGCCGCCAGCCACGGCACCGCCTTGTCCTGCACCAGGAACAGCAGGAAGAACAGCAGGAACCCGGAGAAGACGCGGATGGCCACGTTCGCCCAGACCGCCTCGGCCACCGCGGGGCCCACCTTGAGCAGGGTGCGCCAGCGCGGGGCCGCGCCCTCCTCCTCGGTGTCGGGGGAGTCGACGTGCCGCGGCAGGCGTACCGCGACGACGCCGAGCAGCAGGAAGCCCACCATCGCCACGCGCAGGATCACCGCGCTGCCCAGCCACGCGGTCAGGCCCGCGCCGACCGGCACCGCCACGCCGGCCGAGACCAGCGTGAACAGCGCCACCCGCGCGTTCGCCGACACCAGCGTGATGTCGGCGGGCAACACGCTCGGCATGATCGCCGCCCGCGACACGTTGTACGCCTTCGACAACACCAGCACGCCCAGCGCCCCGATGAACAACGTCGGCAGGTCGCCGGCCCCCACGGCCGCGGCCATCGCGAAGCACAGCAGGCCGCGCCCGAACAACGTGCCCGCCATCACGTAGCGGCGGCCCGACCTGAACCGGTCGAGTATCGGCCCCACGAACGGCGCCAGCAGCGCGAACGGCAACATCGTGATGACCAGGTAGAGCGCGACCGAGCCGCGCGCCTCGCCGACAGGTACGCCGAAGAAGACCGTGCTGGCCAGCGCCACCGTGACGAACGCGTCGCAGGCGCTGTTGCCCGCGGACAACTCGATCAGCCGGCCGAGCCCGGTACGGCCCGCGCCGCCCGCGTACGTCAGCCGCCTGGTGGCCTTGCCGACCTTCCGCGCACCCGTGGCGGTGGCCTTGCCCGCCCGCGCGGTGCCGCTCGCGGTGGCTTTGCCGGCACGCATGGTGGCGCGTCCCGCGTCGGCGGCGCCGTGCGCCATCCGCCGCGAGATCTCGCGTGCGCGCTCCCAGCCTCCCTCCACGCCTACCAGTCTTACCTGATTCGTGCTACATCTCAGCGGCGGATCCACGGTTGTGGGTCCCGCAGGTCCCGTCATGGGTGAGAATGAAGTGTGAGCGAACAGCACCTTTCGGCGGAGGCGGCCCGATGAGCCGTACCAGGGCCCGCGTCTCCGCTCCCGACGAGGCCTGTGTCGCCGCGGTCGATCTGGCGCGTGCCGCGGCCGAGGACCTCGCGCGGCCGGGCGAGCCCGGCGAGCATCTCGGCTACGAGAGCGAGGGCGACCGGATCGTCACCCACTATTTTGCCTGTCTTGACCGGGCCTATCGCGGCTGGCGCTGGGCGGTCACCGTCACGCGCGCCTCGCGCGCGAAGAAGGTCACGGTCAGCGAGGCCGTTCTGCTGCCCGGCACCGGGGCGTTGCTGGCGCCCGAGTGGCTGCCGTGGAGCGAACGCCTTCGCCCCGGCGACCTGGGTGTGGGCGATCTACTGCCGACCGCGGACGATGACGACAGGCTCACGCCGGGCTTCACCGAGACCGACGACGAGGCCGAACATCAGGCGGTTTTCGAGTACGGCCTGGGCCGGGTCCGTGTGCTCTCGGCCATTGGCAAGGACCGGGCTGCCAGACGGTGGCACTCGGGCGAGCACGGGCCGCATACACCGATCGCACACGCCGCTCCCGCGCAATGTTCCACCTGCGGCTTTTACTGGCTACTGGCGGGTGGCTTGCGGCAGACCTTCGGGGTCTGCGCTAACGAGTACGCGCCCGACGACGGCAAGGTCGTGGCCGCGGACCACGGCTGCGGCGCCCATTCCGAGGCCGCCGTGCTGCCGCCGTCCCCGGAGCAGGCCATCCCGATCCTCGACGACATGGACTACGACCTGTCGGAGGAGGAGGCCGGCTCGGTCGACGAATCGGCGTCGGAGGAGCTCGGCCACTCCTGAGCGTGTGTGCCTCCACCGGTTCTCCGGGTGAAGGCCACTCCTGGGCGTGTGTGCCTTCACCGGTCCGGCCGGTGAAGGGCGCTCGTGAGTCGTGAGTGTCGGCACCGGCCGGCCCCGATCTGTCGGTGAAGGCCGCTACCCTACGGTGGCCCCCTACCCTCAATCAGGATCGTGATCGATGAGCGACACCTACGGCACCGACCGGATGCGAGCCGCCGTCCTCGCCGCGTGGACGGCCTCACCCGCCCGGTTCCGCGAAGACGCCAACGCGGAAGAGGACTTCGCGCTCGGCGGCTACCGCGATCGGCTGATCGTCGAGCTGGCCCAGAACGCCGCCGACGCGGCGCTGCGGGCGGGCGTGCCAGGGGTGCTGCGGCTGTCGCTGCGCGGCGACGTGCTGACGGCCGCCAACACCGGCGCCCCGCTCGACGCGACCGGCGTGGAGAGCCTGTCCACGCTGCGTGCCTCGGGCAAGCGCGACGAGGCGGGCGCGGCGGGCAGGTTCGGCGTCGGGTTCGCGGCGGTGGTGTCGGTCTGCGACGCACCCTCGATCGGCTCGCGCGGGGCCGGGGCGGTCCGCTGGTCCCGTACGGAGACCGCGGCCCTCGTCGCTGAGACCCCCGCGCTGGCCGGCGAGCTGGCCGAGCGCGGCGGCCACGTACCGCTGCTGCGCCTGCCCTTCGACGAGCCGCCCCTGATCGACATCCCCGACGGGTTCGACACGCTGGTCCGGCTGCCGCTGCGCGACCAGGCCAGTGTCGAGGCGGTGCGCCGCATGCTGGCCGAGACCGGCCCCGCGCTGCTGCTCGGCCTGCCCGTGCTGGAGAGCATCGAGATCGACCTCGACGGCTCCGTGCGCACGGTCGTCGCCGACGGCTGGCACGTGGTGTCGGAGTCGGGCGAGTTCACCCCGGAGCAGGTCGGCACGCTGTTCGCCGACCGGCCCACCGAGGAGCGCGCCCGCCCCTACTGGTCGCTGCGCTGGGCGGTGCCCGTCACCGGCACCGGCGAGCCCGGCCCGCTGCCCGCGAGCGTCCCGTCCGTGGTGCACGCGCCGACGCCCAGCGACGAGCCCATCGACCTGCCCGCGCTGCTGATCGCGTCGTTCCCGATGGCCACCGACCGGCGTCACGTGGCCAAGGGGCCGCTGGCCGACTTCCTGGTGGAGCGGGTCGCCGAGGCGTACGTGCGGCTGCTGCGCGAGTTGCCCCGCACCTCCAAGCTGCTCGACCTCGTGCCCTCCCTCATGGGCAAGGGCGAGCTGGACGCGCGCGTGCGCAGGGCCGTGCTCGACCGCCTGCCGGACACGCCGCTGCTGCCCGCCCTTTCGGCGCCCGCGCCGGTCGTGCGCACGCCGTCGTTCGCCGACGAGCGGGTCTACGAGCCCGACGCCGCGTGGCAGGTCGAGCAGCCCGCGCCCGAGCCCGAGGGCGACGGCTGGGTGGTGAAGGGGCGCGAGGCGGCCGTCGTGGCCTCGGCCTCCGCCGAACTGCTCACCACCGTCTCCGGCTTCGTGCCGGGGCTGCTGCCCGCAGGCTGGCCGGCCAGGCACCCCGCGATGGTCTCGCTCGGGGTGCGCAGGGTGGAGCTGTCCGACATCGTCGACCTGCTGTCGGGGGAGGCGGCGGAGGCGCGCGAGCCTTCGTGGTGGCGTGCGCTGTATGAGGTGCTGCCCGTTGACGACCCCGAGTCGCTGGGCGCCCTGCCGGTGCCGCTGGCCGACGGCCGCCTGGTACGCGGGCCGCGCGGCACGCTCATCCTGACCGACGGGGGCGCCGAGCTGGACCTGACGCCGCTCGGGCTGCGCATCGTGCACCCGGAGGCGGCGCATCCCACGCTGCTGCGCCTTGGCTCCGCCGAGGCCACGCCCAGGACCGTGCTGGAGGACCCGCTGACCAGGGAGGCCGTCGCACGGTCGCTCGACAGCGACGACCCCGAGCCGGTGGCGCGGGCCGTGCTCTCCCTGGTGGAGGCGTCCGGGCTGGCGCCGGGCGAGGCGCCGTGGCTGGCCGAGCTGGCGCTGCGCGGCACCGACGGCGAGCTCTACCCGGCCGGTGAGCTCATGCTGGCCGGCGGGGCGCTGGCGGGCGTGCTGGAATCCGACACGCACCTCGGGCTGGCCGCGTCCGAGCTGCAGGAGACCTACGGGCCCCGCGTGCTGGCCGCTGCCGGGGTGCTCGACGGGTTCGCGGTGGTGCACGAGCCCGACGTGCTGCTCGACCCCGACGAGTGCGACCACGATCTCGACGGCGAGGCCGACTGGCTCGACCACGTGCTCGACCTGCTGCCCGAGCTGGACGTGCCGCCGCTGGTGCCGGAGTTCCTGGCGGTGCGCGACCTGGAGCTGGTGGCCGACTGGCCGGCCGCGCTGAGGCTGCTGACCACGCCGCCGCTGCGGGCCGCGCTCCATCCGCTGCGCGTCGAGGGCGTGGAGGTGCCCTCCTACACGGCGTGGTGGCTGGCCAACCATCCGGTGCTGGGCGGGCGCAAGCCGCTGGAGCTGCGGCTGCCCGGAGCCGACCCGCTGTTGCAGGGGCTCTACGCCGACGCTCCCGCCGGGCTCGACGAGGCCGCGCTGTCGATGCTCGGGGTCCGTACGACGCTGGCCGAGCTGCTGGCCTCCCACGGAGGGCCGGAGGAGTTGCTGGACCTGATGGCCGACTCCGCCATCGAGCTGGACCGGGCCCAGCTGCGTGCCCTGTGGATCGCGCTGGCCGCCGTCGATCCCTCGCGGGTCGCGCCGCCGTCGCGGGTGCGGGCCGTGCTCGGCGGGTCCATCGTGGTCGCCGCGGCGGAGGACGCCGTGGTGGTGGAGGCGCCCGACCTGCTGCAGCTGGTCACGGATCGGCCGTTGGTGCTGGCCTCGTACGATCTGGCGGAGTCGTTGTCCGAGCTGCTCGACCTGCCGCTCGCCGGGGAGCTCACCTCGGGGGCGGTCACCTCCGACGGGGTCACCAGACAGGTGCCCGCCGAGGTCCGCTCCCTGCTGCCCACCACGCCCGAGACGTACGTGGAGCACGAGAAGCTGCTGGTGGACGACATGGAGTGCGCCTGGCGCTTCTTCGAGGGAGCGGTGCACTGCACCGGGGTCGATGGGCTGGCCAGAGGGCTCGCCTGGGCCACCGGGCAGTGGAACGACCGGCTCGCGGTGGCGGCGCTGCTGCGCGATCCCGGTTCGGTGCCGCTGCTGCTGGCCGAGGCCGATTTGTCCTGAGACCTGCGGGACGTCCTGGTGCTTGGGGAGGAGCCCCGGCCGCCTCCCCAAGCGATCAGACGGCGCAGGTGGTGCCCTTCGCCGGCACCTTGCCCTCCAGCACGTACGCGTCCACCGTCCTCATGACGCACGCGTCACCGGTGAGATAGGCGCCGTGGCCCTCGCCTTCGTAGGTGACCAGGACGCCCGTCCTGAGCTGCTCGGTCAGCGTCGTGGACCACTGGTACGGCGTGGCCGGGTCGCCCTTGCCGCCGATGACCACGATGGGCGCCGAGCCGGTGGCGTCGATGCGCTTGGCCGCGTCGTCCCCCTTCACCGGCCAGCCCGCGCACGACCCGATGACCCCGTCGAAGGACAGGATCGGGAAGATCTTCTCCACCCGCTCGTTGAGCCTCGCGGCGTCGGCGGCGGTCGGCCGTTCGGCGTTGTCCGCGCAGTTGATGGCCATCAGGCTCGACATCGCCGTGGTGTAGGTCCCGTCCGGCCGGCGTCCGAGGTAGGCGTCGGCCAGGGTCAGCAGAATGGTCGCGTTGCCGTTGAGCGCGGCGGCCGTCGCCTGCTCCAGCAGTTGCCAGCTCTGCTTGGCGTACAGCGGGGTGATGACGGCGTACTGGCCCAGCCCGTACGTGAGCTCGCGCTCGCCGACCTTGATCGGCTTGGTCTTGAGGCCCTCCACGAAGTCCTCGACCGTCTTCTCGACGGCGGCGGCGTCGGCCCCGAGTTCGCAGCTCTGCGCCACGCAGTCCTCGGCGAAGGCGCGCAGCGCGTGGTCGAAGCCCGTCGCCTGGATGACCGCCCGCTCCTCGAACGTCACCTTCGGGTCGAAGGCGCCGTCCAGCACGAAGCGGCCGACGTTCTTCGGGAAGTGGGTGGCGTAGACGGAGCCGAGGTGGGTGCCGTAGGAGAGGCCGAAGTAGTTGAGCTGCCGGTCACCGAGCGCGGCGCGCAGGAGGTCGAGGTCCTTGGCGGCGTTCACCGTGCCGACGTGCGGCAGGATCTTGCCGGAGTCCTGCTCGCAGGCCGCGACGAACTCCTTGGCCAGCGCCTCCTGGTCGGCGCCCTGACCGGCGGCGAAGATCTTGTCCAGCTGTCCGCCGCACCTGACGCCGGAGCTGCGCTCGACGCCGCGCGGGTCGAAGCTGACCAGGTCGTAACGGCTGCCGAGCTTGGCGAACGCGGAGGCGGCCTGGGCCATCGTGTCCACGCCTGACGCGCCGGGGCCGCCGAAGTTGAACACGAGCGAGCCGAGCCGGTCGCCGGTGGCCTTGACGCGGATGAGCGCGAGGTCGATCTTCTCGCCGTCGGGCTCGGCATGGTCGAGGGGGACCGGGATCCTGCCGCACTCGACGCCGGGACCGGGTGTCATGACCTTGCCGTCGGGGCCGACGAGGTCGGTGCACTTGCTCCAGGCCACCGTGCCCGTGCCCGTGCCCGTGCCCGCCTGGTTGTCGCCGGCGGGCGCTGGGGTCTGGCCGGTACCGCAGGCGGTAAGGACCACGGCTCCCACTAGGAGGGTCGCGAGGGGCTTCTTCATGGGACAAGCATGATTCAGCGGGCATATGCCGAGGTAGTGGGCTGAAACACCACTCCCGGATGACTTCGGGCAACGCCAGAAGATGACGAATGTCAGATCTACGCCCAAGCCCCGGCTGCCGGCCACGAGGTCAGTCGTGCGGGGGTCACCCGCGTAGGGCCGCCGGACGGGGCCGGGTCACTTGCGGGGCCGCCGGACCAGCCAGATGCCGATAAAGCCGAAGCCCACGCCGGTCAGACAGGTCCAGATCATCCACGTGTGCTCGGGGGCGGGGCGGACGATCAGCAGGACGACCAGCGCGACGGCCCACGCGGCGATGCCGACGGAGATGGCGGCGGTGTCGTTGGTCTTGATCGGCTCCGGGTTGGGGTGCCACTGCTGCTTCACGTTGTCCAGCCTAGCTTCCAATCGGGTCTCGATCTCATCACTGGCTCTTTTCGCAGCTCACCACTGCTGTCACTGTTCGCGTCGTGAATGACACACGTAACGGTATAGATCGTTTCTTCGACATCTCCGCACGGGGTTCGACGATCTCCCGTGAGGTACGCGGCGGCATCGCCACGTTCTTCACGATGGCCTACATCGTCGTGCTGAACCCGTTGATCATCGCCAACGGCAAGGACGTGGAGGGCCAGTTCATCGGCGACGGCCTGGCCGCCAACGTGCCGCTCGTCGCGGCGGGCACGGCGTTCGTGGCAGGGGTGCTGACGATCGTCATGGGGGTGGTCGGCAGGGTGCCCCTGGCGATGGCGGCCGGGCTGGGCCTGAACGCCTTCGTCACCTTCAACATCGCCACGGTGATGACCTGGGAGGAGGCCATGGGCCTGGTCTTCCTCGAAGGTGTGATCATCGCCATCCTGGTGCTCACCGGGCTGCGCACGGCGGTCTTCCACGCCATCCCCGCCGAGCTCAAGACCGCGATCAGCGTGGGCATCGGCCTGTTCATCGCGCTGATCGGGTTCGTGGACGCCGGATTCGTGCGCAAGGCCCCGAGCACGCCCCTGGAACTGGGCATCGGCGGCAACCTGACCTCCTGGCCGATCCTCGTGTTCATCGTCGGCCTGCTGGCCACGGCCACGATGGTGGCCCGCAAGGTCAAGGGCGCCATCCTCATCGGCATCGTCGGCACCACGGTTCTGGCGGTCGTCGTCGAGATGATCGCCAAGGCGGGCGCCTTCTCGCCGGAGAACCCGGACGGCTGGCAGCTCAACACCCCCGTCATGCCGCAGGAGATCTTCGGCTTCCACAACCCGCTCGTGCTCTTCACCGAGTTCGACCCGTTCGGCGGGTTCGTACGAGTTGACGTGCTGCTGGCCGCGTTGTTCGTGTTCACCCTGCTCATCACGGACTTCTTCGACACCATGGGCACCGTCGTGGGCGTCGGCCGCCAGGCGGGCCTGGTGCGCGAGGACGGGACGCTGCCGCGTACCAAGGAGATCCTGCTCGTGGACTCGATCGGCGCGGCGGCCGGCGGGGCGGGCTCGGTCTCCTCCAACACCACCTACATCGAGTCGGCCGCGGGCGTCGGTGAGGGTGCTCGTACCGGGCTGGCCAGTGTGGTCACGGGGTTGTTGTTCCTGGTGGCGATCTTCTTCGCGCCGCTGGTCACGATCGTGCCGTACGAGGCCGCCGCGCCCGCGCTGGTCCTGGTGGGCTTCATGATGATGACCGCGATCCGCGACATCTCCTGGAACGACTTCGAGATCGCCATCCCGGCGTTCCTGACCATCGTGATCATGCCGTTCACGTACTCGATCTCCAACGGCATCGGCGCCGGCTTCCTCAGCTACGTGCTGATCAAGGTGGTCAGCGGCAAGTCGCGGGAGATCCACCCGCTGCTGTGGGGCGTGGCGGCGCTGTTCGCGCTCTACTTCGCGATCGGGCCGATCAGGGCGGTGCTCGGGATCTGAGCCCCACGGGGTGGGCGGGGCCCGTGGCGTGCACGGGCCTACGGTGTGACATGGGCCCGGGCCGCTTCGACCTGCTGTGCGCAGGCGGGGCGGCTTCGGGGTATCAAGGGGTGAAACACCGATATGTAGGGAAATATCTTGCCATGTAGTATAGTTAGCAAAGGTAATGACTCATGCTAACCAAAACCCAGCCCAAGACGAACCTGCGCAGCGACGCAGGTCTCGCTTCAGCCCTGCGCGTTTCGCTCGCAAGGCTGAACCGACGCCTACGACGACAGGCGGCAGCGCACCAACTGACGGCCACGCAGTTCGCGACGCTCGCCGCGGTGGAACGGCATTCCGGGATAACCCCCGGCGAATTGGCCGATCTAGAGAAGGTGCAACCGCCCTCGATGACGCGCGTGATCGCCGCCCTCGAGGAACGCGGCCTGGTCGCCCGCACCCCACATCCGACCGACCGGCGACAGGTGACCGTCTCGGTGACCGAGGACGCCGAGAAGCTGCTGAAGGAGGAGCGCCGCCGCAAGGAGGCGTGGCTGACACAGCGGTTGAAGGAGCTGTCGCCCGAGGAGAGGACGATCCTCAGACAGGCGGCGCCGATCCTGGAGAAGCTCAGCAAGATATAGAGCCTGA
Source organism: Nonomuraea sp. NPDC050404 (assembly GCF_040655495.1). Taxonomy (NCBI): domain Bacteria; kingdom Bacillati; phylum Actinomycetota; class Actinomycetes; order Streptosporangiales; family Streptosporangiaceae; genus Nonomuraea; species Nonomuraea sp. NPDC050404. Next base: position 61,474 of record NZ_JBFAKB010000048.1, read on the forward strand.
AGAACCCAGGACCGGAATGTTCCGGTCTCTCCGAGTTCCCAATTACCGCATGTTCGCGGCCGGGGGCATGGTGTCCAACATCGGCACCTGGCTGCAGCGTACCGCTCAGGACTGGCTGGTCCTCGACCTGACCGCCGGTCCAGGCAACGCCCACGGCAGCGCGACGGCGCTCGGCACGGCGACGGCGCTGCAGTTCCTCCCGATGTTGTTGTTCGGGATGTTCGGCGGGGTGCTCGCCGACCGCTACCCCAAGCGTCCCATCCTGATCACCGCCCAGATCCTCATGGCCGGGCTGGCGCTGACCATCGGCATCCTGACGATGACGGGCTCCGCCCAGGTCTGGCACGTGTACGTGATGGCGTTCCTGCTCGGCATGATCTCCTGCGTGGAGGTGCCGTCGCGGCAGGCGTTCGTGGTCGAGATGGTCGGACGTGGTGACCTGCCCAACGCGATCGCGCTGAACAGCTCCATCTTCAACCTGGCCCGCGTGGTCGGCCCGGCGCTCGCCGGTGTGCTGATCTTCGTACTGGGCGGGACCGGGCCGATCTTCCTGATCAACGCGCTGACCTTCAGCGGCGTGATCGCCAGCCTCATCTTCATGCGCAAGGCCGAGCTGAACCCCGCGCCGCCCGTCCCCAGGGCCAAGGGCCAGCTCCGCGAAGGGCTCCGGTACGTGCTGCGGCACGAGGAACTCCTCATGCCGGTGTTGCTGATCGCCTTCGTGTCGATCTTCTCGCAGTCGTTCTCGATGTCGATCGCACTTATGGCGCGTGAGACGTTCGAGGCGGGGGCGTCGTCGTTCGGGCTGGCCTCCAGCATGTTCGCGGTCGGGGCGCTCGGCGGGGCGCTGCTGGCGGCGCGGCGGGCGCGGCTGTCGCGCAAGGTGCTGTTCGCCGGGGCGATCGGGTTCGGCCTGTTCCAGATCGCCACCGGGGTGGCGCCGATCTATCCCGTCTACCTGGCGGTGCTGGTTCCGACCGGGATCGCGCTGATCACCATCAACACGGCCGCCAACGCCAGCGTGCAACTCGCCACCTCTCCCGAGATGCGTGGCCGGGTCATGGGCATCTACATGCTGGTCTTCACCGGCGGGGCGCCGCTGGGGGCGCCGCTGATCGGGTGGCTTTCGGAGCTGGGCGGACCCCGCATGGGGGTGGTCCTGTCCGGCGTGCTGGTGCTGGCGGGAACCGGGCTGGCCGTGCTCCTGACGCGACTGATCAGCTCTCGGGTACGGAAGCCGGCGCTCGCGGTGGCATGAGTCATCTGCCGTAAGCGTCGCGATCTCTTGAGCCGCGGGCGCCCGCTGATTCCTCAGCGGGCGCCCGCACTTGTGTGTGCGGCTTGGCGAGGGGATGTGTGGAGCGGGGGCGGCTCGTGAGTCTCGTACGGATGGTGTGGAGCGGGGGCGGCTCGTGAGTCTCGTACGGATGGTGTGGAGCGGGGGCGGCTCGTGAGTCTCGTACGGATGGTGTGGAGCGGGGGCGGCTCG
>NZ_JBFAKB010000048.1:63057-70438 GCF_040655495.1 Nonomuraea sp. NPDC050404
CTCGTGAGTCTCGTACGGATGGTGTGGAGCGGGGGCGGCCCGTGAGTCTCGTACGGATGGCGAGGCGATGTGGGGACCGGTGGTGGGCCGGGGGAGAATCGGGCGCTATGAGGCTCTTCGCGGCTCTGGTGCCGCCCGGTGAGGTGCTGGATGAGATCGAGCGTGCCGTCGCCCCGTATGTCGGGCAGGTGCAGGGACTGCGCTGGCCCGATCGGGAGACCTGGCACATCACGCTCGGCTTCTTCGGCGAGGTGCCCGAGCACGTGCTGCCCGAACTGGAGGTGCGCCTGGCCCGCGCCGTGGGCCGCCACTCCGTCATGAACCTGACCTTCGCCGGCTTCGGAGCCTTTTCCTCCGCACGTCGCGCGCGGGTCCTCTGGGTGGGCGTCACCGGCGACTCCATGACCAGGCTCGCCGACTCGGTCAAGGCGGGCGCACGCCGGGCCGGGGCGGAGCAGACGGACGACAAGCGCTCCCGCCCGCACCTCACCCTGGCCAGGGCCAGGACGGAGACGGACCTGCGTCCGGTGGTCGAGTCGCTGTCCGGGTTCAGCGGCTCGCCGTGGCGGGCGGAGCAGGTCCGTCTTGTACGCAGTCACATGGGGCCGCCGGTGAGGTACGAGTCACTCGCCGAATGGGCACTGGCACCCGCCGAGCAGAGCTAGGCTCCAGGTCGTGGATCGTCCTCGCCCCTGGCTGCTGCCCGTCGTGCTCGGCCTCCTCCTGCTGATCGTGATCATCGGCGCCGTACTGACCTGAGCCAGCGCCCTGACTGCCGGCGCCCTGACGGCTGACCGGAGTCAGTGCCCTGACCCCCGGCCTGAGGCAGTGCCCTGACGGCCTGATGCGGCACCCTCGCCGGCCCGAGCCGCGCCCCGGGAGCGCCGCACCCGCTGCCAGGCGTGGCGCCGCACCCGCTACTCCGACGTAGCGCCGCGCCCGTTGCCAGGCGTAGCGCCGCGTCGCTATTCCGACGTAGCGTCGCCACCCGTTGCCAGGCGTGGCGTTGCGTCCGCTACCCCGACGTGGCGTTGCGTCGGTTGACGGGCGTAGTGCCGTGCCCCTTACCAGGCGTAGTCCTCCGGGGCGGTGCGGTGGCCGGGGAAGATCTCGTCGAGGCGGGACAGGGCGGCCTCGTCCAGGTCGATCTCCAGCGTGCGCAGGCTGCCCTCAAGCTGCTCCATCGTGCGCGGACCGATGATCGGAGCCACCACCGAGCGCTGCTTGAGCAGCCAGGCCAGGGCCACGTCGGCCGGCTGCTCGCCGAGCTCGTCGCAGAACTTCTCGTACTGCTCGATCTTGTCGCGGTGCTTCTCGAGCTGCTTGAGCATGTGCTCCGCGCCCGAGCGGCCCTTGTCCAGCTTGCGCAGCACGCCGCCGAGCAGGCCGCCGGCCAGCGGGCTCCACGGGATCACGCCGAGGCCGTAGTCCTCGCACGCGGGCAGCACTTCCAGCTCGGGCGCGCGCGTGAGCAGGTTGTAGTGCGTCTGCTCACTGACCAGGCCGTTGAAGCCCCGCCGGGCGGCGCTCTCCTGAGCCTTGGCGATGTGCCAGCCCGCGAAGTTGGACGAACCCACGTAAATGATCTTGCCCTGCTGGCGCAGGACCTCCATGGCCTCCCAGAACTCCTCGAACGGGGTGTCCCGGTCGATGTGGTGGGCCTGGTAGATGTCGATGTAGTCGGTCTGCATGCGCTTCAGCGAGGCGTCACAGGCGCGGCGGATGTTCAGGGCGGACAGCCTGCCCTCGTTGGGCCAGTCGCCCATGGGGGAGTAGGCCTTGGTCGCGATGACCGTCTTCTCCCGGCGGCCACCACCCTGGGCGAACCACTTGCCGATGATCTGCTCCGTGATGCCCTCGCCCTTGACACCGCCGTAGCCGTTCGCCGTGTCGAAGAAGTTCAGCCCCAGCTCGTGAGCCCGGTCCATGATCGCGAAGGAGTCTTCCTCCGTGGTACGCGGGCCGAAGTTCATGGTGCCGAGGCAGAGCGGGCTCACCTTGAGACCGCTGCGTCCGAGGTTCACATAGTCCATGACTCAACCCTAAGGACCTGGAGTGCACTCCAGGCCATAGATTGGGCTTCATGATCCAGTGCTGGACGGAAACCCCCTCCTTACACCTACCATGATCGCCCTGCTGCGGGCCGCCGTGCCGCTCTTCCTGGCGATGATCGCGGGCATGGTGGGCTCGCTGGTCGTCACCTCGGTGCTCGGCAATCATGACACGGTCACGCTCGCCGCCTTCGCCGTGGTGACCGCCGTGCTCACGCCCGCGAGCGCCGCCGTGCAGGGGGCGCTGCGCGGGCTCGGGCCGTTCGTGGCTCCCTACCGGGACGATCCCTCCTCGGCCGTTCCGGTGGTGCGGGACGCGCGCTGGCTCAGCCTGACGACCGGGCTCGTCGGAGCCCTCGTCGTGCTCTGCGTGCCGTTGCTCGCCCGGATCACCGGGGTGCCGCCCGAGGTGGTGCGGGAGATGGGGCTGCTGCCGTACTTCCTCGCGGTCTACCTCCTGGTCTTCGCCTCCACCGGAGGCGCGAGCACCATCCTGGTCGCGCTCGGGCGCAGTCGTAACGTGCTCTGGCCGACGCTCGTCTTCGGCGTCGGGCTGGGCGGGCTCACCGCCGCACTGGTGCCGTCGCTCGGGCTGACGGGGGTGGGCATCGCCTGGGTGGTCTCCGGCGTGACGGCGGCGATCGTGGCCGCGATCAACCTGCGCCGCGCGCTCGGGCGGCCCATCGGGCAGGCCAGGCCCAGGACACGGGAGATCGCGAAGCTGGCGAAGGTGAGCATCCCGCTGGCCGGGACCGTACTCATCAAGTTTGGTGTGCTGGGCGTGGTGACCTTCGCGGTGAGCACCACGAACGCGCGTGACACCGCCGCCCATGCGGTGCTGAGCACGCTCACCGGCTTCATGATGTTCGCCTCCCTGTCCATCGCCCAGGCCGCGGTGCCCGAGGTCGCCCGCGCCACCGACGTGGCCGGGGCGCGGCGGGCCCATCGGAGCGCGGCTTTGCTTGCCATAACAGGGACGCTTGTGGCGGCCGTTCTGCTGCTCGGGTTCGGCGACAATCTGCTAATCCTTTTCAGCGACGACGCGGCGGTGCGGGAGCGGGTGCTCGGGCTGCTGCCGCTGATGTTGTTGTCGTCGGTGCTCGACGCGACCCAGGCGGTCCAAGGCTTCGGGCTCACCGCGCTCAAACGGTCGGCGGCCAGCCTGCTCTACTTCGCCATCGGGTACGGACTGCTGGTCGTGGCCGCCGTGCCCGTCGCCAGGGCCTGGGGGATCACCGGGCTGTGGGTGGCGATGGCGCTGGCCAACGGGCTCCTGACGGTGTTGCAGGGCACCGGCTTCCACCGCCACAGCGCCAAGGTGGGCACGGGCGCCGCGCCCGCCTCACCGATCGGACGCTGAAGGCCGCGCGTGGGGCATGATGGCGAGGTGGGGGATCTCGTGACCAGGGTGCTCGCCGTCGTGGCGACGTTCTTCCTGCTGCCCGCCGTACTTGTCACACCCGCCTCCGCGGCCCCGGACGACGACGGCATCGCCCCCGCCGTGCCCGCCTTCGCCGCGCCCGCTTCCACGGCGCCGGATGACGACGGTATGGAGAAGCTGTTCAGCTTCAGGGACTCGCGGATCACCGAGTCGAGCGGGCTGGCCGTGTCGCCGACGCACCAGGACGTCTACTACACGCACAACGACAGCGCCGCCACCCCGACCTTCTACGCCGTGGACGGTCAGGGGCGCACCCGGGCCACCTTTCAGGTACGTGGGGCGCAGGCGCGCGACTGGGAGGCCATGGCCACCTCCAAGGACCCGGCGACCGGCCGCGGGGTGCTCTGGTTCGCCGACATCGGCGACAACCTGGACGGGGCCTGGCCGAACGTCTCCGTCTACAAGGTGATGGAGCCCCAGAGGCTCGGCGACGCCACGCTGCCCGCCGTCCGTTACCGGTTCCGCTACGCCGACGGCGCACGCAACGCGGAGGGCCTCATGGTCCACCCGAAGACCGGGCGGCTGTACGTGGTGTCCAAGGAGTTCTCGGGCTCGGTGTACGCGGCGCCGAAGAAGTTGCGCGCGGACCGGATCAACGTCCTGCGCAAGGTCGCCACCGCCCCGATCATGGCCACGGATGCCGCCTACGCGCCCGACGGCTCGTCGTACGTCATCCGCACCTACTTCTCCGCCACCCTCTACCGGCCCTCCGGGGAGTCGATCACCAAGGTGGCGATGCCGGAGTTGAAGCAGGCGGAGTCGATCACGTACACGCTGGATGGAAAAGCCCTGCTCACGGGCACCGAGGGCCCGCGCAGCCCGGTCTCCCGGGTGCCGCTCCCCGAGCAGGCCGCCCCTACGCCCAGCCCGAGTCCGGTCAGGGCCGACCAGAGCGAGGAGAGCAGCACCGCCGCGCAGCAGCCGACCGGCGAGTCCGGGGGCGGCGGGCTGACGCTCAGGGACGTCCTCATCTGGCTGGCCGCCGCCACGACCGCCATCGGCGTGATCACCTTCCTGGCCCGCCGCACCCGCTGATCGCGAAGACGGGGATGACGATCAGGGCCCAGGCGGCCTGCGCCAATGCCCGAAGAATGATGAAGGCGGCTTGATGTCGAACGGTGAGCGGTTTGCCGTGGTCAGGGGTGGCGGGAGACGCGATGGCGGTTGCCGCGTGATGCAATTGACGCGCGTGTGGCCGACTCAGCGGAAGTTGCGCATGGTCGCGGTGAACAGGTCGCCGCGCAGTGCCTGCTCGACGACGGTGATGGCGCGGGCCAGGCGGACCAGGCGCGGCCCCTCCTCGCGGTAGACGTCGAGCACCGCCTGGACGGCGTGCGGGGGCAGGTGGCCCTTGAGGTCGACGGCGGCGCTGCGATATCCCGCCCTGGCGGCCTCGACCTCCGCGTTGACGTGGTGGATGGCCATCCTGGCCAGGGCGATCGGATGGCGCTTCAGTATCTCGTAGCTCCGGTAGTCCGGGGGCACGGCGTCGAGCAGCCAGGCCACGGCCGAGGTCTCCCAGTCGGGCACGCTGGGCGGGCGGACCTCGGGCGGCCACTCCGGCGGCAGATACATACATCCATCGTACTCACGTTCGATTCTGGGTCATGAGGCTGTTGGGCCATGATGGTGTGATGCCTGAACCGAAGGTGCTCTGGAAACCCTTGCGGAGCTGGCGTGGAGCTCGCCTGCCTGAGTAACGACGCGGCGGTGCGGTCAGGACTCGTTTCGGCGGCGGTTCGGCCCCTCGCTCCCGCGCGAGCGCTGTGGGGTCGCCGCCATCCGTGCAGGATGGGTCAGGGTGTCTGGGGGGTTAGCAGGCGGCGGTTGAACGCCTCGGCCACGGCGGCGGCGCGGTCGCCGACGCCGAGCTTGGCGTAGATGTTGAGCAGGTGGCTCTTGACCGTGGCCTCGGTGATGAACAGCCGGGCGGCCGCCTCCCGGTTGGTGTTGCCGGCCGCCACGAGTTCGAGCACCTCCAGCTCCCGCGGGCTGAGCAGTTGCGGGGCCGGGGTCCTGACCCGGTTCATCAGCCGGGCCGCCACCGAGGGGGACAGGACGCTCTCGCCCCTGGCCGCGGCCCTGGCGCCGCGCAGCAGTTCCTCGCGGGGAGAGTCCTTGAGCAGGTAGCCGGTCGCGCCCGCCTCGATCGCCGGGAGCACGTCGGCGTCTGTGTCGTAGGTCGTCAGGACCAGTACGCGCGCGGTGACGCCGACCCTGGCCAGCTCGGTGATCGCGGTCAGCCCGTCCATGCCGGGCATGCGCAGGTCCATCAGGATCACGTCGGGCCGCAACCGCTCGGCCAGACGTACGGCCGCCGCGCCGTCCGCGGCCTCGCCCAGCACCTCGAATCCGGGAGCGGAGGCGAACATGTTGCTCAGGCCGTCCCTGACGATGGGATGGTCGTCGGCGATCAGCAACCGGATCGGGGTCTGCGCCACGGTCCTGGCCGGGTGGTGGGTCATGCGGGGCTCCCCGCCGGCAGGTCGGGGATGCAGGCCGAGATGCCGGTGCCGGCGCCGGGCTCGGACTCGATCCGCAGCGTGCCGGACAACCTTTCGACGCGCTGCCGCATGATGGTCAGGCCGAACCCGCCACCGGTCGCGTCCCTGGCCTCGTACCGCGCGGGGTCGAAGCCCCTGCCGTCGTCACGCACGTCCAGCGCCACCTCCTGCTCCAGGTAGGACAGCGTCACCCCGGCCCTGGAGGCGTGCGCGTGCTTGGCCACGTTGGCCAGCGCCTCCTGGGCCGTGCGCAACAGCGCGAACTCGGCCTCCGGCGGCATCGGACGTACCGTGCCGGTGGTCGTGACCTGGACGGGGAGCCCGTGCAAATGAGACCAGCGGTCGGCGACGCCGGCGAGGGCGTCGCTCAGGGGCGTGGTCTCCAGCGGCTCGGGCCGCAGCGCGTGGACCGAGCGGCGGGCCTCCGACAGACTCTCCCGCGCCAGGCTCTTCACCGCCGCGAACGGCCGGTCCCACTGCGGCGGGACCTCGTGCATCTGCTCGGCGGCCTGGAGTTGCGTGATGATGCCGGTGAGCCCCTGCGCCAGGGTGTCGTGGATCTCGCGGGCCAGCCGCCGGCGCTCGTCCATGACTCCGGCCTCCCTGGCCTGGGCGAGCAGTTGGGCGTGCAGGCCGGCGTTCTCGGCGAGTGTCGCCTCCAGCAGCCGGTTGGTCCTGCTCAGCTCGGCGAGGGCCTGGAGACGCTGCTGCTTCTCCTTGTCGGCGAGCTGGAACACCCAGGCGGCGACGCACATCATGACGACGTTGACGGTCACGATGATCACGAAGATGGTCAGGCCGAAGGCGGTCGTCGTGGCCACGCTGGAGGCCTGCGCGGTGCCGGCCACGACCGCCGTGGCGGCCACCCCCGGCAACTGCCACGGCCAGTTGAGGATCGTGAAGGCGTAGACGTAGGGAGCGGGGGTGAACAGCCCGAACGTGGGGTCCCGCCACACCAGGACCGCGGTGATCGCCAGCAGGCCGACGAAGAACACGCCCATGATCCCCGGACGGTCCCACCAGCTCGGACGCAGGGTGAACATGCCGAGCATCCAGGCCGCCGCCAGGGCGCAGAGGGTCAGGGTGATGGGCTCGGTCTGCCCGTTGAGGACCTTGAAGGCGACGATGGCGGCCAGCAGGGCGTAGGGCACCACGGTGAGCAGGAGAAACGGCGGTTCTTCCCGTTCCGCGTCCCCTGGCCGGGGCGTCCGCCTGCTCAAATCCCTCTCCCCTCGCGCCGAGTCTATGCGCACCAGCCTGCTACGACCCGTACGGTTTGCCCATCGCCCGTACGGCGGGCTCACGATCCACCGATCGGTGGATCGTGACGGCTTCGTGGTAGCCCTCCTGCTGGATGAGGACTTCGCCGTGCTCGCGCCAGAAGA
>NZ_JBFAKB010000049.1:0-65057 GCF_040655495.1 Nonomuraea sp. NPDC050404
ACGATGGCTCCTCCGCCACGTTCGCCCATCGCGCGGAACGCCTCACGGGCGAAGAAGAACGAGCCGCGGGCGTTGACCGCCATCACGGCGTCCCATGTTCGGCGGCCTGTGGATGCCCGCGCTGGAGGAGACCTCCCTGACGGAGGCGCCGACATGGCGGCGCTGGGCAGCGAATGCATGGACCTACTCCGTGAGGTGATGGACGGCTGCCTCGCCGCCGGGCTGGCCACCAGCACCGACCCTGCCGCCGATACGGTCGCGCTGTGGCTGGGCCTGCACGGCCTGGCTCACCAGCGAGCGGGGACCGTCGCCTTCCCGTGGCCGCCGGACATCGCCCAGCGCCTGATCACCACACTGGCCCACCTCGACCACGCGTAAATGGACCGAAGCGACGTGGTGAACACGTTGTCAAGGCCCGGCTGCTCGCTGACCGGCCGGCTGCCGTCGGGTGGGCCGGAACCGATCGCGGTTCAGGCGGGCCTGGCAGCCCAGGTAGCGCGATTGTGACGCCTCGCTTAACGGCGTTGCCCGATGTCGCTCCCCGGGTGAACCATGCCTGACATGAGCCGACGGGCCGTCCTGGTCACGCCCACCGAGCGCACAGGTGGCCGGCCCGAGGGATCGACGTCGGCGAGAACGCCGACCACGCCCTTCGGATGCTTGATGCGGACCTCCTCCCCCGTCACGCCGGCCGCCACCGCAGCCGGGACGGTGCCCGGCAGGCGGACGGCGGCGGCCAGGCACAACGCGCCGGTCATCGGCAGCGTGTGGTGGATCCTGCCCATGGACACGCCGAGCGCCCTGAGGTGGTGTCCCTGGTCAGCGGGTTCGCCCACCAGCATGATGCGCGGCACGATCGGTGATTCGCGTGACGCCGTGTCCGGCGACGCCGCCCGTCCCATGGCCACCGCTGCCTCGCCGCGCACCTGTTCCAGCCGGGCCAGGAGCGCGGCATCCTCGTTGAGCCGGCCAGGGCTGGAGCGCGCCAGGTCCACGCCCAGGGCCTCGGCGCGGGCGAAGACGTACGGATGAGTGATGTCGAGGATCGTCACTTCGACCGGCTGGGTGCCCAGCTCTTGCGAGGGACAGCCGGTGGGGAGACCGGGGCCGGGATCGAGGTAGCGGGTGACGACCGGCGCGCCGGGCCGCCGGACTCCGGGGATGTGGTGCTCGCCCTCCGTGCGGCTCCGGCCGTCACGTACGGGCACCTCGGCCAGGATGCGTACGCCGGTGTTGCCATTGCGCAGGTGGACGCGTGTCACCGGCTCGACGGCGGCCACCAGCCCCTCGTCGATGGCGAAGGGGCCGACGGCGGTGGTGAGGTTGCCGCAGTTGCCTGACCAGTCCACGATCGGCTGGTCGATCCCGACCTGGGCGAACCAGTAGCACACGTCGTCGCCGTCGCGCCCCGGCTCGACCACGATGACCTTGCTGGTGCTGGAGTGGGTGCCGCCCAGGCCGTCGATCTGCATGGGATCGGGGCTGCCCATGAGGTCGAGGATGAGGGCGTCGCGCGCGGGGCCGGGCGGCGGCAGGTCGCGGGCGTGCAGGAACAGGCCCTTGCTGGTGCCGCCGCGCATCAGCACGGCGGGGATCGGTGCGTCCATGGCTTCCTCTCGTCAGGCGATGCGGACGGCGCGGCCGTCGAGGCCGTCGACCGGGTCGAACCTGGTCAGGACGGTGGGGTCGTGTCCCGGCACGATGAGGTCGGGTGAGGTGGCCAGGGCGCGCATGAGGTCGAAGGTGTCGTACATGGCGGGCAGGTCGGTGAGGACACCGAAGGGGGCGTCGTCCTCGACGTTGGCGTACAGGTGGGCTGCGTCGGCGGCCAGCACGACGGTGCCGCGGGTGGTGGCGACGCTGACGATCTGCAGCCCGGCGGTGTGCCCGCCGACGTGGTGCACGCGCACCCCGGGTACCACCTCGTGCTCGCCGTCGGCGTACAGCAGCCGTCCGTCGAGCCCGTACCCGGCGAGCCGTTCGATGTCCTCGCGTTCGACGAGCCTGCGGAACTCGTGGCGGGCGGCGTGCCGGCCCGTCCAGAACGCCATCTCCCTGGCCTGCACGACGAACCGGGCGCCGGTGAACGCCTCGACGTCACCGACGTGGTCGTAGTGGAAGTGGGACAGGATCACGTACGGCACCGCCGTTCGGTCGACGCCGAGGTCTGCCAGCGCCCGCGAAGGCGCGTACCAGTGCTCGCGGCGGCGGCGCGCCGCGATCTCGGCGGTGAAGCCCGCGTCGAACACGATGTCCTGGCCGGGCGACCGGATGAGCCAGACGAAGTAGTCGAGCTGCGCGGGTTCGTCCATCGGCTCGGCGGCGGAGCCGTAGAAGTACTGGCCTCGCCTGCCGCCGGGGTGCTGGCCGAACTTGACGGCGTACACCTCATGCATCGCCGTCACCGGCCTGTTCGATCAGGCGGACGACCACGGTGTGGTACTCCTCCGCGTGGCCCTGCTCGCAGGCGGCGCCGAGCAGGTCGTGCGCGAGGTGCCCGGCGGGCAGCCGCACGCCGGCCTGCTCGGCCAGGTCGAGGACGTAGCCGATGTCCTTGCGCATGTACGCGGCGGGAAAGGCGCCGCGCGGGTGGGTGTCGGGCAGCAACGCCTTGCGGCCGTGGTTGTCCAGCACGAAGCTGGCCGCCGAGCCCGCCCCCAGCGCGTCGAAGAGCGTGTCGTCGCTGACCAGCCCGGTGCGCCGGGCCAGCGTGACCGCCTCGGCCAGGGCGACGACGGTCTCGAAGACGACGAGGTTGTTGAGCAGCTTGACCAGGGCGCCGGCGCCGGGCGGGCCGCAGTGCCGCACCTCGGTGGCCATGCAGCGCAGGTACGGCTCGACCCGCGCGTACGCGGTGGCGTCGGGTGCGCCGGCGGTGATGCTCAGCGTGCCGTCGATGGCCGCCTGCCTGGTGCGGGCGACGGGCGCGTCGACGAAGGTGAGGCCCTCTCCGGCCAGCATGGCGGCCAGGCGCTGGGCCAACTCGACGGGCGAGGTGCTCAGGTCCACCACGGTCTGCCCGGGGCGGGCGTGCGGGAGCACGTCGTTCAGGACGACGGACTCCACGTGGGGGGCGGCGGGCAGCGACAGGAAGACGATGTCGCTGCGGCGGGCCACCTCGGCGGCCGAGCCGGCCCGTCCGGCCTCGCAGGCGTCCAGGGCGTCGGCGTTCAGGTCGAACGCCGTCACCGGGACGCCGGAGCGGCGCACGAGGTTGCGGCACATCGGCCCGCCCATGACGCCGAGGCCGATGAAGCCGAGTCTGATGCTCATGAGGTTCCTTCCTGAGTGGTGTAGCGCGCCTCCAACTCCTCGAACTCCGCCCGCCTGACCAGCCGCTGGCGTTCGGCCCAGCTCGCGAGCTGGGCCTCGCCCGGCGCGGTGCCCGCGCGCAGGGTGTTCAGGGCGTCCTGGATGCCCTTGATGCCGGCCAGCAGCGGCAGGTTGGCGTGCAGGGCGATGGCGAAACCCAGCTCGCTCAGCCGCCGCTCGGGCAGCATGGGGGTGACGCCGCCGTGCACCAGGTTGATGATCTGGGGGCCGCGCACCTCGGCCGCGACGGTCTCGATCTCGGCCTCCGTTCGAGGCGCCTCCAGGAACACCACGTCGGCACCGGCGTCGCGGTAGGCGTTGGCCCGCGCGCACGCCTCGCCGAGGCCGGCGACGGCGCGCGCGTCGGTGCGGGCCACGATCAGGGTGTCGTCGTCGCGCCGGGCGTCAACGGCGGCGCGGATCTTGGTGATCATCTCCTCGGTGGGGATGACCGTCTTGCCCGCGAAGTGGCCGCACCGCTTGGGAAAGGTCTGGTCTTCGATCTGGATCGCGCCGGCGCCGGCTCGTTCCAGGTCACGTACGGTACGGCGGACGTTGATCGGGTTGCCGAACCCGGTGTCGGCGTCCACGATGAGCGGCACGCTCACCGCCTCGCGAATGGCCGCCACGTGCGCGACCAGCTCGCTGAAGGTCAGCAGCCCGATGTCCGGCACCCCGAGGTGGGTATTGGCCAGGCCCGCGCCGGTGACGTAGACGCTCTCGAAGCCGCAGTCCTCGATCACCCGCGCGGTCAGGGCGTTGGCGGCGCCGGGCACGACCAGCAGCCGGCCCGAGCCGATCAGCGTGCGCAGAGTGCTCACCCGGCATCACCCGCGGCTCGCGCCGCCGCGTTCCGTCCGGCGATCCTGCCGAACACCGCGCCGCGGACGAGGCCCGCTCCGGCGGCGTAGTTGTGGTAGAAGAAGTCGCCGGCGATCTCGCCGGTGGCGTACAGGCCGGGCATCGGCCGTCCCGTGGTGTCCACGACGCGTGCCCGCGGGTCGATCTTCAGGCCGCCGTAGGTGAAGGTGATGCCGCAGGTGACCGCGTACGCCACGTACGGCGGCTTGTCCAGGGCCTGGGCCCAGTTCGACTTGGGCGGCTGGCCGGGTGGACGGGCGGCGAGCCCGTCGAGCCGCATCGGGTCGAACCGGGTGGCGGCGTCGCCGGCGACGGCCTCGTTGAAGGCCGAGGCGGTCCCGGTTAGCGCGTCCGCGGGCAGTCCGAGCCGCTCGGCGAGTTCCTCCAGCGTGTCGGCCTGGACGGGCGTGCCGGTGCGGTAGCGCGGCTCCAGCAGGTGGGCGGTCTTCTGGTCGAAGATCTGGTACGCCACTCCCCCGGTCTGCCGCATGATCGCGCTGCCGGTCTTGGCGTAGGTGAGCCAGACCTCGGTCTCGCCCTCGTCGACGAAGCGCCGCCCCTCGGCGTTGACCAGGAGCGCGTACGGGTAGGAGTAGCGGCTCAGCTTGTCGGTCATGCGCAGGTCACCGACGGGCGGGTGGGCGGCGTCCTGCGGACTGGCGTGACAGCCGCCCCAGTGCCCCGCCGGCAGCGCCCCGGCCAGCAGCGCCTGGGTGAGCATGGTGCCGGTGTTGAACCGGGTGCCGCGTACCCTGACCAGGTCCCAGCCGGGGCCGAGGTAGCGCAGCCGCATTTCCGGGTTGGCCTCGAAGCCGCCGCTGGCCAGCACGACCGCGCCACGTACCTCGTCGAAGCCCTCCTCACGGCGCACCAGCACACCGTCGACGGTGGCGCCCCTGGTGATCAGGCCGGCGGCGGGCGCGTCGTACCGGACCTCGATGCCGGCCCGTTCGACGGCGGCGAACAGCCGCTCGATCAGGCCGACTCCCTCGCCCTTGGCGCGGATCGCGCCGCCGGGCGGGATCGCGTTGACGCGGTCGAGCTTGTCGAGGTCGAAGAGCTTGTTGGCGGTCAGCTCCCATTCCACGCCTTGGGCCTGCATCCATTGGAGCGTCGCGAAGGAGTCGCCGACCACGGTGTCGACCAGCTCGCGCGGCGGGCGGCCCATGGAGGTGGTCAGCCAGTCGTCGGTGTAGCGCTGCTTGGTGTACGGCGCGACGGACACGCGCGGCAGCACCTCGTCGTCCGAAGCGGTGAGCAAGGGGCGGATCGAGTCCAGGCCGTCGTGGGCGGCGCGGAAGATGCCGCCGGAGAAGCGGCTGTTGCCGCCGCGTTCCTCCCGGCTCGCCGCCTCGAGCACGATCACGCGGGCGCCGGCCTCATGCGCGGCGAGCGCGGCCACCAGGCCCGCGTTGCCCGCGCCGACAATGACGACGTCGGTCTCCGTCTTGGACAAGGGTTCTTCCTTTCGGTCGGGATGGGTGAAGGTCATCGGCTCGGCGCCGCGTCGGCGACCCGCTGCGGGTCGGTGAAGCGCAGCCGGGAGGTCTCGGGCGCCAGGTACACGGCCACCGCGCTGATCACCGCGGTGAGCACCATGTACCCGGCGAAGTACCACGGCCGTCCGTCGCCGGAGGTGACGAGCGCTGTGGCGATGATGGGCAGCGGCCCGCCGAACAGCGCGCCGGCCACCTGGTAGCCGAGCGACAGGCCGGTGTAGCGGACCGAGGTCGGGAACAGCTCGGAGAAGAAACTGGCCTGGGTGCCGTACACGGCGGAGTGCCCGACGGCCATGCAGACGGCGATGCCGGCGAACAGCAGCGGGGTCGAGCCGCCGTCGATGAGCCAGAAGAAGGGGAACGTGCACACCGCGAGGAAGATCAGGCCGCCGATGTAGACGGGTCTTCTGCCGAGGCGATCGGACAGGTGGGCGAAGGCCGGCAGCGTGCCGGTCTCGATCAGCGCGGCGACGCTGACCGCGACCAGCACGGTGCTGGTGGAGTAGCCGAGCGTGGTCGTGGCGTAGGTCAGGATGAAGGTGGCGAAGGTGTAGAAGTAGGTGTTGGGCGCGATGTGGGCGGCGATCAGCAGCACGACCCTGCCGGGGTGGCGCCTGAGCACCTCGGCCAGCGGCATGCGCACGACCGTGTGCGCCTGCTTGGCGTCCCGGAAGGCGGGGCTCTCCACGATCCGCATCCTGATCACCAGCCCGACCAGGACCAGCACGAAGCTGAGCAGGAACGGCACGCGCCAGCCCCAGGACTGGAAGGCATCCTCGGACATGCCGGTGAAGAAGGCGTAGAAGACGGCGGTGCCGAGCACGAGCCCGGCGGTCACGCCCATCTGCGGCCAGCTCGCCGCCAGACCGCGCCGGCCGTCACGGGCGTGCTCGACGGCCATGACGACGGCGCCGCCGTACTCGCCGCCGACCGCCAGCCCCTGCACCACGCGAAGGGTGACCAGCAGGGCGGGCGCGGCCACGCCGATGCTCGCGTAGGTGGGCAGCAGGCCGATCAGCATGGTGGCCACGCCCATGACGATGACGGTGACCACGAGCATGGTCTTCCTGCTGAGCCGGTCGCCGAAGTGCCCGGCGAGCACACCGCCGATGGGGCGGGCGAGCCAGCCGGTGGCGAACGTGGCGAAGGCCAGCAGGGTGCCCGCGGTGGGTGAGAACTCGGGGAAGAAGAGCTTGTTCAGAACGAGGGCGGCCGAGGTGCCGTAGATGAAGAAGTCGTACCACTCGACTGTGGTACCGATCAGGGTCGCGAGCGCGACGCGTCGGCTCTGTCCGGACATGGGTCACCTCCATGAAGGGGTGCTGTGGGGGTGAGGAGGCTTGGCGCGAGGTCAGGTGCGGATGGAGAACGGATCGCGCGCCGCGCCCGAGTAGTCGATCATGACGTTCTGCACGAACGTGTACTCGGCGAGTGCTTCCTCGCCCCGCTCGCGGCCGTAGCCGCTGCGCTTGATGCCGCCGAAGGGGGCCTGGGCGGCGGTGCTGCGGTAGGTGTTGACCCAGACCGCGCCGGCTTCCAGGCGGTCGATGACGCGGTGGGCCCGGTCGAGGTCACGGGTCCAGACCCCCGCGGCCAGGCCGTAGTCGGTGTCGTTGGCGATGCTGACGGCCTCGTCCTCGTCGTCGAACGGGATGATCGACAGGACGGGGCCGAAGATCTCCTCGGTGGCGACGCACATCCCGGGTGAGACGTCGCCGAAGACGGTCGGCTGGACGAACAGGCCCTTGCCGTGGCCTTCAGCGGGCCCCCCACCGGTGAGCAGGGTCGCACCCTCGCCCCCGGCCGCGTCGATGAGGCCGAGAATCCGGTCGAACTGGGGGCGGTTGGCCACCGGGCCCATCTCGGTGCCCGGGTCGAGCGGGTCACCCAGCCGGATCGCGGCCGCCCGCCGCACGACGGCCTCGCTCACCTGCTCGTACACGCGCCGGTGCACCAGCAGGCGCGAGCCGGCCACACACGTCTGCCCCGCCGCCCCGAAGATGCCCGCGACGGCGCCACCGACCGCGCGGTCGAGGTCGGCGTCGTCGAAGACGATGTTGGGTGACTTGCCGCCCAGCTCCAGGGTGAGCGGGATCAGGCGGCGGGCGGCCGTCTCGGCGATGCGGGTGCCCGTCGCGCTGCCACCCGTGAAGCTGATCTTGTCGATGCCCGGATGCGCGGTCAGCAGGTCTCCGACCGCGCCGTCGCCGGTGACGACGTTGACGACGCCCGGCGGGAAGCCGGCCTCGACGGCCATCAGGCCGAGCTCGCAGGTGGTCACCGACGCGTGCTCTGACGGCTTGACCACCACGGTGTTGCCTGCCGCCAGCGCGGCGGGCAGCTTGTTGGCCAGCAGCGCGATGGGCGAGTTCCAGGCGGTGACGAGCTCGGCCACGCCGTACGGGCGGCGGCGGGTGAAGTCGAACACGCCGGGATGGTCGAGTGGAACGGTCCTGCCGTAGATCTTGTCGGCGTAACCCGCGAAGAAGCGCAGGTTGCGCGCGGCGAAGACCATCTGGTTGCTCGTCTCGCGGATGACCTTGCCGTTGTCGCGGCTCTCCATCCTGGCCATGCTCTCGGCGCGGGATTCGAGCAGGTCGGCCAGCGCCGTCATCAGCCGGGCGCGCTGCAGGCCGGGCGTGCTCCGCCACGTGTCGCGGAAGGCTCGCCGGGCGGCCTCGACGGCGCGGTCGACGTCGCGGGCCGTCGCCGCGGGCACGGTCGCCCAGGCTTGGCCGGTGTACGGGTTGATCGACTCGAACCGGTCGCGCCCGTCCGCCGGACGGCCGTCGATGACCATGCGGGCCTGCTTCACGGCCGCTCTCCTTCTGGCCGGCCGAGGCCCAGGCCACGGCCGGCTCCCCGCTTGCGGTCGCCGCCGGTGCCCTCCAGCAGTTGCCTGACGCTGCGGCGGGAGGCATCCAGGTGGGTGTGCATGGCCGCACCGGCCGCCTCTGGATCCCGCGCGCGGATCGCCTCGAAGATGCGGAAGTGCTCCTCGTACGCGGCCTGGGCACGGGCCGGCTCCTCACCCGAGCGCGCCCTGGCGAGCTGGAACTGCAACCCCACGCTCCTGGCCGTCTCCACCAGCTTGAGGTTGCCGCTCATGTCGAGCACCTGCTGGTGGAAGTCCAGGTCGCGGGGATAGGGCTGGCTCGGGTCTGCCAGCGCCTCCTCCGTGCTGGCCAGCAGCCGCCCCAGCGCCTCGATCAGGTCGTCGTCCGCCCGCTCCGCCGCCAGTGCGGCCGCCTTGCACTCCAGCGCCTGCCGCACCTCGACGAGCTGGTCGAAAGTGTCGGCGTCGAAAGAGGCCACGAACATGCCGCGCCCGGGCACCGCCCGCACCAGCCCCTCGGCGGCCAGCGCCTGCAGCGCTTCGCGGATCGGCGATCTGCTGATCGACAGCGTCTCCGCCAGGTTGAGCTCGTTCAGCCGCTCTCCCGGCTCGAACTGACCCGACAGGATGAGCTGCCGGATGATCGTGGCGACCTCGTCGGCGAAGCGACGAGCCTGGAACACCGAACTGTCGAAGCCATCCGGCAGTCCTTTGCGGTCACGTGCGGGGGACATCGAACCTGCCAATCTGTCGTCTGTCGACAGACGACACCGTAGGACCGAATATTGCTCCGCACAAGAGCCAACAGGGAACAATGAGGCCCTTCCTTCACGGCTCTGTCCCGGCGCCATGCAGACCCAAGGTCTTGTCTCGCCCGGTTTTCTTCGTCGGAGGCAACCGATTGACGCCGCCGTCGACCTTCCCAACCGATACGTCCGGAAGCTGACCTTGACACCTTTTGCGCCTCGCTCCTACGCTCTGCCCAAACGTTTGGCCCAAACGTTTGGGCAGCGGTCCCCCCAGCGAGAGCGGACACTCGGATGACGCAGAACCAGGCGGCCACACAGCAAAGTCAGGCGGCACGCCCAGGAAGGAATTTCAGGTTTACGATCTTTGCGATGATCGTGGTCATCACGATCATCAATTACGTGGATCGTGGTGCGATCTCTTACGCGGCCAATCCCATCATCGAGGAGTTCGGTCTCGACCAGGTGGCCTGGGGCCAGGTGCTCGGCTACTTCGGCTACGGCTACATGGTCGGCGCCCTGCTCGGCGGAGTCCTCGCCGACCGCAAGGGGCCGCGCTGGGTCTGGGTGTGGTCGTGCGCCACCTGGTCGGTCTTCGAAGTCTGCATGGCGTTCGCGGGCAACATCGGCATGCTGCTCTTCGGCGGTTCCGCGCTCGCCGGGTTCGCGGTGTTCAGGGTGCTGTTCGGCGCCGCCGAAGGCCCGGCCTTCTCCACCATCAACCGGACGATGGCGAACTGGGCCACCGTCCGCGAGCGCGGCTTCGCCGCCTCCGTGGGCCTGCTCGGCAGCCCGCTCGGCGCGCTGCTCACCGCGCCGGTCGCGGTCGGCATCCTCGCACTGACCGACAGCTGGCGATGGCTGTTCGTGATCCTCGGGCTGCTGGGCTTTGCATGGATCATCGTCTGGCGGCGGATCTTCACCGACCTGCCCGAGGACAATCCCCGCGTCTCGCGCGAGGAACTCGCGCTGATCCGCAGCACTGACGCGATGCTGGCCGAAGAGCGCAGCGTGGCCACTGAGGTCGGCAAAGTCCCGTGGTGGACCTTCTTCCGCAGCCGCACCCTGGTCTGTAACGCCCTGGGCTACTTCGCCTTCCAGTACGTCAACTTCATGATCCTCACCTGGACGCCCAAATACCTTCAGGACCAGTTCGGGTTCCAGCTTGGCTCCCTGTGGTACCTCGGCATGATTCCGTGGATCGGCGCCTGCTTCACCGTCCTGGCCGGGGGCAAGATCTCGGACTGGCTGCGCAGGCGTACCGGAAGCCTCTGGGTGGCGCGCAGCGGCTTCGCCGCCGTATCCCTCTTCCTCGCCATGCTCTGCTTCAGCACGATCCCGGCTCTGCCCAGCGTGTGGGCGGTTCTGGCCATGATGGCCGTGGGCAACGCGCTGAACTTCCTGCCCAACTCCGTGTACTGGACCGTCATCATTGACACCGCCCCCACCCGAGCCGGCACCTTCGGCGGCATCAGCCACTTCATCACCAACACCGCCACCATCGTCGCCCCGACCCTGACGGGCTTCCTGGTCGCGGCTCACGGCTACGGCTCGATGTTCGTGGCCACCGCCGTGGTGACGGGGATCGGCACCGTGGTGATGCTGCTGGTCCGGCCGGGTGTGCGCGCTGCCACGGCAGGAACTGGCGCATGACGGGGCGAGCCACCGTCTCCTTGGCAGGAGTCGGGCCCTTCGCCGGAGCCTCGGTCGCCGATCTGTCCGCGCGGCTGCGCCGCAGGGAGGTCAGCGCCACCGACCTCGTCCGTGCCTTCCTCACCGCCGCTGCCGAGCACGGTCCCGCTCTCGGCTGCTTCGTGACCGTCGATGAGGGCGGAGCGATGCGCGCCGCGGTCCAGGCCGACCGCGAGCTCGCCGCCGGCCTGGACCGCGGCCCCCTGCAGGGCATTCCCGTCGCCGTGAAGGACCTCATCTTCACGGCCGGCCTGCGTACCACGATGGGATCACGGCACTTCGCCGGCCACGTGCCGGCCACCGACGCCGCTGCCGTGGCCGCCCTGCGACAGGCCGGCGCCGTGGTGGCGGCCAAGACCCACACGCACGAATTCGCCTACGGACCCACCGGAGACCGGGCCCATACCGGGCCGGTCCGCAACCCGCACGACCTGTCGCTGATGGCCGGCGGTTCCAGCGGCGGCTCGGCCGCCGCCGTCGCCGCCGGGCTCGTCCCGGTCGCGCTGGGCACCGACACGGGCGGCTCCGTCCGCATCCCCGCCGCCCTGTGCGGGACGGTGGGCCTGCGCCCCACGTCGGGGACGGTTCCGTCCGACGGTGTCTTCCCCTTGGCGCCGACGCTGGACACTGTGGGCCCGATCGCCGCCGGCGTCACGGACACGGCCCTGCTCTGGTCGGTCGTGGCCGGCAAGCCCGTGTACACGCCGGACCCGGGCCGCATCGAAGATCTGCGTCTGGCCAGAATGCGCAGCGAACTCGACGACCGTGTCGCCAGCGAGCAGCGGCACGCGCTGGAGGAGGTGCTCCGCGGCCTGCCCGACGCCGCCGACGTTCCCGTGCCCGAGATGAGCGTGAGCGCGGCCGCCTACGCTGCCGTTCAGGGCGCCGAAGCCTACGCGATTCACCACGAACGCATCGACAACGCCCCCGAGCTGTTCGATCCTGAAGTGCTGGAACGCCTGCGCAGCGCCGCGGGCATCAAGGGCTGGGAGTACGTGACCGCCCTGCGGCTACGCGAACGCCTGCGCACCGAGATCGGCGAACGGCTCGCACGCATCGACGTGCTCATCATGCCCACGGTCCCGATTCAGGCGCCTCGCCTCGGCGACCGGCTGGTGCCCGGCTGGGACCACCCGCGCGACGCGCTCCTCGCGCTCACCTCACCGTGGAGCCTGCTCGGCTTTCCCGCGATCAGCGTTCCGGTGCGGCCGCAGGGCCGGCTGCTGCCGCAATCCGTGCAACTGATCGCCAAACCCGGCCATGAGAACCGGCTGCTCGACGCGGCCTCCGCGGTTGAGGCGCTGCACACCCAGGGGTGGACGGAGCCGAGCAGGCAGGGACCTGACGGGATGCATGTTACGATCCGGTGAACATTGTCACCGGACGCCGAGGAGATCGTGGGCGCGAACGGAACTCGACCGGTCACGCTACAGGCCATCGCTGACCGGCTGGGACTTCACGTCTCGACGGTGTCGCGCATCCTCCACGCCAAACCGGGCCAGGGCGGGCGCGTGGCATCCCGCGGCACGATAGAACGAGTCCGCCGGCTCGCCGACGAGCTCGGGTACCGGCCCAACCCCCACGCCACCAGCCTGCGGACCAGTCGCAGCAACCTCATCGGCGTCCTGGTGCCACGGCTGTCCGACCTCGTGCTCGCCACGATCTACGAGGGCATCGAGGAAGCCGCCGCCGAACACGGCCTGTCGACCTTCGTCGCCAACACCCGGGACAACCCTGACACGCGGCGGGCACGCACCGACATGGTGCTCGCCCGCCGCGTCGACGGCATGATCTTCGGCGACGCGCACGTCGACGCCGTCTTCCTCGACGGCCTCGCCGCCGGCGGTGTGCCGTTCGTCCTGGTCAACCGGCGGGCAGGCGAACATCCCGCAGTCACGTGCGACGACTATCTCGGCGGGCGCCTCGTCGCTGAGCACTTCCTCGACCTCGGACACACCCGCGTCGCGGTCATCGCGGGAGAGCCGCACGCCAGCACGGGAATCGACCGGACGGCGGGCTTCGCTGACCGCTTCCGCGAGGCCGGCATCCCGATTCCCGAGCACCGGATCGTGCACTCGACCTTCGACGCCCGCGGCGGCCACACTGCCGCCGACCACCTGTTCAACGGACCCGACCTGCCCTCGGCCGTCTTCGCCGTCAACGACTTCGCCGCCATCGGTGCTCTGGGGTCCATCCGCGACCACGGCCTGCGCGTGGCGGCGGATGTGGCCGTCGCCGGGTTCAACGACACGCCACTCGCCGTCGAGTTGCCGGTACCCCTCACCTCCGTCCGCTCCCCCATGCGCGAAATGGGGCACCGCGGGATCGACCTGCTGGTGCGACTGCTGAAAGGGGAACAGGTCACGTCCGAACGGCTTGTCCCCGAACTGGTCGTGCGTGCGTCGAGCGCTCGCCCTTGATAGGTGTGACGACACGGACACCCGGGGATGCGAGCGAGCAGATGTACACCGGGACCGCAGGCGCGGCGGATGTGGTAGGCCGACAGGCGCCGGTCGTTGGCGCCGGTCGTTGGCGCCGGTCGTTGGGGCCGGTCTCCATCGGCAGGTAGGCCTTGGTCGCCAGGACGATCCGGTCATGACGGCCGGGGTCCTGGGCGAGCCAGCGGCCGATGATGTCCTCGGAGACGCCGTAGCCCTTGGCCATGTCCGGGGACTGCGGGCCGCCGTAGACGTCGGCGGTGTCGAAGAAGTTGATCCCCGCTTCCATCGCCCATGATGGCGTGGGAAATGGGGCTTATCAGTGGTCATGCCGAAGTTCATCGTGCCCAAGGCGAGCCGGCTAACCCACAGACCGCTGCGGCCCAGATGCTTGTACTCCATGTGGATCCTCTTCCCTATCAGGCAGCATCGGTACGGCCGCCACGGCACTCTGCGGGCATGCCCCCGCAGCGACACCGGTGACCCCAGAAACATCACCCCTCTTCACCTCGCTTCTGCAGTCCCGCTCACGTCTCTCGCCCGCCGGTGTTGCCGGTGACGGCCCAGATCGCGCCGCCGGGCGCGATGACCGCATCGCGAAGGCGCCCGAACTGGCGCGCCTAGTGAGTCGTCGAGGTGGTGAGGTCATCGATGCCGACCGTCCGGACTGATCGGCCGCGGAGGTTGGCGATGTAGAGACGCCCGTCGTGGGCGGTCATGCCGCTCAGGCTCGCCTCCTGTGGGCTCCACTGCTGAACGGGTCGGTGCAGAGATCATCGCGGGCGACACCTTCGACGGTGGGCCGGCCGTAGTTCGCGCCCGGAGCGATGACGTTCAGCTCGTCCCAGGCGTCCGGACCGAACGAGGATCTTCCCTACCCCAAGACGGTCGGAGTGCTGAAGCGCCGTGTGCGTGGGATCAGAAGGCCGGCTTCCGCTGCACACGGGCCTCGCTCGGCGTGAGGCCGAACTTGGCGCGGAAGAGGCGAGCGAAGTGAGCCTGGCTGGAGAATCCCCACCGGTGCGCGACATCGGCGATCGTCGTCGCTCGCGCCCGGGGTCCGGTGAGCTCCTCGTGCGCCCTGATCAGGCGGCGTTCCGTGATGTGTCGTGCCGGGGTCGTGCCAGTGGATTCGAAGATGCGCGCCAGGTGCCGCACGGAGATGCCCATGATCCCGGCCACCTGCGCGGCGCCGAGGCAGGGGTCGTGCAGATGCCGGTCGATGTAGTCCTCGGCCACGATGAGCTGGGACCGATAGGCGCCGGGCCCCGGCCGCCCGCCCGTACGCTCCTCGGCGAGTTGCCGCAGCAGGTCGAGCACGGCACGCTCGGCGTCGGCGGGATCGTGCCCGCCGTGGGGCGCCGCCAGCCCGCCCAGCAGCGAGCCCAGCGCGGCCACCAGCGCTCCCTCGTGCGCCGTGCCACGCCCGAACAGCATCGGCCCGGACAGTCCGCCGCCCACGCACTCCTGGGTGAACAGTTCGCGGGGCACGTCCACCAGGATCTGGCGCATCGAGGAGGAGAAGCCGAACAGGTACGGCCGGCGCGTGTCGTAGACGACCAACTCGCCTGCCGTGGCGGCGAGGCAGCCGTTCTCGTGCAGGAACACCGCCTCCCCCTTGAGCAACAGCGTCGCGAACACCGAGTCCTTGGGCGTGGACCGGACCGTCAGGGGGCTGCGCTCGATGACGTGGGCGTTGCCGGCGATCTCGGCCAGCCGCAGCCCGCCCAGCTCGAGGTTGGTCTGCCTGGCCAGCAGGCCTTGCTCGGAGTAGGAGGTGCAGGACAGGCCGACGAGCGCCTTGCGGTTGTAGTCCTCCCAGTAGTGGATGCGGTCGGCGGGTTCGACGTGCTCGGTGGTGGCCTGGGAGATCACGGAGAGGGCGGGCAAGTCGACCTCCTGATGCTCGTGCATGTCAGGGGGACTCAGCTTAGGTGACGGGTCACACGGCCAGATAGCCTCCGTCCACAGGGACGACCGCGCCGGTGACGTACGAGGCCGCCGCCGAGCACAGGAAGGCCACCACCGAGGCGACCTCGCGCGGCCGCCCCAGCCGCCCTGCCGGGATGCGGGCCAGCACCTGGGCCGCCGCCTCGGGGTCGTCGAGCACGCCTCTGGCCAGTGGGGTGAGCACGAAGCCGGGTGCGACCGCGTTGACCCTGATGCCGTCGGGAGCGTACTCGGCCGCCAGCGACTTGGTGAGCTGGGAGACGCCGCCCTTGCTGGCGCTGTAGGCGGGCCGGTCCCTGCTGCCGGAGTAGGCGAACATGGACGAGACATTCACCACCGCGCCGCCGTGCTCGGCCAGGGCGGGGCGGGCGGCCTGGCAGGCGACCATCGTCGCGGTGAGGTTGATCTCGATGACCCGCTGCCAGCGGGTCAGGTCGTACTCCTCTCGGTCGTGGCTGATGCCCGCGCAGTTCACCAGGACGTCCAGCGGCTCGCCCGCCGACAGCAGGCCGGTCAGGCCGGGGCGGTCCAGCACGTCGTGCACCACGACGCGGACGCGAGGGTGGTCCGGCAGGTCGGCGGAGTCGGTGGGCGGCAGGCCGAGCGCGGTCACCTCGGCGCCCAGCTCGGCGAGGAGCACGGCCGTGGCCGCGCCGATCCCGGAGGTGCCGCCGGTCACGAACGCCCGCCGTCCAGCGAACTCCTCGTTCATCGACGTCGCTCCCCGGGTCGCACCAGCACCTTGACCTGTTCCTGTCCGCGCAGCAGCGCCTCGAATCCGTCGCGTACGACGTGCTCCAGGGGGACGGTGGCGGTGACGATGCGCGCCAGGTCGGCCCCCTCCTCCGCGACCATGCGAATCAGCTCGGGATAGGTGTCGCGGTAGCCCACGCTGGTCATGATGGTCTGCTCGTTGTTCACCAGGGCGAAGGCGTCCACGGCGACCGTGCCGGCCAGGCCGAGGAGCATCACCCGCCCGCCGCGCCGGGTGGCGGCCAGGCAGGCGCGCAGGGTGTCCTGTGCACCGATCGCCTCGAACGTGACGTCGGTTCCTTCGCCGCCGGTCACGCCGGCCAGGTCGGCGCCGGCCTCGGCCGCTCCCAGGCGGAGGGCCAGCTCGCGGCGGGCCGCAGACAGGTCGGCGGCAACGACGCGCCCGGCGCCGTACCGGGCCGCGAACTGAACCACGAGCAGCCCGATCGGGCCCAGCCCGAGGACGGCAACGCTCTCACCGGGACGGATCCCGGCCCGCCGTACCGCGTGCAGCGCGACGGCGGCCGGCTCGAACACCGCCGCCTGCTCCAGCGAGACCTGCTCGGGCAGCCGGTGCAGCATGTACGCGGGCACGGTGGCCCGCTCGGCCAGCCCGCCGTGCCCCATGAGTCCGGCGAACCCGAAGTGCCGGCAGATGTTGTACTCCCCCGCCCGGCACCGGGAGCAGGCGCCGCACCGGTAGTGCGGCTCCACCGCGACCCGGTCGCCCGGCACGAGAGCGGTGACGCCGGCGCCGACGTCGCTCACGGTGCCGCAGAACTCGTGCCCCAGGACGAGCGGCGCGGCCACACCGGACTCCGGGTGCGGCTCGTCCACGGGGATCGCATGCGGCCCGTCGGCGTACTCGTGCAGGTCGCTGCCGCAGATGCCGCAGTAGGCCACCTCGATCGTCACCTCGCCGGGCCCGGGCGGTGCCACCGGCACGTCCTCGACCCGGATGTCCTTGGCCCCGTACCAGACCGCCGCCCTCATGCGACCGCCCGGCGGCGCAGCACGGCGGGAGCCGTCTCCTTCAGCGCGAAGCAGAGTGCCACCACGACCACCGCGCCGCCCGCGGCGATGAACATCGCGGCCTGCAACCCCCACTGGTCGGACGCCCAGCCCGCGATCATCGGCCCGAGGAACCCTCCGGCCAGCTCGCCCACGCCCATGATCACGCCGAGCGCGGTGGCGAGTGCTGCCCGCGGCACGGTCTCGGCCGGGATCGTGGCCATGAACAGGGTGAAGCAGCCGAGCCCGGTGTAGGTGACCACCATGATCGCGCCGAGCAGCACGGGGTTCCCGACATAGACCACCGCGAGCGGGCAGCACACCGCCAGTGCGGTGAACCCGATCAGCGCCGGCTTGCGCCCGATCCGGTCGGAGATGGCCGGGGTGACGAATCCCCACAGCACCCACGCCGCGCCAAGGCAGGTCATGACGCCGCTCATCGTGCCGGGCGTGAAGGTCGGGGTGAAGGTGATGATGGTGACGAACCAGGTCAGGTAGCAGCAGGCGATGAGCATGCAGACGACGATGTTGCGCAGCCTGAGCACCTCGCCCAGCGGCACCTTGACCGCGCTCTCCCCCTCCCGCGTATGCTGCGCGCGGGGCGACCGCTCGCGCACGAATTTCCAGATGAGCACGGCCATGATCAGCCCCGGGACGATCGTGACGTAGAACGCGACGCGCCAGTCGTAGGTCTCCGCGATCCAGACCACGACCAGCGGTGCCAGGATGCCGCCGAGCAGCCCCGCCGACGAGCCCTGCAACAGGCCCATGTTGAGGCCCCGGCGGCTCTCCCGGGAGGCCTCGACCATCAGCGACTGCGCCATCGGCAGCACCGCACCCTCGGCCGTGCCCATCAGCGCCCGCGCCACGAGCAGCCCGGCGAACCCGCCCATCAGCCCGGACGAGGCGGAGAACAGCGAGAACAGCACCACGGCCACGATGAGGATCGGCTTGCGCCGGCCGAGCGCGTCCGACAGGCGCCCGGCGAACATGCCGGCCAGCGCCCAGGTGAGGGCGAGCACGCCGGAAAGAGTGCCGAGCTCGGCGTTGGACAGGCCGAAGTCCTTGTCCATGTACGGGGCGAGGAACGACAGCGCCTGGCGGTCGAAGAAGACGAACCCGAATGACAGGAAGAGGATGACGAGCAGGCGGATCTCGTACCGGTCGGCCGTGCGGGCGTCCGGCGCGGCGGTGGAGGGGGTGTCGGTCATGACGATCTCACTTCGAGAAGGGGGGTGCGCCGGAGCTCAGCGAAACAGGGAGTTGACGTAGTCGGCGCCGATCCCGACCCTCTCGTAGTGCTCGCGGCACATCTTGATGTAGTCGTGGACGTCGAAGAAGCCGTCGGGCTCGCCGTTCTCGTCCAGCCAGATGAGCGGGCCCTTGACGATGAAGAACGTCTTCATCGGCTCGCCGCTGTCGTAGGCGACCAGCGTGTGGCCCTCCCCCGGGGCCTCGTAGACGAAGTCCCCCGCGGTCGCGGTCCAGGGCCGCTCCAGGTAGCCCCACTTGCCGGAGATCGTGTACGCGAAAACCTCGTGCGGGTGGTAGTGCCGATTGACCAGCCCTGCCTCCTTGGCCCGCAGAATGTCGGCCCAGCTGTTGTCCTTGACGTTGATCCACAGCGGCCGGGAGCCGACTGTCTCGGTGAACGGCACGTAGTAGCGGTCGTCGTCCGTGGCCACCTGCGACAGGTAGACCTCGGGCAAGGCATCGGGGCGGAAGGAGTTCTCGATCGGCTTGAGGTCCTTCCAGAACTCTCCGGTGGGCATGTCGGGCATGTGAACGGCCCCTTTCGTGGCGTGTTTCCCGGAAGTGAACCCTGGAGGGGCCGGTGCCGTCTTTCCCGTGGAAGACCTGGTCGCTTGCAGATTTCGGACATCCGTCGGCGGCGAGGGCGAGGACCCGAGGGTCTGCTGCGCGTCGACGAGAACGGGGACCGGCCCTTGTGCGCCGGGGTGATCCCGAGTACTTCAAGGTCGGGGTGCAGCTGCGTGGTGGTTCGAAGCTGGCCCAGGACGGCCGGCAAAGCGCGCTCGCACCGGGTGATCTGGCGATCTACGACACGACCCGGCCCTACGAACTGGCCTTCGACGACCGGTTCGCGATGCTGGTGCTGATGTTCCCCCGCCACCGGCTGCGAGTCCGCCCGCAGGACGTCGCGAGACTGACCGCCTGGCGGGTATCAGGGAGTCACGGTATGGGCGCGCTGGTCTCCCGGTTCCTGACCGACCTGGCCGACCGCCTCCGTCAGCCCAGCGCACAGGTGTCGGCGCCGCTGGAGGAAGCCCTGCTGGACCTGCTGGCCGCCGCGTTCGCCGGGCAGCTCGAATGCCTGGCCGAGCTGCCCGCGGCAACACACCGACGAGCCCTGCTACTGAAGATCCACGCCTTCGTCGAACAGCGACTGTGCGACACGGAGCTGTCTCCATCCATGATCGCTCAGGCGCACCACATCTCCCTGCGCTACCTGGTGGGCGCGTTGGTGTTGCCAGAGGGCACGCTGGGCATCACCGAGGCGTCGGCGATCCGCAGATTCGCCAGCCCGTGCACCCGCAGGGCCGGATCCACCACGGCCTGGCTGTCGACGCCCATCCGGCAGGTGCCGACCCGGTGGTGGTAGCTGATCACCGTGCGGCGGATGTAGGCACGAAGCCGGTCGGCGGTCTTGACCTGCGGGCCGGGAGCCACCTCACGCACCCGCCAGTCGGCCAGCGCCTTGCCTTCGCCGATGTCGCGGCACATCTCCACCGACGCCTGCATGGCGGTCAGGTCCTGGGGCTCGGCGAAGATCTGCGGGTCAAGGACGGGCGCCTGCCGGGGGTCGGCCGAACGCAGCCACAGGCGGCCCCGGCTGAGCGGGCGAATCAGTCCGGCCAGGACGCCGTACGCCTGGGCAGGGACGTCATAGCCGGGCACCGGGAGCGGCATCGAGGCCATCAGCGGCTGCAGGTCGGGGACGGCCATCGCCGGGTCACTCTTGGCGAAGAACTGTACTTCCAGCCGGTTGGCGCGCGGCTGCGCCAGCGGTCGCGCCGACTCCCAGACCACCGGGACAAGCAGGTGGTCGTGCAGGTTGCGCCCCACGCCGGGCAGGTCCGCGCGGACCGGCAGGCCGAGCGCGCGCAGCTCGTCGGCCGGGCCGATTCCCGACAGCAGGAGCAACTGCGCCGACCCGATGGTTCCCGCCGACACGATGACGTCATGCCGGGACCGGGCGCTGTGGGTGCGCCCGTCGCGCACCGCCTCGATTCCGGTGCATCTGTCTCCCGTGAACGTCAGCGCGCGGACCTGCGCATCGGTCTCCACGGCGAGCAGAGGGTCGCCGAGAATCGGCTGGATGAAGGAGGTTCAGGCGCTGACTCGCCTCCCGTCAACGATGTTGAGCTGCGTGTAGCCGGCACCGAGAACGTCCTCGCCGTTGCAGTCAGGGTTGAGGGGGATGCCGTACTCCACCGCTGCGTTCAGGAACGCCGTGGAGACCGGGTCAGGATCGCGGTTGTGCCGCACAGGCAGCGGGCCCCTGGCGCCGTGGTAGCGGGACTCGCCGTCCTCGTGGTCCTCCGAGCGTTTGAAGTAGGGCAGGACCTCCTCGTAGGACCAGCCGTGCGCGCCGTGGTAGGCCCAGTTGTCATAGTCGCTCCGATGGCCCCGGACGTAGATCATTCCATTGAGGGCGCCCGAGCCTCCGAGTACCTTGCCACGCGGCCAGAACACGACGGTACCGTCGGCGTGCTCCTGCGGCTCGGTCAGGTAGGCGTAGTCGACCTCGCTCTCCCACAGCGCCCACAGATTGGTGGGATCGTGGATCTCCGGCTTCGTGTCCCTGCCACCCGCCTCGACCAGCAGGACACTGCGTCCGGCGTCGACCAGCCGGCGGGCCAGCACGGACCCGGCCGAACCCGCACCGACCACGATGTGGTCGTACTCGGCCTCCAGGGCGTCCGTCGGGTCTTGGGCGTTCAAGGTCATCACGCTCCTGGGCGCTCCACCGCGGCATGCGCCGCTCCTCCCCGGCCACCCACACCTGTCGGAACACGCACCGAGTGGGCGCGGGCTATGTGAACACTGTCACCGACCAGACCTGGCGGAAGCTTGTTCTGCAAGGCACAGGTGTTGTCCACGGGTGTACACGTGCGACCGGGGCCCGCGCGCCTCAGAACGTCAACACGATGCGGCCGCGGATTCCACCCGCCTCCAGCATGCGGTGCGCCTCCGCCGCCTCTTCCATGGGCAGTACGTGCGCCACACGCAGCGTCAGCACGCCCGCCTCGGCCTGCTGACGCAGCCGCTCCAGCTTGTCCGCCTCCCTGGCGTGTTCGGAGACGACCACTGGATGGAAGGTGACGCCCCGCTCGCCTGCGTCCTCGAAGCGGCGCAAGGTGGCGATACGGCCACCGTCCCGAACGGCGGGGAGCACCGTGCGCTCCAGCAGCGCAGCGTCCACCACGCCGTCCACGCCCTCCGGCACCTGCGCCCGGACGCGGCGGGGGAAGTCGTCTCCGCGGGGCAGCACCACGTCCGCGCCCAGCTCACGCACCAGCGCCTCGTCCATCGGCGCGGCGTCGGCGATCACGTGCAGACCTGCGGCCTTGGCCAGCTCGATCGTGTACCCACCTACGGCTCCTGCGGCGCCGGTGACGGCCACCGTGTGGCCGGGGCGCAGGACGAGGACGTCCAGCGCGAGCCGGGCGGTGAGGCCGTTCATCGGCAGCGTCGCCGCCTCCACATCGGTCGCGTTCACGGGGGATCGCGCGAGGGAGTCGGCGGGCAGCACGATCTGCTCGGCGTAGGCGCCGTGACGGCCGACCGGCACCACCACGGCCATGACCCGGTCCCCCACCCGCAGGTCGGTCTGTGTGCCCGCGCCGATCTGGGCCACGACGCCGGCCGCGTCCATGCCCGGTACGTACGGCGGCTCCTTCTGCCGCCAGGCGGAGATGGCCGCGCCGCCGCGCAGCATCGTGTCGGTCGGGTTCACCGCCGCCGCGCGGACGCGGATCCGTACCTGCCCCGGGCCCGCGTCGGGCACGGGCAGGTCCAGGACTTCCAGCACCTGCGGACCGCCGAACCGTTGTGCCCCTACCGCCCTCATAAGGGTGACAATATGTGATCACATTCGAACGTTCCGTGTGGGTGGCGTGCGGCCGACGGCCGCACCCTTCAGAGCAGGGCGTCGATGGTGATGGGGAGCTCACGGACGCGGCGGCCGGTGGCGTGGAAGACGGCGTTGGCGATGGCGGGCGCCACGCCGACCAGGACAACCTCGCCGAGGCCCTTGACGCCGATGGGGTCGGCGACCTCGTCGCGGCCGTCCAGATAGATGGCCTTGAGCTGGGGGACGTCGGCGTTGACCGGGACAAGGTAGTCGGCCAGGTTGGCGTTGGCGATCCGGCCGTCGCGGGGGTCGGTGAGCGTGTGTTCCAGCAGGGCGGCGCTGATGCCACCGACCATGCCGCCGATGGCCTGGCTGTCGGCGAGCTTGGGGCTGATGATGCGGCCGGCGTCGTAGACGGCGAGCATGCGCCGGACCCGGACCAGGCCCAGCCGCCGGTCGACGGCGACCTCGGCGAACACCGCGCCGTAGGCGTACATGGAGGCCTGCGGTCGTGCGGGGGTGTAGGCGCCGTCCGCCTCGAGGTGGGTGCGGTTGTTGCGGGTCAGGAGCTGCCGGTAGGTCTCGCCGCGTCCGGAGTCGTCCTTGAGGTGGAGCCGGCCGTCACGGACGACGACGTCCTCGGGCGCGGCGCCGTGCAGCGGGGACTTCTCGTCGTCGACGGCGAGCTGGATCGCCTGCAGGCGCAGCTTGTCGCAGCCGTCCTGGACGGTGGATCCGATGCTGGCCATCGTGAGAGAGCCACCGTGGACGGGCGCGGGCGGCATGATGGTGTCGCCGAGGCGGAAGGTCACCTGCCGTACGGGCAGGCCGAGGGCGTCGGCGGCGATCTGGGTCATGGAGGTGTAGGTGCCGGGGCCCATGTCGCTGGTGGCCGACTCGACCAGGGCGGTGCCGTCCGCGTTGAGCCGCGCGCGGGCCTGGGCGGGGGCGCGGAGGGTGTCGTAGACCGCGGTCGCCACCCCGGTGCCGAGCAGCCAGTCGCCGTCGCGGGTCCGGCCGGGCTTGGGATCGCGGCGGTTCCAGCCGAACTCGCGGGCGCCGGTGTTCAGGCATTCGCGCAGGCGGCGGGTGGAGAACGGCAGGCCGCTGGCCTGGTCGCTTTCGGGTTCGTTGCGCAGGCGCAGCTGGAC
Source organism: Nonomuraea sp. NPDC050404 (assembly GCF_040655495.1). Taxonomy (NCBI): domain Bacteria; kingdom Bacillati; phylum Actinomycetota; class Actinomycetes; order Streptosporangiales; family Streptosporangiaceae; genus Nonomuraea; species Nonomuraea sp. NPDC050404. The sequence continues at coordinate 23,348 of NZ_JBFAKB010000049.1, forward strand.
GGGGTCGATGCCGAGTTCGTGGGCGAGTTCGTCGAGCGCGCTTTCGATGGGGAAGGCGGCAGTGGAGTAGCCGGGGCCGCGCATCGGGGTGGGCGTGTTCACGTCCAGCGGCACCGTGCGGTAGGCCTGGCTGACGTTGGGGGTGGTGTAAAGCATCTGGCCCGGCGACAGGACGCCGCGTTCGCTGAACCTCTCGTATCGCGAGGTCTCGGCGCGCAGGTCGTGGGTCATCGCGGCCAACCGGCCCTCGCGGTCGCTGCCCAGGCGCACCTTGTACTCGTAGGCGGGCCGGAACCCGGCCCCGGAGTAGAGTTGCCTGCGGGTCAGCACGAGCTTGACCGGGCGGCCCACCTCGCGGGCGGCCAGGGCGGCGATCACGGTGTGCGGCCAGCAGCGGGCGGCGTTGCCGAACGCGCCGCCGACGAACGGCGAGATGACGCGCACGTCGGTGGCGGGGATGCCGAACACGGCGGCGAGTTCGTCGCGGGTGCTCTGCACCCACTGGGTCTTCTCCCACACGGTGACCCGGGCGCCGCTCCAGCGGGCGACGGTGGCGTGCAGTTCCATCGCGTTGTGGTGGGTGCGCGACAGCCGGTAGGTCATCTCCAGACGGACGGGTGCGGCGTTGAATGCCGCCTCGGCGTCGCCGCGGGCGTAGGCGGCGGGCGGCTCGTTCGCCGGGGCGCCGACCAGGTCGGTCACGGGCTGCTCGGCGTCGTAGTCGACTCTCACCAGGCCGGCGGCGTGCTGGGCGGCCTCCAGCGTGGTGGCGATCACGGCGGCCACCGGCTGGCCGTGGAAGCGGACCTCATCGTCCTGGAAGACGTGCAGGCGTTCGCCCGGGAGGTTGAGCGAGCCGGGGTTGGGCCGGTACGGCAGCGTGGGAGCGTTGCGGTGGCTGAGCACCTTCAGCACACCGCTCTGGGCCTCGGCGGCGCTGGCGTCGATGGCGGTGATACGGCCGCGCCCGACGCTGCTGGTGACGACGACGGCGTGCACGATGCCGTCGATGCCGTGCGCGGTGCCGTGGTCGGCGGCGTAGGCCGCCTGGCCGGTCACCTTCAGCCGGCCGTCCACGCGCGACAGCGGCGCGCCGACGGCGTCTTGCGGCTGCGGGCTCATGCGGTTCCTCCCACGATGCGAAGCTGGCGTTCGACGGTGCGTTTGAGCAGTTCGACCTTGAACCGGTTGTGCGCCAGGGGGCGGGCACCGTCGGCGGCGAGCGCGGCGGCCGAGGCCCACAGCGCGTCGGAGGGGCGCTGGCCGATGAGGTGCCGTTCGACGGCGGGCAGCTTCCACGGCACGGTGCCCACGCCGCCGGCGGCGATCTTCGCCTCGCGGATCACACCGCCGCGCAGGTGCAGGGCCACAGCCGCGGAGGTGAGCGCGAATTCGTACGACTGCCGGTCGCGGACCTTCAGGTAGCCGGACTTCAGCGGGCGCGGGTGGACGGGGATCTCCACGGCGGTGATCAGCTCGCCGGGGCGCAGGTTGTGTTCGCGGTCCGGTGTGCTGCCGGGCTGGAGCAGGAAGTCGGCGAAGGCCACGGTGCGCTCGCCGTCCGGGCCGAGCAGGTGCACGGTGGCCTCCAGGGCCGCGAAGGCGACGGCGACGTCGGAGGGGTGGGTGGCCACGCACTGGTCGGAGGTGCCGAGGATGGCGTGGCTGCGGTTGATGCCCTGCAGGGCGGCGCAGCCTGAGCCCGGCCGGCGCTTGTTGCAGGCGGCGCTCACGTCGCGGAAGTAGGTGCAGCGGGTGCGCTGCATGATGTTGCCGCCGATCGTGGCCATGTTGCGCAACTGGGCGGACGCGCTCAGCTCCAGGGCCTGGGAGATGACCGGGTAGCGGGTGCGGACCTGGGGGTGGGCGGCGGTCTCAGCCATCCGGGCCAGGGCGCCGATGCGCAGCGCCCCGCGTCCGGTGACGGTGATCTCGTCCAGGGGCAGGGCGGCGATGTCGACCAGGGCTTCGGGGCGTTCGACGGTCTCGCGCATCAGGTCGACGAGCGTGGTGCCGCCGGCGATGTAGCGTCCGCCGCGCCGGCCGGCGTCGATCGCCTCACGGGCGGTGGCGGCCTTGGTGAAGGTGAAGGGGTACATGGCCGCTCACTTCCGGCCCGCGGCCTGCTGGACCGCGCGCACGATCTTGGTGTAGCAGCCGCAGCGGCAGATGTTGCCGCTCATCCACTCCCGGATCTCCGCATCCGAGCCGGTGCGGCCCTCCTTGATGCAGCCGACGCCGGACACGATCTGGCCGGGGGTGCAGTAGCCACACTGGAAGGCGTCCTGGTCGATGAAGGCCTGCTGCAGCGGATGCAGCCGGTCGCCGTCGGCCAGGCCCTCGATGGTGGTGACCTTCGCCCCGTCCAGCCGTACGGCCAGAGTGAGGCAGGAGTTGACCCGCCGCCCGTCGACCAGCACGGTGCACGCCCCGCAGGCGCCGGCGTCGCAGCCCTTCTTCGTGCCGGGCAGGCCGAGGTGCTCGCGCAGCAGGTCCAGCAGCGACGTGCGGTTGTCGACCTGGACAGTGTGCCGGTCGCCGTTGACCGACAGCGTCACCCGGCTGGCGGGCGGCGCCTCGGCGGCCCTCTCTGCGGAGCCCGCCGCGGCGGCCCGGGACGGCGCCGTGGTCAGGCTCGCGGTCGCGGCGACACCACCGACGGCGGTGGAGGTCGCGATGAACGTGCGCCGGGATGGGGCGGTCGCGGATCCCGCCGCGGGGGCGACGGCCGGCTCGGGTAGGTCGGTAGACATGGCCACTCTCTCAGTGCGGTGGAGGGGATCAGTGGTCGTGCGCATGGTGCCGGTGGGTTCGGCCGGTGTCTCTCATCGTTGATGCAGGCATGGCGCGTAGGGGTGTGCAAGCGCGGGCTTGACACCGTGATCGGAACGGTGCCCGGCCACACCGTCAGACTCGCGGTTCGGTGAGCCTCGTGGCAGGGCGTGCTGTGCCGGGGAACGGCGTTCAGGGGAATGGCGCAACCCCTCACGCTTGTCGCCTCGCACAGGCGGGTCAGGGACGCTGCGCCTCGTCCCTCGCTTGATGCGCGGCGGCCTCGGGTGCGGTCAGGTCGAGCAGCAGCATCGCATCGTAGTCCGGGCTTCCTGGCTCGGCGACATAGACCCCGAGCCGCTGACCGGGGGTGCCTTCCAGCGTCATGGACTGGGCGCTGAGGCTGATGGTGCCCACATGCGGATGGTGGAAGGTCTTGCGGATGGGCTTGCGACCGGTCACGTCATAACGCTCCCAGAGCCTGGCGAAGTCGGGACTCTTCAACAGCAGTTCACCGACCAGGCTGGTCAGGTCGGGCGCGTCCGGCGCGGTGCCGGCCTGGGCGCGCAACCGGGCGACACAGCCGCGGATCTGGTTGTCCCAGTCAGGGAACAGATCACGGGAGGCAGGGGTGCAGGAACAGGTAACGGGCGAGGTTGCGCTGCTTGAGCGGCCAGTCGTCCAGGCCCGCGTACAGAGCGAGCCCCCCGGGGTTCCAGGCCAGGACGTCCATGCTGCGGCTGACGATGTAGGCGGGACTGGGGCGCAGCGTCTCCAGCAGCAACTTCAGATGGGGACGTACGGTGCGGCTGGGCGGAGGCGGCGGTTCGGCGGCGTAGCGAGCCGCCCGTGCGGCCAGTTCCCGCAGGTGCTGGTGCTCCTCGTCGTCGAGCCGGAGGGCGCGCGCGAGGGCATCGATCACCGAAGGACTGGGCCGGGTCTCCTTGCCGCGCTCCAGGCGTACGTAGTAGTCGATGCTGATCCCGGCCAGGGTGGCCAGCTCTTCCCGGCGCAGCCCCGGCGTCCGGCGCAGACCCGCGCCGATCGTGAGGCCCACCTGCTCGGGGCTGGTCTGGGTACGGCGGGCACGCAGGAACCGGCCCAGCTCCGTCTCGCTGCTGCTGGTGGTGCGCTGAGGTGCCATATCTTCAGTCTCACACCGCGCCGACATGCTCAACAGCCAGGTGGGGGGCCGTGTCATTACCCCCGAACGTCACACCCCGGCACGACCCGCCCTGGCAGCGGAGCTGGGAAGACGCAAAGGTGGATACCGGTAACGACCTTTATGTCCCCTTTGCAGGAGCTCCTTTGTCTGGCACCTCCCACGTGTCATCGCGTGGTGCCGCCGGTGAACTGTCAGCGCAGCACGCGACCGGATCCCGTCCGGCGCTCACCGCCGTGCTGCTCGGCTTCTTCACGATCATGCTGGACGCGCTGATCGTCAATGTGGCCTTGCCATCGATCGGGCGCGGATTCGGCGGCGGGATGCACGGGCTGCAGTGGGTTGTCGACGGTTACACCCTTGCCTTCGCCGCCTTCCTGCTGTCGGCCGGCGCCATCAGCGATCGCATCGGCGCTCGCCAGGCCTTTGGCGGCGGCCTGGCGCTGTTTCTGCTTGCCTCCGCCGCCTGCGGACTGGCCCCCGATCTCGGCGTCCTGGTCGCAGCACGATTGGCGCAGGGGGCCGGCGCTGCCATGATCCTTCCGTCCTCGCTGGCCCTGTTGCGGGAGGCGTTCCCCGACTCCGCACCACGAGCCCGGGCGATCGCTTTGTGGGGGGTGAGCGGTTCGGTCGGCTCGGCCGCCGGGCCCGTGGCCGGCGGGCTGCTGACCCAGATCGACTGGCGGATGATCTTCTTCGTCAATCTTCCTGTTGGTGCGGTGGCGTTGCTCCTGCTGCTGCGCGTCGGCCGCTCGCCGAGGCGGCCGGTCCCCTTCGACTGGGTCGGGCAAGTGGCCGCGGTGAGTGGCATGGGCGCCCTGACGTATGCGGCCATCGAGGCCGGCGACGACGACCTCGATGGCGTGAACGTGCTGCTGCCCTGACCGTTGCCGTGATGGCAGCTGTCGTGTACCTCATCGCGCAGGCCCGCGGACGGCACCCGATGACACCACTGCCGCTGTTGCGCATGCGCACGATGTCACTGTCGGCCGTCATCGGCTTCGCCCTGAACGTCGGCTTCTACGGGATGATCTTCCTGATCGGTCTCTTCCTGCAGTAGACACGAGGGCTGAGCCCGCTGGTTGCCGGGATGGCCTTCTTGCCCATGGCCTTGCTCACCACCGCGGCAGGACCGATGGCCGCCCGACTGGGCACGCGCTTCGGCGCCCGGGTGCCGATGATCATCGGGCAGCTCCTGATGACCACGGGCCTGCTCGCGATGAGCGCCGTCCCCTCTTCGGTGCCCACCTGGTGGGTGATGACGCTGATGATCCCGATCGGCGCCGGCGGCGCGCTGGCCGTGACGGCTCTGACGGCGCTGCTGCTGGACAGCGTGCCCGCCGAGCGCGCCGGCATCGCGAGCAGCGTGCTGAACACCTCCCGCCAGATCGGGGGCGCCCTGGCTGTCGCGGCCTTCGGCGCTCTGGTCGCAGGCTCGGCCGGGTTCGTATCTGGCCTGCATGCCAGCCTGCTGATCGCCGCTGCGGCCGTGGCGGCGACCGTTCTGGCCACCCTGCTCCTTAACCCTACTCAGAGCGCATGAAATATTACAAAGAGCAATATCAGCTGAGATCCGCGTTCTGTACCGCACGATGATCCACTGCCAGGAATGGAGAAAACCGATGAAGCACATCCTGCGCCACAATTCGAACCCCGCTTCCCTCACACCGGTGGTACTGGCCCTCGCCCACGGCAGGACCAAAGAACCAGGCGTGGGTAGGGACGGCGCCCAGCAGGTGAGCGCGGCCAGCAACCGCGCATCCGTCAAGGAGCCGCACGGCCGCCACGGAAGCGCGCGCCCCCGGCCGCTGGCCGGCCCCGCGACCGACCGTCACCCATTCCGATCGAACCCCAAGGTCAAGCGCGCACCGAGAGACCTGCGCCCCTCCTCACCGGGCATCTCCGGAACCGACGAGTACCCCTCGCTGATCACCATGAGGTGCGACGAGTTGTTCCCACCCCACCGACGTGACGCTCGGCTGCGCAACGTCGCATGCCATCGTCTCTTCAGCTGACCAACTGCGCTTGCCGTCCCGGTCGGCCCTGCGACGGCAGTAGCTCACTGACAGAAGTGGGCAGCGGACGAGCTTCAACCGTCGCGACGTGCGCTGTAGGGAGCTGCCCCCTACAGCAAGAGCCCATATCTGCGGAACGGACATGACACTACCGGACAGACGTCCAGGACAGCGGGCGCGGCCCGCACCAGCCCAGCAGGTACGCCAACGGCAACATGATCCTCTCGCGCCGCGCAAGGTTCTCGGCGGCGACCTGGGCAGGTTTGCACATCACCTGGGGCCCCGGCACTGCGGTCCAGCTTAGGCAAAGATTGTCGCAACCTCATGCATTATGACCGCAATGTCTATATTTCATCTACATACATTACTTTCGTAGCATAAATAACGCATCGTCGTAAGAGAGACATTCCAGCCGATTAATGCTGTTTGGTGTGATACATGTCATGTTGCGACGTGATCTTGCTGAAAGGTAAAGCTTGTTTGCTGTTGCCTACACACAGCAGATCGAGGAAGTCAGTGAACAAGTTAGTCAGCTCGTCCCCGCGTGGCCAACAGTCAGTCTTCCAGGACGTTGTGTTACCCACCGTGCTCACGATGGCGGCGTCATTGCTGGTAGCGGGCTTTCCCAGCACCGCACAGGCAGATCCCGAACCGACCGCGGCCCCCGCGGGGCCGTCCATCACGACCTTCCCCCGCCCGGACGACCCGGACGCGCCGTTGCGCGCGGCGGTCGCGGCGGCGAAGAAGCAGAATCAGCCGGTGGCGGTCGAGGCCGCCTACACCGAGACCTCGCGCACCTGGGCCTACCCGGACGGGCATCTGTCCACCCAGTCCTACACCGGCCCGGCCCAGCTGCAGCAGGCCGACGGCTCCTGGGCGTGGATCGACACCACCCTGGTCGAAGAGAACGGCGTGCTGAAGCCCAAACTGGCCAAGGCCGGCCTGCGCGTGTCGGCCGGCGGCACCGGCCCGTTCGCCACCATGCGACTGGGACGCGACGACAGCTTCGGCCTGTCCTGGCCCACCGAACTGCCCAAGCCGCAGATCAAGGGCAACGTGGCCACCTACGCCGGCGCGGCGGGCCCGTCGGCGGACCTGGTGGTGACCGCGCTGCCGACCGGCTTCCGGCACGACGTGGTGCTGCGCGAGCGGCCGGCCGGGCCGGTGGAGTTCCGGCTGCCGGTGCATGCTCCTGATCTCAAGCTGAAACGTTCCAAATCCGGCGGGCTCACGCTGTCCGGCGCGAAGGGCAAGAAAGTGGCCTCCGCGCCCGCCCCGCGCATGTGGGACGCGGCCGCCGACCAGGCCGACGCCAAGAAGCCCGGCCGTGAGGCCCCGGTCAACACCGAGGTGACGACCGAAGACGGCGGCACCGTGCTGGTGCTCAAGCCCGACCCCACGTGGCTGGCCGACCCGGCCACCCAGTACCCGGTGACGGTGGACCCCACCACCACCCTCGGCATCACCCAGGAAGTGGGCGTCAGCTCGCCCGACGGCCAGACGACAGCCGGCTCGGTCGGCCGCTACGCCGACCGGGGCGGCGAAGGCCGGGCCACCCGCACCCTGATGGCCTTCGACACCGCGCCGATCGCCGGCCGTCAGGTGGTCAAGGCCACCATGCAGATGACCCTGCGCGACGACATCCTGTGCGAGGAATTCCAGGGCATCGCCGCGCAGCGCAACACCTCCGCCTGGGTCGCCGACGAGACCTGGTGGGACACCCAGCCCGAAACCACGGGAGAGGGCCGCGCCCTGGTCAACCCGTGCGGGCTGCCGCAGTCCGCGGGCTCGGTGTGGAGCTGGAATCTCACCGCGATGACCGCCGCGTGGGCCTCCGGCACCGACAATCACGGGCTGACGCTCAGCCTGACGGAAGAGTTCCCCGTGCCGACCAACTTCAGCGAGGAGTACCGGTTCTGGCCGCAACTGTTCGGCCAGAACGTGCCGAAGCTGAGCGTGGACTGGGTGTTGCCGCCCGAGATCCCCACCGTGACGGCTGAGTCGATCGACTCGATGAGCGGTAACGACGCCATCGCGCGCAGCACGAACGTCAAGGTCACCTACAAGTCCAGCGTGCCCGAGGCCAGGCCGCTGGACTACACCGTGAGTGTCAACGACTCCACCATGGCGCCCCCCGCTCCACAATTGCCGACCGGCGAGGCCGCGCACTGGAAGCTCGACGAAGCCTCCGGCGCCACCGCCGCCGACGCCTCCGGCAACAACCACGCCGCCACCCTGACCGGCACCTACAGCCGCGAGCCCGGCCAGTTCGGCCAGGCCGTCAAGCTCGCCGGCGGCGCCTCTCATGCCGCCACCAGCGGCCCGGTGCTCAACACCAACAAGAGCTGGACCGTGGCCGGCTGGGTCCGCCTCGACAGCAGCACCACCGACCAGGCCGTCTGGTCCCAGATGGGCGTCAACCAGCCCGGCTTCACCCTGTACTACACCACCAGCGGCGCCGCCGAATTCGACCAGCGCTGGATCCTATCGTTCGTCACCACGGACGACCCCGAGCGGATCAATACGCGACCCATCCAGTCCAAGAACCTGGCCAAGATCGGCCAATGGACCCACCTGACCACCCAGTACGACGCCGACGCGGGCAAGATCCGCCTCTACGTCGACGGCGAACTGGCCGGCGAGACCGACCACACCGTCGGCTGGAACGCCCGCGGACCGTTCCAGATCGGCGAAGGCCTCACCCTGACCGAAACCCCCGGCAACGACAACCTTGACGGGGCCATCGACGACATCCGCGTCTACCAGCGGGTGCTGAGCGCGGCCGACATCCGCACCATGGTCGGCGTGCCAACCACCACCACCCACAACAACATCCCCTCCGGCCAGCCGCTGGACAAGGTGTTCACGCTGGACAACCCGGCCAGCTTCAAATTCGTCGTCAAGGCCTGCCGCACCGGTGTCACCCCGCCGGCCTGCAACGAAAGCCCGGCCTACCGCATCACCAGCGACGCGCCGACGCTGCCGACCAACACCGAGACCGGCATGGCCGACCCGGCCCAGCCGATCCTGTCCGGCATGGTCAACCGCCCCTCCAGCGGGCAGGTGACCGCCAAGTACTACCTCTACGACGACAAGGGCCTGCCCGTCGGCTCCGCGCCACTCGGCAGCCGCACCGTCAACGGTGGTGAACGCGCCTCCTTCCTGATCCCGGCCGACACTGTGCAGGCGGGCCGCACCTACAGGTGGCAGATGACTGCCTGCGTCACCGCTCCGCAAGACGACGGCGGCACCGATCCCGGCCCGGATCCCGATCCAGATCCTGACCCCGACCCGGATCCGACGCCGCAGGGGCTGGTCGCCGCCTACGGCATGAACGAGGGCACCGGAACCGCCGTCGCCGACAGCACCGGCGTCAACAACGGCACCGCCAAAGCCGCGACCTGGGTGGCCGGCAAGCACGGCCAGGCACTGTCGTTCAACGGCACCAGCAGCTGGGTCAACATTCCGAGCAACCCCTCGCTCCGGCTGAGCACCGGAATGACCCTGTCCGCCTGGGTCAACCCCAGCGCGGTCGACGGCTGGCGACCCATCGTCGGCAAGGGATACGAATCCTTCCTCGACCTGTCCTACATGCTCTACGCGGCCGCCGACGGCGGACCCGCCGGATGGCTCATCACCGAGGACGACTCCCACACCCTCACCGCGAGCAAGGCGCTGAGCGCCAACACCTGGACGCACCTGGCCATCACCTACGACGGCAGCACCGCCACCCTCTACCGCGACGGCACCCAGATCGGGCAGAGCAGCATCAGCGGCTCCCTCCTGACCGACGGCGGCGCGCTCCGTATCGGGGGCAGCACCGCCTACGGCGGTGAATACTTCGAGGGTGCCATCGACGACGTCCGCATCTACAACCGCGCGCAAACAGCCGCTGAGATCTCCACCGACATGAACGCACCCCTCGGCGGCACGGCGGCCTCCGCCAGCACGGCTCGGCCAAGCGCCGCAGTTACAGCGTCGGACGCGTCCGGGGGCGAAGTGTGCACGTCCAAGACCGCTTCCGTTGACTTCACAGTCCCGGGCACCCCTGCTCCGGACCCGGAGGAGGACATCCGGAACCTGACATTGGGTAAAGACAGTTTCGTCGTTAAGACCGCCAGGACCGACCCCACCGCTTGTGACGGGGCTCCCTGCACGGTAACCGACTCCACCACGATGCCGATCGGCGGCACCGGCGTGGACAAGGTGGTCAGCGTCGTCGGCTTCAATTTCGCCGAGCTGCCGGACGGCGCCGCCGTGCTGGAAGGCATACTCAAACTCGGCTCACCCAGTTGCCCGAATAATGCCTGTCCTGCAGAAACAACGATCACGGCGACACCTTTGAAGTCTTCAGTGACGAGTGCGACCAAGGGGTCTGACCTCACGGGCGACGTCGACACCAACACCAAACCGTATTCTTTGCCGCTGGGCAGCCCTCAGGCTGATATCGCGGGCAGCGAATACCAATGGCTCATGCTCACCTCCAACAAGGACGAGCTCATCACGTTCGCCGCATCAGGGGCCACGGCGCAGCCATCGCTCGTGCTCACCTATCTGATTCCCGGACCGCCGAGCAAGGTTCTCAACCTGAAAGGTCAGGCAGGCGACGCCAGCGCGCTCGCAAGTTGGGGAGTGCCGGAGACCAACGGCAGTGTCGCCCTGCTGGACGGATATGACGTCGAAGTCACCGACTCCGCCGGCCAGGTGGCCAAGACAGTGGAGGTCGCCGAGCCCTTCGCCATGGTCACCGGCCTGGTCAACGACGAGCCCTACAGTCTGAAGGTACGCGCCAAGACCGCGTTCGGCGCCGGTGAGTGGGAGACCGTGTCGGTCACTCCCAAGGCTGTTGCGCCACCGCCTTCGGCCGGCTCCGAGCCCTGCATCCCATTCTTGGACACACCGCCTGACGCCAAGACCCGTAATGCGAGCAGCGCATCAGGCAGCCAGGAGTACACCGATCGAGTGTTGGCCTACTATCGGGCGCAGGATGCCGTCCTGGAAGGTCGCGCCGACACGATCTGGGAGGCTCCCGGCGTTACTCCGAGCGCACCGAGCACGGCCAAACTGTCGTTGCTGAACGCCGCGTTGCAGCAACACCACGAAGCCCTGCAGGTCGGCAACGAACCTCGCACCGACTCGGCGGTCACGGTCTCGGACACCGTTGTTCAGCCCGGCCCACGAGGGACGACCCATGTGACGGCCAAGGTCACGCGGAGCTGGAAGACTCCGGCCGCATCCGCCGCGAGTGGAAAGAAGGCCCGCGCCGAGACGATGGGTGAGGTGGATCCGGAAGTATCCACCATCTCCATCCACGTGTTCGACCGCTGTGGCAACATGACGGAGATCCAGGCGCCGAACCCCGCGTACGAGGACTTCACCGACTTCGGCGACTCGTGCGGAATGATCGACGGCTCCATGGCGCCCCTGGCAGCGACACAGAACTGCAAGCCGCCCAACTCGTTCAAGTCGGCCGAAGGGTGGTCGCTGCAGCGTCATTGCTATGGCGGTGGGTGCCATTCCGCTCTGTACGGCTGGAACACCGTGACGAAGGGTGTGGAGTTCGAGGCGGGCAGTGACCTGAGGTGGAAGTACGTCACTGATAAGGGCCCCCTCATAGCCGATGGGTGGGGCGCTTATGCGAGTGTGCGAATCACGTGTTCCTTCGGCAACAGTAAGATCGACAAACTGATCGCCAAAACGCTCAAGCTGAAGCTGGACACCTCGCTGGCCTTCACCTCTCTGGCAGTGTCTCCCTCCATATCCTGGCCGCCTGGCGCCTCTCCGGTGCAGGGCGGCCAAGGTGCGACCCTCTCCTGGGAAGCACCAGAAGGCGTCACGCAACTGGTACCGGAAACGGTCAAATTCGCCGCGCAATGCGAAGACCTGTTGTGTCTCGGCTTCACAGGGCTCAAGCACAGCGCCTCAGGATACTTGTCGATTCTGGCACATTGCAAAGCCAACGCGACCGAGGCCAAACACTGCACCTCCAGCCCGAAGACCATCCCTATGCTTCCAACATCCCGCCAATGGGCACTCACCATATGGCCCTTCAGTAGTCTTTAAGAGGCAGCGCATAGCCTGACTTCGCTTGACTGTGGAGATCGAAGGGCAACCCCTTCGATCTCCACAGCCCGTTGGAAGCCGGTCATATAGAAGGGTCGACCCGCGAAACATGAGTCGTAAAAGATATTTTCCAAGAACTGCGTACGTGATCGCGCCACTGCTCGTTCTGGTATGTGTACTAGAAGGCTTCCATTTTTTCGGCGGCCGCTCTGAACGTTTGCGTGAGGTATATGGTGGCGCCTTTCAGATAGCACATCCCGAATATCGCGTCCTGGTGGACTCGACGGTGAGCGTTAGCCCCGTGTCGGCGAGCACACCAGTAGCGGCTTACGAACTGTACCCGCGTTTTGAGGGCCGTCGCGTGGATGGCGCGGTTTCGGCGAACTTGCTGGGCCTAGTTTCGGCCCCTGACCTGCCCGAGACGAAGATGAGTCTGCTGGTGCGCTCATTCGAGGGCGGCAAAGGGGTGGCCGAGCCAGCGAAAGCCCAAGCCCGCGAGGTGATAGCCGCGCTACCCGATGATTCCTTTTCCGCCGCCATAGTAGAACTGGCCAATCCCCTGACGGAAGACGAGCTCATCGCCGCACTGAAAGTGCGAGACATCCGCTCGGACGCGCTTTATCTGTTCGTCTCCGAATCGCCAGGATTAGCCGGAAAGCCCGTCTACTGGAGATCGTGTGCGGTCTATCAAAGGGAGTGCGAGAGTACGTCACCAATTGAGCTTTTCCGACGCTGGACGGACGAGCTGGACTGGACCGACACGCTGAATCTGAGATCCCTCGGCCTCGACCTCGATGTGCTGCGCCAGGCCGCGCAGCAGGGCAAAATCTATGGGCTGCTCACCTACGGATACTCAAGAGAGTCGCTCGCCGAGTTGATAGAAAAGCCTGAAGTGCGAACCATCAAGGTCGTTGAGACAGCGAGCGTGGGATCGTAACGCGCGTCCGGAAGGAAGTCCCGCGCATGCGCGGCCGCTGTTGGTCCGCCAATGGCCGACCAACAGCATCCCCGCTCCACCTCCTCGGCCGAGACCGGGATGACTGCTCAATCGCGGCTACCACTAACCGCAGGAGGGCTGACCTCACCGGTAGTTCCATGCTTGGCCGGTGCCGCGGTATTCCTCCACGGGAATGGGAGTAACACCGGACCGCATGCGGGCGGTGTAAAGACGTCCGTACAGGTGATCGATCTCGTGCCCGGCGAGGCGGGCCAGTGCGGTGTCCAGCGCGGCGATGACGCGCCGACCGTCGAGGCGGGTGTGTTCGATCTCCAGGCGGAGCGGACGCGGCACCAGCCCGCGTACGTCGAAGAAACTGAGACAGCCCTCGTATTGCTCGTCAACCTCGGTAGATTCGCTGACCAGGCGAGGGTTGAGCAGGATGAGCGGCTCGGCGTCGGGATCGGGCGAGACGATGACCGCGGCGGACCGGTCGATGTCGATCTGGGGAGCGGCCAGGCCCATGCCTTTGCCGAAGACATGCTGCTCACGGACGCGCTGCACGGCGGTGAACAGCTGATCGATGACGTCGGACGCCTCGTCGGCGTCGGCGGGCAGGTCGAAGGGACGCGCGGCACGGGCCAAGATGGGTGCGCCGCGCTGGACGATTCCCACCGACCTCATTCGATCGCTGGCGGTACGCAGCGTGGGCTGCGGGGCCATTGCGTCGTCGCGGGCGCGGAATCGCCATTCCAGCCGGTAGCGGGCTCCCATGGGCGGCGCTTCGATGGCCCAGGAGAACACCGTCTCCTCAACGTCCCCAGTGCGGCGATCAGTCCGGGTGACGGGTGTTCTGAGCGGGACTGCTTCGGCGGTGGTAGAGGTTTCGGTGCCCCAGACCACCGGGTCCAAAGCAGCGGGGAAGACGAGCTCGACCGACAGATGCCTGGTGGGGAGCCGTACGGCGCGCTGGAACCAGGGGCCCCAGCGGCCGTCGTCCACTTGGTAGGCGTAGTCGAGTACCGCGTGCTGGCCGGGATAGAGCGGGAAGCGGGCGCGATCGTTCTCCAGGCAGAGCCAGGCTTCCTTGAACGCGTCACGGTCGTGCTTGGAGCGCCACGTCATCGGTTCGCCGTCGCAGGTAGCGGTCAGGTTGAGCTCATCCCAGGTGAGCGGGCGTGCGCGGTAGAGGGCGTTCGACCGCTCGGGCTGGCCGGGGTAGCGGTCCACGCTGATGCGCATCAGATAGCGGGTGACCGGCTCGGCACCGCCGTTGAACAGGCGTCGCCGCTGCCTGGCCTGGTAGGTGGAGCCGTCGTAGTGCAGTTGTGCGTAATCGTCTTCCACGATCACGCCTTCGCCCTCGTGCTCCGTAGTCGCGGGCGGGCGAGCAGGGGCGGTGGTCCGCCACGCCTGCCACAGCGCACCGGCTGCGTTGAGTGCGCTCTCCGCCTTTCGGGCGAAGTCTTCGCTGGCGGCATGGCGGCTGGCTTCGACGTGACTGACGTACGAGGGGTCGAAGCCCATCGTGATGGCGAGCTGTTTCTTGCTCAGGTCTCGTCGTCTGCGCCAGTACGTGAGCTCGGCCGCGAACGACCGCCCCGGTGCTGAGGCTCCTGATGCGGGCCCGCTTTGCGGCTGCGTTCCTGCGGTGGGGTTCACACCTGAATCCTTCCCAGGAATCGACATGAAGCCGTGAATGAACCGTGAGTGATCGCTTCTCAGCGTAGCGTCATCATCCGCCGTTGCGGTGTGCTCGGGGCGTCTCAGCCCAGCGGAAAGAGGAGCACATGGACAGGCTCTCCACTACCAAGGCGGTCCTCAAGAACGCGGCCGACCATGTGTGGCGTCCATGGACATCGATTCATGCCGGCTCAGATGCCCTGCTTCTGGTCGAAGGCCAGGGGTGTGAAGTGGTGTCCGCAGACGGGCGACGGTTCCTGGACGCACGAGCCGGAGTGTTCAACGCCGCCCTCGGCTATGGGCGGCAGGACGTGGCGGCGGTCATGGCCGCACAGGCGGTCACCTTGATGACGTACACGCTGCAGGAGGCGATCACCCCGCCTGTGGCAGAGCTGGCTACGCGGTTGGCGGGGTTGTTCGGTGAGCCGCTGTCGCGCACGTTCTTCTGTAACTCGGGTTCGGAGGCGATCGAGAGCGCGATCAAGGTCGCGCGGATGTTCCACGTCCTGTCCGGGGCGGAACATCGGCGGTTGATCGTCTCCTTGGCGCCGGGCTACCACGGCAGCACGTTGGCCACCGCGGCGATGACCGGCATGCTGGCGGTTCGTGCCCTGATGGGGCCGCTTCCTGAGGGGTTCGTGCTCGTACCAGGCGATCGAGCCGCCATGGATCCCAGTGCGGTGGCCGCCTGTGCTCTCGGTGCCGGGGCCGATCAGGTGGCCGCTGTGGTGGTCGAGCCGGTGCTGGGGGTGGGCGGGATACGGCCGCTGCCGCTCGGCTACCTGACCGCGGTGCGGCGCCTGTGTGATGGCATCGGCGCGTTGATGGTGGTCGACGAGGTTCTGACCGGGTACGGCCGGACCGGCAGGTGGTTCGGCTATCAGCACGAGCCGCTCGTGCTGCCGGACATCGTGGTCACCTCCAAAGGGCTGACCGCCGGATATGCGCCGCTGGCGACGATGACGTGCCGCCAGCACATCTATGAGGTCTTCGCGCGTGATCCCGTTCTGGGCGGCCTGCGGCACGGGTTCACGACGGGTGGTCACGCGACAGCATGCGCGGCTGCGTGCGCCGTACTGGATGCCATCGAGACCGAGGGCTTGGTGGAGAACGCCGCTCGGGTGGGGGTACGGCTGCTGTCCGGTCTGCGCACTCTGATTGGTGAACAGGGCGTTCGGCAGGTACGCGGGCGTGGGCTGCTGGTGGCGGTGGAGTTCGATACCGCTGAGCGGGCCGCGGCGGTGGCACTTCGCCTGCGCGAGACCCACCGGGTACTGGCGCGATTGCAAGGGGCGGTGGTGTCGTTCGCTCCCCCGTTGGTCTGTACGGAGGTGCTGGCCGACCGGATTTGTGAGGCCATGTCCTGCAGCCTCCGTCCGCAGGCGGTGGCGCGATGAGTAACCCGTTGACGGTGATCGTGCCGTGCGCCGGAGCAGGTACGCGCCTGGGCCTCCCGATGCCCAAGGAACTGCTGCCCATCGGAGCAGGACGCGTGGCGATCGACGGCGTGTTCGATCTGGTCCGAGCCGCTCGTACGCCGACGCGAGTGGTCCTCGTCGTGGATGACCACCGCGTAGCGACGTTGGCGCACGTGCATCACCGTCATCGCGATGTTCCCGTTGCGGCCGTACGCCAGCGGGCGGAGTCGCCCGAACTGGCCGGCGCACTGGAATCGGCGCTGGAGTGGGCGAACGAACGAATCCTGGTACTGCTTCCCGATCAGGTGCTGTCGGCTCCCCCGCCCAACTTCCTGCTCGACGACGTCCTGGCAGCGCTGGAGCGGGCCCCGGCCTGTGTTCTCGCTGCTCATGAGGACGATCCGGCGCGCATCGCCATGGACGGGGCCCTGTGTGTCGATGACACAATGCGCGGCCAGCGAGTGTGCCACCTGGTCGACAAGCCCGGCACGGACGCCGCCGAGCAGGGCCGGTTCAACGCGGTGTGGTTCGGGCTGGCCTTCCGCCGCGAAGCCGCCCAGCAAGTGATCGACCAACTGGCCGAAGCCACCGAGCCTCCGCTGGGAGGCGCCCCGGTGATCGAGGTACCGCCGTTCACCGACCTGGGGACGTGGCCCTCGCTGCTCAGGTACTGGAAGGACCTGCCATGCGCGTGAGCCTGTTCACCGGCCCCTACCCGGTGGGAGAACGCATGGGCGGGATCGGCCTGCGCATGTGGGAGATCGCTCTGGGGCTGCGCGCAGCCGGACATCGCATCCGCTTGATCACCGCGCCAGGCAGTGACATCTCCTGGTCTCGGGACGGGCTGGAGGTGACGGAGTTCGCCGAGGACGGCTGGCGGGCCGAGGTGGAGGCCGCCCAGGCGGTGGTCACCACCGATCTGCCCGATCCACGCGTGCTACTGCACGCTCACCGGCTCGGTCGGCTCATCATCAGCGAGAACGCGCCGCCGATCGAGCACCTGGACTACGACCAGTTGCGCGACTCGGCGAACGCCGATCGCTTCTACGAGCAGATCGTGGCCCACTTCCGGCTGCAGACCTGGGTGAGCGACCATTTCCTGGCGCGTTCGGAAGTCGAGCGAGCCGGGATGTACGCGACGCTCGTCGCGCTCGGCCGGTTGACGCCACGCCTGCACGCCGCGGAGCGAACCTTGCACCATCTGGTGTCGCTGGTGCCCATCGGCTTCAGTCGGGAAGCCGCGGCTGCGCACGCTGATCCCACGGTTCCTCCGGCCGACTATGCCTGGTCCGGCGGGGTGTGGGACTTCACTGACGCGGGCGTCCTGTGCCAGGCACTGGCCGCGCTGCGCAACAGCGGGCGCGCGGTGAACGTGCGGTTCTGCTACCCGCCTCCTGCCGGGCAGCGCATCGCGGAAGCGGATCGGCTCCGCCGCCTCACGGCGGAACTCGGCCTCGGTGCACACGTCGTCCAGCACGATGGCCCGCTCCCCCACAGCGGCCGGGACGGCGTGCTGACGGCATCCCGGGCGCTGGTCTGCCTGGGACGGCCCGGCGCGGAGAACGAAACCTGTCACCGCCTACGGCTGCGCGACGTGCTGCTGTATCGGATGCCGATCGTCATCGACAGCCACGGCGCCTCCGGCTCGTGGGTCGCTCGCCACGGTGTCGGCCTGGCCGTCGATACGACCGACGTCGCCGAGGTCGCCGCCGCGCTGGACGCGCTCGTCCACGACCCCGAGCTCTATGCGACGTGCGTGGCAGCGATCGACAAGGTGCGTCCCGCGTACCGGATCGACCCCGCGCTGACCCCGCTCCTGAACTTCCTGCACCAAGCCCGGCGCGCTCCTGACGCGGGCGGGCCTCGTCAGAAGGCTGCCGTCGAGCGGCTCCTCGCCGAGGTTCCCGCCGCCGCCGATCCGATCCATCTCATCTGAACGACGCCCCAAGCCTGAAAGGCGTACCCCCATGGCTGCTCTTGTGCTGGCCCAACGTCTGCACCACGTCATCGCGACCACCGAAGAGAACCAGCTACCAGCCTTCCCCGCAACGGTAAGCCCGATCCCGGTGGCCTCCTACGACTCCCCGCAGGCCAAGGACCTCGCCGCAGTGATCGAGCAACTCCGCTACGCGGGCTTCGCCGTCACCTCCTGCTCCCAACCCCCGACCCACGATGGGCTGATCGCGCTGGCGGAAGCGTTGGATCTCGGTGAGCCGTTCGTGCCCCCGCTCTACCGTCGCCCCGGCGCGGTCGGGGTGGCGGCGAGCGGGATCTCGACGCTGACCGCGTCGGCGGCGCACGTGCCGCATCCGGCCGTATCCGCCTCCGGCCAGGGACTGCACGTCGATGGTCTGCTCCAGCCGATCGGCACGGTGGTCACCTCGATCCTGCTCTGCGTCCGCCCGGCTGCCGAAGGCGGGCAGAGCACGCTCTTCAACGCGGTGGGAGCGTTCCGGCAGCTGGCCAGGACCGACCCGGACGCCGCCGCCACCCTGCTCTCCGACCGTGTCCTGGGACGTCGCGCCACCGTGAACGGCTCGCCCGACGTCTCCTGGGGCCCCGCGTTCGCCGTCGTCGACGGCACGCTCGTCACGCGCTACAGCCGGGACGGCAACGACCTCTGGGATCCAGAACACGGTCACGAGGGAGCCCTTGGACGAGCGCTCGCAACACTTGCGGAGCTGGCCGAGCCCGGCTCTCCGTACGCGCTGCGGTTCACCTTGCAGGCCGGGCAGGGCTTGCTGATGGCCAACTCCCGCATCTGCCACGGCCGTACGCCCTACCGGGACGTGCCCGACCGGCCTCGCGCGATGCTGCGCGGCCTCTTCCTGCGGGACGCCTCGTGAGCACCTTCACCGACGACCTGATCAGCAGCGTGACGACCGCCCTGCACGCGCTCACCCGGCAGGAGCGCGAGGCGCAGCGCCGGCTCAACATGATCCCCAGCGAGAACCACAGCTCCCCCTTGGCCCGCATCGCGCTGGGGCTCGACAGCGGGCACCGGTACTTCTTCAACACCGGCAACGACCCGAACTCGTGGAACTTCCCGGCAGCACGCGAAGCTTCCCAGGTAGAAACCGACCTGACCCTGCCACTGCTGCGCCACCTGGCTCGCGCCGACCATGTCAACGTCCGGCCGTTGAGCGGCCTGCAGGCCATGGCCCTGGTGCTTTCCGCCTTGGGAGGCGGACCCGGCACACCAGTGATCAGCATCCACACTGACCAGGGCGGGCACTACGCCACCGCCGGCCTCGCCCGCCGTCTGGGGCTGGTACCGGTCCTCGCACGCGGTCCGGACCCCCACACGCTGGACCTTGATGCGTTGACCACGCTCGTGGCGCGGCATCGCCCTTGCCTGGTCTACCTGGACCTATCACACGCCCTGTTCCCGCTGGACACCGAGGCGGTCGTGACGGCCGTACGCGCTGCCAGAACCCCGACGCTCGTACACGTCGACATCTCACACTGGATGGGACTCGTCCTGGGCGGCGCCATCCCGCACCCGCTGGACGCGGGAGCCGACTCCATGGGCGGGTCCACACACAAGACGTTCCCTGGTCCGCAGCATGCCCTGATAGCCACCCGCGATGCACATGCCGCCGCTGAGATCGGGCTGGCCCAGCAGGAGATGATCTCCAACCATCATCTCGCGGCCACCTGTGCGCTCGGTCTGGCCGCGGCCGAGTTCCTCGCCGCCGACCCCCAGGAATACGCCCAGCAGGTCATCGCGAGCGCCCGGCTGCTGGGTGGCCATCTTGCCGAGCGCGGCCTTCCGCCTGCGGCAGCAGAGCGCGGCTACAGCGGCGGCCACCAGCTGTGGGTGGACAGCTCGATCGTGGGCGTAGATGCCGTCACCGCCGGCAGGCGGCTGGATGAAGCCGGCATCAGCGTCAACGTCCTGACCGACCTGCCCGGCATGCAGGGACGGCCGGCGCTGCGCCTGGGCGTGGCCGAGCCGCTGTCGGTCGGCTTGACCGCCGACGACATGCCGCTGGTCGCCGAGCTACTGACCGCCGCCGTGTTCTCCCGCCGGCCGGCGGATCTGATCGCCGAGCATGTGGCCGCGCTACGAGCCGCGCGCGTACCGCGCTGGCGGCTGGCCGACCAGCCGCAGATCGCCGCCGCGCTCCGTCAGCTCAGCGCTCAGGAGTACGCCGCATGAACGACACCTCTCCCCCGTGTCCACCGGTGCCGGAGCTGATCGAACGGACCCGCTCCGGCACCCGGCTCACCCCAGCCCACATCGCTGCTCTCATCGACGGCCACCTCGCCGGACGCATCCCCGACTACCAGATCAGCGCCTGGCTCATGGCTGTCACCTGCTGCGGCCTGTCCCGTACCGAAACCGTCCAGCTCGCGCAGGTCCTCGCCGACACCGGGCAGCACCTGGAGGTAGGACGAGAGGCGTTCGTCGCCGACAAGCACTCCACCGGGGGCGTCGGAGACAACGTCACTCTGATTCTGGCGCCGCTGCTGGCAGCCGTCGGCATTCCGGTGGCCAAGATGAGCGGCCGTGCCCTCGGGTATCACGGCGGCACCGTCGACAAGCTCGAGGCGATTCCCGGACTCGTCCTTCCGACCACCCCTGATCAGATGAAGGCCAGCCTGGAGGCGACGGGCATGGCGATTGCCACGCAGTCGCCGGTGTTCGCGCCGGGAGACGCGGCGCTGTACCGGTTGCGGGACGTCACCGCCACCGTCGACTCCCTGCCGTTGATCGCGGCATCGGTCATGAGCAAGAAACTCGCCACAGGCGCGAGCGTGGTCGTGCTCGACGTCAAGACCGGTGGCGGAGCGATGATGCGCCGCTTGGAGGACGCCCGCGCCCTGGCGGAGCTCATGGTCGCCATCGGCTACCGGAACGGCATTCCCACGCGCGCCCTGATCAGCGACATGGAACAGCCCTTGGGACGGGCCATCGGCAACAGTCTGGAGGTCATCGAAGCCCTGCATGTCCTCGCGGGCGGCTATGTGCCGCGTCTGAACGACCTGGTGCTGGCTCTGGCCGGCCAAGCAGCCGCTTCCGCGTGGCCCTCCGTTCCCGACGAGACGATCTGCGAGCGCCTGGGCAAGGCGTTGGCTGACGGATCGGCCCTGAAGATCTTCCGTACGTGGGTGGACATGCATGGCGGGGATCTCGCGCAACTGCCGCAGGCAGGTCGCGTGGTCAGCGTTGTCGCGCCCGTCGCCGGAGTAGTTCAAGCCATTGATGCCGCTGCTCTGGGCCGCTTGGCGGGCCGGCTGGGGGCGGCCCGTGTCCGGGCCGGCGCGGCCGTCGATCCTGCTGCGGGCATTCTTCTGCACGTGTGCGTCGGAGATGAGGTCGAGGCCGGTACTCGCCTCGCCGAGCTTCACACCTCCGGTGCAGACGTCGGCCAGCTCTCCACAACCGCGCTCACGGCCTTCACCCTCGGCAGCTATCCCATCGCCGAGCCACCTCTTATTCACCAGGCCATCACAGGAGAATCGACGTGATCGGGGCACCCACGATTCCCTCCGACGCGGCCTGTGTGGCGGTCTATCGCCGCCTACGCGACGGAGTACCGAGGTCCAGCTCCCAGATCGGCTACGGCTATAACCTCTACCCGCCCGCCAGAGCGGTCACCGACCACCTGGACGTCGTCCTGCGCGCCTGTGTCCAGACCGGCCGGATCGCCGAGTACGGCACCCACGCCGACGCGGGCGACCGCGAGCTCGCCGCCAGCCTGGCCGGCGCCTATCTCGGCGTGCAGGTGAGCGGCGAGCAGGTGGTGTTCACCCATGGCTCGACCGAGGCCATCAACATCGTCACCGGCTTCCTGGCCGGCTGCGACACGAGCTTGGTCCTGCCCATGCCGTGCTACTACGCCTTCGAACAGACGACCCGGCGACTTGGCGGTGAGGTTGCGGCCCGTTACCGCTACGACGGCGCCCTGGCGACGACGGGCGTCGATACCGAGCGCCGGGCGCTGGTCGAGATCTTGCCCAACGGTGTCACCGGCACCGTGTTCACCCGTCCCGAACTCGATGTGGACTTCAAAGTCCTCGATATCGTCTTCCAAGCAGGCGGCTCGGCTCAAGCCGCCGCGAAGGTGGTGAACCAGGCGCGGGATCTCGTCGCCGGCGGCCTCGATACCACGGCGATCATGATGACCCCGGCCAAGGACATGTGCGTACCGGGCCTGCGCACCGGCATCCTGATCAGCGGATACCCGCCTCTCATCGCGGCGGCCAGGGAAGAGCAGTTCGACCGTACCGCCTCCATCAACCCCATGATCGGTCAGGTCGTCCTGTTGTATCTGGCAGTGCTGCTGCTGGCCGACGCTGAGCGAGCCGGGGGTATGCATGCCGTCGAACAGGCGTATGCCTGGATCCGTGATCGCTTCGTGGAGCACGAGGTCGTTCCCGTGCCCACGTGGGAGACCTGTTTCGAGATCGTCGGCCACCTCAGTGAGATGGCAACGCACTTCGCCCACTCGTTCACCCTGTTGAACGAGCACACCAACTCCCTGCTGGAAACCGGCGACACTCTGCGCCCCATGGCCGGCTATTCGCTGTTGCCTCGTGTGCTGGCGCCGCTGGGTGACGCGGAGAAGGTCATTGCCTGGGTCAACGACATCGGTCGCCGCCATCACCTCAAGCTCAACCCGATGCTCCTGTTCGGAGGTGATGTATCGGCCTGGGAGAGCCTGTATCCAGGGCAAGCGCGCCTGCGGGTGAACCTCTCGGTCCCGCACGCGGATCTGACCGCGTCGTTGAAACTCCTGCGCTACGCCCACGCCGAGGTCAGTAAGCGAGGTTCCCGATGAAAAGCCCGCTGTTGGAGACCTTCGCCGCCCAGGCGGCGACGCAGCCCGACGCTCCGGCCGTCACCGACACCCACCTCGGCCGAACTCTCTCCTACGCCGAACTCCGCGATGCCTCCGCCGGCATCGCCGATGTGCTGCGCCCGTTCGACGTGGCCGAGGCGCCGGTGCTGCTGGCGTTGCCGCCCAGCGTGGAGTGGTGCGCTGCCGTTCTGGGAATCTGGCAGGCGGGCGCCCGAGCCGTGTTCCTCGACATGAACCATCCCCCTGGTCGGCTCGCCGCTGTCGCGGACGCCTGCTCGGCCGAGGTGGCCATCACACCCGATGGAGGTCCTCCGCTTTGGGCACCGGATCGGATCAGTGTGGCGCCGACCATGAGGTCGAGCGCCGTGCGCCACGGACCCGGCGCCGGACGGCAAGCGGGGTGCATCTTCCATACCTCCGGCAGCACGGGGATCCCGAAGCCGGTCCTCATCGGTGAGGACGCCCTCGCGGCGCGGGCGGAAGCCCTTCGCACGCTGTACGCTTTCTCCGCGGCCGACCGGGTCGCGCAGCTGACCTCACCGGCCTTCGACGCCGTGCTCTGGGAACTGCTTCCCACGCTCACCGCGGGCGCACACCTCCTCATTCCCGGGCCCCGGCAGCGGGCGGTGGGTTCCGAGCTGGTGACTTGGCTGGACAGTCATCGCGTCACCGCCTTCACCTGCACGCCGACGACACTCGCGGCCATGCCCTTCGCCGAGCTCGATAGCGTGCGGTTGATCGTCCTGGGCGGCGAGACAGTTCACACCGCGCCGCTCGCCCGGTGGCTGAGCCGCTATCAGGTTGCCAACGCCTACGGCCCCACCGAGGCCACCGTCGAAGCCTTGATGGCCTTTCCCATCACCCCCGGCATGGATCCGGTCCCCATCGGCCGACCGCTGCCCGGTGTTATCGCGCACGTCCGCACCGAGGACGGCCGCGCCACGTGCTCAGGAGAAGTCGGTGAGCTGTATCTGGCCGGAGCGGGCCTGGCCGAGGGCTACCTGGGGATGAGCCGGGAGACCGCCTCCCGACTCGTGCACCTGAACGCGGACGGCGCCGGGCCACGTCGCTACTACCGGACCGGTGATCTCGTCCGCGTCCTCGACGACGGCCAGCTCGCCTTTGCCGGCCGCATCGACCAGCAGCTGAACCTAGGCGGCGTACGGCTGGAACCAGGCGAGGTCGAAGCGGTCGCATGCCGGTTGCCCGGCGTTCATGGGGCCGCGGTGTGCCTCGCACCGACTCGGAGCGGTCCGGCTTGAGCTTGTACGCGGCGGCGTCCGAGTGGGTGACGGTCGCGCAACTGCGCCGGCACTTGGCCTCCTGCCTGCCCGCCAGCGCGGTCCCGTCGCGCATCCACGTGGTCCCTGAGCTACCCCGTACAGCCAGCGGAAAGATAGACCGAGCAGCGTTGGACAAGCCCCCGCCGGAGCGTCAGGCGGCCGCGCTGCCTGACGATGTCGTCCTTCTCTGGCAGCGCCTGACCGGGACGCCACCGAGCAGCACTGACTTCTTCGCCGACGGTGGCGACTCCATCGCGGTGCCCGCGCTGATCCACGGCGTCAACGAGAACCACGGCACCCGGATCACCATCGCCGACTTCACCGCCGATCCGACTCCGGCACACCTGGCGCGCGCCATCGCCACGGTTAGGGAGGAGGCTCGATGACCACGCCTCTGCGCGGGCTGCTGGTCGACCTCGACGGAGTCGTACGGCTGTGGCGCGGGCACGGCCGCCGCCGTGCCGAAGCCGTCCACGGGTTGCCCGACGGCACGATCCGCCGCCTGGCCTACGGAGACGACTTCGACACGGCCCATCACGGGCTACTCACGCACAATGCCTGGGTTGAGCAGGTCCGTACCCGGCTGATCGCCGAGTTCGGCCCCCACGCCGGGGGCGCGGCCGACATCTGGTCCGGCGATCGAGGTGAAGTCGATCCCGACATGGTCGATCTCCTTGGTCGAGCACGGGCTGCCGGGCTGAAGATCGCCACCTTGACCAACAACACCGACGCCGTCCCCGCCGACCTGCAGCATCACGGCATCACCCACCTGTTCGACGTGGTGGTCAACTCCGCGGACATCGGCGCAACCAAGCCGGCGCCCGCCGCCTACTTGGCCGCAGCCGCCCTGATGGAACTCCGCCCGTCAGAGGTCTTCTTCACCGACGACAACCCCGCGAACGTACGAGCTGCGCGCTCGTGCGGCATGCACGCCGTCACCTTCACCAACGCCCTCACCCTGGCCCAAGCCCTCGCCGACTGTGGCTACCCCCTTGATCCGCGTCCCCCCGAGAGCAGGACGATCACGGATGTCCTGAAGACCTACGGCACGGTGGCACTCCCCGCACCCCGTAGCGCAGAAGCCGAGACTGACACCTACCAGGTCATCTATCTATCCACGTCGCCGAAGGCGGAGACCCTGGTCACTCATGCACTCGCTGAGCATCCCGAGATCTCCGGAATCACGAAAGGCCCTGCCTCGATCGGCATGCAGATGCGCGACGGCACGGCCATGGAGGTCCGGGTTCTGCCTCCCGACGTTGACGCCCGCCTATCCGCCGGCGATCCACGAACCTGGACCACGTCTTCGACCGGCGAGGTGGAACATCTCCCGCCCTGGACGCCAAGCATCCGAACCGCCGCCTCACGAGCCGTTCAGACGGCCGGCTCCCAGATGGCCTGGGCTCTCACCCAGACCGCTCTCGCTCACGACCGCGGCGACGCCCTCGCTGCCGCGCTCGCGCTGGACCGCGCCCGCATCGCCGCTACGGACCTGGCCACCGTGCTGGCCCGCCACCAAGCAGCCCCCGTTCCGGGGCTATGCCTCTCCCGCTACCTGGGAGCCGCCACACGCCAAGCCCTATCGACCTCTCTGAGCTGCGAGGCCCTCACCTCCCACGGACTGGCGTCTGCTGTCAGGGCGCTGCTCCCCGTCCTCCGCCACGCCCGCTACGCAAACCTCCACCTCCTCAAGGCACCGCTGAGCTGGGATTGGCAGCACCTGGCCACCCACCTGAACACCGTGCTCGGCACCGTCGACCTGAGTCCCTGTCCGCTCCGAGGGGATGCGCTCTACGATGCCGCACTGGCCGAGGTCTACGACCACCACCGGCCGGTACCTGCTGATATGGCCTCTGGCCTGGCCGTGTGCGCCCGTACGTGGCTCAAGGAAGTCGATGTCCTGGAGATTGGGGCGGGAACCGGCCGGATTACCAGCCACCTCGCTCCGGGTTCCTGTTCCTACCTCGCCCTCGAGTACTCCCCCGCCATGGCCGAGCTCTTGCGGGCCCGTTCTCCGGAGCATGTGAACGTCCAGGTAGGTGATGCCCTCAGCCTCCCCGCAGCCGACCAGAGTCTCGACGCCGTCGTGGAGCATGAGGCGCTGATGTTCACTCCCGACCCCCTGTGCGCCGTGGATGAGACGCTGCGAGTACTGCGGCCCGGCGGGACTTTGCTCCGGTTGCTGGTCCACCCCCTCGGCCCGGACCCGGTCAGCGCAATAGAGCGCGCCTACCAGCGAGCGGCCTTCGCCGATGTACCGGCGCCGCTCTATGTAGGCAAGGGCACCGACGAGCGCGTCACCCGGCACCTGGCGGACCGGGGCCATCCAACCGATGACCATGACCTGGCGATCTGGGACGAAATGCCGACCGCCGAATGTGCTCTGGCCGCCCTGGAAGATCGCGCGTGGCCCTACACGCGCCTCATCGACGACGTCCGGCACCAGCGTGGCCTCCAGGCCGCCAAACGAGTGGCAACGCGGCTCGCCACGCCACTGACCCGGCGCCTACGGCTATACGCCCTGGCCACGACCATTCAGGGAGCTTCATCGTGACGGCTGCCGTCCTGCCTCCCTCTTGCTGGTGGAGCAGCAACCTACAGGAGGCGGGCAGACACCTTCGCGCCGGCCGAATCCCGCTGCTCAGGCCGACCGATCCCGCTCGCACCCGACGCTGGGCCGAAGTGATGGCCTGGTACGCCCCCACCGGCGTACCCACGCGAGTCCCTGTCGCAGGGGCTCGGGTGGTGTCCATCGCCGGGGCGGCACCGATCGGGAAACTCGCCGCCGAGGCGTTGCGGCGCCCACACACCAGCGCCGCCACGCTCTCCGCGGTCACCGCGACCGCCGGCGACACCAGCCTCCTGGTTGTGGCGGACGCGGCGGATTGCACACTCGCGGGGCTGTTCCCCCTCCTCCGCGCCCGCGCCCAAGGCGGTGTCCGCGTCGGTCTGCTGACCGGTCGCGATCACGCCGCGCAGGTGTTCGGCCTGGCCAAGATCCTGGCCGCGCCTACCGGCACCGCGCGCTCAGCCGATCTCCTCCTGCACGGCCCCACCGGCTGCGCACGCACCTTGCCCGACGACACGCCGATCCCCCTCAGCGAGGCCATCGAGCAGGGCGCCCGGCACCTGCTGATCGACGCTCACGGCTCAGCCGCCCACGCCCACCTCGACCCGTACCTGGTGTGCGGGCTCACCGGTGACACCGAGCGGACAATCGACGGCCGCCCCATACCGGGAGGCTGTACGCGTACCCGCTGCAAGATCGCCCGCGACGCGCCCCTGAAGCTGCTACGGCCCCACGAGTTGCGCGCCAGCGTGCTCGGGCTTTTCGTGTGCAACGCCATCACGCTGGCCCCAGCCGAGCAGTACCCCTCCGACGTCGCACTCGCTCTGGACGCCTGCGAGGGCTACCCGTCGGCGGTGATCGGGCTGCTGCGTGGCGACGCGGCAACCGGCTCCGCCGAGCCAGCCCACGCGGCGCGGCTTCTTCGAGCACATCTGCCCTTGGGAGACATCGCCCTTCACGTCAACCAGCTGGTGGCGCGACGCGGCACCGATCCCTCGATCCTGCTCCTCGGTGATCCCGACCAAGGCATGTCCGGCTCCAACAGCCCGACCGCGAACACCGGACAGCACAACGCGCGCAACTGCATGACCCGTACCTCGGCTACGCTGCCGCCTTCTCCCGCTCCCCTTCTGGAGACGTCCGCGACGTGGGAGAGGGCGCTCCGGAGCATGTGCGAACAGCGACCCGACCGAGAACTCAAGGCGTGCCTGGACGAGATGCAAAGAGCCCGAGCCGCCGCACGACAACTCAGCAGCGCGTCAGCTTCCGCGTCGCGGGACGAGCAGGCATGGGCGCGGGCCGCGCTCGACATCCTCCATCGCACGCGCAGCGGCTCCTTCGGCCGCCTATTCACCGCGCTGTCCGCCCCTCTGCTGCCACAACCCCCTCAGCCGGCCAGCGCCTGCCCCTACTGCGCATGCCCGCGCACCGAGATCAGCAAGAACGGGCACTTCGCCCTCACGTGCCCCCGATGCGGCCCCTCCGCTGTCGGCAGCAGCCGGCTCAGCCTGACCTTGAAGTCGCCCAGCCACTTCGTTCCCGGCCAAGCGATCACCGTGCACGTCACGGTCACTGCCACCACGTCACATCCGGTGCTGGTGGCGCTGCAGCTGCGCAACCGTTCCACCACACGGGGCAGCTACGCCGCGACCACCATGAAGGTGACGCCCGGACACACCGCCGGGCAGGTCCTGCAGCCTCCAGTCGACGTGGAGCCCGAGTTGCACCGCGTATGGGCCGTCGCGGCCCATCATTTCGACCTGGCGCTGGCCCAAAATCGCATACCTGCCCTGCCCGCCGTTGACATGCTGGCCTGAAACCCGGCCCCATCACCCGAGGAAGCACATGATCATATTCCTGAACGGTCCGTTCGGCGGCGGCAAGACCTCTGTCGCCCAAGACCTCCTCACCCGTATCCCCGACAGTCTGCTGTTCGACCCCGAAGAAGTCGGTTTCATGGTGCGGGCGATCCTCCCCGGCCGCGAGAAGGACTTCCAGGACCTGCCCCCATGGCGCCCTTTGGTCGCCGCAACCGCCGCCGAGGTCCTCGCCTACACCGGTGGCCCGCTGATCGCGCCCATGAGCCTGCTCCGCCGCGACTACGCAACGGAGATCTTCTCGGTCCTGGACAAGCGCGGCATCACCGTCCACCACATCCTGCTCCACGCCGACCCCGCGACCGTACGCGAGCGCATCACCGGCCATCAGATGTTCCCCGACGATCCAGCCCGCTCCCAGAAAGTGATCGACTTCCGGCTCCGCAACCTCCCGCGCTACGAGCAGGCCTACACCGACTGGCTGTCCACCGAGGCCCACGTCATCGACACGACCACCCTCGCCCCCGCCCAGGCCGCCGACCGCGCCGCGACGATCGTCACCAGCGTGAGCACTGATGGACCTCGCTGACCGGGCTACCAAGCTGCTCGGCACGCCGGTCACCGCCGTCGTGGATCACTCCTGGGGCGACGCCACCACCCGCATCCAGCGGCTTCGCCTGCCCAACGGCGAGCAGCTCATTGCCAAGCACAACACCACGCCGGCCATGTTCGCCCGTGAACACCACGCCCTGCAGCACTGGGCCCCCGCCCTGGCGCCCCACGCTCCCCGCCTCATCTCCGCCGACACCGAGCAGCGCCTGCTGCTCATGACTGCCCTGCCCGGCACACCACTCTGCGACCAACACCTCGACCCCGCCACCGAAGAGCACGCTTATCATCAGGCTGGCCGACTGATGCGCCGCTTGCACAAGGCCGCCCCTCCCCAGGTCCTGCCCGACTTCGGCCCACGGCGGGCCGCCTACATCCGCGCCCAGCTCAGCGGCAACACCACCCCTCTCACAGCAGAGGAGCTGGCCTTCGCCCACACCTGCCTGACCCTCCTGGAGGATCTGCCGCCTCAGCCGGCCGTGCCCTCCCATCTGGACTTCACCAGCCGCAACCTCCTCCTCAACGCCGGAGCCGTAGCGGTCATCGACTTCGAAACCAGCCGCTACGAGGCCGCCGGCCGCGACTTCCTCCGGATCACCATGCGGACCCTCCACGCACGCCCCGACCTCCGCGACGCCTTCTACACCGGCTACGGACGCCAACCAACACACACCGAGCAGAAGTTGATGCACCTGTGCGGCACCGTCGACGCCGCAGCCATCGCCGTGACCGCCACCGCCAACGGCCAAGACCGCTTCGCCGCCGAAGGCTATGCCGCCTTACAACGTCTCATGCGCGAAGAACCGCCGTCACAAGCCATCTGAGCAGCCTCGTCCCAGGTCCGCCAGCCGGTCGCCCAAGGATCTCCCACTCGCCGCTCGCTGGGCCACGTGATGCTGCCGTTGCTGCAGGCTCCGTCAGTGGCTCCTCACGAGCGAGCATGCTGGGCATTGGCAGCAGTGAGCCTGGTCAGAGATCGACATCGACGATATGAACGCTTCTGGCCAATACCGTGTAGGGTCGCCCTCGCAAGCCTCGTGGCCTCAGAACAGGCCAGCCTGAACTCCGGCTGATGATGGCAGCCGCTTGGGCGCCAGCCCACCCACCCGGTCAAGATCGAAAAGCGTGCGCCAGCGACCCGCCCGTCCGCCCTCAGCCACCAGATGCTCGAAGATGCGCGCCGTAGCCTGCACGTCCGGCATCGCCCGATGACGACGCGCAGGCGGCTCAATACGCAGATACCGCACCAGATCGTCCAGCCGGTGCGACGGCAGTTCCGGGTACAGCGCGCGGGCCAGTCGCACGGTGTCCAGCAGCGGGACAGCCGCCAGAACGGGACAGTGCGACCGTTGGTGGGCGATGAGCCCCACCTCGGTAGGCGCGTGGTGGGCAACCAGCCGGTACGGCGGCGCCGTGAGCCGACGGTCGAGCTCGACCATGACCCGCTCAGGGCCGGCAGCCGTGGCCAACATCGCCGCGGTGAGGCCCGTCATGCGCACGTCGAAGGCGGTGACGGGCACCTCGGCGGGCGGTGCGACCAGCGATTCAAAGCTCCACTGCTGCGACAGCCTGTCGCCGGCGACGGTGAGGGCGAGGACCGCCACCTCCACCGGAACGGCGGGCCGCCCGGCGGGGGTAAGCGCCTCGAAATCGATGACCAGGTAGGTGTGACGGGCAAAAGCGGCATCGCCATAGAGCGGCGAGGCGTCAGACATCAGCCGCCCCATGCCGCGGTGCGTTCGTTGCGGCTTCACCGCGAACCTCGCGCAGCCACCGATTGAACGCCTTCTGATAGCGGTTGCCGCGGTCGACAACGGCGTTTTCGTCGACGCCGGCGTTCGGCACCGGTTCGGGTCCGTCCCCCGGTCGCCACAGCGGCCCGCGCGGCTCGTACGCCGGGATGGTGTCGGTGATACCGTCCCATTCGGCGACCGTCAGTCCGGCGGCGGCCAGGGGCGGATCATGGGTGGCGTCCACCAGTGTCCACCGGCCTTCGATCAGCACCTCGACAGCCGAATGAACGTCCTCCCGTGACGGCAGCAGCCGTACTTCGGCCGGCCGGTCAGGCAGGTGATACAGCCACCGGACCCGCCGGGCCTGGTAACCGAGCGCCCGGAAGCCCTCGATCAGATAGGCGGACTTGGCCAGGCAGTCGCCCCGCCCGAGCGTCATCAACGTGTCGGCATCATGGGCGCCGTCCGTCGCATACGGCACGTTCCGCACGGCGAGGAACAAGGCGATCCGCTCAGCGCGCTCATCCACGTGCCGACGGTATCCCGGGGCTCCCCCGTACGCACCTCTGCACTGATGTCAGCAGGTCACGCTAGTTCGAAGGCAGGATCGAGGGCTACGTGACGCCGGGCTGTAGCCGAGCGTCGGGCCCGAACACGGCGATCCCATCCACGCCCGCGTCGCATCACCCTTTACTGACCGAGTGACAGAGACGAGCAAAGAAGGGACTCGCCCTTGAGTTCGGTACTCGCACGACCCCGATGCTTCATGCTGGGCGTGTCCCAGCATCGTTGTCGCTCATCTGTGAGGAGCCCTCTTGACCCGGTACGCCGTCGATCACCGTCGCAACGCCCTCATCGCCTCCTGGAGCATCGGGGCAGGCGACACCGCGGTGGACGTCGCCGATCTTCCTGCCGGGATCCCCAGCCACGATGCCCTCAATCTCGCCAAGGCCCTGACCCAACTCTCCGAGATTTGCTGGCGGTGCTACACCCACCCGGCCAGCGCCGCCGACAGCCACGAGCCCAACTCCGAAGGCGAACGCCGCCAGGAAGAACGCGACGCCTTCACCAATGTCCTCACCGCCTTGACGAACCCCAACCTGCCCTCCGACGGCTACATGATCCAGTCCTACATCCAGGTCGAAGAAGCCGCACATCAGGTCGGCCGCGCCCTGCACGCCCTCAACGCCGCCGAACTGACCACCCGCGTCACCATCGACGTCGGCGCCGAACTGGCCGCCATCGAACAAGCCGATCTGGGCAACCTCACCGAACGCGCCCGACAGGCCGTCACCCTCACCCGCGAAGACGCCTCCCCGCTCCAAGTCGCCCAAGCCCACAACCTGCTGCACGACCACCCCTTCGGCCCCGAAGCACTCTTCACCGACATCGACCCCGCCGCAGCCGCCATCGCCGCCGCACACTGGCTGGACGCCGCCGCCACCATCACCGCCGAATCCGCCGGACTCCCCGCCACCCAGATCGTGGTCGAAGCCGACCACATCGAGGCACTCCCCCACGAAACCCCCACCCTCATCCTGGAACTCATGGCCGACGGCACCTCACCTCGCCAGGCGGTGATGCCCCTGATCCGCGACGCCCTCCGGGTCGCAGAAGGCGAAATCCCCAACCTCACGGCACTCCAGCAGCACATCGCCACCTCCCAGCAACTGCTCGACAAGCAGCGCGAGGACCAGTCCGAGCTGAACCTGGACGCGCTCGGCCTGCGGATCACGCCGCTGGACCCCGCCCGCCCGGCCCTCGATCTTCTAGAGGACCTGCTCAGCGGCATCCGGGCCTGCTGGCTGCTGTACGCCGAAGACGCGACCGAGTTCGACGAAGCTGAAGACCTCGATGATGAGGAATGGCACAAGCGCCGGACAGCGGCGTTCTTCGCAGAAGTCCGGGAAGCGGCGGCTGCCGATTGCGAGCGCCTGCTGTAGCGATGCGTACCCGCAATGCCACCAGAGAGTTGGCCCAGGTGGGCGCTTCATCTCCGCTGCGCCCGATAGACGTCACAGCCTCGGCAGCAGACGCGGCCTACAAGCCAGAGTCATTCAAGTCGAGCACATGCGCGAGGGTCCGGGTGAGACCATCACCGGTAGCTTTCATCTGGCCTTCAGCCTCTCACCGTGATACGCCTAGCGATAATTGAGGTGTGGGGCTCGAAGACTTCCCGCCCAAAGTAGCCGACGATCCGACTCGTGGGCGACTCCGATGTCTGCATTACGCAACGCTGGCCTCATGGAAGGGAGCCCTCGGCGGGCTTGCGGGCCTGGATGCCGCGGTGACCCTAATCCGACTCGTGCATCGACAACTGGCGGTCTACGCCATGCAGGGGGTCAACCACGCTGCACTAGCATCTTAGTGGGTGGGCAATTTGCCCTACCTATTACATGGAGGTTTGCTCTCGGTCGTACAAGTTCATCAGTTAGCCTCTAGTCGCGGATGCTTTCGGAGAGCTCTGTGCGCGCCCGATCGCAATGCGCCAGTTGAACTACCCAGCGACCAGGAATTGACTCCCAAGTAAAAATGTTGCACATCAAGAATTGAGGTTCTATGGATTCCTGTAATATTCAAAAAGCTAAACGCTGGGGACCAAGCGCCATCGATCGAGCCTGGTTCGGGCGCGGTGTGGTGCAGGGCCTCGCGGAGGAATTACAGAGGCACTACAACGCCAACGGCGGGCGTAGGATCCCGGCGGCCCTAGGATGTGTGCCTTGGTTCGACAACGCCGCCATCGCGGAACTTCTGGCCGAGATGCCATGCTGCATAGTAGTGGACAAGCCAGGTCCTGACGAGTCCTTCAGTACGGCGATTCAGGAGTTGCAGGCACGCGGGGATAGCCTGTCCACCAGCGCCCTCAGCCCTCTTGGCGATCTCATGCCCCTGGTAGACGGTCATCCCTCTCTTATCGGTCCCTACAACAGCATGAGCGTGATGGTGGGCCCGGTACGACTTGCCGGGTACAGAGGACATCGCAGACGGGGGCCGCTACTTCACGCCAAGATACTCATCTTAGGGATTCTTTGGGACGATGATGAGGAGTTTACAGGCGACGTCTTCTTGCCACAGTCGGTGTGGCTCGGCAGTGCCAATTGGACCGATGCCTCTTCCCGGGGTCATCTAGAATTCGGCGTTTTATCTACAGATCGCGTCCTGGTTCGGGAAGCCTATGAATTCCTGACGGGCCTGCTATCCGTAAGCGAGCCCTTCGATTCTAAGACCTATCGGCCGACTCCAGAGTTGGCACCGGCCGAGTACGACGATGATGAATTCGGCAATATCATGTACACGCTGGAGGATTCTCGACCCGAGGATTCTGGTTGATCGAGCACGCAGCTTCACGGACGATCACCCCGGACGGGGAGAACGAGCGTCTCGGCACGGCGGTAGCTCGTCACCTGTGAGCGTAAGGCAGGCCGCAAGTCTTATCTTGCCGCGGCGTTTACAGACTGGGCTAAGTCCGCCCCCGGGCCCACCTGATGCAACTCTCGATGCCTCAAAGGGCAATGACGGCGATGACTCCGGACCGCCGACGGCGGCCGCGTACGGGTCCTGCGGCAAGGGAGCGCCGGTTCACGCTGCCCGCCCTCACCACCTCGCAGGTAGAACCGGTGAATCAAGGGTGGCCCACAACCTGGCCGACGAGTTGGCCAACCCCTAGCTGCCCTGACCTGGCATCCGAGCAACACGGATACTCCCTGCACGATGCCAGGAACCGCCAGCGTTGCGCTGTTTCACATCGAACGCGTCACCCACTGGCCACACTCACGCCATCGCACGCCAGAGAGCTGGGTGCCACCAGCCGGCGACTCCATCCGGCACGGACGCCGCAGCCCCGGTAGCCCACGCACCATCAGACCGACGGTTATGACCAGCCATAAAACAGGCTTGCACGCCGCCGATACATGCAGTGCCACTACGCGCGCGACCAGGCATGATCCCTATTTTCATGATCACCGCAATGGGCGTATTAGGCGTTACGTAACTTAATGCCCGATTTCCCGAGAGCCCCATCGACCGGGTATAACTAGCATCGCAGAAACTTCAGCTCCACCCTGGCTACGAAGGCTCTGTTAATAACGCGCGTCCTCAGACCGTACCGCACTGTGCGATGTAGGGCGCCCTACCAGCACCACGGCTTCTGGCTACTTTCTATTCAAGGCGGCCCAAGGTAGGTAGCAGGATGACAAGTAGGTCACCTGGAGACACGGCCTCGACTCACGGCATCGAGCCCGTACCCACTACTGTGCAACGCGCGGTGATTGCAGTGTGCCGCGATGCTTTCTACTTCCGCGACGACGTCCGCGCCGTATTTGTCCAAGCCGGTACGCCTCGAGCGCTCTACGACAAGTACGACGATCCCACGTTATACAGCAAGGCGAAGATCGCCAGGGCGGTATGGGATGAACTGGGCGATATGGGGACGCCAGGGCACGTCATCCAGAAGAAGGTGGTCATGGAGCTCTGCCGTATGAGACGCCCTCATAGCGACGCCTCGGATCAGCAGGCTGGCATGACGGCCATCGAAGAACTGAAGCATGAGGCGCAAGCGTCGCTGACCCTGGTTGACCCCGAGCGCGCCGCTGCGGAGGCACGGCGAGCAGCGAGTCAACGCAGGGCCACCGCCGTGCAAGAGCGTCAACACCGCCTAGGACAGCTTCGCATCAACTTCCTTACCCTCAGTAGTTTGGTCCCACGTAGCGATGGTGAACGGCAAAGCCGCGGCTATAAGCTCGAACGGCTTCTTACTGACTTGTGCCGCTTGCATGATCTGGAGTACAAGCCGCCATACCGAATCACTGGAGAGCAAATTGACGGTTCGTTCCACTTTCGTGGCTTCACCTACCTTGTCGAGGCGAAGTGGCGAAGCTCGACACCTACCGCCGGGGACTTGCTTGAATTCAAGGCCAAGGTCGATGGCAAGATCGACAGCACACGTGGCCTGTACATATCAATGGCCGGCTTCGACGACAATGTCCTGAACCATGCCTTCCAGGTCGCCCGCGGCACCCGTAACAATCTGGTTCTCATGGATGGTCGTGACATCGCACAAATCTTCGAGGGGCGCTTCGGCTTGATCGACGCGCTGACGTACAAGATCGATGCGGCCGAACAGGGAGGCAAGATGTGGCAGCCGCTTTTGTGAGCAGTGCCCTGCGCCGTAACCTCACAACTGTCGCAGCCCGACACGATATGGCGTAGCAACCTCGCCATGGCCTACCCGCGTAGGCGTCCGAGGGTACCGGCCTCGTTGCATGTCCATAGATGGGAAGAACACATTGCACATCGAGAGTATCGCTCTGAAGAACTTTCAATGTTTTGGGCCTGATCCAACGGCAATCGGCCTCAATGATGGGTTCACGGCGTTCATCGGCGCTAACGGCGCCGGCAAAACCGCAGCCTGCCAAGCTCTACTTCGGCTGTTCGGCATCGCCTCCAGCGAACGTGCTGTCCGCTCCGACGACTTCCATGTTCCTCCAGGAGAGGTCTCTCCACCTGACAGTCGGAGCCTCACTATCGAGGCAGTGCTTGCGTTTCCCGAACTGGAAGAGGGCAGCGACCTGAGTAAGGTCACAGTTCCCGAGTTCTTTCACCGCATGGCGTCCGCCGCTGATGGAACGTTCAAATGTCGCATCGTCCTGAAGGCGACGTGGGTGGCTGATGGCACTATCGACGGGTCAGTGACCGAAACGTGTGAAGCCGTCATGACTCTTGACGAGGAGTACGGCAGCGAGGCTGTCTATGCACTGACGGCAGCGGAGCGCTCCCGCATCCAGGTGCTCTACGTTCCCGCATCACGCGACGGCTCCCGTCAGCTTGCCGCGTTTTTGCGTAGTCGAATCTGGCGAGCGGCGCGGTGGTCTCAAGACCTTCGCGACCTCGTAACAACAACCACCGCAACGATCGCTAAGCGCTTCCACGCCGAGCCGAGCACCAGCGTCGTGGAAGCAGCGCTAGCACGTCGATGGCAAGAACTCCATGACGCAGGCACGGACGCCGTACCTCGGCTGCGCCCACTTGAAGGAGACCTGGCACAGCTGCTGCGCGACACTGAGCTGGTATTCGAGCCGACACACACAGGCAAGCCTCGATCAGCCGCCATGCTGAGCGATGGGCAGCGCTCTCTACTCCATCTGGCTCTCACCGCAACCGCTCTCGATATCGAAAGCGGCCTAGCTGCCGGAGTACACGCCAGTGAGTTCGATCTGAGCTCGGTTCGGCTACCCAGCTTGACCGTGGTCATCGTGGAAGAACCGGAAAACAGCCTGTCGCCGTTTTACCTGTCACGCATTGCCGGCCAACTAAAAAAGCTCAGTAACAACCCACGAACCCAAGCAATCATCGCCAGTCACTCTGCCGGAGCTCTGGCACGCATCGAACCTGAAAACATCCGGTTCTTCCGGTTGGCGGCCGATACTGGCACCGCGTCCGTCCGACCCATCACCCTTCCCGAAGAAAGCACCGAGGCTGGCAAATACGTACGCGAAGCGGTTAGAGCTCATCCTGAGCTGTACTTCGCCCGGTTCGTCGTCCTAGGGGAAGGCGACTCGGAAGAAGTAGTCATCCCTCGCATCGCCGAGGCACAGGGCATCGAGCTCGATCCGTCCTTCGTGGCGATGGTTCCGCTCGGCGGGCGCCACACCAATCACTTTTGGAAGCTCCTCAACGACCTTGGGATTCCCCATGCCACACTCCTGGATCTCGACTTCGGCCGTTCCGGGGGCGGGCCGGGGCGCTTGAGGGATGCCTGCACTCGACTGCTAGACCAGGGCATCGACGTATTGGCCAATCTGGACGGGTATACGAGCATCGCCGATATCACCGACGACATGAGCTACGACCAGGCCGAGAAGATAGCCACGCACTTGCGCTCCTTCGGCGTCTTCTTCAGCAGCCCTTTGGACCTTGATCACAGCATGATCCGCGCCTACCCCAATGCCTACAAGGTCCGCACCGGCAACGAGCGCGGCCCTAACGCTGCCGACGCCCGTGACAGCGTCTTGGGCGCCGATCACCCCGCCACCTCCTACTGGGATCCTGTAGATCAGGCGGAGAGGGCAGAGCGCGACGACGAGCTGCGCTGGTACCGATACTTGTTCCTGTCCCGGTCCAAGCCCAGCACCCACCTAAGCGCGCTCACACGCGTATCGCACAACGATCTGAAGCATGGCCCCGAGGTGCTCAACGCCTTGATCGCCTACATCCAGCGAAAGCTAGCCCTATGACCGGCAACCCAAGTTCGGTGCAAGACACCGACGCCTGGCGTCCGATCGGTATCAACGGCCTGGAGCCAGCCGCATGGCAGGTGGTGCGGTCGGCGGGTTCGAGCTCGGTCACTGCCGGTCCAGGTGCGGGGAAGACCGAACTGCTGGCCCAACGAGCTGCCTACCTCCTGCAGACCGGGGTATGCCCGTCCCCTCGGCGCATTCTCGCGATCTCCTACAAACGCGACGCCGCTGCCAACCTCGGCAACCGAGTCCGGTCCCGGGTACCCGAGCACGCCTGGCGGTTTGATTCTATGACCTTTGATGCCTTTACCAAAGGTCTCCTTGACCGATTCAGGCTCTCCTTGCCGACCAACTGGGCCATGCCTGACAACTACAGCCTCGAATATTTTTCTGCCAGCGACGTGGTGTCCTTTTTGGCGGAGCTGCCGCGGAACGCGCCTCCGGCGTTGCGGTTGGCGATTCAGATTTTCAACGCTAAGACCTTTCTTTCTCAGGTGGTGGGTGAATGGGATCTCCCACTCATACAATCCGAGGATGCGTTGATGGATCCAGTCGCCTTTGCCGCTCTTGCCTGATGGCGCCGACATTATCTAACTCCCGCACAGCCGCGACTCGACTTCGTCATGATCAATCGGCTGGCGGAGCTTCTGGTACGGGCCAATCCCCAGCTCCATCGTGCGATGCGACTAACCTACCCGTTTGTCTTCGTCGACGAATTTCAGGACACCACAGCGGCGCAGCTCTCCTTCTTGCGCGCACTGTTTGCCACGCAAAACGTTATCGCCGCAAAAGCCGCTCAACGGGATCCCGACCACCTCGCGGCTACCAGCGATGGCAACGCCGAGAGACCTGTGATCACCATCGTTGGCGATCGCAAGCAGCGCATCATGGGATTTGCCGGCGCACTCCCCAACGCCTTCGAGTCCTTCGCTGCAGAATTCGCTTCCGAGAGCCACGAGCTCACCTGGAACTTCCGCTCATCAGAAGCACTGGTGGAACTGCAGCATATCGTCGCCCGCAGGCTGGACTCCGAAGCGGTACAGGCGATCTCCATGGCACGGCACCAACCTATGGATGAGCCAGTCGGCCTATGGACTTTCGGCAACCGCCAGAGCGAAGCGCGGACCATCGCCGCGTGGATAGCCGACGACATCGCCTCGTCCAACCGCACAGCGGCAGACTACGCACTCGTCGCACGGCAAAAGGTCGCCGATATCGATCCCCTCTTCCAGTCCGAGCTAGCCCAACACGGCATCCGTCTGCGCAACGACGACGCCAACGTCGGAAAGATGAAGCTACAGAACCTCCTAAAGAACGAGGTGGCCAGACTCGTCATCGGGTTGCTACGCCTCGCAGCCACACCCACCGGACTCCCACAAGTCTGGATGAACGTGACCACCGCCATGGGCCATATTCGCGGAGCGACAGGGGATGAGACGGCTCTCCGAACGCTCAGCGACGAACTCACCGGTCTCATCGTCGCGCTACGCAGTTGGCTCAACGAGCATCCCCCAAGCCAGGCGCACCTTACCGAGGCTTTGGAGCGAGTAGTGGCCGGCGTCAGCTTCGACGCCCTCAGCCGCTACAACCGGGACAGGGACCTTCCGCAAATCCTGGAGAGCGTTCATGCGCGGCTCCAGCAGGTCTCTGGCCCAGCACTCTGGCCAGCCCTCCTGGAGGAGTACGAAGCCGCAGACGCCGTCAGCTTGCTGACCGTCCACCGCAGCAAGGGCCTGGAATACCACACCGTCTTCTTCCTAGGGCTCGACGAGGAGCAATGGTGGGCGCACACACGGGACGTCCAAGGATCAACATCGACGTTCTTCGTGGGACTGTCCCGCGCAGCGCAACGACTGGTCTTTACCAGCACATCCCCGACTGCCCGTGCAGGCGGAATCGCTGACCTATATGAGCTGCTTGATCAGGCTGGCGTTGACGAACGAGTGCTTACAGCTCAGGCATGGGTCCCCGGCATAGGCCAGTCGTACGTGGGAACGGGGCCTTAACGCCTCCACGGAGACCATTCTTTTTGGCCGGGCGAACCTCGCCCAGCGTCCGAGACAACAGGGCAAGGTTTGTCAACGGCAGGGCCAAATCACGTACAATCGGGGCCTGCAGCTGGCCGTACCGGGGTTATCCCGCCCGACAGGACGGTTCGATTCGCCGTGTCAATTCCCGCCCCCCGGCACTGGATTAAGGTCCTCGCCAGCGCGAGCATGCTCCTCCCGAAGAATCCGCCGCGCTGCCGCAGGCGAACGCGTTCGCTGATCGGTTCGTCGCCACGCTTCAGCGCGAATGCCTCGACCACGTTCTGGTCCACGGTGAGCGGCACCTGGACAGGTCCTGGCTGAGTACGAGCGCCACTGCAACCAGCACCGTCCACATTATGCGCTGTCACTACGCCAACCCCTTCACGACACAGCCGAGGTGGTCGATCTCACCGCTCGAATACCACAAAAAGCGCCGTCTGTAGTCTGATCTTCGATCATCGCAGAGTCGCTT
This sequence comes from Nonomuraea sp. NPDC050404, assembly GCF_040655495.1. NCBI lineage: Bacteria > Bacillati > Actinomycetota > Actinomycetes > Streptosporangiales > Streptosporangiaceae > Nonomuraea > Nonomuraea sp. NPDC050404. The sequence continues at coordinate 63,955 of NZ_JBFAKB010000049.1, forward strand.
GACGATGCGCGTAACCGCAGGCAGCGCTATGAGCGAGTTTGGCACCGAGCGGGGGTGGCATCGTATCAGGAGCGTTCTTTGAGCCTGGTCAGGAACGTACGTACCAGGTTGTCCAGCTTAGAGTCATCGGTGGTATCCTCAACGAGGATACGCTCGATTTCTAATATCCCACTGTCTTTCCATTGGCGATCTCGGCTCATGTCCGCTGCAAGTCGAGCTCGATGGTGTGGGCCGTCAACCTCTATCATCCCAACCTTTCCTGCGCGAGCCACAAGGAAATCTGGAGTTTTAGAGAGGCCGGTAACCGGACGGCCGAAAGGTAGTGGAAAGATAGCGATCGTTGCATTTGTGGGCAATGCCTTCTGGGTTCGCTTGAGTGCTTCGTATACTCGGACCTCTTCCAGAGACTCGAACGTGAATCCGTCCCGCCGAAGATTCGGATTGGGATTGGTTATTTTCGCGGCATGATTGGTCACCGACTTGTCGGACAGTCTTGACGAGAGAGTCTCACGCCAGTACTTGTCAACCTTGGGAAGCGCGGGACCAACACGCAGGCCATCCACGCTCTTGCCGTGCCGCGAGAGAACAGGTTGCAGTACGTCCCAGATCTCCTGCCTCAGATCGTCGTCGTTCTCAAATCGATCTAGCAGCCATCCTGGAACATTGAGCTGAGCGTACACGTATTCATCGTTCCATGCCTCTTCTGACCCAAACGACAGGCTTTCTGCGTCTAGAAGTGCAGCTGCCGCTTGCGCTTTGCCTCGCTCCTGGAGAATGAACGCAGTCTGAGACAGCGCCTGTTCCTCCATACTCATCAAATCTTCTTCGTGAGCGCCGTCGGCCGATCTGTCCGTATTCTGTGACACGCCACCATTGTAGATGTCCTGGCCAGGCTTGTAACTCCAACAGTTCTGTACCGATCTCGATCGATCTTGGAGCGGTAGTAATCAGTTTGATTCATCACCATGTCCGGAACCCGGATACTCGGCACCTGCCTCTGGAGCAACCAGTGAACCTATTTCAGGCTCACGCGGCTTGGGCAGCGCGATGGTTCTGAAGGACGGCGATGGCCTTACAGAGGTGGCCGGCCTTTGACGGGCTGC
>NZ_JBFAKB010000050.1:0-62413 GCF_040655495.1 Nonomuraea sp. NPDC050404
TGGTGATGTGGTCACTGATCTTGGGGCTGCTGCGGTGTGGGGTTTGGTGCGGTCGGCGCAGTGGGAGGATCCGGGCCGGTTTGTGCTGGTCGATGCCGATGGGGATCTGCCGTCGTCGGTGCTGGCCTCTGGTGAGTCGCAGGTGGCGGTTCGTGGGGGCGCGGTGTGGGTGCCGCGTCTGGCCCGGGTGACACCGTCTGAAGGGGCTCAGGAGTGGGATCCGGAAGGCACGGTTCTGATCACTGGCGGCACGGGTGGTCTGGGTGGTCATCTGGCTCGGCATTTGGTGGCCGAGCGTGGTGTGCGGCGTCTGCTGTTGACCAGCCGGAGGGGTTTGGATGCTCCGGGTGCGGTGGAGTTGCAGGCTGAGCTGATCGCGCATGGCGTCGAGGTCGAGGTTGCTGCTTGTGATGTGGCGGATCGGGATCAGGTGGCGGCGCTGCTGGCTGGTGTTGATCGGCTGACTGCGGTGGTTCACACGGCGGGTGTGCTGGAGGATGCGACGATCCCGTCGTTGACGGCGGACGGGTTGGACCGGGTGTTGCGGCCGAAGGTGGATGCGGCTTGGTATCTGCATGAGCTGACCAAGGACCTGGATCTGGCGGCGTTCGTCATGTATTCGTCCTTGTCGGGTGTGATGGGTTCCGCCGGGCAGGGCAACTACGCGGCCGCGAACACCTTCCTCAATGCGTTGGCGGAATTGCGTCGGGCTGAGGGGTTGCCCGGACTGTCGTTGGCCTGGGGCGCGTGGGCTCAGGATGCCGGGATGACCGGTGCCTTGAGTGAGGCCGATATGCGGCGGATGGCGCGTACGGGCATGCCGCCGTTGTCGGTGGAGGAGGGCCTGGCGCTGTTCGATGCCGCCGGCCGGGTGGGCCGGTCGGTGGTGATTCCGGTCCGGCTTGAGCTGCCAGTGTTGCGGGCTCATGGTGAGGTTCCGGGGTTGTTGCGCGGGCTGGTACGGGGCGGTCGGAGGTTGGCGGCGTCGGGTTCTGTGGTGGCGGCGACGTTGTTGCAGCGGTTGGCTCCGCTGGGAGCGGCCGAGCGTGCCGAGGTCATGGCGGACCTGGTCCGCACCGAGGTCGCGATGGTCCTGGGACACGCCTCGCCGGGGACCGTGGAGGTGCGGCGGGAGTTTCGTGAGCTGGGCTTCGACTCGCTGACTGCGGTGGAGTTGCGGAACCGGCTGAACTCGGTGACGGGTCTGCGGTTGCCGTCCACGCTGGTGTTCGACTACCCCACGCCGACGCTGCTGGCGGAGTTTCTGCTGGCGGAGTTGCTCGGTGAGGACGCCGGTGTGGTCATTCCCGGGCCTGTTGTGCCGGTGGCGGACGATCCGGTCGTGATCGTGGGTATGGCGTGCCGTTATCCGGGTGGGGTTGCCTCGCCGGAGGATCTGTGGCGGTTGGTGTCCGAGGGTGGGGATGCGATCTCGCCCTTCCCGACCACGCGAGGCTGGGACCTGGGGTCCTTCTACAACCCGGACCGGGAGAGCCGAGGAACCAGCTACGTACGTGAGGGCGGCTTCCTGCATGAGGCGGGGGAGTTCGATCCGGGGTTCTTCGGGATCTCGCCGCGTGAGGCGCTGGCGATGGATCCGCAGCAGCGACTGTTGCTGGAGACCTCCTGGGAGGCGATCGAGCGGGCCGGGATCGACCCGGTTGCCTTGCGGGGCAGTCAGACTGGCGTGTTCGCCGGGGTGATGTACCACGACTACGCGAGCAGCGTGTCGTTCCCGCCGGAGGCCCTGGGGTTCGTGGGTACCGGCAGCGCGGGCAGTGTGGTGACTGGTCGTCTGTCTTATGCGCTGGGGTTGGAGGGTCCGGCGGTGACGGTGGATACGGCGTGTTCGTCGTCGCTGGTGGCGTTGCATCTTGCCGCGCAGGCGCTGCGCGGCGGTGACTGTTCGCTGGCATTGGCCGGTGGCGTGACGGTGATGGCGAACCCGGGGCCGTTCATCGACTTCAGTGCGCAAGGTGGGCTGGCGGCCGACGGCCGTTGCAAGTCCTACTCCGAGGCGGCGGATGGGGTGAGCTGGTCCGAGGGTGTGGGTGCGCTGGTGCTGGAGCGGTTGTCGGACGCCCAGCGCAACGGTCATCAGGTGCTGGCGGTGGTGCGGGGCTCGGCCGTCAACCAGGACGGTGCGTCGAACGGTCTGACCGCCCCGAACGGTCCTTCGCAGCAGCGGGTGATCCGTCATGCCCTGGCCGTGGCGGGGCTCTCCCCTGCGGAGGTGGACGTGGTGGAGGGCCACGGCACCGGTACGACGCTGGGTGACCCGATTGAGGCGCAGGCGCTTCTGACGACCTATGGCCAGGACCGGGATCGTCCACTGCTGCTCGGGTCGATCAAGTCGAACATCGGCCACACCCAGGCCGCCGCCGGTGTCGCAGGTCTGATCAAGATGGTCATGGCCATGCGGCATGGGGTGCTGCCTCGGACGTTGCACGTGGACGCGCCGTCGTCGCACGTTGAGTGGGGCACGGGCGCGGTCGAGCTGCTGACCGCATCAACCGAATGGCCGGAAGCCGGTCGGCCGCGCCGGGCCGGTGTGTCGTCGTTCGGGATCAGTGGCACCAATGCGCACGTGATCATTGAGCAGGGGCCGCAGGCCGGTGTGGAGGAACGGGAGCCGGTCGGCGGCGTGGTGCCGGTGCTGGTGTCGGCTAAGACGGGTCCGGCGTTGCGGGCGCAGGCCGGTCGGCTGGCGGCGCACGTCACGGATCAGGGTGAGGTGCCGCTGATCGATTCGGCGTTCTCGCTGGCTACGACCCGTCCGGCGTTCGAGCATCGGGCAGTGGTGCTGGCCGGGGACCGTGATGGTGTGCTGGCCGGGTTGGGCGCGCTGGCCGAGGACCGTCCGGGTGCCGGCGTGCTGCGCGGGGTGGCTGGGTCGGAGCCGAGGCTGGCGGTGTTGTTCGCTGGTCAGGGGAGTCAACGGGTGGGGATGGGGCGGGAGTTGTATGACCGGTTCCCGGTGTTCGCGGCGGCGTTGGATGAGGTGATCGTCGCGCTGGATCCGTTGCTGGAGGGGTCGCTGCGTGAGGTGCTCTTCGCCGGGCCTGGGACGGCCGAGGCGGAGGTGTTGGATCGGACGGGGTGGGCGCAGCCGGCGTTGTTCGCGGTGGAGACGGCGTTGTTCCGGTTGGTCGAGTCCTGGGGTGCGCGGCCAGATGTGCTGGCTGGCCATTCGGTCGGGGAGATTACGGCGGCGCATGTGGCTGGGGTGTTGTCGCTTCAGGATGCGTGCGTTCTGGTGGCGGCGCGGGCTCGGTTGATGCAGGCGTTGCCGGTGGGCGGGGCGATGGTGGCGGTTCAGGCTGCCGAGGAGGAAGTCACTGCCCTGCTGGCCGAGGAGGAAGTCCCCGCGCTGCTGGCCGAGGGGGCTGTTGGCCTGTCGGCCGGGCGTCAGGCTGAGGTGTCGATCGCGGCGGTGAATGGTCCGGCCTCCACGGTGATTTCCGGGGAAGAGCAGGCGGTGCTGAAGCTGGCTGCCGTCCTTGAGCAGCGCGGCGTGAAGACACGGCGGTTGCGGGTGTCGCATGCATTCCATTCGCCGTTGATGGATCCGATGCTGGAGGACTTCCGCGCGGTCGCTGAGACGCTGACTTACAGTGCGCCGGAGATCCCGATCGTGTCCACGTTGACCGGGGAGACAACCGAGCGGTTGTGCTCGCCGGAGTACTGGGTGGAGCAGGTGCGTGGCGCGGTCCGGTTCGCCGATGGTGTCCGTGCCTTGCATGCGCGGGGAGTGCGGGCGTATCTGGAGTTGGGCCCCGATGGGGTGTTGACGGCGATGGCCGCCGACACGCTCGCCGACTCGGATGCCGTCCTGGTGCCGGTGTTGCGTAAGGACCGCGACGAGCCGACGGCGGCGATGACGGCGCTGGCCGAGTTGCACGTGCACGGGGTGCCGGTCGAGTGGGCGGCGGTGCTGGCGGGTGGTCGGCGGGTGGACCTGCCGACGTATGCGTTCCAGCATGAGTGGTTCTGGCCTGAGGGCAGCGCTGGCGCCGGTGTGGGGAATGTGGCTGCGGCGGGATTGGCGACGGCGGACCATCCGCTGCTGGGCGCGGCGGTGGGTCTGGCCGATTCGGATGGGGTGTTGCTGACTGGGCGGTTGTCGTTGGCGTCGCATCCGTGGCTGGCTGATCATTCGGTGGCGGGGATGGTGTTCTTCCCGGGTACCGGTTTCCTGGAGCTGGCGATCCGGGCGGGTGACCAGGTCGGTTGCGATTTGGTGGAGGAGTTGACGTTGGCCGCGCCGCTGGTGCTGGGCGAGGGCGAGTCGGTTGTGGTGCAGGTCGTGGTGGGTGCGCCGGAGGAGACGAGTCGTCGAACTCTGAGCATCTATTCGCGGTCGGCGCAGGCGGGTGACGAGGTGCCGTGGGTGCTACATGCCACGGGCGCGCTGGCCATGGACGGTCAGGCCGCCGCGCCGTTCGATGCGGTGGTGTGGCCGCCGGCCGGTGCGGCCTCGGTCGAGTTGGACGGGTTGTATGAGGAGCTGGCGGCCGGAGGGCTGGGCTATGGCCCGGTGTTTCAGGGGCTGCGGGCGGCCTGGCATGGCGCCGATGGAGAGGTGTTCGCTGAGGTCGTGCTTCCTGAGCAGTCGGGTGCGGGTTCGTTCGGGGTGCATCCGGCGTTGCTCGATGCGGCGTTGCATGCGTCGGCATTCGTTGGGCTGGATGTTGCGGCGGGTACGCGGTTGCCGTTCTCCTGGCAGGACGTGTGCTTGCATGCGGGTGGCGCTGATGTGCTGCGGGTTCGGCTGGCCAGGTCGGGCGAGGACGCGGTGTCGCTGAGTGCGGTGGATGCTGCCGGGGAGCCGGTGGTGTCGGTGCGGTCGCTGGTGTTGCGGCCGGTCTCAGCCGATCAGTTCGCCGGTGGTAGCGCGGAGCGAGACTCGCTGTTCGGTCTGGATTGGGTTGCGCTGCCGGAAGCCCCGGGTGCGCAGGCCGGTGTGAGTGTGGTTGAGCTGGTCGGTGATCTGTCCTCGCTGGACGAGGTGCCGGACGTGGTCACGGTCACGGTGGGGTCGGACGGCGTGGAGAACGTGGTGGAGTCGGCCCACGAGCTGACCAGCCGGGTGCTTGGTCTGCTGCAGTGGTGGTTGGCGGATGAGCGGTTTGCGGCTTCGCGGTTGGTGTTTGTCACGCGGGGTGCGGTGGTGGCTCGGGATGGTGATGTGGTCACTGATCTTGGGGCTGCTGCGGTGTGGGGGTTGGTGCGGTCGGCGCAGTGGGAGGATCCGGGCCGGTTTGTCCTGGTCGACGCCGATGGGGACCTGCCGCCATCGGTGCTGGCCTCGGGCGAGCCGCAAGTGGCGGTTCGTGAGGGGGCGATCTGGGCGCCGCGCCTGGCCCGGGTGACACCATCCGAAGAGGCTCAGGAGTGGGATCCGGAAGGCACGGTCCTGATCACTGGCGGCACGGGTGGTCTGGGTGGTCATCTGGCCCGGCACCTGGTGGCCGAACGGGGTGTGCGGCACCTGCTGCTGACCAGCCGGAAAGGCCTGGAAGCGGCCGGGGCCGGTGAGCTTGAGCGGGAACTGGCCGCACACGGCGCGCAGGTGACCATCGCCGCGTGCGACATGGCCGACCGGGATCAAGTGGCCGCACTGCTGGCCGGTGTCGACCGGCTGACTGCTGTGATTCACACCGCCGGTGTGCTGGAGGACGCGACGATCCCGTCGTTGACGGCGGACGGATTGGACCGGGTGTTGCGGCCGAAGGTGGACGCGGCCTGGCACCTGCACGAGCTGACCAAAGACCTGGACCTGGCGGCGTTCGTCATGTACTCGTCCTTGTCGGGTGTGATGGGTTCCGCCGGTCAGGGCAACTACGCAGCCGCGAACACCTTCCTCAATGCGTTGGCGGAGTCGCGCCGGTCCGAAGGGCTGCCCGCGCAGTCGCTGGCCTGGGGTGCGTGGACTCAGGACAGCGGGATGACCGGCGCGCTGAGCGAGGCCGATATGCGCAGAATGGCCCGTACGGGAATGCCGCCGTTGTCGGTGGAGCAGGGCCTGGCGCTGTTCGACGCCGCCGGCCGGGTGGACCGGTCGGTCGTGATCCCAGTCCGGCTTGAGCTGCCAGTGCTGCGGGCTCACGGTGAGGTGCCGGCGTTGCTGCGCGGGCTGGTACGGGGCGGGCGGCGGTCGGCGGCGTCCGGCTCGGTGGTGGCGGCGACGTTGCTCCAGCGGCTGGCTCCGCTGGAGGCGGGCGAACGTGCCGAGGCCCTGGTAGACCTGGTACGCACCGAGGTGGCCATAGTGCTGGGGCATGCCTCATCGGAGACGGTGGAGGTGCGGCGGGAGTTCCGCGAGCTGGGCTTCGACTCGCTTACTGCGGTGGAGTTGCGTAACCGGCTGAACGGTGTGACGGGGTTGCGGTTGCCGTCCACGCTGGTGTTCGACTATCCGACGCCGACGGTGCTGGCGGAGTTCCTGCTGGCCGAACTGCTCGACGAGCACGCCGACGCGATCGTCCCCACAGGCGTCTTGCCGGTGACGGACGATCCGGTCGTGATCGTGGGCATGGCGTGCCGCTTCCCGGGTGAGGTCAACTCGCCGGAGGATCTGTGGCAACTGCTCATGGAGGGCGGGGACGGCATTTCGTCCTTCCCGACCACGCGAGGCTGGGACCTGGGGTCCTTCTACAACCCGGACCGGGAGAGCCGGGGCACCAGCTACGTACGTGAGGGCGGTTTCCTGCACGAGGCGGGGAAATTCGATCCGGGGTTCTTCGGGATCTCGCCGCGTGAGGCGCTGGCGATGGACCCGCAGCAGCGGTTGTTGCTGGAAACCTCCTGGGAGGCGATCGAGCGGTCCGGGATCGACCCGGTCTCCTTGCGGGGCAGTCACACGGGCGTGTTCGCCGGTGTGATGTACCACGACTACGGGATGACCGCCAACCTTCCGCCGGAGACGATGGGCTTCGCGAGCACCGGTACCGCAGGCAGCGTCGCGACCGGTCGGATCTCCTACACGCTCGGGCTGGAGGGCCCTGCGGTGACAGTGGACACCGCCTGCTCGTCGTCGCTGGTGGCGCTGCACATGGCCGCGCAGGCGCTGCGGTCGGGTGAGTGCGATCTGGCGCTGGCAGGCGGTGTGACCGTGATGGCCACCCCTGGGGTGTTCATCGGGTTCAGCGCACAGGGCGGGCTGGCGGCCGACGGCCGGTGCAAGTCCTACTCCGAGTCGGCCGATGGCACGGGCTGGTCAGAGGGCGTGGGCATGCTCGTGGTGGAGCGGCTGTCGGACGCCCAGCGTAATGGTCACCAGGTGCTCGCGATCGTGCGCGGCTCCGCCGTCAATCAGGACGGTGCCTCCAACGGGTTGACCGCGCCGAACGGCCCGTCCCAGCAGCGGGTGATTCGCCAGGCGCTGGCCGTGGCGGGGTTGTCCCCTCTGGAGGTGGACGCGGTCGAAGGACACGGGACCGGTACGACGCTGGGTGACCCGATCGAGGCGCAGGCGCTGCTTGCGACCTACGGGCAGGATCGGGATCAGCCGTTGTTGCTGGGGTCGATCAAGTCGAATATCGGTCACACGCAGGCGGCGGCGGGTGTGGCCGGTGTGATCAAGATGGTGATGGCACTTCGGCATGGGGTGCTGCCGCAGACATTGCACGTGGACGAGCCGTCGTCGCATGTGGAGTGGGACTCGGGCGCGGTGGAGCTGCTGAGGGAATCGGTGGAGTGGCCGGAGGTCGGGCGTCCGCGTCGGGTGGGTGTGTCGTCGTTCGGGATCAGCGGCACGAACGCGCACGTGCTTATCGAGCAGGGGCCGCAGGCGGTCGTAGAGGAGCGGGAGCCGGTCACGGGTGTGGTGCCGTGGGTGCTGTCGGGCAAGTCGGAGGATGCGCTGCGGGCTCAGGCGGGTCGGCTGATTTCGCATGTTGACGCCTATGGCGATCTGGATGTGGGTTTCTCGCTCGTGACGACGCGGTCGCTGTTTGAGCATCGTGCGGTGGTGGTCGGCGGGGATCGCGAGACGTTGGTGGCGGGTCTGGAAGCGGTTCAGGCCGGAGGGCCAGGGGTGGTCCGGGGTGTGGCCGACGTCGAGGGCCGGATGGTGTGGGTGTTCCCCGGCCAGGGGACGCAGTGGGTGGGCATGGGTGCGGCGCTGCTGGAGGAGTCGGCGGTGTTCGCGGCGCGGATGGCGGAGTGTGCGGCGGCGTTGGAGCCGTTCGTGGACTGGTCGCTGCTGGACGTGGTCCGAGGCGCGCAAGAGCTGGACCGGGTGGACGTTGTCCAGCCGGTGTCGTTTGCGGTGATGGTGTCGCTGGCGGCGGTGTGGGAGTCCCTCGGTCTGCGGCCGGACGCCGTGGTCGGACATTCCCAGGGTGAGATTGCCGCTGCGGTGGTGGCCGGAGGGCTCTCTCTGCAGGATGGCGCGCGGGTGGTGGCGTTGCGCAGCCGTCTGATCGGTGAGCGGCTGGCTGGCGGTGGGGCGATGGCGTCGGTGGCGTTGCCGGTGGAGCAGGTGCGCGAACGGCTGAACGGCCAGGTGTCGGTGGCGGCGGTGAACGGCCCGAAGTCGGTCGTGGTGGCCGGTGCGGTCGAGGCCGTCGAGAAACTGATCGAGCGGCTGGCCGAGGATGGGGTGCGGGTCCGGCGGATCGCCGTGGACTACGCCTCGCACTCGTCCCAGATCGATCTCATCGGGGAAGAGTTGACGCAGACCCTGGCAGACGTGTCAGGGCGTGCGGTGCGGGTGCCGATGTTGTCCACGGTGACCGGTGAGTGGGTGCAGGGGCCGGAGCTGGATGCCGGGTACTGGTGTGACAATCTGCGCCGTACGGTGGGGTTCGCTCCGGCGATCGAGCAGTTGCTGGAGCAGCGGTATCGGGCGTTCGTCGAGGTGAGCCCGCATCCGGTGCTCACGGTCGGCATCAGCGAATGCGTGGACGAAACCGGTGCCGAGACAGTGATCGCCGGGACGTTGCGGCGTGACGACGGCGGGCTGGACCGGGTGCTGAACTCGGCAGCCGAACTGTTCGTCCGCGGCGTCCAGGTGGACTGGCAGGCGGCACTTACCGACGGACACCGGATCGACCTGCCGACGTATGCGTTCCAGCATGAGTGGTTCTGGCCCGAGGGCACTGGTTCGGGTGGCGGGGATGTCGCGGTGGCGGGGTTGTCGGCGGCGGATCATCCTCTGGTGGGTGCCGTGGTCGGTTTGGCCGATTCCGATGGGGTGTTGTTGACCGGGCGGTTGTCGCTCGCGTCGCATCCGTGGCTGGCTGATCATTCGGTGGCGGGGATGGTGTTCTTCCCCGGTACCGGCTTCTTGGAGCTGGCGATCCGGGCGGGTGACCAGGTCGGCTGCGATCTGGTGGAGGAGTTGACGTTGGCCGCGCCGCTGGTGCTGGGTGCGGATGAGTCGGTTGCAGTGCAGGTCGTGGTGGGTGCGCCGGAGGAGACCGGTCGGCGAGCGTTGAGCGTCTATTCGCGTCCGGCCGAAGCTGGTGACGATGTGCCGTGGGTGCGGCACGCCACCGGCACCCTTGCCACGGACAGCCAGGCCGCCGCGCCGTTCGATGCGACGGTGTGGCCGCCGGCCGGTTCGACCTCGGTCGAGCTGGACGGGCTGTATGAGGAGCTGGCCGTCGGAGGGCTGGGCTATGGCCCGGTGTTCCAGGGGTTGCGGGCGGTCTGGCAGCGAGACGGTGAGGTGTTCGCTGAGGTCGTGCTTCCTGAGCAGTCGGGTGCGGGTTTGTTCGGGGTGCATCCGGCGTTGCTGGATGCGGCGTTGCATGCGTCGGCATTCGTTGGGCTGGATGCTGCAGCGGGTACGCGGTTGCCGTTCTCCTGGCAGGACGTGTGCTTGCATGCGGGTGGCGCTGATGTGCTGCGGGTTCGGCTGGCTCGGTCGGGCGACGATGCGGTGTCGCTGAGTGCGGTGGATGCTGCCGGGGAGCCGGTGGTGTCGGTGCGGTCGCTGGTGTTGCGGCCGGTCTCAGCCGATCAGCTCGCCGGTGGTAGCGCGGAGCGGGATTCGCTGTTCGGACTGGAGTGGGTGCCGACGGCTCAGACGCCGGTGTCCGATGCCGGACCGGACATGGTGGAGCTCACCGAGGAGGCCCTTTCCGACCTGGCGCTGCTGGAAGTAGTGCCCGAGGTAATGACCATCAGTGTCCGCTCGTCGGAAACCGCAGGAACGGTGGAGTCGACGCACGAGCTCACCGGTCGGATGCTTGGTTTGCTGCAGTGGTGGTTGGCGGATGAGCGGTTCGCGGCTTCACGGCTGGTGTTTGTCACGCGGGGTGCGGTGGCGGCTCGGGATGGTGATGTGGTCACCGACCTCGCGGCTGCTGCGGTGTGGGGGTTGGTGCGCTCGGCTCAATGGGAGGACCCGGGCCGGTTCGTGCTGGTCGACGCCCATGGGGATCTGCCGCCGTCGGTGCTGGCCTCTGGAGAGCCGCAAGCGGCGGTTCGTGAGGGCACGATCTGGGTGCCGCGCCTGGCGCGGGTGACACCGTCCGAAGGGGCTCAGGAGTGGGATCCGGAAGGCACGGTTCTGATCACGGGTGGTACCGGTGGTCTGGGCGGTCATCTGGCTCGGCATTTGGTGGCCGAGCGGGGTGTGCGGCGTCTGCTGTTGACCAGCCGGAGGGGTCTGGATGCTCCTGGTGCGGTGGAGTTGCAGGCTGAGCTGATCGCGCATGGCGTCGAGGTTGAGGTTGCAGCTTGTGATGTGGCGGATCGGGATCAGGTGGCGGCGCTGCTGGCTGGTGTTGATCGGCTGACTGCGGTGATTCACACTGCCGGTGTGCTGGAGGACGCGACGATCCCGTCTCTGACGCCGGAGCGGCTGGAGGCGGTGCTGCGGCCGAAGGTGGACGCGGCCTGGCACCTGCACGAACTGACCAAGGACCTCGATCTTGCCGCGTTCATCCTGTACGCCTCCTTGTCGGGTGTAATGGGCTCGGCCGGTCAGGGCAACTACGCAGCCGCGAACACCTTCCTCAACGCGTTGGCCGAGTCGCGCCGCTCCCAGGGGCTTCCCGGACTGTCCTTGGCCTGGGGTGCGTGGACTCAGGATGCCGGGATGACCGGACAGCTGAGCGACGCCGACATGTTGCGGATCACCCGTACGGGAATGCCGCCGTTGTCGGTGGAGCAGGGCCTGGCGCTGTTCGATGCCGCTGTTGCGCATCAGCACGCGGTGCTGGTTCCGGTCAAGCTGGATCTGCCGTCGATACGCGCCTACGGCGAGGTGCCGGGGTTGCTGCGCGGGCTGGTACGGGGTGGCCGGCGGTCGGCGGCGTCGGGGTCGGCGGTGGCCGCGTCGTTGCTGCAGCGGCTGGCCGCGCTGGGGCCGGCCCAGCGTGCCGAGGTCATGGTGGACCTGGTCCGCACCGAGGTTGCGATGGTCCTGGGACACGCTTCGCCGGGGACGGTGGAGGTGCGGCGGGAGTTCCGCGAGCTGGGCTTCGACTCCCTGACCGCGGTCGAACTGCGTAACCGTCTGAACGTGGTGACCGGGCTGCGGCTGCCGTCCACGCTGGTGTTTGACTACCCAACGCCGACCGTGCTGGCGGAGTTCCTGCTGGCCGAACTGCTCGACGAGCACGCCGACGCGATCGTCCCCACGGCCGTCGCGCCGGTGACGGACGATCCGGTCGTGATCGTGGGCATGGCGTGCCGCTTCCCGGGTGAGGTCGCCTCTCCGGAAGATCTGTGGCGGCTGGTGATCGACGGAGAGGACGGGATCAGCGAGTTCCCGACGAACCGTGGCTGGGATCTGGGGGCGCTGTTCAACCCGGACCGGGAGAGCCAGGGCACCAGCTACGTGCGCGAAGGCGGGTTCTTGCGTGAGGCGGGAGGGTTCGATCCTGGGTTCTTCGGGATCTCGCCGCGTGAGGCGCTGGCGATGGATCCGCAGCAGCGCCTGCTGCTGGAGACCTCCTGGGAAGCGGTCGAGCGGTCCGGGATCGACCCGGCCTCGCTGCGGGGCAGCCACACGGGTGTGTTCGCCGGTGTGATGTACCACGACTACGGGATGAGTGCCGGACTCCCGCCGGAGGCGATGGGTTTCATCAGCACCGGTACCGCGGGCAGCGTCGCGACCGGCCGGATCTCGTACGCGCTGGGGCTGGAAGGGCCGGCGGTTACGGTGGACACGGCGTGTTCGTCGTCGCTGGTGGCGATGCACCTGGCGGCTCAGGCGCTGCGCTCCGGGGAATGCTCGCTGGCGCTGGCGGGCGGCGTGACCGTGATGGCCACCCCAGGGGTGTTCATCGGGTTCAGCGCACAGGGCGGGCTGGCCGCCGACGGCCGGTGCAAGGCGTTCGCGGATGCGGCGGACGGCACGGGCTGGTCCGAGGGTGTGGGTGTGCTGGTGCTGGAGCGGCTGTCGGACGCCCAGCGCAACGGTCACCAGGTGCTCGCGATCGTGCGCGGCTCTGCGGTCAACCAGGACGGCGCGTCGAACGGTCTGACCGCGCCGAACGGTCCTTCGCAGCAGCGGATGATCCGGCAGGCTCTGGCGAGCGCCGGGTTGGCTCCCGCTGATGTGGACGTGGTGGAGGGGCACGGTACGGGTACGACGCTGGGCGACCCGATCGAGGCACAGGCGCTGCTGGCGACCTATGGGCAGGATCGGGATCGGCCGTTGTTGCTGGGGTCGATCAAGTCGAATCTCGGTCATACGCAGGCGGCTGCGGGTGTGGCCGGTGTGATCAAGATGGTCATGGCGATGCGGCATGGCGTGCTGCCGAAGACGCTGCATGTGGACGAGCCGTCCTCGCACGTGGATTGGGCCTCTGGCGCGGTGGAACTGCTCACCGAGCCGGTGGAGTGGCCGAAGAACGGTCATCCGCGTCGGGCGGGGGTGTCGTCGTTCGGGATCAGCGGCACCAACGCGCACGTGATCTTGGAACAAGGGCCGGCAGCAGAGGAGGCTCCCCAGGGCCAGGAGTTGGGTGTGGTGCCGTTGCTGGTGTCCGCGAGGACGGAAGAGGCGTTGCGGGCGCAGGCCGGGCGGCTGGCGTCTCACCTGAGCACCGATCTGGGGTTGGCCGACGTCGCGTATTCGCTGGCCATGACCCGGTCGGCGTTCGAGCATCGTGCGGTGGTGCTGGCGGACGATCGTGAGGGTGCGCTCGCTGGTCTGGGTGCGGTGGCCGAGGGCCTGCCGGGTGTGGTGCGCGGGGTGGCTGGGTCGGAGCCGAAGCTGGCCATGCTGTTCACCGGTCAGGGAAGTCAACGGGCCGGGATGGGCCGGGAGTTGTATGACCGGTTCCCGGTGTTCGCGCGCGCTCTGGATGAGGTGATGACCGAGCTGGGTGGTTCGTTGCGGGAGGTGTTGTTCTCCGATTCGGAGGCGTTGGATCAGACGGGGTGGGCGCAGCCGGCGTTGTTCGCGCTGGAGACGGCGCTGTACCGGCTCGTCGAGTCGTGGGGTGTGCGACCTGAGGTGCTGGTCGGCCATTCGGTCGGGGAGATCACCGCTGCGCATGTGGCCGGGGTGCTGTCGCTGGCCGATGCGTGCGCTCTGGTGGCGGCGCGTGCCCGGTTGATGCAGGCGCTTCCTGAGGGTGGGGCGATGGTGGCGGTTCAGGCGGCCGAGGAGGAGGTCGCCGCTCTGCTGGTCGGGCGTGAGGCCGAGGTGTCGATCGCGGCGGTGAATGGCCCGGCTTCCACTGTGATCTCGGGGGTTGAGCAGGCTGTTCTTGAGGTGGCCGAGGTGCTAGGAGTGAAGTCGCGGCGGTTGCGGGTGTCGCACGCGTTCCATTCGCCGTTGATGGAGCCGATGTTGGAGGAGTTCCGTGCGGTCGCCGAGACGCTGACCTACAGTGCGCCGGAGATCCCGATCGTGTCCACCTTGACCGGAGAGACAATGTGCTCGCCGGAGTACTGGGTGGCGCAGGTGCGGGGCGCGGTCCGGTTCGCCGACGCCATACACACTCTCCAAGATCGGGGCGTGGGGGCGTACCTGGAGCTGGGCCCTGACGGGGTGTTGACCGCGATGGCCGCCGACACCGTAAATGTGGTGCCGACGCTGCGTAAGGACCGCGACGAGCAGACGGCGGTCATGACGGCGCTGGCCGAGCTGCACGTGCGGGGGGTGCCGCTTGATTGGGCGGCGGTGTTCCCCGGGGCTCGGCGGGTGGAGTTGCCGACGTATCCGTTCGAGCATCGGTGGTTCTGGCCGGAGCAGGTTGCTTCCGGCGCGGGCGATGTGTCGGCGGTGGGCCTCGCGTCGACGGATCACCCGATGCTGGGTGTGGCGATGCCGTTGGCCGACTCCGACGGGGTGGTGCTGACCGGGCGGATGTCGCTGTGGACGCATCCGTGGCTGGCCGATCACATGGTGGCGGGGAGGGTGGTCTTCCCGGGTGCCGGCTTCGTGGAGCTGGCGGTCAGGGCGGGCGACCAGGTCGGCTGCGAGGTGGTCGAGGAGCTCACCGTGGAGGCGCCCCTGGCGCTGGATGAGCGGGACGCGGTGGCCGTACAGGTGTGGGTGGGGGCGGCGCAGGAGTCGGGTCGCCGGACGGTGAGCGTGTACGCGCGCCGGGCCGAGGCCGAAGACGATCAGCCGTGGACGCGGCACGCCTCCGGTGTGCTGGCGGCCGGCGCCGTGGAGGCGGACCCGTTCGACGCGGCGGTGTGGCCGCCGGCCGGGGCGTCCGCGATCGAGCTCGACGGGCTGTATGACGATCCGGCGGCTTACGGTCCCGCGTTCCGAGGGGTGCGGGCGGCCTGGGAACGCGATGGTGAGATCTTCGCCGAGGTCACCCTGCCCGAACAGGCCGGTGACGCGGGCGCGTTCGGGGTGCATCCGGCGTTGCTGGACGCGGCGCTGCACGTGGCGCCGTTCGCCGGGCTGGACGATGCCGGGGGCGGCCTGGAGCCGTACTCGTGGAGTGAGGTGTTCCTGCACGCAGAGGGTGCGTCGGCGTTGCGGGTGCGAGTGACCAGGGCGGACGGCGACGCGGTGTCGCTGGTCGCGGTGGACGCGACGGGTGCGCCGGTGGTCTCGGCACGGTCGGTGGCGCTGCGGCCGGTCGCCGCCGATGACCCGGCGATGTCCGATGGTCGAGGCGCCGGGTGGGAGTCGTTGTTCCGGGTGGAATGGGCCGCTCCGGCCCGTACGCCGCAGGCCGTGGGGGCGCCGGTGTCGGTTGGCGTCCTCGGAGGGGACGCATCGGACGTCGCGACGGCGGTGTTGCGAGCGATGGACGAAGGCCGGCCGGGAATGCCGAACGGCGCTCCGGTGCGGGCGCATGCGGACCTGGCGTCGTTGGCGGCGTCGGGGCCGATCCCGGACGTGGTGCTGACGGAGGTCATCTCGGACCCGGTGGGCGGCGTGGTGGCGTCGGCACATGCGCTGACCGCCCGGATGCTGGAACTCCTCCAGTGGTGGCTGGCCGATGACCAGTACGCCGATTCGCGGCTGGTGATCCTGACCCGGGGTGCGGTCGCGGCGGGCGACGGCGAACTGGTCACCGATCTGGCGGCTGCGGCCGTGTGGGGTCTGGTACGGAGCGCGCAGTCGGAGAACCCGGGCCGGTTCGTGCTGGTGGACCTGGACGTGGATGGTGCACAGATCCCGGCTGGTCTGCTGACCTTCGGCGAACCGCAGGTGGCGGTGCGCGGGGGCGAGGTGCGCGTACCTCGGCTGGTACGGGTGCGGCCGGACACTGACGACGTCCGGCCATGGGATCCGGAAGGGACGGTGTTGATCACCGGTGGAACCGGTGGTCTGGGCGCGTTGTTCGCATGGCATGCGCTCGCCAAGCGCGGCGTACGGCGTCTGCTGCTGACCAGCCGCCGGGGCCCGGAGGCGCCAGGTGCCGTGGAGTTGCGGGCCGAGCTGATCGCGCACGGCGCCGAGGTTGAGATCGTCGCCTGCGACATGGCCGACCGGGATCAGGTGGCGTCTCTGCTGGCCGGGATAGACCCGGATCACCCGCTGACCGCCGTGATCCACACCGCCGGCGTACTGGCCGACGGCACGATCCCGTCGCTGACGGCCGAGAGCCTGGACGCGGTGCTGCGGCCCAAGGTGGACGCCGCCTGGCACCTGCACGAGCTGACCAAGAACCTCGACCTGGCGGCGTTCGTGCTCTTCTCCTCCCTGGCCGGGGTGATGGGCAACGCCGGCCAGGGCAACTACGCGGCGGCGAACGCGTTCCTGGACGCGCTGGCCGAGTCACGCCTGGCGCAAGAGCTGGCCGGGTTGTCGCTCGCGTGGGGCGCCTGGGCGCAGGACAGCGGCATGACCGGCACGCTGAGCGAGGCTGAGACGCGCCGGATCAACCGGACGGGCCTGCCGTCGCTCCCGGCCGAGCACGGGCTGGCCGCGTTCGAGGCGGCCGTCGCCTCGGGACGGGCGGCCGTGGTTCCCGTGCGGCTGGACCTGCCCGTGCTCCGCGCATTCCCCGAGGTGCCGCATCTGCTGCGCGGCCTGGTACGTACGGGACGCAGGTCCGCGGTATCCACCCAGGCCGGCGGCGGCGTTCACCTGGCCGAGCGGCTGGCCGGCCTGGACCAGGCCGAGCAGGCCTGGCTGGTGGTGGAGCTGGTGCAGTCGCAGGCGGCGGCGGTGCTGGGACACGCGTCGGCTGAGGAGATCCAGGAGGGACGGGAGTTCCGCGAGCTGGGCTTCGACTCGCTCACCACGGTGGAGCTGCGCAACCGGCTGAACGCCGCGACGGGGTTGCGGCTGCCGGCCACGCTGAGCTTCGACTATCCCACCCCGGCGAGCCTCGCCGAGTACATCCTGACGGAGCTCGCGCCCGGCGCGAACACCGTCGCGGAGTCGACGGTGCTGGGTGACCTCGACCGGGTGGAGGCCGTGCTCTCCGGCGACGCCCTCGATGAGCTCACCCGGAGCGGCATCGCGACCCGGCTGCGGCAACTGCTGGCCATCCTGCACGAGACCGGCGCGGAAACTAGTGAAATCGCGGTCGCCGACATGCTCGAATCGGCGAGCACCGAGGAAATCCTCAGCTTCATCGACAACGAGCTGGGCCGCTCGAAAGATCTGTGACCCCGCGTCTGAACATTGTGAAAGGACACTCTGATGTCCGAGGACCGGAAGCTCGTTGAGTATCTGAAGTGGGTCACCGCCGATCTGCACGAGACCCGTCGCCGGCTCGAAGAGGTGGAGTCTGGCAGGCACGACCCGATCGCGATCGTGTCGATGGCCTGCCGTTTTCCCGGCGGGGTCAGTACCCCTGAGGACCTGTGGCGGCTGCTGACCGACGGTGCGGACGCGATCTCCCCCTTCCCCTCCGACCGGGGTTGGGAGGTGGACCTGATGGCGGCGATGGGCGTCGTGTGCCAGGGCGGGTTCCTGTCCGGCGCGGCGGAGTTCGACGCCGCGTTCTTCGGGATCTCGCCGCGTGAGTCGATCGGGATGGATCCGCAGCAGCGGTTGTTGCTGGAGACCTCCTGGGAGGCGGTCGAGCGGGCCGGGATCGACCCGCTCTCGCTGAAGGGCAGCTCGAGCGGCGTGTTCGTGGGCACCAACGGCCAGGACTACATGAGCCTGATCCTGGGCCAGCCGGGTGGGGAGCAGGCGGACGGCATCACCGGGATGGCGGCCAGCGTGTTGTCAGGTCGCCTGTCGTACACGCTGGGGTTGGAGGGCCCGGCTGTGACGGTGGACACGGCGTGCTCGTCGTCGCTGGTGGCGATGCACATGGCGGCGCAGGCGCTGCGGTCGGGTGAGTGCTCGCTGGCGCTGGCCGGCGGGGTGACGGTGATGGCGTCGGCGCTGGGGTTCATCGGGTTCAGCGGTCAGGGCGTGCTGGCTGCTGACGGTCGTTGCAAGGCGTTCTCCGATGCGGCGGACGGTACGACGTGGTCCGAGGGCGTGGGCGTACTGGTGCTGGAGCGTTTGTCGGACGCGCAGCGCAACGGGCATCAGGTTCTGGCGGTGATGCGTGGTTCGGCGGTCAATCAGGACGGTGCGTCGAACGGTCTGACCGCGCCGAACGGCCCGTCGCAGCGCCGGGTGATCCGCAAGGCGCTGGCGGTCGCCGGACTGAGTCCCGCCGACGTGGACGCGGTGGAGGCACACGGCACCGGTACGGCACTCGGCGACCCGATCGAGGCGCAGGCGCTGCTGGCCACGTACGGAAAGGACCGTCCGGAGGATCGTCCGCTCCTGCTCGGCGCGATCAAGTCCAACCTCGGTCATACGCAGGCGGCGGCGGGTGTCGCCGGTGTGATCAAGATGGTCATGGCGATGCGGCACGGCGTACTGCCGAAGACCCTGCACGTGGACAAGCCGTCGTCACACGTGGAATGGGACTCGGGCGCGGTGGAACTGCTGACGGAGCCGGTGGAGTGGCCGCGAACGGGACGTCCGCGGCGGGCCGGTGTCTCGTCGTTCGGGATGAGCGGCACCAACGCACACCTGATCTTGGAGCAGGGTACGGAGGCACCGCAGGCCGAAACGGGCGTTGGCGGTGCTGGTGCGCTGCCTTGGGTGATCTCGGGCAAGTCCGATGAGTCGTTGCGGGCGCAGGTTGGGCGTCTCGCGGCTCATGTTGACGCCCATAGCGATCTGGATGTGGGTTATTCGCTGGTGACGACGCGGTCTCTGTTCGAGCATCGTGCGGTGGTGGTCGGCGGGAATCGGGAGGAACTGCTGGCGGGTCTGGCTGCGGTCGAGGCCGGAGGGCCGGGGGTGGTCCGGGGTGTGGCGGATGTCGTCGGTAAGTCGGTGTGGGTGTTCCCTGGTCAGGGGGCGCAGTGGGTGGGGATGGGTGCGGCGCTGCTGGAGGAGTCGGCGGTGTTCGCGGTGCGGATGGCGGAGTGTGCGGCGGCGTTGGAGCCGTTCGTGGATTGGTCGCTGCTGGATGTGGTCCGGGGCGCGCAGGGGCTGGATCGGGTGGATGTGGTTCAGCCGGTGTCGTTTGCGGTGATGGTGTCGCTGGCTGCGGTGTGGGAGTCCCTCGGTGTGCGGCCGGACGCCGTGGTCGGGCACTCTCAGGGTGAGATTGCGGCGGCGGTGGTGGCGGGTGGGTTGTCGTTGTCCGATGGCGCGCGGGTGGTGGCCCTGCGGAGCCGTCTGATCGGTGAGCGGCTGTCCGGGCGTGGCGTGATGTTGTCGGTGATGGCTGGGGCGGAGCAGGTTCGCGAGGTTTTGGCCGGGGAGGGGTTGCTGGATCGGTTGGCGGTCGCGGCGGTGAACGGGCCCGGGGTGGTGACGGTGGCCGGTGACCCGGATGCGATGCGGTTGCTGGAGCGGCGGTTGTCGGCTGATGGGGTGATGCGGCTTCCGCTCGGTGGGGCGGATTTCGCTGCGCATTCGCCGCAGGTCGAAGGGTTGCGGGAGGAGTTGCTGGCCGCGCTTGCGCCGGTGGTGCCGTGCACGGCGCAGGTGCCGATGTTGTCGACGGCGACTGGGGAGTGGCTGGACGGTACGGAGTTGGATGCGGGCTACTGGTACGAGAACGTGCGTGGCACGGTGGAGTTCGGGCCTGCGGTGGAGCGGTTGCTGGGGGAGCGGTATCGGGCGTTCGTTGAGGTGGGTCCGCATCCGCTGTTGATGCTGGGGATTGAGCAGGCGGTGGACGCGGCGGGGGTTACGGCGGTGGTGGCCGGGACGTTGCGTTCTGGTGAGGGTGGGCTGCACCGGGTGCTGACGTCGGCGGCTGAGCTGTTCGTCCGTGGTGTGCGGGTGGATTGGGCGGCGGTGCTGGCCGGTGGGCATCGGGTGGAGTTGCCGACGTATGCGTTCCAGCGTCAGCGCTTCTGGCCGGGGCCGCTACAGGGTGGTGATGCTCGGGCGCTGGGTCAGGCGGCAACGGGGCATCCGCTGCTGGGTGCGGCGGTGGGGTTGGCCAATTCCGATGAGGTGCTGCTGACCGGCCGGCTGTCGCTGGCCTCGCACCTGTGGCTGGCCGATCACGTGGTGGCCGGTTCGGTGGTGGTGCCGGGCAGCGTGCTCGTGGAGCTGGCGATCCGGGCAGGCGACCAGGTGGGTTGCGACCTGGTGGACGAGCTCACCATGGACGCGCCGCTGGTGCTCGGCGAGCGGGACGCGGTTACGGTGCAGGTGTGGGTCGGCGCGGCGCAGGAGTCGGGTCGCCGGGACGTGAGTGTGTATGCGCGTCCGGCCGATGATGATGCGCCGTGGGTGCGGCATGCCACGGGTGTGCTGGCGTCTGGTGGTGTGGACGCGGCGTCGTTCGATGTGGCGGTGTGGCCGCCGGCCGGGGCGACCGCGATCGAGCTGGATGGGCTGTACGACGAGCTGGTGGGCTTTGCGTACGGTCCTGCGTTTCGGGGGTTGCGGGCGGCCTGGGAGCGCGGTGGCGAGATCTTCGCCGAAGTGGCACTGCCGGAGCGGGTGGTGTCTGACGCGGGCGCTTTCGGGATGCATCCGGCGTTGCTGGACGCGGTGTTGCATGCGGTGAGCTTTGCCGGGCTGGACGTGGTGGGCGGTGGCCGGATTCCGCTGTCGTGGGGTGGGGTGTGTCTGCACGCGTCTGGTGCGTCGGTGCTGCGGGTGCGGTTGGTGCGGACGGGTGGCGAGTCGGTGTCGTTGGTGGCGGTGGATGCGTCTGGTGCGTTGGTGGTGTCGGCTGGGTCGGTGACGCTGCGGCCGGTTTCGGCCGAGTGGGCTTCGGCGGGGTCTTCTGGTCGGGATGCGTTGTTCGGGGTGGAGTGGGTTCCGGCGAGTCTGCCGGTGGCCGAGCCGGTGCCGGTCGCCGTGCTGGGCATCGAGACCGCTGGGGAGTCTGCGCCGGTATATGAGGATCTGGACTTGCTGGCCGGGGCGGATCGGGTGCCGGGTGTGGTGGTGGTTCAGGCGGTGTCAGATCAGGCGGCAGGTGTCGTGGAGTCGGCCCATGAGTTGGCCGCCCGAGTTTTGGGCCTGCTGCAGGAGTGGCTGGTCGATGATCGGTTGGCTGATTCGCGGCTGGTGGTGGTGACTCGGGGCGCGGTCGCGGTGGGTGATGGTGAGGCGGTCGCTGATCTGGCGGGTGCGGCGGTGTGGGGTTTGGTGCGGTCGGCGCAGTCGGAGAATCCGGGCCGGTTTGTGCTGGTGGATGTCGATGAGGGTTCGGTGTCGGCTGAGGTGCTGGCCTCTGGTGAGCCGCAGGTGGCGGTGCGCGGGGGTGAGGTGAGTGTTCCTCGGTTGGTACGGGTGCGGCCGGATTCCGAGCCCGCCGAGGTGTGGGATCCGGAAGGAACGGTGTTGATCACCGGGGGTACCGGTGGTCTGGGCGCGTTGTTCGCGCGGCATGTGGTGGCGGAGCGAGGCATCAGGCATCTGCTGCTGACCAGTCGCCAGGGCCCGGATGCTCCGGGTGCGGTGGAGTTGCAGGCCGAGCTGATCGCCCATGGCGCTGAGGTGGAGATTGTCGCCTGTGACGTCTCCGATCGTGATCAGGTGGCGTCCCTGCTGGCCGGAGTGGATCCGGCTCATTCGTTGACGGCGGTGATTCACACGGCTGGTGTGCTGGCCGACGGCACGATCCCGTCGCTGACGGCGGAGGGGCTGGGGTCGGTGTTGCGGCCGAAGGTGGATGGCGCGTGGCATCTGCATGAGCTGACCCGGGACCTGGACCTGGCCGGGTTCGTGGTGTTCTCTTCCTTCGCTGGAGTGATCGGCAACGCGGGTCAGGGCAACTACGCGGCGGCGAACACGTTCCTGGATGCGTTGGTTGAGTCGCGTCGTGCTGCGGGTTTGCCGGGCTTGTCGCTGGCCTGGGCGTTGTGGGCGCGCGAGACCGGGATGAGTGGCGGGTTGGGGGAGGTTGATCTGCGGCGGATGGCGCGGGCCGGGATGCCTGCGTTGTCGGCGGAGGAAGGGCTGGCCGCGTTCGAGACGTGCCTCGCGATCGACCGTGCGGTGGTGGCGGTGGCGCGGATGGATCTGTCGGTGTTGCGGGCGGTTCCCGAGGTGCCGCATCTGCTGCGGGGGCTGGTGCCTGCCGGTCGGCGGGTGGCTGTTTCCGCGTCGGGCGGGGATGCGGAGCTGGTGCGGCGGCTCGCCGGGCTGGGTGAGGGTGAGCAGGTTCGGCTGGTGCTGGAGTTGGTGCGGGCGCAGGCGGCGGTGGTGCTGGGACACGCGTCGGCGGAGACGGTGGAGGTGCGGCGGGAGTTCCGCGAGCTGGGCTTCGACTCCCTGACGGCAGTGGAACTGCGCAACCGCCTGAACGCCGTGACCGGGCTGCGACTGCCGGCCACGCTGGTGTTCGACTATCCGACGCCGGTGGTACTGGCGGAGTTCGTGCTGTCACGGCTGCTGAGTCGGCGGGACCTGGTGGAGGTGCCAGGTGCGGTGGCCGGGCCCAAGCCTGCGGTCACGGATGACCCGGTGGTGATCGTGGGGATGAGCTGCCGGTTCCCTGGCGGGGTGGATTCGCCGGAGGATCTGTGGCGGTTGCTGGTTGAGGGCGGGGATGCGATCTCGCCGCTTCCGGCCGATCGGGGCTGGGATCTGGAGATGTTGTCCGAGTCAGGGCTTGATGTGCAGGGTGGGTTCCTGGCGGATGCGGCGGGGTTTGATGCCGGGTTCTTCCGAATTTCGCCGCGTGAGGCGCTGGCGATGGATCCGCAGCAGCGGTTGCTGCTGGAGGTGTCGTGGGAGGCGGTCGAGCGGGCCGGGATCGATCCGGGCTCGCTGAAGGGCAGCTCGGCCGGAGTGTTCGTGGGTACGAGCGGCCAGGACTACGCGAGCCTGATCGTGAGTACGCAGGCGGACACAGGCGGCCATGGCGTCACGGGTCTGGCAGCCAGTGTGTTGTCGGGGCGGCTGTCGTACACGCTGGGACTGGAAGGTCCGGCGGTGACGGTGGACACGGCGTGCTCGTCGTCGCTGGTGGCGCTGCACATGGCGGCGCAGGCTCTGCGGTCGGGTGAATGCAACCTGGCGCTGGCCGGCGGGGTGACGGTGATGGCGTCACCGTTGGGGTTCATCGGGTTCAGCGCGCAGGGTGGTTTGTCGCCTGATGGTCGGTGTAAGGCGTTCTCCGATGCCGCCAACGGCACCAGTTGGGGTGAGGGCGTCGGTGTGTTGGTGCTGGAGCGGTTGTCGGATGCGCGCCGCAACGGGCATCAGGTGCTGGCGGTGGTGCGGGGTTCGGCGGTTAATCAGGATGGTGCGTCGAATGGTCTGACCGCGCCGAATGGTCCGTCGCAGCAGCGGGTGATTCGGCAGGCTTTGGCCAGTGCTGGTCTGTCCCCGGCCGAGGTGGACGCAGTAGAGGCGCACGGCACCGGCACGACGCTTGGCGACCCGATCGAGGCGCAGGCATTGCTGGCCACCTACGGTCAGGATCGGGATCGGCCACTGTTGTTGGGGGCGATCAAGTCGAACATCGGTCACACGCAGGCGGCTGCCGGTGTGGCAGGTGTGATCAAGATGGTCATGGCGATGCGGCACGGCCTGCTGCCCAGGACCCTTCATGTGGATGAGCCGTCCTCGCATGTGGACTGGTCGGCGGGTGCGGTTGAGCTGCTCACGGACTCGGTGGAGTGGCCGGAGGTCGGTCGGTCGCGGCGGGCCGGTGTGTCGTCGTTCGGGATCAGTGGCACCAACGCGCACGTGATCATTGAACAGAGCCCGGTGGAGCAGGGCGCGGATGTGGCGTTCGAGCCGGTCGGCGAGTTGCCGGTGGTGGTTTCGGGCCGGACCGATCAGGCGTTGCGGGAACAGGCCGGGCGGCTGATGTCCTGGCTGGGCGGTGAGTCGGATCCGAGGTTGGCCGATGTCGCGTTCTCGCTGGCCACGACACGGTCGGCGTTTGAGCATCGGGCGGTGGTCATTACTGGAGATCGCGAGGGTGCGCTGGCTGGGTTGCGGGCTGTAGCCGAGAACCGTCCGGGTGCCGGTGTGGTTTGTGGCGTGGCCAGCGGGGAGCCGAGGCTGGCGGTGTTGTTCGCTGGTCAGGGGAGTCAGCGGGTGGGGATGGGGCGGGAGTTGTATGACCGGTTCCCGGTGTTCGCGCAGGCTCTGGATGAGGTGATCGCGGAGCTGGATCCGTTGCTGGTGGGGCTTGATCGGCGGTCGGATCGTTCGCTGCGTGAGGTGCTCTTCGCTGAGCCTGGGACGGCCGATTCGGAGGCGTTGGATCAGACGGGGTGGGCGCAGCCGGCGTTGTTCGCGGTGGAGACGGCGCTGTTCCGGCTGGTGTGCTCTTGGGGTGTGCGCCCGGAGGTGCTGGCCGGGCACTCGGTCGGGGAGATCACCGCCGCGCATGTGGCTGGGGTGTTGTCGCTGGTCGATGCGTGTGCGTTGGTGGCTGCTCGGGCCCGGTTGATGCAGGCGTTGCCTGCGGGTGGGGCGATGGTGGCGGTGCAGGCCGCCGAGGAGGAAGTCACTGCCCTGCTGGCCGAGGACGAAGCCGCCGCCCTGCTGGCTGGGGAGGAGGTCGCCGCTCTGCTGGCCGAGGAAGGTGTCCGGCCGGAGGGGCGTCAGAGTGAGGTGTCGATCGCGGCGGTGAACGGTCCGGCGTCGGTGGTGATCTCCGGGGAAGAGCAGGCTGTCCTTGCGGTGGCGGCGGTGCTGGAGTCTCGCGGGGTGAAGACGCGGCGGTTGCGGGTGTCGCATGCGTTCCATTCGCCGTTGATGGACCCGATGCTGGAAGACTTCCGCGCCGTGGCCGCGACGCTGACCTTCAACGAACCGCGTATCCCGATCGTGTCCACGTTGAGCGGGGAGACAGCCGAGCGGTTGTGCTCGCCGGAGTACTGGGTGGAGCAGGTGCGGGGCGCGGTCCGCTTCGCCGATGGCATCCGCACTCTGCATGCTCAGGGTGTGCGGGCCTATCTGGAGCTGGGTCCCGATGGGGTGCTGACCGCGATGGCCGCCGATGCGCTCGCGGACCCGGATGCCGTTCTGGTGCCGGTGTTGCGTAAGGACCGTGACGAGCCGACGGCGGCGATGACGGCGCTGGCCGAGTTGCACGTGCACGGAGTGCCAGTGGACTGGCGGGCGGTGTTGCCGGGTGGTCGGCGGGTGGAGTTGCCGACGTATCCGTTCGAGCATCGGCGGTTCTGGCCGGAGCGGGCCGGGTCTGGTGCGGGGAATGTGGCGGCGGCAGGGCTCGCTTCCACGGATCATCCGCTGCTGGGTGCGGCTGTGGGGCTGGCCGGTTCGGATGGGGTGCTGCTGACGGGTCGCTTGTCGCTGGCCTCGCATCCGTGGCTGGCTGATCATGTGGTGTCGGGTTCGGTGGTGGTGCCGGGCAGCGTGTTCGTGGAACTGGCGATCCGGGCCGGTGACCAGGTCGGCTGCGACCTGGTGGAGGAGCTCGCCGTGGAGGCGCCGCTGGTGCTGGGTGAGCGGGATGCGGTCGCGGTGCAGGTGTCGGTGGGAGAGGCGCAGGAGTCGGGTCGGCGGACGGTGAGTGTCTACGCGCGTTCCGCCAATGATGTGCCGTGGGTGCGGCATGCCACTGGTGTGCTGTCGGCCGGTGCTGTGGACGCGGCGTCGTTTGATGTGGCGGTGTGGCCGCCGGCCGGGGCGACCGTGATCGAGCTGGATGGGCTGTACGACGATCTCGCGACGGAGGAGTTGACCTATGGGCCGGCGTTTCGAGGGTTGCGGGCTGCCTGGCAGCGTGATGGTGAGATCTTCGCTGAGGTTGCGCTGCCCGAGCAGGTGTCGGCGGCCGGTTTCGGGCTGCATCCGGCGTTGCTGGACGCGGTGCTGCATGGGGTGAGTTTTGCCGGGGCCGGCGATGCCAGGGTGCCGTTGTCGTGGGGCGGGGTGTGTCTGCACGCGTCTGCTGCGTCGGTGCTGCGGGTGCGACTGGTCGACGCCGGTGACGATTCGGTGTCGCTGCTGGCGGTGGATGGCGCTGGTGCGCCGATGGTGTCGGCTAAGTCGGTGACGCTGCGGCCGGTTCCGGCTGAGTGGATTGCGGCTGTCTCTTCTGGCCGTGGTGCCGGTCGGGATGCGTTGTTCGGGGTGGAGTGGGTGGCGGCTGGTTTGCCGGTGGCCGAGCCGGTGCCGGTCGCGGTGTTGGGAGCGGACACTCTGGGCATCGAGGCGGCGGCTTGCGGGGAGTCCGTGCCGGTATACGAGGATTTGCTGTCATTGACGGAGGCGGATCCGGTGCCGGGCGTGGTGGTGGCGCAGGTGATGTCGGATCCGGCGGCAGATGTCGTGGAGTCGGCGCATGCGTTGACTGCCCAGGTGCTGGAGCTGTTGCAGTGGTGGCTGGCTGATGAGCGGTTGGCTGATTCGCGGCTGGTGGTGGTGACTCGGGGCGCGGTTGCGGTGGGTGAGGACGAGGTGATCACCCGAGGCGCGCTTGCGGCGGATGGTGGTAAGGGGGTCACGACTGGCGCGGGTGTGGCGGATGGCGGTGGGGCGGTCGCTGATTTGGCGGGGGCGGCGGTGTGGGGTCTGGTGCGGAGTGCGCAGTCGGAGGATCCGGGCCGGTTCGTGCTGGTCGATGTCGACGCTGATGCTGATGTGGCGGGGTGGCGGGTGCCGTCGGCCGTGCTGAGTTCGGTGCTGGCGTCGGGTGAGCCGCAGGTGGCGGTGCGCGGGGGTGAAGTGCGGGTTCCTCGGTTGGTACGGGTGCGGCCGGATTCCGAGCCTGTTGGGGTGTGGGATCCGGAGGGGACGGTGTTGATCACCGGGGGTACCGGTGGTCTGGGTGCGTTGTTCGCGCGGCATGTGGTGGCGGAGCGAGGCATCAGGCATCTGCTGTTGACCAGTCGCCGGGGGCCGGAGGCTCCGGGTGCGGTGGAGTTGCAGGCCGAGCTGATCGCGCACGGCGCGGAGGTAGAGATTGTTGCCTGTGACATGTCCCACCGCGATCAGGTCGCCGAACTGCTGGCTGGGGTGAATGCGGCCCATCCGTTGACGGCGGTGATTCACACGGCCGGTGTGCTGGCCGACGGCACGATTCCGTCGCTGACAGCCGAGGGCCTGAGAGCGGTGCTGCGGCCGAAGGTAGACGCCGCCTGGCATCTGCACGAGCTGACCCGGGACCTGGACCTGGCCGCGTTCGTGGTGTTTTCCGCAATGGCTGGCGTTATGGGTGCCCCTGGTCAGGGCAACTACGCGGCGGCGAACACGTTCCTGGACGCGCTGGCTGAGCATCGGCAGGCGCAAGGGCTGGCCGGGTTGTCGATGGCTTGGGGGGCGTGGTCGCAGGCTCATGGGATGACCGGCAGCTTGGGCGAGATCGAGATGCGCCGGATCGCCCGGACGGGCATGCCGCCGTTGACTGCGGAGCAGGGGCTGGCGGCGTTCGAGGCGGCCGTCGCGTCGGATCGGGCGCTGGTGGCGGCGGTGCCAATAGACCTGTCGCTGCTGCGGGCCCTTCCCGAGGTGCCGCATCTGCTGCGGGGGCTGATGCGTGCGGGCCGCCGGTTGGCGGTGTCCACCCAGATGCCCGCGGGTGCTCACCTGGCTGGGCTGGATGAGGGTGAGCAGGCCCGGCTGATGGTGGAGCTGGTGCGTGCCCAGGCGGCGGCAGTCCTGGGACACGATTCTGCGGAGGCGATCCAGGCCGGGCGGGAGTTCCGCGAGCTGGGCTTCGACTCCCTCACCACGGTCGAACTGCGCAACCGGCTTAACGCCGCGACAGGATTGCGGCTGCCGGCCACGCTCATCTTCGACTATCCGACGCCGGCCGTGCTGGCGGAGTTCGTGCTGTCGGAGCTGCTGGGCCGGCAGGAGGCGTCGGGTGTGGTGGCCAGGCCAGGGGTTGAGGTTGCGCATGATCCGGTGGTGATCGTGGGGATGAGTTGCCGGTTCCCGGGTGGGGTGGATTCGCCGGAGGATCTGTGGCGGCTGCTGGTAGAGGGCGGGGATGCGATCTCGCCGGCTCCGGCTGATCGGGGCTGGGATCTGGAGATGCTGACTGGCGGGCTTGATGTTCAGGGCGGGTTCCTGGCGGATGTGGCCGGGTTTGATGCCGGGTTCTTCGGGATCTCGCCGCGTGAGGCGCTGGCGATGGATCCGCAGCAGCGATTGTTGCTGGAAGGGGTGTGGGAGGCGGTTGAGCGGGCCGGGATCGATCCGGGCTCGCTGAAGGGCAGTCCGACCGGGGTGTTCGTGGGTACGAACGGCCAGGACTACGCGAGCTTGGTCATGAACGCCCAGGCCGATATGCAGGGTCACGCCGTCACCGGTATGGCGGCCAGCGTGTTGTCGGGTCGTTTGTCGTACACGCTGGGGCTGGAGGGTCCGGCGGTGACGGTGGACACGGCGTGTTCGTCGTCGCTGGTGGCGATGCACATGGCAGCTCAGGCGCTGCGGTCGGGTGAGTGCTCGCTGGCGCTGGCGGGTGGTGTGACGGTGATGACCACCCCGATCGGCTTCATCGGATTCGCCGCGCAAGGGGGATTGGCCCCCGATGGCCGTTGCAAGGCGTTCGCCGACACCGCTGACGGCACCAGCTGGTCTGAGGGTGTGGGTGTGCTGGTGCTGGAGCGGCTGTCGGACGCCCAGCGCAACGGTCACCAAGTGCTGGCGGTCATGCGCGGCTCAGCCGTCAACCAGGACGGAGCCTCCAACGGCCTGACCGCGCCCAACGGCCCGTCGCAGCAGCGGGTGATCCGGCAGGCGCTGGCCAGCGCGGGCTTGTCACCGGCCGAAGTTGATGCGGTGGAGGCGCACGGCACCGGTACGACGCTGGGCGACCCGATCGAAGTACAGGCGCTGCTGGCCACCTACGGCAAAGACCGGCCGGAGGATCGTCCGCTCCGGCTCGGGGCGATCAAGTCGAACCTCGGTCACACGCAGGCGGCTGCCGGTGTCGCGGGTGTGATCAAGATGGTCATGGCGATGCGGCATGGGCTGCTGCCCAAGACGTTGCATGCGGATACCCCGTCTTCACACGTGGACTGGTCAGCGGGCGCGGTCGAACTGCTGACCGAGTCGGCCGAGTGGCGGCGGAACAGTCGTCCGCGCCGGGCAGGCGTGTCGTCGTTCGGGCTCAGTGGCACCAACGCGCACGTGATCATGGAGGAAGGGCCGGACGCTCCGCAGATCGAGGACGGAACGGCGGCACCGGACAAGGAACGGGCCGCGGGTGTGGTGCCGTTGCTGGTGTCCGCGAGGACGGAAGAGGCGTTGCGGGTACAGGCCGGTCGGTTGGCGTCTCACCTGAGTGACGGGCCGGGGTTGGCGGACGTCGCCTTCTCGTTGGCTACGACGCGGTCGGTGTTCGAGCATCGTGCGGTGGTGCTGGCGAGTGATCGTGAGGGTGCGCTTGCTGGTCTGGGTGTGGTGGCCGAGGATCTGCCGGGTGCCGTGCGTGGGGTGGCCGGTGCTGAGCCGAAGCTGGCCATGTTGTTCACGGGTCAGGGGAGTCAGCAGGCGGGGATGGGGCGGGAGTTGTATGCCCGGTTCCCGGTGTTCGCGGCGGCGTTGGATGAGGTGATTGCCGGGCTGGATCCGTTGCTGGAGGGGTCGCTGCGTGAGGTGCTCTTCGCCGAGCCTGGGACGGCCGATTCGGAGGCGTTGGATCTGACGGGGTGGGCGCAGCCGGCGTTGTTCGCGGTGGAGACGGCGCTGTTCCGGCTGGTGTCTTCTTGGGGTGTGCGTCCGGAGGTGCTGGCCGGGCACTCGGTCGGGGAGATCACCGCCGCGCATGTGGCTGGGGTGTTGTCGCTGGTCGATGCGTGTGCGTTGGTGGCGGCGCGGGCGCGGTTGATGCAGGCGTTGCCTGCGGGTGGGGCGATGGTGGCGGTGCAGGCGGCCGAGGAGGAAGTCACTGCCTTGCTGGCCGAGGACGAAGCCGCCGCCCTGCTGGCTGGGGAGAAGGGCGCTGCTCTGCTGGCCGAGGGTGGTGTCGGTCTGTCAGCCGGGTGTCTGGGTGAGGTGTCGGTGGCGGCGGTGAATGGTCCGGCCTCCACGGTGATTTCTGGGGAAGAGCAGGCGGTGCTGAATCTGGCTGCTGTCCTTGAGCAGCGTGGGGTGAAGACGCGGCGGTTGCGGGTGTCGCATGCGTTCCATTCGTCGTTGATGGATCCGATGCTGGAGGACTTCCGAGCGGTCGCCGAGACGCTGGCCTTCAGCCCGCCGCGCATCCCGATCGTGTCCACGTTGACCGGGGAGGCAACCGAGCGGTTGTGCTCGCCGGAGTACTGGGTGGAGCAGGTGCGTGGCGCGGTCCGGTTCGCCGATGCAATTCGCACTCTCCAAGATCAGGGCGTGGGGGCGTACCTGGAGTTGGGTCCTGACGGGGTGCTGACCGCGATGGCCGATGGCACGCTGAACGAGGACGCTGACGTGGTGCTGGTGGCGACGCTGCGTAGGGATCGTGATGAGCAGGCGGCGGTGCTCGCGGCGCTGGCCGAGTTGCATGTGCGTGGGGTGCCGGTGAACTGGGCGGCGGTGTTGCCGGGTGGTCGGCGGGTGGAGTTGCCGACGTATCCGTTCGAGCATCGGCGGTACTGGCCGGAGCAGGCGGGTCTTGGTGCGGGGAATGTGGCGGCGGCGGGGCTGGCTGCGACGGAGCATGCGTTGTTGGGTGCGGCGGTGGGGTTGGCTGGTTCGGATGGGGTGCTGCTGACGGGTCGGTTGTCGCTCGCCTCGCATCCGTGGCTGGCTGATCATGTGGTGTCGGGTTCGGTGGTGGTGCCGGGCAGCGTGTTCGTGGAGTTGGCGGTTCGGGCGGGTGACCAGGTTGGTTGCGACCTGGTGGAGGAGCTCACCGTGGAGGCGCCGCTGGTGCTGGGTGAGCGGGATGCGGTCGCGGTGCAGGTGTGGGTGGGGTCGGTTCAGGAGACGGATTGCCGGGCCGTGACCATCTATGCCCGTCCGGCGGAGGCGGCCGACGAGGTGCCATGGGTGCGGTACGCGACCGGGATGCTTACCAGGGCTGGCACGGAGGTGCCGTGGGACGTGGAGGTCTGGCCGCCGGCCGGTGCGTCCGCGATTGAGGTGGATGGGCTGTATGAGGACCTGGCGGCGGAGGGCCTCGCATACGGTCCGGCGTTCCAGGGGTTGCGGGCTGCGTGGCAGCGTGATGGTGAGATCTTCGCTGAGGTTGCGCTGCCTGAGCAGGTGTCGGGGGCCGGTTTCGGGGTGCATCCGGCGTTGCTGGATGCGGTGTTGCATGGGGTGAGTTTTGCCGGGGCCGGCGATGCCAGGGTGCCGTTGTCGTGGGGTGGGGTGTGTCTGCACGCGTCTGGTGCGTCGGTGCTGCGGGTGCGACTGGTCGAAGTGGGTGGCGATTCGGTGTCGCTGATGGCGGTGGATGCTTCCGGTGCCCCGGTGGTGTCAGCTCGGTCGGTGACGCTGCGGCCGGTTTCGGCCGAGTGGCTCGCGGCCGTGTCCGATGATCGTGCTGCTGGCCGGGATGAGTTGTTCGGGGTGGAGTGGGTGGCGGCTGGTCTGCCGGTGGCCGAGCCGGTGTCGGTTGCGGTGCTCGGATCGGACACGCTGGGCATCGAGACCGGCGGGAAGCCTGCACCGATATATGAGGATCTGCTGTCGTTGGCCGGGGCAGATCGGATACCGGACGTGGTGGTGACGCAGGCGGTGTCGGATCCGGCGGCAGATGCCGTGGAGTCGACGCATGAGTTGACCACTCGCATGCTGGAACTGTTGCAGTGGTGGCTGGCCGATGACCAGTACGCCGATTCGCGCCTGGTGGTGGTCACCCGAGGCGCGGTGGGGTCGAATGATCTCGCGGGTGCGGCGGTGTGGGGTTTGGTGCGGAGCGCGCAGTCGGAGAATCCGGGCCGGTTTGTGCTGGTGGATGTCGATGAGGGTTCGGTGCCGGCTGAGGTGTTGGCCTCTGGTGAGCCGCAGGTGGCGGTGCGCAGGGGTGAGGTGAGGGTTCCTCGGTTGGTGCGGGTGCGGCCGGATTCCGAGCCCGCCGAGGTGTGGGATCCGGAAGGAACGGTGCTGATCACCGGGGGTACCGGTGGTCTGGGTGCGTTGTTCGCGCGGCATGTGGTGGCCGAGCGCGGCATCAGGCATCTGCTGTTGACCAGTCGCCGGGGGCCGGAGGCTCCGGGCGCGGTGGAGTTGCAGGCCGAGCTGATCGCCCATGGCGCTGAGGTGGAGATTGTCGCCTGTGACGTGGCCGACCGGGATCAGGTGGCGTCCCTGCTGGGCGGGATAGATTCGGCTCACCCGTTGACGGCGGTGATTCACACGGCTGGTGTGCTGGCCGACGGCACGGTCCCGTCGTTGACGGCGGAGAGCCTGAGGTCGGTGTTGCGGCCGAAGGTGGATGGCGCGTGGCATCTGCATGAGCTGACCCAGAACCTGGATCTAACCGCATTCGTGGTGTTCTCTTCCTTCGCCGGAGTGATCGGCAACGCGGGTCAGGGCAATTACGCGGCGGCGAACACGTTCCTGGACGCGTTGGCCGAGCATCGGCGGTCGCGAGGGCTGGCCGGGTTGTCGATGGCCTGGGGTGCTTGGTCGCAGGCTCATGGAATGACCGGCAGCTTGGGCGAGATCGAGATGCGCCGGATCGCCCGGACGGGTATGCCTCCGTTGACTGCGGAGCAGGGGCTGGCGGCGTTCGAGGCGGCCGTCGCGTCGGATCGGGCGCTGGTGGCGGCGGTGCCAATGAACCTGTCGCTGCTGCGGGCCCTGCCCGAAGTGCCGCATCTGCTGCGGGGCCTGGTGCGCGCGGGTCGCCGGTCGGTGGTCACCGCCCCGACGGGCGCTCACCTGACCGACCGGCTGGCGGGGCTGGAGGAGGGCGAGCAGGTCCGGCTGGTGCTGGAGTTGGTACGCGCCCAGGCGGCGGCGGTGCTGGGACACGACTCGGTGGAGGCGATCCAGGCCGGGCGGGAGTTCCGCGAGCTGGGCTTCGACTCACTCACCACGGTGGAGCTGCGTAACGGGCTGAACGCCGCGACGGGACTGCGGCTGCGGGCCACGCTCATCTTCGACTACCCCACCCCGGCAAGCCTCGCCGAACACATCGTGGCGGCGATCGCCCCCGGCGAGAACACCGTCGCGGAGCTGTCATTGCTGGCCGATCTCGATCGATTCGAGACCGCCCTCTCCGGCGCCGCATTCAACGAGTTCGCCAGGAACGGCATCGCGACCCGCCTGCGGCACCTGCTGGCGAAGGTGACCGAGAGCGGCGCGGAAACTGGTGAAATCGCGGTCGCCGGCATGCTCGAATCGGCTAGCACCGAGGAGATTCTCAGCTTCATCGACAACGAGCTGGGCCGCTCCAAGGATCTGTGACCGCGCTTCTGAGCATTGTGGGGGGACACTCTGATGTCCGAGGATCGGAAGCTCGTTGAGTATCTGAAGTGGGTCACCGCCGATCTGCACGAGACCCGTCGTCGGCTTGAAGAGGTGGAGTCGGGCAGGCACGAGCCGATCGCGATCGTGTCGATGGCGTGTCGCTTCCCTGGCGGAGTCGGCTCTCCTGAGGACTTGTGGCGGCTGTTGGCCGACGGCGAGGACGCGATCTCGCCGTTCCCGGCCGACCGGGGCTGGGACCTGGAAGCGATGTCGGCGATGGGTGTCGTGTGCCGGGGCGGGTTCCTGTCCGATGCGGCGGAGTTCGACGCCGACTTCTTCGGGATCTCGCCGCGTGAGGCGCTGGCGATGGATCCGCAGCAGCGGTTGTTGCTGGAGACCTCCTGGGAGGCGGTCGAGCGGGCCGGGATCGACCCGGTCTCGCTGAAGGGCAGCCAGACCGGGGTGTTCGTGGGCACCAACGGCCAGGACTACGCGAGCCTGGCCATGAGCACCCAGGCGGACGTACAAGATCACGCTCTTACCGGGATGGCGGCCAGTGTGTTGTCGGGGCGGCTGTCGTACACGCTGGGGCTGGAGGGCCCGGCGTTGACGGTGGACACGGCGTGTTCGTCGTCGCTGGTCGCGATGCACCTGGCGGCGCAGGCGTTGCGGTCGGGTGAGTGCTCGCTGGCGCTGGCCGGCGGGATCACGGTGATGGCGTCGCCGATGGGATTTATCGGGTTCAGCCTGCAAGGCGGGTTGTCGCCTGATGGCCGGTGCAAGGCGTTCGCCGATGCGGCCGACGGCACCAGTTGGTCCGAGGGTGTGGGCGTACTGGTGCTGGAGCGGTTGTCGGACGCGCGGCGCAACGGTCATCAGGTGCTGGCGGTGGTGCGGGGTTCGGCGGTGAATCAGGATGGCGCGTCGAACGGGTTGACCGCGCCGAACGGTCCTTCGCAGGAGCGGGTGATCTGCCAGGCGCTGGTGAGCGCGGGTTTGTCGCCGGCCGAGGTGGACGTGGTCGAGGCGCACGGCACCGGTACGACGCTGGGCGACCCGATCGAGGCGCAGGCACTGCTGGACACCTATGGAAAGGACCGTCCGGTGGATCGGCCGCTGCTGCTGGGGGCGATCAAGTCGAATCTCGGTCATACGCAGGCGGCCGCGGGTGTCGCGGGTGTGATCAAGATGATCATGGCGATGCGGCACGGCGTACTGCCGAAGACCCTGCACGTGGACAAGCCGTCGTCACACGTGGATTGGGCTTCGGGTGCGATAGAGCTGCTCACGGAGCCGGTGGAGTGGCCGGAGGTCGGTCGGCCGTGGCGGGCCGGGGTGTCGTCGTTCGGGATCAGTGGCACCAACGCGCACGTCATCCTGGAACAAGGGCCCGTGACAGAGGAGGCTCCGCAGGACCGGAAGCCAGGCGTGGTGCCGATGCTGGTTTCGGCCAGGACGGCTCAGGCATTGCGGGCGCAGGCGGCGCGCCTTCTGGAGCAGATGGAGGGCACAAGCGAAACGGCCGTGGCCGACCTGGCGTTCTCGCTGGCCACGACGCGGTCGGTGTTCGAGCATCGTGCGGTGGTGCTGGCGGGCGATCGTGAGGGTGCACTCGCTGGTCTTGGTGCGGTGGCCGAGAATCTACCGGGGGCGGGTGTGGAGTGTGGGGTGGCCAAAGCTGAGCCGAAGCTGGCGGTGTTGTTCACCGGTCAGGGGAGTCAGCGGGCGGGGATGGGCCGGGAGCTGTATGAGCGGTTCCCGGTGTTCGCCGAGGCTCTGGATGAGGTGATTGCGGAGCTGGATCCGTTGCTGGAGGGGTCGCTGCGTGAGGTGCTCTTTGCCGAGCCTGGGACGGCCGAGGCGGAGGCGTTGGAATGGACGGGGTGGGCGCAGCCGGCGTTGTTCGCGGTGGAGACGGCGCTGTTCCGGCTGGTGTGCTCTTGGGGTGTGCGTCCGGACGTGCTGGCCGGGCACTCGGTCGGGGAGATCACCGCCGCGCATGTGGCCGGGGTGCTGTCGCTTCAAGATGCCTGTGCGCTGGTGGCCGCTCGGGCGCGGTTGATGCAGGCGCTTCCTGAGGGTGGGGCAATGGTGGCGGTGCAGGCCGCCGAGGAGGAAGTCACCGCCCTGCTGGGCGAGGACGACGTCGCTGCTCTGCTGGGGGAGGGGAGTGTTGGCCTGCCTGCCGGGCGTCACGGTGAGGTGGCGGTGGCGGCGGTGAATGGTCCGGCCTCCACGGTGATTTCCGGGGATGAGCGGGCTGTTCTTGCGGTGGCGGCTGTGCTGGAGTCGCGCGGGGTGAAGTCGCGGCGGTTGCGGGTGTCGCATGCGTTCCATTCGCCGTTGATGGATCCGATGCTGGAGGACTTCCGTGCCGTGGCCGAGACGCTGACCTTCAACGAGCCGCGTATCCCGATCGTGTCCACGTTGACCGGGGAGACCACCGAGCGGTTGTGCTCGCCGGAGTACTGGGTGGAGCAGGTGCGGGGCACGGTCCAGTTCGCCGACGCCATCCGCACTCTCCAAGACCAGGGTGTGGAGGCGTACCTGGAGCTGGGTCCTGATGGGGTGCTGACCGCGATGGCGGCTGACACTGTGGATGTGGTGCCGATGTTGCGTAAGGGCCGCGACGAGGAGTCCGCGGTCATGTCCGCGCTGGCCGAACTGCACGTGCACGGCGTGCCGGTTGACTGGCGGTCGGTACTGCCGTCCGGCGGGCGCCGGATCGACCTGCCCACCTATGCCTTCCAGCGCCGGCGCTACTGGCCGGAAGGGGCTGCCTTCGCGGCGGGGAACCTGGCGGAGGCCGGGCTGGCAGCCGCGGACCACCCGCTGCTGGCCGCGGCGGTGGATCTGCCCGATTCCGACGGGGTGGTGCTGACCGGCCGGCTGTCCCTGCGGTCGCATGCCTGGTTGGCCGATCACGTGGTCTCCGGCAAGGTGATCTTCCCAAGTGCAGGGTTCCTGGAGATGGCGATCAGGGCGGGTGACCAGGTCGGGTGCGACGTGGTGGAGGAGCTGACGCTCATGGCTCCGCTGGTGCTGGGTGCGCAGGACGCGGTCACGGTGCGGGTCGTCGTGGGCGGCCCGGATGAGGAGGGCCGGCGTACGGTGGGCGTTCATGCCCGGCCCGCCGATGACGAGCCGTGGGTACGGTGCGCGTCCGGTGTGCTGGCGACCGGGGGCGGGGTTGCGGAGCGCCTGGAGGCCGAGAGCGGTGAGGTGTTCGCCGAGGTCGCGTTGCCGGAGACAACCCGCGACGCGACCTCGTACGGGCTGCATCCGGCGCTGCTGGACGCGGTGGCGCAGGCAGCCGCGCTCAGCCTGGACGAAGCGTGGGACGACCGGTCGGCGTCGTCCTGGGGCAAGGTGCGCCTGCATGCGAGCGGAGCGTCAACGCTGCGGCTGCGGATGACCCGGACCGGCACCGACACGGTGTCGCTGGTCGCGGTGGATCCGGCCGGAGAGCCGGTACTGACGGCGGAATCGCTGGTACTGGGCCCGGCCCCGGCAGTCGCTCCCGGCGATGACCGCGACCAGGAACGGGACCGGCGGACACGGCGGCGCGCGTCGCAACCCGAGGCCGGCCCGGTGCGGGAGCGGCTGGCCGGGCTCGGCGAAGCGCAACAACACGAACTGCTGCAAGAACTCGTACGCCGTCACGCGGCCGCCATTCTCGGCCACACCGACCCCTCGGCCGTCGATCTCGACCGTGATTTCTTCGAGCTGGGCTTCGACTCCCTGGCCGCGAGCAAACTGCGTATGTCCCTGGCCAAAGCGGTCGGCCGGCAATTCCCGCTGATGGAGATATTCGAGCACAAGAATGCCGAAGGACTGGCCCGCTGGCTGCGGCGTGAGCTCGTCATCGGGACGAATGCGGGCCAGGAGGCGGATGACAGCGTGGCGGAGTTGTTCCGCGGCGCTCTCCGTTCCGGGAAGGCACAGGAAGCGTTCGGATTGTTGTATGCCGTGGCCAAGACCCGGCCCACATACGACACACCAGTGATCCCCCGACCGGTGACACTGGCCGATGGCGCGACCAGGCCGCGACTGATCTGCGTGAGTTCGTCAACGGTGACCGGAGGCGTACACCAATACGCACGGCTCGCCGCGTACTTCCGCGGGGAACGGCACGTCTCGGCGCTTCCCCTGCCCGGCTACGCCCCAGGCGAGGGCCTGCCCGGCACGGCCGAGATCGCGCTGGAAAGCATCGCGGAAGGCGTCGTGCAGGCAGGCGAGGGCGAACCGTTCATCCTTGTCGGCCATTCGGCCGGCGGAATTCTTGCTTACGGCGCGGCCGGCCTGCTGGAGAAATCCGGGATCTCCCCGGAGGCGGTGGTGCTGCTGGACAGCTTCCATCCCCGGGCGGGTGGCGATTCGCTGATGCTTTCCGAGCAGGTGCTGCGGCACATCATGCGAATGGAGACGGTCTTCGGCGAGTTCAGCAGTGCGCGGCTGTCGGCCATGGGACATTGGTCGGCCCTGATGCACGACCTCGAACCGGCGGACGTGAAAGCGCCCGCGCTGTTCGTCCAGTGCACGGTGCCATTCTCCGACGTCGAACCCGAATCGGACTACTGGCGGGCGGCGCCGTTCGACCCGTCACATGCCGTGCGCACCATCGAGGCGGATCATTTCTCGATGCTCGCCGAGCAGGCGCAGGAGACGGCCCGCCTGATCGACGGCTGGCTCAGCCACGGGTACGGGCGTTCCACTGAAAGATGAGGCGTTGCGCGAGCGATCTCGGCATCAGCCGGAACAGGCGCGCGGTTCTCCTGTTGTTCCGGCCGGGCACGGACAGCACCCGGCCGGACCGCAGATCGGCCAGGCAGTCGTGCACGACGCGGTCGGCCGCCAGCCAGCTTCCCGCCGGTATCGCCCGGGTGTCGACCCCGGCTCGCTCGAAGAACTGCGTAGGGATGAAACCAGGGCACAATCCCAGAATCCGCACCCCGCTCCCGGCGACCAGCGCCGCCGTGGTCTCGGAGAACGAGGTCACCCAGGCCTTGTCCGCGCTGTAGAGCCGGCCGTCCCCGGGCAGCAGCCCGGCCACGCTGGACACGTTGATCACGTCGCCGCGCCCGCGGGCGAGCATGCCGGGCAACACGGCCCGGGTGAGCCGCAGCACGCTGGTGACGTTGACGTCCAGCTGCGACTGGAGCTTGTCCGGGTCGGTCATCCAGAAGTCGCCGTGGTTGCTGAACCCCGCGTTGTTGACGAGCAGGTCGATCGGCTCGTTCTCGGCGGCGAGCCGCGACTCCACGCGGGCACGTTCAAGGGGGTCGGCCAGGTCGGCGACCAGCACCTCGACCCGGACGCCGTGCTGTTCGCGCAGTTCGGCCGCCGACTGCTCCAGCAGCGCGGCGCTGCGGGCGACGATCACCAGATCGTGCCCGTCGGTCGCGAGCCGGTGGGCGAACGCGGCGCCGAGCCCGGCGCTGGCCCCTGTCACCAATGCGGTAGGCATGGGGGGACTCTAGGAGCTGTGCCGTAGGAGATACCCCAGTCCTGCCCCATTTCCGGTGATTTTGCCAGTCGCATCCGCGGTTCACTGTGGCAGTCGTATCGGCGCGGGAAAGGGTCGGCAGCCCATGGGCATCGCGGTGGATCTCCAACTGTCCACGTTGTGGCTTGAGCAGTCGGGCCGGGTGCTGACGGCGCGGGTGGACGCCCCGCCGTTCAACTACATGACCAGGGCGATGCAGCAGGACTTCGTCCGGCTCGTCGAGGCGGTGGAGCACGACGAGTCGGTCGGCGCGGTCGTCGTCACCGGCGCGCGGTCCGGCCGGTTCATCACGCACTTCGACCTCGCCCAGATGTCCTCGCAGCTCGACGGCACCCCGGAGATCTCCCGTACGGTCGCACAGAGCCTGTACCGGGGGGTGCGGGCGACCGAACGCCTGGTCACGCGCTCCGTCACGACCGGGCTGCGCGCGATGGCGCGCTTTCAGGACATGGCGCTGCGGCTGATGTACTCCCCGGCGGTGTGGATCGCCGCGGTGAACGGGCCGTGCGGCGGCGGTGGCCTGGAGATGTCGGTCTTCTTCGACCTGCGCGTGTCGGACGATCGCGACGCCTGTTTCGGCCTGCCCGAACTGTCGGTGGGGCTGACCACCTCCCTGGGCGCGCAGCGGCTCATCCAGCTCGCCGGGCCGTCGCGGGCCCTGGAGATGATGCTCGAAGCACGCTTCTACACGCCGCGGGAGGCGCTGGAGCTGGGCCTGGTGAACCGGGTGGTGCCGGCGGAGGACCTGCCGGACACGGTACGGGGGATGGCGGAACGCTACGCCAGACGGCCGCGCAAGGCGGTGGCCCTGCAGAAGCGGATCTTCAACGATGCCTGTTCCGCCTCGGCCAGGGCCAGCCTCACCCAGGAGGCGGTCACCGCGTTGATGAGCATGTCGTCACCGGTCACCCAGGCCGCGATGCGGCGCTGGGCGCAGATGCAGGACGGCACCGACGGCGACTCGGTGTTCCTGACCGAGCCGGAACCCTGGACCGAGGGCACGGCGCTCGACATGAACGCCCGCTGACGCCGTAGAGGGCTCTCTCTCAGAGGATCTCCCGGTTGAAGGTGCGGGTGCCCCACCACAGGGACAGCACGGTGATCGTCGCCAGTACGGCGCCGCCGATGACCACGGGCTGGAAGGCGTACTCACCGATGAAGGTGTACCTGGCGAGGTCGGCGGCCCAGGTCAGCGGGTTGCACCGGGACAGGATGTAGAGCCACTGGGGTGCCAGATCCGGAGTGATCGGCATCAGGATGCCCGACAGCAGCGTCAGGGGCAGCAGGCAGGTGCTGATCACCGTGGTGAAGATCGGTTCGCTCTTCGTCAGCAGGGCCAGCGTGACCGAGCTGACCGTGAGCGTGAGGGTGAGCAGTGCTCCGACGGCCAGGGTGAGCAGGGTGCCGACGAGGGTGATCCGGAGGTCGAAGAGTATCCAGGCCACCACGAACACCGTCAGGCTCTGGGCCGTCGTCTGGACGATCCGCATCATGGCGCTGCCCAGCAGGAGCGCCGTGCGGCTGGCCGGAGTGACCCGCATGCGCTCCAGCACCCCGTTCGCCAGGTCGCCGAGGAGGGCGTACCCGCTGAAGGCGCTGCTCATCAGCACCATGTAGATCGTGATGGCCGGGGTCAGCACCATCCAGGCGTCGCCGCTCAGGAAGCCCGGCGTGTTCGTCATGACCCCGGCCATCAGCGGCGCGAAGAGCAGCAGCCAGGCGATGGGCTGACCGAGCTCCAGGACGATGCGCGGCAGGGACCTGGTGGCGAGGACGAACTGGCTCTGGAAGATCAGCGCTGTGTCGCGGATCACGGGTCACATCCCATCGGGGGTCGGCGTCTCGGAGCCGGCGTCCTCACGGATGCTCCGCCCGGTCAGCAGCAGGAAGATGTCGTCGAGGGTCGGCCGTACGACCTGGACCGACTTCGTGGGCACACTGGCGAAGTCCAGGGCGCGGATCAGTTCGGGTATCACGACGTCGGCCTTCGGCACCTGGAAGCGCACGCTGTCGCCCACGACGACGGGCTCGCTCGCGTCGGTGACGCCCTCCGCGACGGCGACCGCGGCCCGGACCATGTCCATCGGCACCGTGATCTCGACCCGGTGGCCGGCCACCTTCGCCTTGAGGGATTCGGGAGTGCCGTCGGCGATGATCCGCCCGTGGTCGATGATGAGCACCCGGTCGGAGTAAGCGTCGGCCTCCTCCAGGTAGTGGGTCGTGACGAACACGGTGGTGCCCAGCTCGCTGCGCAGCGTCTGGACGCGTCTCCACAGGGCCGCCCTGCTCTGCGGGTCCAGCCCGCTCGTCGGCTCGTCGAGGAACACCAGGGGAGGCGCGTGCACCAGCCCGAGGGCGATGTCCAGGCGGCGGCGCTGCCCGCCGGACAGCGTCCTGATCAGCCGCTTGTCCAGTCCCGTCAGCTCAAGCTGCTCGATCACCGCTCCGGTACGGCGCCGCGCCTCGCCCTTCGACAACCCGTACAGCCGGCCCTGCAGTTCGATCTCTTCGAAGACCCTGCGCTCACCGTCCGTCCCGCCGCCCTGCGCGACGTACCCGATGCGCCTGCGCACGCCCGTCGGATCGCTCAGCAGATCATGACCCGCGACGGTGGCGGTGCCGGAGGTCGGCCGCAGCAGGGTCGTGAGCATGCGGAACGTGGTCGTCTTGCCGGCGCCGTTGGGGCCGAGCAACGTGACGCTCTCACCCGCTGACACATCGATGTCGACATCCCGCACCGCCTCGATCCGCCGGCCTTCCACCTGGAAACTGCGGGCCAGGCCAGATGTCGTGATCATGAAAATGCCCCTTTTGTCGCACGTGGCTGGCAGTGACACTAGGTACTGAAAAACCGGGAAATCATCGGAGTTTGTGGTGCACGGCGATATACGGGGCTTCTAGTAGTTTCACGAGTCATTGCCGGGATTCACTGGTCCGAGCGGAATTCGGCGCGATGAAGGGACCAACGGATCGTGACTACCGCGGACGACGTCAGCACGGAATGGATCCGTCGCTATCATCCGGCGGCGCGGGCGCCCAGGCGCCTGGTGTGTTTCCCGCACGCGGGCGGATCGGCCAGCTTCTTCCGCCCGACCTCGGTCAGGTTCTCCCCGGGCGCCGATGTGGTGGCCATCCAGTACCCCGGGCGGCAGGATCGGCTGCGTGAGCCGTGCATCACCGACATCGGCACCCTGGCGGACCGGGTCGTGGACGAGCTCATCGCACTGTCGGAGAAGCCGACCGTCTTCTTCGGCCACAGCATGGGGGCGGTGCTCGGCTTCGAGGTGGCCGCCCGGCTTGAGCGCAAGGGCGTCAACGCGCCCCACACGCTGATCGCCTCGGGACGCCGCGGCCCGTCCACCCGGCGGGAGGAGTCGGTGCACCGGCGCGACGACGACGGCATCATCGCCGAGCTCAAGCTGCTCAACGGCACGGACGCCGGGCTGCTCGGCGACGAGGAGATCCTCCGGATGGCGCTGCCCGCGCTCCGGGGCGACTATCGGGCGATCGAGACCTACCGCGGGGATCCGGAGCGGGTCCTGCGCGGCGCGATCACCGTGCTGACCGGGGACGCCGACCCGAAGACCACGGTCGAGGAGGCGGAGGTCTGGCGGCGGCACACCGAAGGGGGCTTCCGCATCAAGGTGTTCTCCGGCGGCCACTTCTTCCTCACCCGGCACCAGCACGCGGTG
Organism: Nonomuraea sp. NPDC050404; assembly: GCF_040655495.1. Lineage (NCBI taxonomy): Bacteria > Bacillati > Actinomycetota > Actinomycetes > Streptosporangiales > Streptosporangiaceae > Nonomuraea > Nonomuraea sp. NPDC050404. The sequence goes on from NZ_JBFAKB010000050.1 coordinate 42,311, forward strand.
AACGAGGAGATCGCCCGGGAACTCGGAACGTAACGAGCGACCCCGCCCGGAGGCCCGAGGCCATCCGAGCGGGGTCGCTTTCTCAGGGGCCGCTTCCTCAGGCGGGCCAGGCGTGCCAGGCCTCGGCGATCATCCCGGCCAGGTCCGATCGTTCGGGAAGCCAGCCGAGCTCCTTCACCGCGCGCCTGTTGTCGGCGGTGACGGCCTGCGGTTCCCGCTTGGGCGGCGCCTTCCTGACCGGCACCGGGAGCCCGGTCACCGCCTCCGCCGTCGCCAGCACCTGCGCCATGCTGGACCCGACGCCGCTGCCGATGTTGTAGACGCGGCTCTCACCCACCTCCACGGCGGCGAGCGACAGCCGCATCGCCGCCACCACGTCCAGGATGTGTACGAAGTCCCGGACCGCGGACCCGTCGCCGTTGAGCGTGATGCACGGCAGTTCGCCGGTGAGCGCGCGCAGCACGTTCGGGATGATCCGCGCGTCGTCGGTGTCGGCGCGGCCATGGGCCACCCCGGCGACGTTGAAGCACCGCAGCGTGACCGCGCCGATCGCGCCGGTGGCCGCGTACGCCGCGACCAGCTGCTCCGCGCCGGCCTTCGACGCCGCGTAGGGGCTCTCCGGCTGGGGCGCCAGATCCTCGCCCAGGGCGCCGGCGCGCTGCGAGCCGTAGATCTTGTCGGTGGAGGCGAACAGGAACCGCGCCGGCGACGCCGAACCGCGCACGCTCTCCAGCGCCATCAGCAGGTTGAGGGTGCCGCCCACATTGACGTCGTAGTACGTCAGCGGGTCGGCGAAGGAGTCCCGCCCTCGGGAGACCGCGGCGAGGTGGCACACCGCGTCGAAGCGCCCGGCGGCGAACAGGTCCCGCATCCGGGCGCGGTCGCGGACATCACCCTGCGCCAGGCCGACGCCGTCCGGCCGCGCCGCGTCCACGCGGCCCCGGGTCAGGACGGTGACCCGATGCCCGGCGGCGAGCAGATCCAGGGTGACCGCACGGCCGAGATACCCCAGACCTCCGGTGACCAGGACGTGCACGTCAGCTCCTCCTTGACCGGCTCAACTGATGGACAACTCCGGGAACGGCACCACGAACGAGCCGCCGCCCGCCGTGAACGCCGTGGACCGGGCGCGGATGCCGGCGGCGAAGTTCCAGGCGAACAACACGCAGTAGTCGGCCGCGTCCGCGGCCAGCCGCTCGGAGCCCATGATGGGGATGCCGTCGCCCGGGGTGAACTTGCCCACCTTGCGCGGGTTGTCATCGACGATCCAGGCGATCTCGCCGCCCACCCCGGCCTGGGAGAGCAGGGTGACGGCCCGCGCCGACGCGCCGTACCCGCAGATCCGCCTGCCGGTCTTCGACAGACCGCCCAGTACGTCGCCGAGGGTTGTGCAGACCCGCTCGATGCGGGCGGCGAAGCCGTTCAGGAAGCTGCCGTCGGGCACCCCAGCCTCGGCCTCGGCCCGCAGGATGCGATCGAGTTCGGCCGTGGTGGCGCGGGCGTCGTCGTCGCGGCCGATCCAGCAGCGCAACGAGCCGCCCTGCGTCGGGATGAGCTCGGCGTCGAACACCGCGAGGCCGTTCGCCTCGGCCGCCCGTACCAGCACATGTAGGGAGAAGTACGAGAGGTGCTCGTGGTAGATGAACTCGAAGATGCCGTGCCGGACCATCGGCAGCACGTGCGCGACCTCGATGACGGCGCAACCACCCGGCTTGAGCAGCAGGCGGATCGCGCGCAGCACCCCGCTCACGTCGTTGACATGGGCCACCACGTTGCTGCCCAGCACCGCGTCCACGGGCCCCAGGTCACTGACGATCTTCTCGGCCGTCTCCTCGTCGAAGAGCGTGGTCAGCGTCGGCACTCCGTGGTCCTGCGCGTAGGTCCCCAGCTCGATCGCCGGGTCGACGCCGAGCACGTCCATGCCGCGTTCGGCGAAGAAGCTCAGCTGGGTGCCGTCGTTCGAGCCGATCTCGACCACCTTCGCCCCGGCGGCCAGCCCCAGCCGGTCGGTGACCCGGGTGGCCAGCTCACGGCAGTGGTCGACGAGGGCCGGCGCGGCGCCGGTGGCGTAGCGGTAGTCGGCGAACAGCGCCGAGCGGGGCACGACGTCCACCAGCTGGACCAGGCCGCAGCGGGCACAGCGTACGAGGTCCAGCGGGTAGCGGTGCTGCCCCCGGGCCGACTCGGCCGTGGGCGCGATGTCGTTGGCGGGCGGAGTGGGGGTGAGCGAGAGCACCTGTTCCAGGGTGTCGGTCCCGCACACCAGGCAGCGGCTGGTGGTGTCCATCAGCGTTCTCTCCTCCACCGATCGTGTGGTCCGGCACGTCCTCGATCAACCGGCGGTCGGAGCTTACGCCCGCGAACACTAAGGGAAATACGTGATTGGCTGCGGCACAATCGCCTGAACGGTATCCCTGAGCTGGGGAATCACATGATCGCCGACACTGTGTTTCCGTCCGGGTTGTCCGCCAGAGGCGAGGCAGGTCAGCGCGGCTGAAGGAGTAGCAGATGCGAATCCTGGTCACTGGCGGAGCTGGGTTCATCGGATCCCATTTCGTACGGTCGATGTTGGACGGCCGATACCCCGGCCACGAGGACACCCGGATCACCGTTCTCGACAAGCTGACCTATGCCGGCAGGAGGGAGAACCTGCCCGAGGCACATCCGAAACTGACCTTCGTGCGCGGTGACATCTGCGACCGGGAGTTACTGGCCGAGTTGTTGCCCGGACACGACGGGGTCGTGCACTTCGCCGCCGAGTCGCACGTGGACAGGGCGGTGCACAACGCCGAACCCTTCGTGTGGGCCAACGTGATGGGCACCCACCGCCTTCTCGAACAGTGCAAGGTGAGCGGGGTCCAGCGCATCGTGCACGTGTCCACGGACGAGGTGTACGGGTCGATCGAGCAGGGGTCGTGGACGGAACGGTTTCCGCTCGAACCCAACAATCCGTACTCCGCGACGAAGGCGGCCAGCGACTGCCTGGCCCGGTCGCACTGGCGTACGTACGGGCTGGACCTGTCGATCACCCGGTGCTCCAACAACTATGGCCCCCGCCAGCACCCGGAGAAGATCATCCCCCGCTTCGTCACCCGCCTGATCCAGGGGCGCGACCTCACCCTGCACGGTGACGGCGGCGCCGTCCGCGAATGGCTGCACGTCGATGACCACAGCCGCGGCATCGCCCTCGTCTTCGACAAGGGCCGCGCCGGCGAGGTCTACAACATCGGCGGGGGGATCGAGCTCACGAACCGGGAGCTGACCGGCCTGCTGCTCGAAGTGGCCGGGGCCGACTGGGACCGGGTCCGCTATGTGCCGGACCGGCTGGCCCAGGACCAGCGGTACTCACTCGACCACACCAAGATCACCGAAGAGATCGGGTTCGAGCCCGAGATCGACTTCAGGGAAGGTCTCGCGGACGCCGTCACCTGGTACCGGGAGAACCGATCCTGGTGGGCGTCCCTGGAGAGGTAGCCGCGCCGTCCGTGGCCACGCTCACGTGGCCACGGACACCTCCTCGATCGCGCGGACCGCCATGCCCGTCCCGTCTTCCCGCCGGATCGCCGCGCCGAGCGCGCGGGCGCGGTCGGTCATGCCGCCGTCGCCGAGCAGGCGGTCGAACGCGCCCCTCAACCAGCCGGCGTCCAGGGCGTGATGGCTGCGCGGCGCGGGCCCGGCACCGAGCCGCGCGATCTGCCTCCCCCAGTGCAGCTGATCGCCCTGAAGCCACACGACCGCCTGCGGAATGCCGGCCCGGAACGCGGCCGCCGTCGTCCCGGCCCCTCCGTGATGGACGACGCACGCCGCACGGGCATAAAGCCACCCATGCGGTACGAAGCCCGCCAGGAAGACGTTGGACGGCACGTCCTCGGCGCCGAGCCCCGCCCAGCCGGACAGCAGGACGACGCGCCGGTTCAGGCCGCGGATCGCCGTGAGCAACTGCCGCGTCACCGCGCCGGCGTCGAACCCGTTGTTCGAGCCGAAGCCGATCACGACCGGCGGCTCCCCGGCCACGAACGCGGCCAGGTCGTCCGGGGGCGTGTACTCCGGCTCGTCGAGGAACCAGTATCCCGTGGTGCGGTAGGTGGGGCCGAAGAGCGGATCGTGCCGGCGGGTGTGCGGGCTGATCGCGATCAGGTTGAGCAGGGGCGAATGGCTCGCGTCGAAGAGCACGTTCCGCCAGGGCGGCAGGCCGGCCGCGGTGACGACCGGGTTGAGCCGCGAGTCGGTGGCGCGCCTGACCCCGGAGCCGACGATCGACCAGGCCAGGGCGTTGCCGAGCGGCCCGAAATCGATGTTGGTGGGGCCGTACCCGCGCGCCCGGCGCAGCGGCCAGGTGTGGTGCACGGCCACGTGCGGCGTGCCGACCGCCCGCGCCGCGGCGACCGCGCCGATGGCCAGCGGTGAGTTCACGACGACGTCGGCGTCGCGGGCCAGCTCCATCAGCCGCGGCACGGCGGCACGCTGCTCCTTCGCCAGGAACTCGATCACGTCCGACAACTGCCGCAGCTGGTCCTTCGAGCCGGCGATGCGGCGGTAGTTCTCCTGGAACTCCGCCTCGCTCCACGTCGGCCTGCCGGCGAACGGCACGCCGACGGCGTCGGCGCGGGCCGCGTAACCGTCGGAGGCCGAGAGCGTTACGTCGTGGCCCGCCGCGAGCAGGCGCTTTCCGAGGGCGAGAAACGGCTGGAGGTCCCCCTCCGAGCCGACGGTCACTATGAGAACGCGCATGTCAGGCCCGGCCCTCCAGGTAGAACGCGCGTACCCTGCCGATCACGAAGTCCAGGTCCTGCTCGCTCAGCCCGGGGTCGGTCGGCAGGTAGAGGCCGTCGGCGGCGAAGCGGGCGGCCTTCAGCGACGGCCAGCCGGGGTCGAGGTACATCGGCTGGCGGCTCATGGGCTGGAAGAACGGACGGGTCTCGATGCCCGCGTCCGCCAGGAACTCCCGCAACTCCTCCCGCCGCTCCGCCCGGATGTCGTACATCCACAGGACGTCGCGGGGCGGCATGAGGGTGATCCCGTCGATGCCGTCGAGCCCGCTGTCGTAGTGGCTCTCGATCCGTTTGCGGATGGCGAGGATCTCCTCGATCCGCTCCAGCTGGGCCAGGGCGACCGCGGCCTGCATGTTGGTCATCCGGAAGTTGTAGGCCAGCTTCTTGTGGATGAAGTCGTGCTCCTTGCTGAAGGCCATGCCGCGCAGGTGGGCCATCTGCCGGGCCAGATGCTCGCTGTTGGTGACGCAGACGCCGCCCTCGCCGGCGGTGATGATCTTGTTGGCGAACAACGAGAAGCACGCCACGTCGCCGACCGGGCGGACGCCGATCGCCTCCGCGGAATCCTCCACCACCCTCAGGTTGTACTCGTACGCCACGTTCATGATCGAGTCCATGTCGCAGCGCCGGCCGTACACGTGGACCGGCATGATGGCCTTCGTCCGAGGCGTGATCTTCGACTCGATCAGCGAGACGTCGATGTTGAGGTCGTCGGCGCAGTCGACGAACACCGGCGTCGCGCCCATGTAGCTGACCGCCCACGCGGTGGCGACCATGGTGAACTCCGGCACCAGCACCTCATCGCCGGGACCGATCCCGAGCGCGCGCAGCGCGAGGGTGAGCGCGGTCGTGCCCGAGGAGCACGCGACACCGTGGTTGAAGCCGTTGTAGTGGGCGAACTCCTCCTCGAAACGCCGGACGAGCGGCCCCTGCGAGGATATCCAGCCGGAACTCACGGCCTCGGTGAGGTACTCCAGTTCCCGTCCTTCGAGATACGGCTTCGACACCTGATATTTGAACGCCATCGGGTCCTCACTCATCTGCCGTCCGGCTCGTCGGCACGGGACGACAAAAGCCGCTCGGAATGTCCCGCATTCCCCGCCGCGGCGCGACACGGGACTCTCCGGACACGGGTCGGGTCGCGTATAGAAGAACCCGGGTCGCACTCGTGAAATCACTAGGTCTTCTCGCGCCGCACAACTAGTGAAACGCGCAGCGGGGGCTCGGCATTATTTGTCCCGGTCAAGGCTGGGAGCCGGGACGCGGCGATTCGAGCGCACCCTTGCCGGGCGGTGAATCCCCGTTCCGTGGGCCGGCACGAGGACGGTATGGGGAGCGGCGCGTGGATCGATCCGAGTTCATACCCGGTCGTGGGTCCGGCACGGGTGACGACGCGATCGCGATCGTCGGACTGTCCTGCCGGCTGCCGTCGGCGCCCGGTCCGTCGGAGTTCTGGCGGTTGTTGAGCGACGGCGCGAGCGCCGTCTCCACGGTGCCGCCCGGCCGCTGGAACGCGGGCCCGGAGCTCGGCCCCGGCGCGTACGGCGCGTTCCTGGACGGGATCGACCAGTTCGACGCCGCGTTCTTCGGCATCTCGCCCCGCGAGGCCCGCGCGATGGACCCCCAGCAGCGGCTGACGCTGGAGCTCAGCTGGGAGGCTCTGGAGAACGCGCGGATCGCCTCCGCGGGCGTCGCCGGTACGGACGTCGGCGTGTTCATCGGCGTGATGGCCGACGACTACGCGCTGCTGAGCCGCCAGGCCGGCGCGGCGGGAATCGGCCACCACTCGCTCACCGGCGTCAACCGCAGCATCCTGGCCAACCGCGTGTCGCACTTCCTCGCCCTGACGGGACCCAGCCTCGCCGTGGACACCGGCCAGTCGTCGTCGCTGGTGGCGGTGCACCTGGCCTGCGAGAGCATCCGCAGCGGCGAGTCCGGCATGGCCCTGGCGGGCGGCGTCCAGCTCAACCTGGCCGCCGAGAGCGCCATGGCGGCCGCGGAACTGGGCGCGCTGTCCCCGGACGGCAGGTGCTTCACCTTCGACGCGCGGGCCAACGGTTATGTACGCGGCGAGGGCGGCGCCATCGTCCTGCTCAAGCCGCTGTCACGCGCGCTCGCGGACGGCGACCACGTCTACTGCGTCATCGCGGGGAGCGCGGTCAACAACGACGGCCCCGGCGACGCGCTCACCACGCCGAGCATCCGGGCGCAGGAGCGGGTGCTGACGTCGGCGTGCCGGCGCGCCGGGGTGGATCCGGCGAGCGTCGGGTACGTGGAACTGCACGGCACCGGCACCCGGGTGGGCGACCCGACCGAGGCCGCCGCCCTCGGCGCGGTCTACGGCTCACGGCGTGCCGGCACTCCTTTGTGGGTGGGATCGGCGAAGACCAACGTCGGCCACCTGGAAGGCGCCGCCGGGATCGTCGGCCTGTTCAAGACCGTGCTGGCCGTCGAGCGGCGGCTGCTGCCGCCGAGCCTCAACTTCGAGACGCCTAATCCCGCGATCCGCTTCGACGAGTGGAACCTGCGGGTGGTGGACTCGGCGATGCCGTGGCCGGCGTCCGGCGGCGGTGAGGATGGCGGGATCGTCGCAGGCGTCTCGTCCTTCGGACTCGGCGGCACCAACTGCCACGTCATCCTGACCTCCGCCCCGACAGCCGCCTCGACCTCCGCTCCGACGGCCATCGCGGCCCCCGCCCCCACCCCCGCCCCGACCTCCGCTCCGGCGTCCGCCCCGACCTCCGCCCCGACCTCCGCCCTGACCCCCGCCCCGGCAGCCGTCTCTTTGGAGCGGCCCGAGATGGGTGCGGATGGGCCCGTGTATTGGACGCTGTCCGGCCACACCGAGAGCGCGCTGCGGGCCCAGGCGGCCAGGCTGGCCCGCCACGTCAGGGAACGTGAGGACCTTTTGATCGCCGACGTGGCCTTCTCGTCGGCGACCACCCGCGCCGGTCTGCGCCATCGGGCGGTCGTCATCGGTGACCGACGCGAACAACTGCTCCGCGGACTGGACGCGCTGTCCGAAGGACGCTCCGCGCCCAGCCTGGTACGCGGCCGGACCGGCGTCGACTCCGGCCCCGGCCGGGGGCTCGCCGACCAGGTGGAGCGCCTCGACCAGATGCGGCTGGTCCTGGGGGTGGGCCAGCACACGGCACCGCCGGCGCGCGGCTGGCAACGCCCGGGCAACCAGGTGTTCGTCTTCCCCGGCCAAGGATCGCAGTGGGCCGGGATGGGGGTGGAACTGCTCGGCTCGGCACCGGCGTTCGCCGCCGCCATGGCGGAGTGCGAGGCGGCGCTGGCACCCTTCGTCGACTGGTCGCTGACGAGCGTCGTACGAGAGGAGCCAGGCAGCCCGTCCAGGGAAAGAGCCGACGTCATCCAGCCGGTGCTGTGGGCGATCATGGTCTCGCTGGCGGCGTTGTGGCGCTCGTACGGCATGGAACCGGCCGCGGTCGTGGGCCACTCGCAAGGCGAGGTCGCCGCCGCGTGCGTCGCGGGCGCGCTGACGATCGAGGACGGCGCCCGCATCGTGACCGCCAGGTCGAAGCTGATCACCGAACTCCTCTCCGGCAGCGGCGGCATGGTCTCCGTGGGCCTGCCGCCGGACGTCCTGAACGAGAGGCTGGCGCGCTGGGCAGGCCGCCTGTCCATCGCCGTCGTCAACGGCCCGTCCTCCGCCGTCGTGTCCGGGGACGACGACGCGCTGGCCGAGATGATGGCCGAACTGGCCGGCGAGGCGCGGATCCGCCGCATCAAGGTCGACTACGCCTCGCACTGCGCCATGGTCGAGCGGATCGAGGAACGGCTGGGGCCGGCGCTGGCCTCGATCCGGCCGCGCGGCTCTGCCGTCCCCTTCTACTCGACGGTCACCGGCGAACCCCTCGACACCGCCGAACTCGACGGCGACTACTGGTACCGCAACCTGCGCCGGCCGGTCGACTTCCAGGGCGCGATCGCGCGGATGCTGGCGGACGGGTTCGGCGCGTTCATCGAGGTGAGCCCGCATCCGGTGCTGATCGGCAGCATCGAGGAGAGCGCGCAGGCCGCCGGCCGTCCGGCGGTGGCCGTCTGCACCGTCCGGCGGAACCACGCCGGGGTTTCCCGCGTGCTCACCTCACTCGCCGAACTGCACGCCAACGGGGTGGAGGTCGGCTGGGAGAGGTTCGTCCCCGCCGCTTCCAGGGTCGAGTTGCCCACGTACGCGTTCCAGCGTGAGCGGTACTGGCTGGAGGAGCCCGAGCAGCGACGCGGGGCGGTGGGGTCCGGCTCCGCCACCGAGGTCGGTCTCGCCGTCGCCTCGCGGATGGCAGCCGATGGCCCGGACGCTCCCGCAGGGGCCTCGCCGCTGGCGGCGGCCGACGGCGGGAACGACCCCGATGAGATCCGGCGGCCTGACAGCCCGCTCGACCCGCTTGCCCCACTCGACCCGCTTGCCTCACTCGACCCGTTTGGCCCGCTTGACCCGCTCGACCTGGTCCGTGACACGTGCGCGACGGTCCTCGGGACGTCCGACCCCGATCGGGTCGATCTTGCCCTGCCCTTCAAGGAGCTCGGTTTCGACTCCGCGATGCTCGTCGAGCTCACGACCCGGCTCAACGCCGCCGCCGGGCTGACGCTGACCGCGAACACCCTCTTCGACCACCCCACACCCGCGAGGCTCACCGCCTTCCTGCGGTCCACGGCCACCGCCGGTTCCAGGTCCTCTGCCCTGGAACCGGCGGCCTCCCCCCTCATGGCCGACGAGCCCATCGCGATCATCGGGATGGCCTGCCGCTACCCGGGCGGGATCGACTCACCGGAAAGCCTGTGGCACCTGGTGGACACCGGCGCCGACGCCGTGTCGGCGATGCCCGCCGACCGCGGCTGGCGGATGGATGCCGCCGCTCGCCTTCCCGGCGGCTTCCTCTACGACGCGGGCGACTTCGACGCCGCGTTCTTCGGTATCTCGCCGCGTGAGGCGCTGGCGATGGAGCCGCAGCAGCGGCTGGCGCTGGAAGTGGCCTGGGAGGCGGTGGAGCGGGCCGGGATCCCGCCGTCGTCGCTGCACGGCAGCAGGACCGGCGTCTACCTCGGTGCGATGGCGCAGGACTACGGCACCCGGATGCACGAGGCGTACGGGGACGCGGAGGGGTACACGCTGACGGGCACCTCGCCCAGCGTCCTGTCCGGTCGCGTCGCCTACACCCTGGGCCTGGAAGGGCCCGCGATCACGGTGGACACCGCGTGCTCGTCGTCGCTGGTCGGCATGCACCTGGCCGCCCAGGGACTGCGTACGGGGGAGTGCTCGCTCGCGCTGGCGGGCGGCGTCACCGTCATGTCGGCGCCGGGCATCTTCCTGGAGTTCGCCAAGCAGGGCGGCCTGTCCCCGGACGGGCGGTGCAAGGCGTTCTCCGACGCGGCCGACGGGACGGGCTGGGCCGAAGGCGTCGGCGTGCTGGTCCTCGAACGCCTCTCCGACGCCCGCCGCAACGGCCACCAGGTGCTCGCCGTGCTCCGCGGCTCGGCCGTCAACTCCGACGGCGCCTCCAACGGCCTGACCGCGCCCAGCGGCGCCTCCCAGCAGCGGGTGATCCGGCAGGCCCTGCGCAGCGCCGGTCTGTCGCCGTCGGATGTGGACGTGGTGGAGGCGCACGGCACCGGTACGTCACTCGGCGATCCGATCGAGGCCCAAGCCCTGATCGAGACGTACGGGCAGGACCGGGACCGGCCGCTGCTGCTCGGGTCGATCAAGTCGAACATCGGTCACAGCCAGGCGGCCGCGGGGGTCGCGGGCGTGATCAAGATGGTGATGGCCATGCGGCGGGGGGTCGTACCGAAGACTTTGCACGTCGATGCCCCCACGTCCCGGGTCGACTGGTCGGCCGGCGCGGTGAGGCCGGCGACCGAGCGGGCGGGGTGGCCGGAGACCGGGCGGCCTCGCCGGGCGGGCGTGTCGTCCTTCGGGATCAGCGGCACCAACGCGCACGTGATCGTCGAAAACGCCCCGACCCCAGACCCCGCGAACGAGCCCGCGGGCAAGCCCGCGAACGAACTCGTGGGCAAGCCCGTGGACGGGTCCGGCGTGGCGTCCGGCCCTGCGCCGGCGGTGGTCCCCTGGGTGATCTCCGGCAAGACCGAGGCCGCGCTCGTCGCCCAGATCGATCGGCTGACGTCCTTCGTGGCCGGGACCGGAGCGGATCCGGCCGGCGTCGCCTACTCGCTGGTGACGGCGCGCTCGGAGTTCGCACACCGGGCGGTGCTCCTGGCAACCGGTGAGAACGCGCGAGAGGCGGCAGCCGGCGTCGCTGGACCGCCTGGCGAGAGCAGCGTGCGGGAGGCGGCAGGCGGTGTCGCCGGATCGCCCGGTGAGGGTGTGCGGGAGGTGGCACGTGGTGTCGCCGGGCCGTCCGGCTCGCTGGCGATGATCTTCGCGGGGCAAGGTGCGCAGCGGATCGGGATGGGCCGTGAGCTCGCCGCCCGGTTCCCGGTCTTCGCTCGCGCGCTCGACGACGTTCTCACCCGCCTGGCCGGCGAGATGGAGCGGTCGCCGCGCGAGGTGATGTACGGCGCCGACCCCGGCCTGCTGGATCGCACAGAGTACGCCCAACCGGCGCTGTTCGCGATCGAAGTGGCGCTCTTCCGCCTGGTCGAGTCCTGGGGCGTGACGCCGGACCTGCTGATGGGCCACTCGATCGGCGAGATAGCCGTCGCCCACGTGGCCGGAGTGCTCTCCCTCGACGACGCCTGCACGCTGGTCGCGGCCCGGGGCCGGCTGATGCAGCGCCTGCCCGGCGGCGGCGCGATGGTGTCCGTCCAGGCCGGTGAGGCGGAGGTGGAGCCGCTGCTGGAGGGCGGAGTCGTCATCGCCGCGGTGAACGGGCCGTCGTCCGTCGTGATCGCCGGCGAACAGGACGCCGTCCTGCGCGTCGCCGCGCGCTTCGGCAAGGCCACCCGGTTGCGCGTGAGCCACGCGTTCCACTCGCCGCTCATGGAGCCGATGCTCGCGGAGTTCCGCGCGATCGTCGAGAGGCTGACCTTCCACCCGCCGACGACGCCGATCATCTCCACCGTGACCGGCGAGCCGGGCGACGCCGCGTACCTGTGCTCGCCGGAGTACTGGACGGACCACGTGGTACGCCCGGTGCGGTTCGCGGCGGCGGTGCGGGCCGCCCGCGCGGCAGGGGCCGAGGTGTTCCTGGAGCTCGGTCCTGACGGCGGGTTGTCGGCGCTCATCCAGCGGAACGCCTTTCCCCTCCTGCGTAAGGACCGTGGCGAGGAAACGGCGGCGCTGACCGCCGCCGCCCGGCTGTACACGCACGGCGTACCGGTTCGGTGGCTGGAGCTGGTCCCGGCGGCGCGCCCGGCCGACCTGCCGACGTACGCCTTCCAGCGGGAGCGGTACTGGCCCGCGCCGCCGTCGGGCGACGTCACCGCCGCCGGGCTGGACCGGCCGCGCCACCCGCTGCTCGCCGCCGCCACCGAACTGCCCGACAGCGGCGGATTCCTGTTCACCGGCGTGATCTCCACCGCCGCGCATCCATGGTTGTCCGACCACGTGGTGGCCGGGGACGTGCTGCTCCCCGGCACGGCCTTCGTCGAGCTGGCCGTACGGGCGGGCGCCGAGGCCGGGTGCGGCCTGCTGGAGGAACTCACGCTCACCTCCCCGCTCGTGCTGCCCGAGCAGGCAGGCGTCCAGCTGCGGGTGGCACTCGGGGCCGACGGCGACGGCAGCCGGACGGTCGGCGTCTACTCTCGCCCGGAGGGAGAACCGGACGCGCCGTGGACCCAGCACGCCACCGGTGTGCTGGCCACCGGCACACCGGACACCCCTGACACCGGCCTGCGGCAGTGGCCCCCCGCGGACGCCGTCCCCGTGGCCATCGACGGCTTCTACGGTCGGCGGGCGGAGGCGGGGTTCGGCTATGGCCCCGCGTTCCAGGGGGTGCGCGCCGTCTGGCGTACGGAAGAGGAGGTGTTCGCCGAAGTCGCCCTGCCCGAGGGCGTCGCGACGGACGCGGCCTCGTACGGACTGCATCCGAGCCTGCTCGACGCCGTGCTGCAGGTGGCTTCACTGGCCGGGCTCGACGAGGCCGGGGGCGGGCTGCTGCCGTTCGCCTGGACCGGGGTGACCCTGCACGCGTACGGGGCTTCGGCGCTCCGGGTACGGATGAGCATGGCGGGCCCGGATGCGATCACGCTGGTCGTGGCCGACTCCGAGGGCGTGGTCGCCTTGGTGCGCTCCCTCGCGTTCCGTGCGCCGCGGCGCACGGCGGGAACCGGCGGCGGCCCGCTGCTCCGGCTGGACTGGCCGCCCGTGACGCCGCCAGAAAACCAGGGCCATCCGGCCAGGCGGTGGTTGCTGCTCGGCTCCGACGAATGGGACCTCGCCACCGCCCTGAACGAAGCCGGGCAGATGGCGGACGTCGCGCACGCGACCGCCCCCACCGCCGACACGACCGTCGTGCCGGACCCCGAAGCTGACGCGACCGTCCTGCCGGGCACTGAAACCGATGTGATCGTCGCGCCGGGCTCTGACCCCGATGTGATCGTCGTGCCGGTTCCGGTCCCCGCCGGGAACGACGTTCCGGCTGCCGTAAGAGCGGCGATTTGGACGGTTGCGAGCCGGCTGCGGGAGGCGGCCGAGCGCAACGGCGGCCCGGTGATCTTCGTCACCTCGGGGGCGGTTGCCACAGAAACCGCGCCCGACCCCGTCGCGGCGGCGGTCTGGGGCCTGGTGCGGTCAGCGCAGGTGGAGAACCCAGGGCGGTTCGTCCTGCTGGACCTCGATGCCGAGCGAGTGGACGGCCGGACACTGGTCGCGGCCCTCGACTCAGCAGAGCCGCAACTCGCGATACGCAACGGCCTGCTACGGGTGCCGCGCCTGGTCCGGACCGCCGACGATGGAGTCGCGCGGGGAACGGTCTCGGGTGCGGGCGATCGAGTCGCGCAAGGGACCGTCCCGGGTGCGGCTGTCGTCGGCGCAGCGTGGAGTGCCACCGGCACCGTGCTCGTCACCGGTGGCCTGAGCGGGCTCGGTGCGCTTGTCGCCCGCCGCCTGATCACCGAGCACGGCGTACGTCACCTGACACTGGCCGGCCGTCGCGGTCCGGACACCGAGGGTGCCGCGGAACTGGTGTCGGAGCTGGAAGCCCTGGGCGCCGAGGTCACGGCGGTCGCCTGCGACGTGTCCGACCGTGACGCACTGACCGGCCTGATCGCCGCGATCCCGCCCGAGCACCCCCTCACCGGGGTGGTACATGCCGCCGGCGTGCTCGACGACGGCCCGATCGAGACCCTGACGCCCGGCCGGATCGACGCCGTGCTGCGGCCGAAGGTGGACGGCGCCTGGCACCTGCACGAGCTCACCCGGGACCTCGGCCTGACCGCGTTCGTGGTCTTCTCCTCGGTGTCCGCGACGCTCGGCAATGGCGGCCAGGCGAACTACACGGCGGCGAACGCCTTCCTCGAAGCCCTCGTACGCCGGCGCATCGCGCAAGGGCTGGCGGGCCTGGCGATCGGCTGGGGCCCGTGGCAGCAGGACACCGGAATGACCAGCGCCCTCACCGAGACGGACATGCGGCGCATGGCCAGGACCGGGCTGCTGCCCCTGCCGGCCGAGCAGGGACTCGCCCTGTTCGACACCGCCATGGCCGGCCCCGAACCGGTCGTGGTGGCGGCGCGGCTGGATCGGTCCGCGCTGCGGGCGCGGGGCCGGGTCCCGGCGGTCCTCCAGACCCTGGTCCCCGCCACCGTGCGCCAGGCAGCCGCCGCCTCCGTCCCCTCCGGCGGCGCGCTCGGCGGGCTGTCGGAAGAGGAGCTGGCTCAGCTGGTGCTCGGGCAGGTGGCCGCCGTACTGGGACACGCCTCCGCGAGCGCGATCGCACCGGACCAGACGTTCCAAGACCTCGGCCTCGACTCCCTCACCTCGGTGGAGCTGCGCAACCGGCTGATCGAGGCGACCGGCATGCGCCTGCCCGCCACGCTGGTGTTCGATCACCCGACCCCCGTGGCGGTGACCGGGTTCATCCGCGGGCGACTCGGCGGCGTACAGGCCGAGAAGCCGGTGCCCGTCACAGCTGCGGTCACCGGGGACCCGATCGTCATCGTCGGCATGGCCTGCCGCTATCCCGGCGGCGTCACCTCACCGGAACAGCTCTGGGACCTGCTCACCGAGGGCAGGGACGCCATCTCCGGCTTCCCCGCCGACCGAGGATGGGAGCTTCCGGACGCCTCCTTCGCTCGGGCGGGCGGATTCCTGTACGACGCGCCCGAGTTCGACCCGCACTTCTTCGGCATCTCACCCCGCGAGGCACTCGCCATCGACGCCCAGCAACGACTGCTGCTGGAGACCTCCTGGGAGGCCGTCGAACGGGCGGGCATCGATCCGCTCACCCTCAAGGGCAGCCCGACCGGCGTCTTCGCCGGGATGATGTACCACGACTACCCGTCCGCGGGCGACGAGGACGGGTCTCGGGGCATCGTCGTCAACGGGACCACGGGCAGCGTGACCTCCGGCCGGGTGTCGTACACGCTGGGCCTGGAGGGTCCGGCGGTGACGGTGGACACGGCGTGCTCGTCGTCGCTGGTGGCGCTGCACCTCGCGGCGCAGGCGCTGCGATCGGGTGAGTGCTCACTCGCGCTGGCCGGCGGTGTGACCGTCATGTCCACCCCCGACACCTTCATCGACTTCTCCCTCCAGGGCGGCCTGAGCTCCGACGGGCGGTGCAAGTCCTTCTCCGACAGCGCGGACGGCGTGGGCTGGTCCGAGGGTGTGGGCGTGCTGGTGCTGGAGCGGTTGTCGGACGCGCGCCGCAACGGCCACCAGGTGCTGGCTGTCGTGCGCGGTTCGGCGGTCAACCAGGACGGTGCCTCCAACGGCCTGACCGCCCCGAACGGCCCGTCGCAGCAGCGGGTGATCCGGCAGGCGCTGGCCGAGGCGGGGCTGTCCTACGCCGACGTAGACGTGGTCGAGGCACACGGCACCGGTACGACGTTGGGCGACCCGATCGAGGCTCAGGCGTTGCTGGCGACCTATGGGCAGGACCGGGACCGTCCGTTGTTGCTGGGCTCGATCAAGTCGAACATCGGCCACACCCAGGCGGCCGCCGGCGTGGCGGGGATCATCAAGATGGTCATGGCGATGCGCGAAGGCGTCGTGCCGCGCACGCTGCACGTGAACGCGCCGTCCACGCACGTGGACTGGAGCGAGGGTACGGCCGAACTGGTGACCGAGCCGGTCGAGTGGCCGCGGAACGACCGGCCGCGCCGGGCCGCCGTGTCCTCGTTCGGGATCAGCGGCACCAACGCACACGTGATCGTCGAGCAGCCCGCCGCGACGGTGAACACGGCGGCGGCTGTCGTGGGCGGACCTGTTCCGTGGGTGGTGTCGGGTCGTACGGCGCAGGCGTTGCGGGCGCAGGCGGGCCGATTGTTGTCGCATCTGCGGGACGCGCCCGGCACGGGAATGGCAGATGTGGGGCTGTCGCTGGCGACCACCCGGTCGGCGTTCGAGCATCGGGCGGCGGTGGTGGGTGCTGATCGCGAGGCGTTGATGCGTGGTCTCGCCTCGGTGGCGGAGGGTGTGCCGGGCGCGGGTGTGGTGAGCGGTTCCACGCGGGGCACGGCGAAGGTCGCGTTCCTGTTCACGGGCCAGGGGAGTCAGCGGGCGGGGATGGGGCGGGAACTGTATGACCGGTTCCCGGTGTTCGCGGCGGCGTTGGATGAGGTGATCGCCGCGCTGGACCCGTTGCTGGACGGTTCGCTGCGGGAGGTGCTGTTCTCCGACTCTGAGGCGTTGGATCAGACGGGGTGGGCGCAGCCGGCGTTGTTCGCGCTGGAGACGGCCCTGTTCCGGCTGGTCGAGTCGTGGGATGTGCGTCCGGATGCGCTGGCCGGTCATTCGATTGGGGAGATCACCGCCGCGCATGTGGCCGGGGTGTTGTCGCTTAAGGATGCCTGTGTGCTGGTGGCGGCGCGGGCCCGGTTGATGCAGGCGTTGCCTGAGGGTGGGGCGATGGTGGCGGTGCAGGCCGCCGAGGAGGACATCACCGCCCTACTGGCCGAGGAAGGTGCCCGGCCAGCCGGGCGTCAGGGTGAAGTGTCGGTGGCGGCGGTGAACGGTCCGGCCTCCACGGTGATCTCTGGGGAAGAGCGGGCTGTTCTTGCGGTGGCGGCTGTGCTGGAGTCGCGTGGGGTGAAGACGCGGCGGTTGCGGGTGTCGCATGCGTTCCATTCGCCGTTGATGGATCCGATGCTGGCGGAGTTCCGCGCGGTCGCCGAGACGCTGACCTTCAATGAGTCGCGCATCCCGATCGTGTCCACGTTGACCGGGGAGACCACCGAGCGGTTGTGCTCGCCGGAGTACTGGGTGGAGCAGGTGCGGGGCACGGTTCGGTTCGCCGATGGTGTTCGTGCGTTGCATGAGCAGGGTGTGCGGGCGTACCTGGAGTTGGGTCCTGACGGGGTGCTGACCGCTATGGCCGCCGACACCGTGGATGCGGTGCTGGTGCCGGCGCTGCGGAGGGATCAGGACGAGCAGAGCACGATCATGATGGCGCTGGCCGGGCTGCACGTCCATGGGGTGCCGGTGAACTGGCCGGCCGTGTTCCCCGGTGCCAGGCCGGTGGAGTTGCCGACGTACGCCTTCCAGAAGGAACGGTTCTGGCCGAGCGGCCGGCGCGGCGGGGACGCCCGGGGCCTGGGGCTCGGGCCTGTGCGGCACCCGCTGCTCGGGGCCGTGGTGTCGTCGCCGGAGTCCGGTGGAGTGGTCCTGACCGGGCGGTTGTCGGCGTTGGCCCAGCCGTGGATCGCCGACCACGAGGTGCTGGGCCGGGTGCTGATGCCCGGGACCGGGTTCGTGGAGCTGGCGATCCGCGCCGGCGACGAGGTCGGCTGCCCCGTGGTGGAGGAGCTGGCGCTACAGGCGCCCATGGTCCTGCCCGAGTCCGGCGAGCTGCAGGTCCAGGTGGTGGTCGATGGCGCCGATGAGGCCGGCGGGCGCGCGGTCCGGGTGTACTCCCGGGCGGCGGGGCACCAGGGCGACTGGACGGCGCACGCCCAGGGAGTGCTGGCGGAACGGGTGGCGGAGCCGGGATTCGACCTGGTGCGGTGGCCGCCGGCCGGAGCGGCGGAGCTGGACGTGGCCGGGGCCTACGCGCGGCTGGCCGAGACCGGTTATGGCTACGGACCGGCGTTCCAGGCGTTGCGCGCGGCGTGGCGCCGAGGGGATGAACTGTACGCCGAGGTCGTACTGGATGATCGGGCAGCCGCCGAGGCGGGGCGGTTCGGCGTGCATCCTGCGCTGCTCGACGCGGCGATGCACGTGTCACTGATCGACCCGTCGGGCGTGGCGAGCGGCGGCCGGGCGGTGTTGCCGTTCGTGTGGCGGCAGGTGGCGTTGCACGCGAGCGGTGCCTCGATGTTGCGCGTACGGGTGCGGCATACGGGCGAGCACACGCTGACCCTGGACGTCGCCGACCAGAACGGCCGGCCGGTGTTGTCGGCGGGGTCGATGGTGGGCCGCCCCGTGTCGGCCGAGCAACTGGGCGCGGCGGGGGAGCAGTCCCTGTTCCTGCCCGCCTGGCACCCGATCGAGCCACCTCTGGCCGACGGCGCGGCACCTCCGGTGACGGAATGGCCCGCGACCGGCGACACCGAGTCCGTCGTCGTGCTCGACCGCACGCAACGGCCGGCCGGTGAGACGCCGGACGTGATGCGTTCCGTGCTCGGCGGCGTACTCGAGGCGTTGCAGTCGTGGCTGGGGCGCGAGAGCCCGGCACCTCTGGTGGTGCTGACCAGGGGAGCGGTGGCGGCGGGCGAGAACGCGGACGTAGATGTGGCGGTCGCGCCGGTATGGGGTCTGGTACGGGCGGCGCAGGCCGAGCACCCGGGCCGCTTCGTGCTCCTTGACCTGGACGAAGGCCAGGACCGGGACGCGGCGGTACGAGCGGCGCTGGCCTCCGGCGAACCGGAGCTGGCGGCACGG
This sequence comes from Nonomuraea sp. NPDC050404, assembly GCF_040655495.1. Classification (NCBI taxonomy): domain Bacteria; kingdom Bacillati; phylum Actinomycetota; class Actinomycetes; order Streptosporangiales; family Streptosporangiaceae; genus Nonomuraea; species Nonomuraea sp. NPDC050404. Next base: position 61,046 of record NZ_JBFAKB010000050.1, read on the forward strand.
TCGGGAGCCTTCCTGGTCCCCCGCCTGGTCAGGCCGGACCGGCCTGCCACCTCACCCACGCAGCCCGGCAGCTCTCATGCGCAGGCGGTGCTGGCGGAGGGGACGGTGCTGGTGACCGGCGGCACGGGTGGGCTGGGGGCGTTGCTGGCCCGTCGCCTGGTGACCGACCACGGTGTGCGTTCCCTGCTGCTGGTCAGCCGGCGGGGCCCGGCGGCCGCAGGCGCGGAAAGGCTGGTGGAGGAGCTGACCGGGCTGGGGGCCGACGTCCGCGTGACGGCGTGCGACGTCGGAGACCGGGAGGCGCTGGCGGCGGTCGTGGGGTCGGTTTCGTTGGTGGGAGTGGTGCACGCGGCGGGAACGGCGGACAACGGCGTCGTGGAGTCGTTGTCACCGGAACGGCTGGACGCGGTGCTGCGCCCCAAGGCGGACGCCGCTTGGCATCTGCACGAGCTGACGCGCGATCTGCCGTTGGCGATGTTCGTGCTGGTTTCGTCGGCAGGCGGTCTCGTACTGGCGGCGGGTCAGGGCAACTACGCGGCGGCCAACGTGTTCCTGGACGCGCTGGCGGCCCATCGGCGCTCGCGCGGGCTGGTGGCGACGTCACTGGCGTACGGGCTCTGGGACGTGGCCACCGCGATGAGCTCCGAGTTGTCCGCCGCCGACCGGGACCGGCTGGCCAGGCTCGGGTTGCCGCCGTTGCCCGTGGACGAGGGGGCGCGGCTGTTCGACGTGAGCGTACGGACGGATGCGGCGATGACGGTGCCGCTGCGCGTGGACGTGGAGACGCTGCGGAGCCGCGGCGGCGAGGTGCCCGCGCTGCTGCGGGGGCTGGTCCCGGCGGCGCGGCGAGTGGTGCGCGCCGTCGCGGGCGGGGGAGAAGAGGGCGGCTTCCGGCGGCGGCTGGCCGCCCTGGACCAGGACGAACGCCGCCGGACACTGGATGAGCTGGTACGGCGGCACGTCGCGGCGGTGCTGGGCCATCCGTCGGGCGACGCGGTGGACTCCGCCCGCCCCTTCAGCGAGATGGGACTGGACTCGCTGACCGCGGTGGAGCTGCGCAACCAGCTCGCCGCCGCGACCGGCCTGTCCCTGCCCGCGACGCTGGTCTTCGACTACCCGTCATCCCGTGGCGTGGGCGAGTTCCTGTACGGGGAGCTGTTCGGCTCGGCGGACTCCGAGCAGGCCGCGGAGCTGCCGGAGACCCGTTCTGTGGCGGACGACCCGGTGGTGATCGTGGGGATGGCGTGTCGCTATCCGGGTGGGGTGGCTTCTGCGGAGGATTTGTGGCGGTTGGTGGTGGAGGAGACGGATGCGGTTTCTGGTTTTCCGTCGAATCGGGGTTGGGATTTGGAGGGTGTTTATGATCCG
>NZ_JBFAKB010000051.1:0-60295 GCF_040655495.1 Nonomuraea sp. NPDC050404
ACGGCCACCGCCAGCCCGTCCGCCTTGGCGGAGATCGCGGCGTTGCACGCGTTGACCATCTCGGCCACGATCGAGTCCTTCGAGCCCGTCCACTGGAACTCGGTGCCCAGCAGCGCGCAGGCGTCCTGGGCGCCGTACTGGGTGGGGGTGAAGAACGGGTTCGTGGTGACGTGGCAGACCAGCACGAACTTCCACTTCGGCGTGGCCGGGAAATCCCCGGCCGCACCCGCGCCACCGGTCGCGGCCGGACGCGGCTGATCGGACGTGCACGCCGACAACAGCGCGGTCGCCGCCGCCGAGGCACTGGCCAGCCCGGCGCCGGTGAACAGCCGCCGTCTGGCGATCGGGGTCAGGTGCAGGGTGTCGAGCGCTTCTTCGACCTTGGGGTGAATGTTGGTCATGTGAGTTCCCTGATGCGGGTGACGGATCCCCCGAGAGCCCTTCCCGCCAGTGTTCTCCTAGACGTAGGTCATGTCAGCACCGCGAAGCCACCCCGCTCAGGAGGCGGCCATGGCGGGCAGCGGGTGCCACACCGCTGGGACCTCCCGCATGACCAGGGCGCAGTCCAGCGCCGCGCTCCCGCCGGGGAACCGGTCGGGGTCGTCGAAGAAGGAGGAGCGCGCCGAGCGGATCCGGCAGGCGTCCACGTGCCACTCCCCGGTACGCAGCTCCATGCCGTCCAGACGCTTCCCGGCGCCGGTCGCGGAGAACCCCTTGGCGCCCGTGCGGAAGAAGTCGGAAGCCTGTCCGAGGTCGCCGAAGAGCTCGCTGCCGCGCAGTTCGCCGGTCACCTCCACGGCGACGCTCACCCGGGTGCCGCCCGTGCGGGTGGCGTAGGCGACCTCCAGCTCGGACGGCGTCTCGTGGACCAGGAAGTCGGCCCGGCCGTGCTCGCCGGGGAACACCCGGCCGCCGGCCCAGGTGTTGATCCGGGAGGCGGTGTCGCGGCGCGGGATGTACACCCCGGTCTCGACCCCGCCGGGCCCGTCCCACTCGACGGCGATCCGGTGCGCCGCGTTCTCGCTGCGCAGCCCCGCCACCTTGGGCGCCCACGCGGGTCGTACGCCGCCCAGCCGCACCAGGCAGATGCCCGCCACCGCGTACCCGTTGACCAGTTGCGGGCGCAGCGGGCCCGGCAGCAGGCGGGCGGCGGCCCCGGGGGCCAGGCGGTAGTTCACCAGCAGGCGGCGTTCGACGACGGTGGACAGGCGTGGGTGCCTCATGCGCGTCTCCCTCTGTAGATATTTAGCACAATAGCTAAATATCTACTCTAGGGTGAGGACGGCCCAGGACTGGTTCTGAGCCAGGCCGGCCAGTTCTCGGCCGCACTCCTTGAGTGCCTGTGGGCCCGAGAGGATGTGGGTGGTTCCGGCGTGCACGTCTCTGAACAGCCGTTGGACCAGGCCGTCGCGCAGTGCCGAGGTGCCGCCCGACGCGTACACGAAGGTGGCCACCTCGGCGACGGTCGAGGTCATGTGGTTGAGTGCGAGCCGCAGCAGCGTCTCCTGACGCACGCCGAGCCGGCCGCCCGCGTCCAGGGTGCGCTCGGCGTCGTCCCACGTCTCGTGCACCAGCGCCTTCGCCGCCCGGAACTTGGCCTCGGTACGCGCGAAGTCGGCGTGGAAGGCGTCGCTGCCGGCGATCTGCCCCGGCCGCCCAGCCCGCGCCCCGGCGTGCCCGGCCAGCTCGTCGAGCAGGCGGCGGCCGATGCCGAGCGCCCAGCCGGAGTGGCAGATCAGCGCCTGGTCGAGCAGGCCGAGACGGTAGATCGCGCCGCCGCGCAGCGGTTCGTCCTGGGTGAAGACGTGCGTGTGCGACTCCGGTACGAAGGCCCCGTCGATGGAGTAGTCGATGCTGCCCGTGGCGCGCAGGCCCAGGACGTCCCAGTTGCCGAGCATCTTGACGTCGTCGAGCGGGGTGATGAAGATCCGGACCTCGCCGGTGCCCTCGACGGCGGCCGCGCTGTGGGAGAACTGGGAGTGCAGCATGCCCGAGGCGAAGCCCCACTGGCCGCTGAGGCGGAACCCTCCGTCCTCGCGCACGGCGACGCCCGGCCGGGTGCCCTGGCCCGCGATCAGCGGCATCCGCGCGCCACCGAAGAGCCGTTCGACGCCCTCGTCGCCCAGGTAGGCGCCGGCCGTGCCGTTCTCCAGCGTGGTGGCCATGACGACCCAGCCCGTGGAAGGGTCGGCGTAGGAGAGCTCCGTGAACAGGTCGAGCAGTTCCCTGGGGGACAGCTCCGCGCCGTCGAGCGGCTTGGGCACCCAGATGCTGAAAAGTCCGGCGTCGTGCAGGGCGTCCACGACCGGGGTGGTCAGCCTGCCCTGTGCCTCGGCCGGGCCCGCCTCGCGTTCGATCAGCGTGCGCAGGTCGCGGGCGCGGTCCAGCAGGGTCGTTCCCGCGCGGTGCAGCCGCGGTGTTTCGCTCATGCCAGGTGCTCCTGTCCGTGATTGATCGGCGGCGCTCACCTCCGTCAGATCACGTATGACGCGGGTTGTCCAGGGCCCTGGCCCGGCAGCGATTAGAGGGCGCGCCAGGGTGCGTACTCGGCGGACACCGGGGGTGGGTCAGGGGCGTTCTCAGGGATCTCACCGACGCCCGCGCCGCCCGAATGGCTCAGAATCAGGCGTCATGAGCATGAAGCGCGCGGCCGTGATCGCAGGTCTGCTGGGGCTGGCTGTGGTACTCACCGGGTGCGGTGTGGGTGCCGACACAGAGACGGACACCGTCTCATACGAGGTAAACGACCAGGTGGCGGCGCTGCGAGTGGCGGGCGACACCGGCAATGTCGAGGTGGTGGAGTCGCAGCGCCAGGGCATCAAGGTGACCGAGGTGCTGACCTGGCGCAAGAGCAAGCCGAAGACCAGCCACGACGTACAGGGCGACACGCTGGACCTGAAGTTCGAGTGCCCGAGCAGCTTCGGCCTCGGCGCCATCGCGACGACCTGCGACGTGAGTTACCAGGTCGAGGTGCCCAAGGGGCTGCGCGTCAAGGCCAGCACCGACTCGGGGAACCTGACGGTTCGGGGCCTGTCCGGCGAGCTGGACGCCCGGACGGACTCGGGGGAGATCGAGGCCGAGGGTCTGGCGGTCAAGCAGGCCGTCGCGAAGACCGACTCGGGCACCGTCGATCTCGCCTTCACCGGCTCGCCCGACAAGGTCAAGGCGGGCACGGACTCGGGTGACATCTCGATCGGCGTGCCGGAGGGGGCGTACAAGGTGAACGCCAAGACCTCCTCGGGCGACAAGAACATCGGCATCGACGCCGACCCCTCGGCCCCGCGCTCGATCGAGTTGTCGAGCGACACGGGATCCCTGGAGGTTCACGCACCCTGACCGCGTACTCCCGCCCGCGCCCCCCGGACACCAGACCCGGGGGGCGCTCTTTTCGCTTTGGCAACAGACGCGACATTCAGGTATGCAAGTGCTGAAAAACGTCATTTGCCACGGAAGGCGCGAGTAGCAGAAATGATCAACTGGGTCGCCTTCGTTCCCGCCGCCCTGGTGGTGTCGATGATTCCCGGCGCCAACCAGCTCCTCGGCTTGAGCAACGCGGTACGGCACGGCGCCATGTACGCGCTGGCCGGCGTGCTCGGCCGGCTGAGCGCGTTCGTGATCCTCATCGGGCTGGTGGTCGCCGGGTTCGGCACGATGCTGGCCACCTCCACCACCGCGCTGACGGTGCTGAAGTGGTTCGGCGTGGCCTACCTCGCGTGGATCGGGATCGCGAGCCTGCGCCGCGCGGCCAGGCAACCGGTCGTCCAGGCGGATGACCGGCGGCCCGCCAAGAAGGGCGTGTGGCCGGTGGTCGCCGGCGAGTTCGGCGTGGCGCTCAGCAACCCGAAGGCGCTGTTGCTGTTCGCCGCCTTCCTGCCCCAGTTCACCGGCGGTCCCGCGGACCAGGTCAACGTGCAGCTCGCGCTGCTCGGCGCCGCCTACCTGCTCGTCGAACTCCTCGTCGGCCTGGGTTACATCGGGCTGGGCAGCCGCATCGGCGCGACGGGCCTGCCCGCCAGGACCCGGCGCGGGGTGGACCTCGGCTCGGGGTTGTGCTTCCTCGGCCTGGCCGGCCTCCTGGCGGCGGACGACCTCGGCTGAACGCCAAAAACCTCCCGAACTGCTTCTTTCGGGAGGTTTCCAGCAACGGTCAGCGGGTGACGGAGCAGGTGTCCCTGTTGAGGGTGAACCTGCTGGGCAGGGCCGGGTCGCCCGTGTGACTGGCGAGGTAGCCCATGGTGACGCTCTGGCCCGGGGCGATGGAGCCGTTGTGGGTGGCGTTGACGGCGGAGACCATGTCGCCGCTCTGTGTCAGGTCGGTGTTCCAGTCCGAGGTGATGCTCTGGCCCCTGGCGAGGGGGTAGCGCAGCGTCCAGCCGTTGATCGGGGCGCTGCCGGTGTTGGTGATGGTGAGGTCTACGGTCAGGCCGGTGCCCCACGTCTTCGTGACGGCCTTGATCCGGCAGGTCGGCGCGGCCCGTTCAAAAGAGATGCGGTGCAGGCCGCCGGGCAGGTCGTTGACCACGTACAGCTCACCCTCGGGGGTGGAGCCGAACGCGGTGACCTGCGTGGGCATCTGGCCGAGCTCGGCGGCCGTGTAGGTGCCCGTGCCGTTGTCGCGCAGCGCCCACACGGTCATGTAGCAGTAGTCGGCCGCGATGTAGGTGCCGCCGACCAGGTCGGCGAACTGCTTGCCGCGGTAGACCTGCCCGCCGATGACCGCGCAGCCGCCGGTGTGCGGGGAGTAGGTGAAGACGGGCTTGGTGTACGTGGCGCCGGTGCGGCACTGGGCCTGGTCGAACACCTCCAGCCCCTCGTAGCAGGACCAGCCGAGGTTCGCGCCTGCCTGCCGTCCGGTCTTGACGTGGTTGACCTCCTCCCACCGGCCCTGGCCGACGTCGGCGATCCACATCGAGCCGTCGGCGTGGTCCACGGAGAAGCGCCAGGGATTACGGCCGCCCCACATCCAGATCTCGTCCTCGCCGTCCACGCCGACGTACGGGTTGTCCTTGGGAATGCAGTAGGCCAGGTCGCCGCAGCTCCGGCTCACGTCGATGCGTACGATCTTGCCCAGCAGGGTGTCCAGGCGCTGCCCGGTCTTGAAGGGGTCGCCGGAGCCGCCGCCGTCGCCGATGCTCATGTACAGGTTGCCGTCGGCGCCGAAGGCGATCTGCCCGCCGTTGTGGTTGGAGTTCTCGGCGTGCTCCTGGGAGAGCAGGGGTTCGAGGCTCGCGTCGTCCAGCCGGTAGCGGGCCAGGGTCACCGCGCCGTCCGGCAGCGCGGTGTAGGCCAGGTACAGGTCCTGGCTCGTGGCGAAGTCGGGCGAGAGCGCGATGCCGAGCAGTCCCCGCTCGTTGCCGGATTCGTCGATCGAGGCCGTGATGTCGATGAGCGGGCTCTGCGCGAGCCCGGTGTCCGGGTGGTAGACGCGTACGGTGCCGCGCTTCTCGGTGATGAACAACCTGCCGGTGCCGTCGTCGGGTGCGGCGATGGCGGTGGGGCGGCGTAAGCCGAAGGCGACCTGGGTGGCGGTCGCGTTGATCTCTTCCAGCGGGACCGATGCGGCGGTCGCCGCGGCGACCGGTGGTGTCAGTACGCTCGCGGGGGCGAGCAGCGGCAGGGACAGGGCGAGCAGCGCGGCGGCCGCCCAGCGGTTTCCTGGCATGTCGAACTCCAGATCCGGCTTTGTCGGGTCCGACCGGACGGTATCCGCTCGCCGGCCGCCACAACCAGGCCGGCGGCCACGGCCTCCATCCCCAGGCCCCTGACCGGGGATATCCGGCCGGCGCTCATGAAACGTACATCGCTCACAAGTAGAGGAGCACCACCAGCCAGGAGGGGACGCCGATCACCACCATCGCCCAGCCGGCGGTGATGGCGATCCCGAAGCCCCGCCGGCAGGGCTTCGCCGAGTCCATCAGGGTGGCGGAGGCGATGATGGCCGCGATCAGGGCTACCAGCGCGCCGCCGAACAGCAGCCCCGGATGCATCAGTTCGGACGCCCAGGCCCACACGTAGAAGAGCAGCACGACACCCAGGCCGCTGAAGAGGGATACAGAGACGGTGCCCACGGCCAGCAGGCCGAAAATCGCACCGAGCCAGAACCGGGCGTCCGATCGTGGTGTGGTCATGCCGGGGATCATATTAGCAATTTTGCTAATTAGCCACTTAGCTACTGTGCTAGTCTTCAATCATGATGGACAACTTGGACGAGGCAGGCGCCTTCCGGGCCCTGGCGGACCCCACCAGGCGTCAGATCCTCGAAGACCTGCGTGCAGGTGAGCTCTCGGCGGGGCAGATCGCCGGCCGGTTCTCCATCAGCGGGCCGTCCATCTCCCGCCATCTCGGCATCCTCAAGGGCGCCGGCCTGGTCACCGAGCGCCGCGACGGCAACCGCATCCTGTACACCCTCGCCGAGGAACGCCTGGCCACGTGCGTCGGCCGCTTCCTCAGCGCGGTCTGCCCCGAGCAGATCATCATGCGTCACACCAAGTGGAGCGGCAGCGCGGAGGGGGAGCGAGCGTAGGGCCTGTCACGTCCGGGAGCGCCGGCCCGTCCACGTGGTGACGGGTCCATCGCTCCCACGTGCAAGGAGTCCCTCGTGTCCGCCTCCCACCTCGTCGTCACCGTCCTCGCCGCGACCGCCATCGGCTTGTCCGCGGTCGCCAACCTCATCGGCCACGACTTCCCCAAAAGGCAGGCGGACAAGGTGCGCGTGCCCCATTCCTGGCTGCTCCCCCTGGGCACGCTGCAGGCCGCGGCCGCACTGGGCCTGCTGGCCGGCTTCGCCGTGCCGGTGCTGGGCACGCTGGCCGCGGCCGGGCTCGTGTTGTACTTCGTCGGCGCGCTCGTCGTCCACCTGCGGGCGGGCGACCACCACTTGGGGTACTGGTCCGTGTTCTTCGTCCTGTCGGTGGCCGCCCTGATCGTGAACCTATGACCGCTCCGCGGCGATGCTCATCAGCTCCTCGTAGGACCAGGTCAGCCGCCCGGTGCGGATGTCGTCCAGGATCGAGCGCACCCAGCGCGCCTCGGCCTCGGTCACCGCGCGCAGATACTCGGTCTCCAGCCTGGTGACGCGGGGCAGGCCGCTCTCCTCCTCCAACTCGCCTTCCAGCCGGGCCAGCGCGGCGGCCAGCGCCTGCTCGCGTCGCTCAAGTGCGGCGCCCAGCTCTCCGGGCGGGAGCAGCAGCGCGGTGGACAGCGCCGCGGGGAACTGCGGGTATTCCCGCTTGGGCGTGCTGAGCATCTCATCCAGCCACCTGCGCAGCGTCGCACGCCCTTCGTCGGTGATCTCGTAGATGGTCCGCTCGGGGTACTGGTGGTCGCGCTCCGTCTCGCGCACCCGGGTCAGCCCGGCCTCGCTCAGCCGGTCGATGGTGCGGTAGAGGCCGGCCCGCTGGCCCACGTTGACCACCTGGTCCTTGCCCCACTGCTTGATCAGGCGCTGGATGCCGTACGGATGCAGCGGCTGGGAGACCAGCAGGCCGAGGACGGTCAGGGCGAGCGGCGAGCCGCGATCGAGGGTCATGCACTGATACTAGGCGCAAAGCCACTAGTTGACACGCAACTAGTTTCAGTGTGACTATCAAATCATCAGAGACCGCACGGTAGGAGCCCACCATGGAGAACGTCCCCGTCCTGATCGTCGGCGGCGGTTACGCCGGCCTCGCCTCCGCTCTCTTCCTCGCCCACCAGGGCGTGCGCTGCGTGCTCGTTGACCGCCACCCCGGCACGTCGGTCCTGGGCAGGGCCCGCGGCATCAACCCCAGGACCACCGAGATCTACCGCCCCCTGGGCCTGGACCAGCAGGTCAAGGAGGCCGGCCGGCCCTTCGACGGCGAGGCGGGCGTGGCCCGCTGCGCCACGCTCAGCGACGAGTGGCAGTGGGTGCTCGGCGAGGACTTCCCCCGGGCACTGCCCGAGCTGAGCGCGGGCGAGTTCGGCCTGGCCGACCAGAGCACGATGGAGCCGATCCTGGCCCAGGCCGCCCGCGACAGGGGCGCCGAGCTCTGGTTCGACACCCAGTGCGTCGAGGTCGAACCCGACGCCGGCGGCGTCACGGTGGTGACCGAGCATCGCCGCACCGGCGAGCGGCGCGCGGTCAGGGCCGCCTACGTGATCGCCGCAGACGGCTACCGCGGCACCATCGCCAAGCGGCTGGGCATCGAGCGAATGGGCCACCGCGTGTTGCGCAACTACCTGACCTTCCTCTTCAAGGCCGACCTGTCCGGCATCATCACCAAACGGGCACTGTTCTGGATCATCGGCAATCCGGGCGCCGCAGCCTCGGGCGCGTTCGCCTCCCACGCCCTGCCCGGCCACTGGGGCATCTCACTGAACTACGACCCCGCCACCGAGTCACCCGCCGACTTCACCGACGAGCGCTGCGTTGCGACGGCCAAGCGGCTCATCGGCCGGGACGTGCCGGTCGAGCTGGTCAGCAAGGCGGCCTGGGAAGAGGCCGTGGGCGTGGCCGCCCGCTACCGCGACGGCAGGATCTTTCTCGTCGGCGACTCCGCCCACGTGTGGCCCGCCGCCGGCGCGCTGGGCGCCAACTCCGCGGTGCAGGACGCGCACAATCTGGCCTGGAAGCTGGCCGCCGTGCTCGCCGGGCGGGCCTCCGACGCGCTGCTCGGCACCTACGAGGCCGAACGCCGACCGGTCGCGCTCGAACTGGCCGACCTGACCGTACGCAGCCAGGACGCCCGCTTCGGCGCCGACCCCGGCGACGACCCGATGGATCCCATCCTGTGCATCCTGGGCCAGCGCTACCGGTCCACCGCGATGGTCGGCGCCACGCACGAGACGGTGTTCGGCGACTCGGTGCACCAGCACGCCCGGCCCGGCACCCGGGCCCCGCACCTCTGGCTTGCGCGGGACGGGCGGCGGATCGGTGTGCACGACCTGTTCCACGACTCCTTCGTGCTCCTGACCGACCTCACCGCCGAAGCACTCGCCGAGGCCGCGCGGAACATCGACGGCCTGCGGGTCCACCGGATCGGCACCGAACTGCTCGACGTCGAGGACGTCTGGCAGGTCCGTTACGGCGGCGGCGCCGTCCTGGTGCGGCCGGACGGATACGTCGCCTGGCGCGGCGACTCCGCGGCCGCCCTCATGGATGCCCTGCACCGCATCCAGCACTGACGCTCCTCCCGAAGATCGGACATCCTCCATGGACACGCCCACCTCCCAACACAACGAGCGACCGGTCGAACACGTAGCGGTCGCGATCGATCTGACGAAGTCCTACGGACGCGGCGACGGCACCGTACACGCGCTGCGCGGCGTTTCGGCCACCTTCAGCCGTGGCCAGTTCACCGCGATCATGGGCCCTTCCGGATCGGGGAAGTCGACCTTCCTGCACTGCCTGGCCGGCCTTGACACGGTGACCTCCGGCTCGGTGGTGATCGGTGACGTGGACCTCACGAAGCTGTCGCGGACCGAGCTCACCAAGTTGCGCCGTGACCGGCTCGGATTCGTCTTCCAGTCCTTCAACCTGCTGCCGATGCTGACGGCGGAGGAGAACATCCGGCTGACCGACCGGTTGGGCGGACGCAGGGCCGAGGCGGGCTGGTTCGACACGATCGTGAACGCGCTGGGGCTGCGGGCCCGCCTGCGGCACCGTCCCGCCGAGTTGTCCGGCGGCCAGCAGCAGCGGGTGGCGGTGGCGCGGGCGCTGCTGACCCGTCCCGAGGTGCTGTTCGCCGACGAGCCGACCGGCAACCTGGACTCCAGCACCGGTACCGAGGTGCTCGGCTTCCTGCGCACCGCCGTCGACACCCACCGGCAGACCGTGATCATGGTGACCCACGACCCGGTCGCCGCCGCGTACGCCGACCGGGTGCTCTTCCTCGCCGACGGCCGGATCGTGGACGAACTCGCCGCACCCACCAACGACCTCGTGCACGCCCGCATGCGTCAGATGGAGGGCTGAGGACATGTGGCTGATCGCCAGAAGATCGTTCACCGAGGGCTGGGGCCGCCTGGTCACCACGCTGCTGGCCGCGCTGTTCTCCGTCGGCCTGATCGCCGGGACGCTGCAGTTCGCCCTGCGCGCCCAGGACGCCGTGTCGGGCAGCGACGCCAGCGAGTACGCCCTGGCCGACCTGCTCGTCCAGGGCGGCTCGCCCGATCCCGACGACGCGCACGCGATCCCGGACGGGCGGGTGCGCCTGGACGCGGTGGCCGGGCGGCCGGGCGTCGCCGCGGCCGTGGGGGACGCGATGGTGCCGGTCAGCGTGGCCGGGGCCGACGGCCGGTCGATCATGCCGCCGGCCGGCGCCCGTACGCTGCTGCGGCCGTGGGTGGCCGATCGGCGGCTCAACGCGTACCGGCTGGAGGAGGGTCGTGCGCCGGCCGTGGACGGCGAGGTCGCGATCATGCGGCATGTGGCCGACGCGGGCGGGCTTCGCATCGGCGTCACCACGGCGGTGGCGCTGCCGAGCCACACCCGGCAGATGAAGATCGTCGGCATCGTGTCGGTGCGGGACCGCTCGGCCGTCGCCGCCGGCGACCTGCTGCTGGCGGCCCCCGAGACGGTACGCCAGGCGGCCGGCCTGCCCGAGGGCACCTGGCAGTCGATCTGGGTCAAGGCCGCGGAGGGGACCGAGACCGGCCGGCTCCGCGCCGACCTGCAGAGCGGGCTCGGCGGCGCCACCGTGCGCGCGGCGGCGGAAGTACGCGACGCGCAGTCCAGCAGCCTGCTGGCCGAGGGCGTGTCCATCAGCGGCGGCATCGGCATGCTGACCACGGTCGCGGTCTTCGTCGGCCTGTTCACCGTCGCCAACACCTTCGGCGGCCTGATCCGGCAGCGCACCCGCAAACTCGCCCTGCTCAGCGCGATCGGCGCCACTCCTGAGCAGGTCAAGACGCTGATCAGGATGGAAGCCCTGGTGCTGGGCGCGGTGGCTGCCATCGGCGGCGCGCTGCTCGGCTACCCCGTGTCGGACGCCCTGACCCGGCTGTTCGCCATCGACGGCTTCGACATCTCGGTGGCAGGACCGCCGTCCGCCTTCGTGGTGATCGTCCCCCTCGCCACCGGCATCCTGGTCACCCAGCTCGCCGCCTGGCGGGCCGGCCGGCGGGCCGCCGACATCGCCCCGATGCAGGCGCTGCAGGAGACCACGCGGGAGCGCCCGGCACTCCGCCGCCGGACCAGGCTGTTCGTGGCCCTCGCCATCTTCTTGACCGCCTTCCTCTTCTACGGTCCCGTGCTCGCGGTGCTCAACGACAGCCCGCCGGGACCCGAGCGCACCAACGCGATCTCGGCTCTCATCGTCTGCGGATCGATGATCAGCGTGTGCGCGCTCGCGGTGCTCGGCCCGCTGTTCGTCGGGCCGCTCGGCGGGCTCGTCGGTCGCATCGGCATGCTGCTGTACGGCGAGGCCGGCCGGCTCGCGCACGCCACTATCACGCGCAGCCCGCAGCGGGTCTCCACCGCCGCCTCCTCGCTGATGCTGGGCGTCGCCCTGGTCACCTCGACCGCGCTGATCGTCATCTCGGCCAACGACCGCTTCGACGAGGCCGGCGCGCAGGTCATGCGGGCCGAGCACGCCGTCTCCACCACCGAGAAGACCCCAGAAGGGCTGCGTCCCCTGCCCCGCGACATTACCGTGGCGATCGAGCGCACGCCCGGCGTGCGGCACGCCGCCGCCCTCACCACGACCGAGGCCAAGCTCATCTCGCCCAAGCCACGGGCCTACAACCCGGAGGAGGAGGCGCTGCCCTTCTACCTGCCCATCACCGGCGCGGACCAGAAGATCCTGCCGGAGGTGCTGGACCTCGGCGGCAACCTCAAGGCGCTGGCACCGGGAGAGATCGGGCTGACCTCCAACCTGATGAAGGCGCAGCGGCTCAAGCGCGGCCAGAAGATCGTCGTACGGGCCCCGAACGGCGAGATCCCGCTCACCATCGCCGGGGCCTACCACGACCCCTCCCACCTGTTCGCCGACGGGGCAGTGGTGTCGGCCGAGACGATGGACCGGCTCGACTCCACCGCCGCGGCGCAGGTCGTGCTGGTGAACGGCGGGGACCGTGCGGCGCTGGCCGGCGCCGTCGCGGGAGTGCCGGGCGCCGAAGTCCTCGATCGCGCCGGCTTCGTCGAGCGCGCCTCGGCGGCGATCACCGAGGGCATGATGGTGATCTACGGGTTCATCGCCATGACGCTGCTGCTGGCGCTGTTCGGGATGGCCACCACCGTGTCGATGGGCGTCAGCGAGCGCAGGCGGGAGTTCGGCCTGCTCGGGGCGGTCGGGGCGACCGGCGGGCAGGTGCGTGCGATCGTCCGCCTGGAGGCGGCGACCGTGGTCGTGCTCGGCACCGTGCTCGGCCTCGGCACCGCCGTCGGCACCGTGGCCCTCATCCACCTCGCGACCGGCAGCTCCTTCATCCGCGCGGACGCGCCCTGGTGGGTGTACGCGCTGGTCACGGCCGGTGCGCTGGCGATGACCCTGGCCACCTCCGCCCTGCCCGCCCGCCGGGCCGCCACGACGCCGATCCTGCGGGCGACCAGAGCAGGCTGATGGTCGGGTTGGTCCTGGCGGGCTAGGGTTTCACCGTGGACATCACGATCGCAGAGGAACTGCTCCTTCTCGCGCACGATGAGGAAACCGGCAGACCGCACATCCGTGAGGCCGCGTTGGACCTGGCCGTGACCGGCGCGATCCTCGCCGAGCTGACCCTCGCCGGCCGGCTGCGCCTGGCCGGGGACCGGTTGGAGGCCGGCGACCGCACGCCCACCGGGGACGAGGAACTCGACGGTGCGCTCGGCACGATCGCCGAGTCCCAGCCGCGTGAGGCCAGGTGGTGGCTCGATCGGCTGACCTATCCCAAGCGGCGCTGGAGCCTGCTGAAGCGGCTGGCCGAGCGGGGCGTGCTCAGCGAGCAGCACGGGAAGGTGCTCGGGCTGTTCCGCACCTCCCAGTATCCGGAGCGCGATCCCCGGGTGGAGCGGGAGATCCGCCGCCGGCTGCACGAGGTTCTGGACGGGGCCGAGCCCGACGGGCGGGTGAGTGTGCTGGTCGCGCTGGTGGGGGCGTGCGGTCTCGGGCCGACGTTGTTCCCAGGGGCCCGCCGCGACCGGGTCAGGGAGATCGCCGAAGGGCAGTGGACCGGCCCGGCCGTGGCCGACGCCATCGCCGCCATCAACAACGCGGTACGGATCACCACCCACGTCGCCATGGGCAACATCATCGCGGCAAGCGACTGAACCAGGCCGCGCAGTTCGGGACAGGACGTCCGGCTCAGGACAGGACGTCCGGCTCAGGACAGGACGTCCGGCTCAGGACAGGACGTCCGGCTCAGGACAGGGCGCCCGGCTCAGGACAGGACGTCGGCGTACATCGCGAGCTGGTGTCGCATGATTCGGCGGTTCAGGGTGCCGATGCGGTCCGCGTGTTCCCGGGTGACGCAGGAGATCAGGTGGACCAGCGCGACATGATCCGCGCGGGGCACGATCGCCAGGTCGGGCCAGAGCTCGTGGCCGCCGATCGGCGCGGCGGCCACCGTCTCGCGCAGCGCCCGGTCCACCTCGTCCGCGTCCGCCCGCCAGCCCAGGGGGATGACCAGCCCGCTCGCCACCAGCTCGGCGTACCAGGCCCGCAGGTCCTTCTCCAGCGCCGACCGCGCGGCGTCCACCCGCCGGGTGTCCTTGAGCGCCCGGTACGCGGCCCGCGCCGCCCGCCCGTCGGGGAACCTGGCCACCTCCCACCCGTGCGCGGCGGTCACCGCGCTCTGCCGGGTGGACGGATCGACCAGCTCGATCACCGTGGCCTCGGCCGCCGTACGGCAGCGTACGCCGGCGTCGGACAGGCGCAGCCACAGGTCCCAGTCCTCCAGCCCGGTCCCGGACGTGCGCCAGCCGCCCACCGACTCGGCCAGGCCGGCGACGTGCGCGACCTGCGAGGGCTGGAAGATCGCGTTCATGAGCTGCAGCTCCGGATGCCAGCAGAGCGTCAGCGGGGGAGTCACGTGCAGCACCTCGCCCGCGGCGTTCACCCGCGTCGCCCCGGTGGCGGCGAACCGCTCGCCCTCCAACGCCCGCGCCAGAACCGCCAGATGTCCTGGCGCCCACCGGTCGTCGTGGTCGAGGTAGGCGATGTTCTCCCCGCGCGCCTCGGCGAGCCCGATGTTCCTCGGCCCGGAGGGGTGCCCGTGCCGGTGGGTCCTGATGAGCCGGATCCGGCCGTCCGCGCGGGCGTACCCGGCGACGACGTCGTCGGTGCCGTCGTCGCTCGCGTCCGAGACGACCAGCAGCTCCCAGTCCCGCAACGACTGCGCGGCGACCGACTCGATGGTGGCCGCGATCGCCGGCCCGCGGTTGTACGTGGGGCAGATGACCGAGAATTTCATGATTCCGCCCGCGCGGGCTGGGACTGGGCCTGCGGCTGGGGCGTGAACAGCAGCGACCTGAGGTCCACCAGGACGTGCACCACGATCGGCGCGATCAGGCTGCCGGTACGCAGGTAGAGCCCGGTGAAGGCGACTCCGGCCAGCAGCGACAGCAGGGCGCCCGACCAGCCCTGGTAGAGGTGCCCGAGCATGAACACGGCCACCGCCACGGCCGCCGCCGCCGGCGGGCTGAGCCCGAGGGAGGTCCCCAGCGCGATGAACAGCCCCCGGTAGACCAGTTCCTCGCAGATGCCCGCCGAGACCGCGGCCCCGCCGGCCAGCCACCGCTCCCCGGCCGTGCGCGGCAGCAGGGAGGAGTAGGCGTCGGAGCCGGGCACCTTCCCGCCGTTCCTGACCAGCCAGCGCATGAACAACACGAGCGGCACCATCGCGATGGGCAGCGCGAACGCGATGCCGTAGGTGAGTGCTGGGTCGTCGGGCTGCCTGATGCCCACGCCCGCCAGGTCCAGGGACGGCGACAGCCCCACCACCAGGAGGGCCACGGCGGCCATCGACCACTGCTCGGCGATGCTCAGGGGGAGCACGCGCGAGGGCGATGGCCTCTCGCTCTCCTGCCGCGCGGCGGCACGGCGGCCGATCAGCGGCGCGACGATGGCGAGGTATCCGACCAGGATGCCCGCGAGTACCCATGACCAGAGGAGTGTGGATGGCATCGGCGTGCTGACCTCCTATGGAGCCACGGGCTCCGGGAAGTACGGCTGGCGCCGGACGATGCAGGAGCCGAGCACCAGCCGTACATCAACAATGTTAGACGTCTGCTGCTTCCAGCCTCATCCACCCGATCGCCGGACCATAGTCGCCGCCGTCACCGGTCCCGTGTGACATCTGTCATGTTCCTGGGGCATTTGCGGCTTCAACTGGGCAGATCGCCCGGCCGCAGCGGCCGGGGAAGCCTCGGGGAAGAGGCCGCGGGTTATCACAGAGATCGGTCACGAAAGCACTATGACGGGGAGCGAGAAGTGGCCAAGTACTCGGTAATGATCCCATTTGTACCGCGACGGCCGGAACAGATTCTTCCCTACGCGGCACTGGTGGAGTGGACCGCGGCGCACGCGCTGTGGCAGGGGCAGGCCACTCTCATCGAGCCGCACCAGGGGTTCGTGTACGCGGCCGGAGCGGGTTTCCGGGTGCCGGCGGGGCTCGGGGTGACGCTCATGCCGCTGCGCCATCCGTACGAGGCGGCGCTCCAGGCCCGTTCGCTCGCGATGACCACCGGCGAGCCCGTGGTCGCCGGCTACGGCCCCGGGCCCATCGCCTTCCAGGAGAGCCTGCTCGGCGAGCGCTACCCGAGCCAGCTCGGTGCGATCCGCGAGTACGTCACCGCCGTCCGCGGGCTGCTGGCCGGCGAGGTGGTGGACGTGCACGGCGAGTACGTCCAGTGCAAGGCCATGTTGCCGCCGGCCGTGTCGCCGCCCGTCGAGATCGGTCTCGGTGTGCTCAGGAAGGGCATGGCCAGGCTCGCCGGCCAGGTCGCCGACGTCGCGATCACGTGGCTCACGCCGGTCGACTACCTCGCCGAGACCGTCATGCCGGCCCTGCGCGAGGGTGCGGAGGAGGCGGGACGGCCGGCTCCCCGGCTGGCGGCCATGGTGCCGCTGGCGGTGACCAGGCCCGACCGCGAGCCGGCCGAGCAGGCGATGGCCAGCAACGCGCTGCACCTGCAGGCCCCGCACTACGTCGACATGTTGCGCAAGGCCGGGCTGGACGTCACTGGCCGGGATTCCGCCGCCGACGCCAAGGCGGCCGTGGCGGGCGGCGCGTTCCTCAGCGGCGACCTCGGCGAGCTCGTCACCAGGCTCAAGGAGTACGAGCGGGCCGGGGCCGACGAGATCATCCTCAACCTGACCGGAGTGTTCAACCTCCAGGGCCAGAAGGAAACCATGAACGAGCTGAAAGCCCTGCTCGGGGCGCTGGTAGGCGGCACGTTCAGCTGAGCTGGGCGTTCGAGGGAAAGGGACGGGGGAAACGTTGGCCGGGACGAAGCGCCAGCTGATGCAGTGGGCGACGGGACAGGCGGGAGCGGCAGCGCTGCCCGCGGAGGTCTCCGCGATTGTTCTTGAGAACGCCGACCACCTGACGACCGTCATCGAGTCCGGCCTGGCTGGTCAGGAGACGGTGATCTTCGTGCCCGACGGGCCCGGGGACGCCTCCGGTCCGGTCGTCGTGCCGTACGAGGGGTCGCTGAGTGAGCCGGGCGCGGAGATCTCGCTCTCGGAGTCGTTCTTCCTGCAGACGCAGGACTACGCGACCAGCGAGTACATGTCGGTGATCGGCCCCACCACGGTACGGATCTTCGGCGAGGACGACTTCGAGCTCTACCTGTCCGACGCCGACCGGGCCGCCGCCGAGGGCCACTTCGCCGAGTTCCTCATCCACCCGACGGTCCGCCTCGCCGACGCCCCCGCCCTCGGCGCCGGCCCCGATGGCCCCTCCGGCCCCGATGGCCCCTCCGGCTCCGATGGTCCGCGGTTGCGGCTGCACGCCGGTCCCGACGGCGAGTTGTCCACCTCCCCGACCGGCCTTCCCCTCGGCAAGGTCGGCGACGACCTGACGGCACTGACCGCCGCGTGGACCCGGATCAACGCTGGCAGCGAACACCCCTGCGCCGTCTGCCTCGGCCGCGCGGTCCCTGAAGAGACGCGAGCGGACGAACTGGACGCCCGCCCCTGGCTCGGGCGCTACCTCGCCGCCCTGTCCGGCATCCGGGACCTGGCCCTCCGGGGCGCCACCGGCGTGCGGGTCTCCGGTTTCGGCGGCCGGCTCGCCACCGCCCTGGAGTCCGTCGCCACCCCGGCGGACCTCACCGGTCCGGCCCTGCCGCTGCTGATGTGGACCGACGACGCCGCCTACGTGCACCAGCAGTGGCCCGCCAGGACGTTCGAGGTGGAGCACCGGGCGGGCGAGCTGGCCGAGGCGCTGCTGGTGTGCGGCTCGTTCGAGGCCGCCGCCGAGCACGCCGACCCGGCCGGTCTTGAGACCGTGGCCGGTTTCTTCGCCAAGGCGGGAGTGCGGCTGACGTGATGCTCCAGACCGACCTGCCGGACCAGGCCAGGCAACTGGTGACGAAGCTGGGCGACCGCGCGGTCCTGTGCGACATGTACGACCGGTCAGGCTCGTCCGTCTACCACGACGTCGCCGGCACCGACACCCACGAGGTACGCGAGCTCATCGCCCTGGTACGCCGCGTGCCGGGCCCGGTGCTCGACCTCGCGGCCGGCTCGGGCCGGCTGACGCTGCCGCTGCTCGCGCTGGGCCGCGAGGTGACCGCGGTGGACCTGTCGGAGGGCATGCTGGGCCTGCTGGCCGAGCGCCTGGCGCAGTCCCCGGCCCGCCTGCGCGAGCGGTGCACCCTGGTCAGGGCCGACATGCGGGCCTTCGCCGCGCCGCACCGCTTCGCCGTGATCGTGCTCGGCACCTCCTCGATCTCCCTGCTCGACGCCGAGGGCCGCGCCGCCCTGTACGCCATGGTCCGCGAGCACCTCGCGCCCGGCGGCCGGTTCATCCTGTCGACCGTCGAACTCGACGCCGCGGACGGCCACGAGGTCGAGGTCCCCTTCGTCGGCGTCAGCGGCACCTCCTACCGGTTCTTCGAACGCTGGAACCCCGACGCCGGCCACCGCGTGGTGGCCATCGTTCCGGCCGAGCCATCGGACGGCCCGGTCACCGTGTGCACGAGCACCATCGCCGTGGTCCCCGCCGACCTGCTGGCGGCCGAGCTGGCGCGGGCGGGCCTGCCGGTACGCACCCGCCACGCCCTGACCGGCGCCGGCGCGAGACACCGCGACATCCTGCTGGAAGCGGAGGTGACCGAGTGACCGCGCCGCTGTGGCCCGCGCTGCTGCCGACCGATCAGCAGGGACTCGACGAGCTCTGCGCCGTCTCGGCCCAAGGGGTACGGATCCGCTTCGCCGACGGCCGCGAACTGCTCTGCGGCACCAGCGGCCTGTGGAACACCAACCTCGGCTACGGCAATCCCGCCATCGCGGCCGCCGTCTCCGAGGCCCTGGTCGAGGCTTCGTACCTCAATGTCTTCCGCTACGAGAACGAGCACGCGCGCCGGACCGCCGCCGCCCTGGTCGAGTTGTGCGGCGCCGACCACTACGGCCGGGTCGTGTTCTCGACCTCCGGCGGCGCGGCCAACGACCTGGCGATGAAGATCGCCCGGCACTACCAGGCGCTGCGCGGCGCCGATCGGCGCAAGCTCGTGGTCGGGCTCAAGGGCGGCTACCACGGCATGACCTTCGGCGCCTTCGCGCTGACCGGCGACGACTTCGGGCAGCGGCTCTACGGTGTGGACCAGCGGCTGGTCCGGCACGTCACGCCGAACGACACCGGCGAGCTGACCCGGCTGCTTGAGCGCCAGGGCGGGCAGGTGGCGGCGGTCGTCGTCGAGCCGGTGCTGGGCAGCGGAGCCGTTCCGCTGACCGGCGAGTACCTGGCCGAGTTGTCGCGGCTGCGTCGTGAGCACGGGTTCCTGCTGGTGGCCGACGAGGTCGCCACGGGGTTCGGCCGTACCGGCAGCTTCTTCGCCTCCCAGAGCTGGCCCGAGCCGCCCGACCTGCTGCTCGCCTCCAAGGGACTCACCAACGGGGTCGGCGCCGCCGCCGTGGTGGTGGCCTCCCGGCGGGTGGCGGACGTGTTCACCGACGCCGGCGCGGTGCTCTCGCACGCCGAGACCCAGGCGGGCACGGCCGTGACCTGCGCCGCGATCCTGGCCACCATCGACGAGATGCGCCGCCTGGACGCGGTGGCGCTGGGCCGGCGGGTGTCCGACCGGCTCGACGGGGAACTGGCCGACCTGCGGCATCCGATGGTCGCGGGGACGACGGGAGTGGGCTGCTTCCGCGGGATCAGGCTGCGCACGCCGGACGGCGCCGAACTGCCGCAGGCCGAGGTGCCCGCCGTGGTCGCGGCGGTCCGCCGGGCCGGGGCCATCGTGCACCCCGGGATCAACGGCGTCCAGCTCGTGCCCGCGCTCACCTACTCGGCCGCCGACCTCAGCGAACTGTTCGCCTGCCTCCGCGCCGGCCTGTCGGCCTACAGCTCCGCCGGTGACCCGGCCAGGGAGGTCAGGGCATGACACAGCAGGGTACGCAGTGCCTGACCAGGACCCTCTTCGGATGCGACGGCCTGGCTCCGTGGCTGGCCGCGAGCTCTCGGCGGCGGGTCACCGTGCTCGTCGATCCGGGCGTGCTGGGAACCGAGATCGTCTCCCGGGTCCGCCGCCAGGTGGCCAAGGCAGGACGGGAGGAGGAACTGACCGTACTGCCGGGCCCCGGCACCCTGGCCGGCGTCCTGGACCTGGCCGACCGCATGACGGACATCGAACTGGTCGTCGGCGTGGGCGGCGGTTCCCTGCTCGACCAGGCCAAACTACTGACCCTGCTGCACGGCCGCCCCGCCGCGCGGGCCCGCCTGTCGGTCCCGCAGCGCAGCGGCATCACGGTGCTTCCGCAGGACGTCGAGCGCGGCGTGCCGCTCGTCGCCGTCCCCACCACGCTGGGCACCGGCGCCGAGCTCAGCACGGTCGCCTGCCTGGAATATCCCCAGGGCAAGCGGCTGATCTCCGGCGAGTGCCTGCGACCCGACTTCGCCGTGCTCGACCCGGTGGCCACCGACACACTCCCGGCCGAGCTGATCTCGGAAGCGGTGCTGGAGGCACTCTTCCGCCTGGTCAGCATGTACGCCGGCGACCACGACGACCTGCCCACCGAGGACGCCCTGGTCGAGGCGCTGGCCGTACGGCTGGTCACGGTCGGGCACCAGGTGCGGTCGGCGCGGAGCGGCGGGCAGGCGGTGGACCGCGCGCTGCGGCTGGAGATCGCCAAGCTGAGTGGCCTGACCCACCAGGAGTGGATTCACCTGGGCAGGGCCGCGTTCGCCAACAAGGGCTGGCTGATCGCCAACGAGGTCTCCGGAGCGCTCGGCGTACGCAAGATGCGCGCCGTCGCCGCCCTGCTGCCGCCGCTGTGGCGAGCCATCGCCGACGGCGAGCGGCGGCTCGGCTCCGCGCGGAGGCTGACCAGGCTCTGGTCGGTGCTCAGTACCGCCGATCCGATCGCCCTGCCCGCCGACCCCGCCGACGGGATGGCCGCGCTCATCGACTCGTGGCCGGTGGAGCGGCGGCTGAGCGCCGGCGAGGGCGCGCTCGACGCCATCGCCGCGCGCATCGTGCGCGCGTGGGGCGCGGGGCTGCCCATGCTCGGCGGCCTGACCAAGGACGAGCTACGGCACTTGCTGGCCGGGGTGATTCGCATCCCCGAGTCCGCGAGCGCCGTGGGCACCAAGGATTCCCGCGGACAGACCGCGGGCTGAGGAAGAGGAGAGGAGGTGTGGCGATGAACATGGCGGCGACCTCCAGCCTGGCTCCCGCCTTGGAGCTCGGCATGCAGGAACTCGAGGCCATGGACGCCCCCGGATTCTGGTCCGGCTTCAAGCAGGGCGTCGTGATCACTCTTGGCACGCTGGTCTTCGCCAGCGCGGTCGCCAGCGCGGCGACCTGACATCAGGAGGAGAGGCAGATGAACCACCTGGCGAACGCCCCGCTGGAGCTGGGCATGCAGGAGCTTGAGGCCATGGACGCCCCCGGATTCTGGTCCGGCTTCAAGCAGGGCGTGTTGTTCACTCTCGGCACGCTCGCCTTCGCCAGCGCGGTCGCCAGCGCGGCGACCTGACATCGGTTACCCGGAGAGGAGGAAACGCACATGAACGAACTGGCCAACGCTCCCCTGGAGCTGGGCATGCAGGAGCTCGAAGCCATGGAGGCGCCCGGTTGGGGGACCTTCTGGGGAGTCGCCACCGGCGTCTCCGTGACGAGCGTCGTCGGCACGGCGATCTCGTACGGCGTCACCGCCGTCATGAGCAGCATCAGCGTGATCACCTGATCGCCTGATCCCGATGCGGCGGCTCGGTCTCGAGCTTGAGATGCAGGAGCCCGAGGCGGAGTGAGGCGGCATCACACAGCGCGGTGGCGGCGGTCGCCCGCCGCCACCGCCCTTCATCGATTCCCGCTCGGAAGGTGCGGAATGAGCAGCGGAATGAGCAACGTGTCCACGGTTTGGTTGATCATCGCGGCTGGAATCCTCGTCATCGCGTTCGCCCTGGTCGCGAACAGCAGTCTGGCGGGAGTCACACAGATTGTCGTGCTGGCCGTGCTCGGCGTCGCCGCGCTGGCCTGCTTCGCCCTCCTGGTCATGAACGCGCTGGGGCGGTGAACGTGAAGCTCGGCAGGAAGGAACGGGAGGAGCTGGACACGGCCGTCCCCGCCCGTCCACGGCTGGCCGACGACGTACAGGTGCATGAGCCCACGGACGAGGGCGCTCCGTGGATCATCCAGCGCGGTCCCGGCCGCTACCTGCGGGTGGGCGCGGACATGGCCCGGCTGGGCCGCGCGCTCGACGGCGACCGCGACCATGCCGAGCTGATGGCCGACCTCGGGCCGAAGTGGACCCCGCAGGCGCTCGGCTTCGCGCTGGGCGAGCTGCAGCGGATGCAACTGCTGGACGACGGCAGCCGCGGCCGTAGCGCCCGCGCGCCCTGGGTGAAGTACGTGCCGCCGCTGACCCTGCAGATCACCCTGCTGCGCCCGGCCAGGTTGCTGGCCTGGCTAGCGCCGTTGTTGTCCGCGCTGGCCAACCGCGCCTGGGCGGTCGTGGCGGCGGTGACCGCGCTGGCGGGGCTGGTGAGCCTGGCGCTGAACGGCGACGCGCTGGCGCTGGCTCTCGGCTCGCCGCTGCCGCTGAGCGTGTACGCGTGGGTGGCGGCCGGCTCGTATCTGACCATGGTGGTGCACGAGCTCAGCCACGGCGCGGTGCTCAGCCACTACGGCGGGCGGCCGAGCCGGATGGGCGTCATGCTGCTCTACCTGCTGCCCGCGTTCTTCTGCGACGTCTCCGACGGCTGGCGGCTGGGGCACAAGGAGCGGCGCGTGCGGGTGGCGCTGGCCGGGGTCGCGACCCAGTTCGTGGTGGCGGGCGCGGCGGGTGTCGCGGCGCTGCCGACGGGGGCGCAGGGATTGCTGATCTTCTCCGTCGTCACGTACACGAGCGGGCTGCTGAACCTGCTGCCCTTCGTCAAGCTCGACGGCTACCTGGCGCTGATGAGCCATCTCGACATCTCCGACCTGCGCAAGCGGGCGATGATCGACGCCCGCCGGTTCTTCACGAGGCTGCTTTTCGGCGGCACGTACCCGGTGGAGCTGCCCGGGTTGCGGTGGGCGGTGCCGTACGGGCTGGCCTGCCTGGTCTTCCCCGTCTACCTGGTCGGGGTGCTGGCGTTGTCCCTCTGGGGCGAGTTGCTGCGCGGGCTGGGCGTCATCGGCACGCTGGCCATCTCGGTCATCGTGCTGCTGCTGCTCGGCCGGGTGAGCGTCGGGTTCCTGCTGCGCGTGCAGGAGGCCAGGACGGCGGGCGCCTCCCCGTGGCGGATCGGGGCGGTGATCGCGGTGCTGGCCGGTGGGCTGACGGCGCTGCTGATGACGGTTCAGGTGCCGTACGTGGTCTCGGGCGGCTACCACTACCGGCAGGGGCAGCTCGAACTCGTGGTGCCGGGCGGGGACGCCGCGATCAGGCCGGGCGCGCAGGTCCGGCTGCTGCGCAACGGCGTGGTCCTGCGCGAGCAGGTGGGGTCGGCCGTGGTCGCCTCCGGCACGCCTTCGGACACGACCGCCCCGGTGTCGGTGCTCCTTCCGATCCGCACGGAAGGCGACCTGCCGATGACCGTGTCCGCCTATCCGCTGACCGTGCGGGAGACGCCGGTGGAACGCGGCGGCGCGGCGCGGGTCGAGGCCGGCGCCAGGCCACTAGGTGAGTGGCTGGTCGCGACGTACCTGCCCGGCACCTGGTGACAGGGGGAAAGAAGAGCGATGGAGTTCATCGAATATCTGCGGCACTGCCCGCCGGGCGAGCCCTACTACGACGTCGTCGAGCCGCCCGCGGCGGCCGAGTTCGCGCCCGCGGCGACACCCATGCCGGCGGACTGGAGACGTGACGACAACGCCGACTGGATCATCTTCAACGCGCCCGTCGAACGTTTCCAGCGGCAGGGCTGGAAGATCCACGTCACGGCGACCGCGGAGAACGCGGCCCGGATCCTCGCCACGATCTGGGACTACTGCGTCGCGCACCGCGTCAGCTTCAAGTTCCTGCGCTCGGAGACCGTGCTGCGGCGGCGCAACGGCAAGTACGCCGACCGCGGCAGCGCGGGCAAGTTCGCCACCATCTACCCGGGCGACGACCAGCAGCTGGAGAAGATCCTCAACGAGCTGGGCGACCTGCTGGACGGCGAGCGCGGCCCGCACATCCTCAGCGACCTGCGCTGGCGTTCCGGGCCGCTGTACGTCCGCTACGGCGCGTTCGTCGAGCGCACGATCCAGAACGAGTACGGCGAGACCGTCCACTGCGTCGAGGACCCGGACGGGAACCTCGTGCCCGACGTCCGGGGCCCGTCCTTCCGCCCGCCCCCGTGGGCCGAGTTGCCCGACTTCCTGACCGAGGCGCTGGAGGCACGCAACCGGGGCACGCTGCGGGACTTCCCCTTCCGCGCCACCAAGGCCTTCCACTTCTCCAACGGCGGCGGCGTCTACTACGCCACCGACACCAGGTCGGGCGAGGTGGTGGTGCTGAAGGAGGCCAGGCCGCTGGCCGGGCTCGACCAGGAGGGCCGCGACGCCGTCGCCCGGCTGGAACGCGAGCACTGGGCCCTGGACCAGCTCTCCGGCCTGCCCTGGATCCCACGGGTGATCGACTACCGGATCGGCCACGAACACTACTTCCTGGCCCGCGAACACGTGGACGGCGAGCCGCTGGGCCGCGAGATCGCCCGCCGCAACCCGCTCCTGCGGCCCGACCGCTCCGCCGCCGACTTCGCCGCCTACACCGAGTGGGCGCTGAAGATCCTGGCGCAGGCGGAGGAGGCCGTCGCCGCGATGCACGAGCGGGGCGTGGTCTTCGGTGACCTGCACCCGGCCAACATCCTGGTCCGCGCCGACGACACCATCGCCTTCATCGACCTGGAAGGCGCCACGGAGGCCGACAGGAACCTGGTCCAGGTGATGGCCGCGCCCGGTTTCGTCGCGCCGCCCCGCTACACCGGCGTCGAGGTGGACCGCTTCGGGCTCGGCTGCATCCGGCTGGCCCTCTTCGTGCCCATGACGGCGCTGCTGCCGTGGGGCGCCGACAAGGGCGCGCAACTGCTGGACCTGATCACCACGTACTTCCCCGTGCCCGCCGACTTCGCCGAGCGGGTCCGCCGCGACCTGGGACCGTCGCCGCACTGGAACGACCTGGTCGCCCAGCCCGCCGACCGGCCGCCGCTGGCCTGGCCGGAGCCCGGCGCGGCGGCCTGGCCTGAGCTGCGTGCCGCGATCGCGGGCGGTATCGCGGCGACCGCGACGCCCGGCCGTACGGACCGGCTCTTTCCCGGTGACATCGCGCAGTTCCACATCCCGGGCGGCGGGATCGCCTTCGCCCACGGCGCGGCCGGCGTGCTCTGGGCGCTGGCCCAGGCCGGGGCGGACGTGCCGCGAGAGCAGGTGGACTGGCTGGTACGCGGTTCCCGCGACGGGAGCGTGACGCGGCCCGGGTTCTACGACGGGCTGAGCGGCGTCGCCTACGCCCTGGACCGGCTGGGCCGTACCGACGAGGCGCTGGAGACGCTCGACCGGGCGGCCGCGATCCCGCTGGACCGGGTGCCGGGGATCGGGTTGTTCTCCGGGCTGGCGGGCACCGGCCTGACGCTGCACCACTTCGGACGCGACTGCGGCGAGGTCACCGAGCGGCTCATCGAACGCCTGCCGCTCAAGACAGAAGGACCGCCGCCCGGGCTGATGCACGGTGGCACCGGGGCCGCGCTGCTGCTCCTGCGGCTCTACGCCCAGAGCAGGGACCCGGCGCTGCTGCGGCACGCCGAGGCCGCGCTCCGCCGCGACCTGGCGGTGATGGGCGCGGGCACGGGGGTTCCCGCCCCGATCGGCGCGCCCTGGCGCGAGCCGGTCCTGGAGTTGGGCGGCGCGGGCGTGGCCATGGTGCTGCGACTGCTGATCGAGCACTACCCCGACCCCGAACTGCTGGAGGTGCTCGACGACCTGCGCCGCGCGGTCGCCGACCACGTCGTCACCGGCGCCGGGCTGTTCGCCGGCCGGGCCGGGGTCATGCTGGCGCTGGCCCGGCTCGGGGAGCGGCCGGACTCGCCCAGGCTGGCGCGTCACCTGACACACCTGGCCTGGCACGGCGTACCGCAGGACGGTCACATCGCCTTCATCGGGGAGCAGGCGCTGCGGCTCTCCGCCGACCTGGCCACCGGCTCGGCCGGCGTGCTCCTCGCCCTGCACACCGCCCTGGGCGGCGGCACCGGTCTCCCGTTCCTGGAACCCGCGGCCATCCGCCACGACATCACCACATCGACACAACAGGAGATCAGATGAAACCGATGCTGAGGGCAGAGGGCCTCACCAAGCGGTACGGACCCGCGCTCGCGGTCAGCAACGCGAGCTTCGCCGTGCGCTCCGGCGCGATCACCGGGTTCCTCGGGCCCAACGGGGCGGGCAAGTCGACGACGATGCGCCTCTTCCTGGGCCTGGACCGGCCGAGCAGCGGCGCGGCGCACATTGACGGCAAGCCGATCCACGAGTGGCCGGTGCCCGCCCGCAAGATCGGCGCGGTGCTGGACACCCAGTGCGCCCACCCCAGCCGCCGGGCCATCGACAGCGTGCGCTGGGCCGCCCGGCTGGCCGGGGTGAAGGAGAACCAGGCCGAGGTGCTGCTGGACCGGGTGGGCCTGTCGGCGGTGGCCGGCAAGCGGGCCGGGCGTTTCTCGCTGGGCATGCGGCAGCGGCTGGCGCTGGCCATCGCCCTGGTGGGCAACCCTGAGGTGGTCATGCTGGACGAGCCGATGAACGGGCTCGACCCCGAGGGCATCACCTGGATGAAGGGACTGCTGCGGCAGTTCAAGGACCAGGGCAGGACGGTGTTCGTCTCCAGCCACCTGCTGGCCGAGATGGAGGACCTGGTCGACGACCTGGTCGTCATCGCGCAGAGCAAGATCGTCGGGGCCGGCGCGGCGCAGGCGTTCATCCAGCGCTTCCAGACGCAGACCGTCAGCATCCAGTGCGACAACCCGCAGGCGCTCGGCGCCGCCATCACCGGCGCGGGCGGCCGGCTCGTCAGCCTGGCCGACGCGCAGCGACTCCAGGTCACCGGCCTGGAACCGGACGCGGTGGGACAGCTCGCGAAGAGCAGCGGCATCGCGATCTACGAGCTCCGCGAGGAGCGGAGCCTGCTCAAGGCGTTCAACCAGGCGACGGCCGAGAAGGCCGAGATCAAGGGGGAGGTGGGCTGATCATGAGTTTCACCGATCTGCTGGCCGCTGAGATCATCAAGTTCCGTACGCTGCGCAGCTACCTGATCACCGCGATCGCGGCCATCGTGGTGGCCGGGGTCGGCGGCGCCATCATGGGCGGCGCGGTGGACGACCAGGGCAACGTGCCGGGGCTCGGCACCTCGGTGCAGGTCATCACGCTGCCCATGGAGGTGGTCATCTACGCGATGCTGGTGCTCGGCGTGCTGATCGCGACCGGCGACATGCGCAGTGGCACCTTCCGCATCACCTCGGTCATGGCCCCGTGGCGCAACCGGGTGGTGGCCGCCAAGTTCGCCGCCGCTGCGGCCGTCGCGCTGGTCATCACGATCGTCGCGCTGGCCGCGGCCTGGGTGGGCGGGCTGATCACCGGCGGCAGCCGGTTCTCCCCGCTGGACGGCGACGGCACCATGCTCATCCTCACCCACCTGGTGGCTGTGCCGCTGGCGACCGTGCTGGGCGCGGCGGTCGGCATGTTGCTCAGGAACACCGCCGGAGCCATCTCCGCGCTGCTGATCTGGGCGCTGGCCGCCGAGGCGGTGCTGGTCTACACGGTCCCGGCGGAGGTGGTGGCGTTCCTGCCGTTCAAGACGGTCGGCGCCGCCGCGGCCAACCTCAGCCTCGGGGCCCTGCCTGGGCTGGGGATGTTCACGCTGTACGTGGGGATCGCGGCGGGCCTGGCGCTGTACTTGCACCAGCGCCGTGACCTCGGCTGATCGTCACGGGGCCGCGGGACCTCAGCCGGGGTTCCGCGGCCCGGGAGCCGCTCCTGACTGTTGACACCATGTTGACCTTGGTGTTTATATGTGCCCAAAGCACTGCTTTTGGGTAATCGCACTGTCACGGGAATTGCGGCGGTTGACAACGGTTCTTGGCGCTCCAGCTTCCCGGTCGCAGAGGAAGTGGGGTTCCGTCCCGCATGAAGGCCATTCTGCAGGCGGAGAACCTCACCAAACGATTCGGCTCACTGGAAGCCGTGAAAAATGTGAGCTTCGAGGTCCGTGCCGGTGCAATCACCGGTTTTCTCGGGCCCGACGGCGCGGGCAAAACAACGACGCTGCGCCTTTTTCTCGAACTCGTCCGCCCCACTTCGGGGGCCGCGCTCATCGACGGCAAACCGCTGCACGAATGGCCGGTTCCCGCCCGCAAGATCGGCGCGGTGCTGGACGGCCACTGCGCGCACCCCTCCCGCCGCGCCGTGGACAGCGTCCGCTGGGCCGCCCGGCTGGCCGGCGCGGCCGCCGACGCGGAGGAACTCCTGGCCAGGGTGGGTCTGTCCGAGGTGGCCGGCCGGCGCACCGGCTCCTTCTCGCGCGGCATGCTGATGCGCCTCGCGCTGGCCATCGCGCTGGCGGGCGACCCGGAGATCGTGCTCCTGGACGAGCCGATGAACGGGCTCGACCCCGAGGGCATCACCTGGATCAAGGACGTGCTGCGCGAGCTGCGCGGCCAGGGGCGCACGGTCCTCATCGCCAGCCATCTGCTGGCCGAGCTGGAGGATCTGGTGGACGACCTGGTGGTGATCGCGCAGGGTGAGATCGTGGGCAGCGGCTCGGCCGCGGCCTTCGTGGACCGGTTCCAGCCGAACACCCTCAGCGTCCTGTCCGACCAGCCCCAGGAGCTCGCCACCGCGGTGAACGGCGCGGGCGGCCAGGTTCTCGACATCAACGGCCAGCGCGTGCTGATCAGCGGCCTGGGCTCGGCCCAGCTCGGCAGGGTCGCCCGCGACGCCGGCGTCGCGCTGTTCGCCCTCACCGAGGAACGCGGCCCGCACATGGCCTTCACCACCGCCACCCACCCCGAAACCGACTCGCCCCCGGACAACGGGCACGAGTGAGCCGGGCCCCGGTGGCTAGGCGGGGTGAATGCCCAGGCCGCCGCCGTTGATGAAGGCGCGGGCCAGTTTCGCGCGGCGGGCCGTACGTTCCATCCCGGCGACCCTGGCGATCTCCTCGGCGGTCGCCAGGTCGTCGAAGGCCGCCTTGGGGTCGCCCAGCAGGATCCGGGTCGTGCCGAGGTCGAGCAGGATGTCGGACTGCACCACCCGGTCGCCGATGTGGATGGCGATCTCCAGCGCCTCGATCAGCTCGGGGCAGGCCTTCTCCGGCGTCCCCGCCTTGGTCGCGTGCATGGCCACGGCCCGCCGGATGCGGGCCTCGCTGCGCAGGCTGCCCGCCTCCCTGCACAGGCCGAGCGCCCGGTCCAGGCAGCTCTGCGAACCGGCCTCGTCGCCGGTGCTCTGCAACACCGTGGCCAGCCCGACCAGGGCCTCGGCCTCGGCGATCCCGTCACCGCTGCGGTGCAGCGCCGTGGCCGCCTCCTGGTAGGTCTCCCGCGCCATGGCCGGCGTGCGGTGCATCCGGTCGAGGTCGCCGATCAGGTTGAGGGTCAGCCCCCGCCCCTGCTCGTCGCCCAGGCCCTGGAAGAGCGCGAGCGCCTCCCGCAACTGCCGCGCCGCGCCGATGTGGTCGCCCACCAGCAACGAGCGATAACCCAGCGAGTACGTCAGCACGGCGTGCCCACGTACGTTGGCCCCCCGCCTGACACTCGCCAGCGCGACCTGGTGCGACTCCAGCCACTCGTGGAAGTGGGCGCCGCCCTCGAAGATCGCCAGCGGCGCCACGGCCAGCTCCCAGCAGGTCTCGGGCTTGGACACGGCCCGCCGTACCAGGGACAGGTGGGTGCCGATGTTCGCCTCGAACCAGGCCGAGCCCTGTCCCATCCAGGCCCGCGCGCCGGCGGCGCTGAAGCGGGGCGCGGTGCCGCGCGGGATGGAGCCGTCCTTGCCGCGCATCGACTCGTGCGCGGCGTCGGTCAGGGCCAGCCAGCTTCCGAAGGCCCGTTCCACGGCCTCGGTCAGGTCGCGCTCGTCGTCCTCGACCCGGGCGCGGGCGGCGCCGAACGCCAGCATCAGCTCGTGGCAGCGGTAGCGGGCGCCGTCGGAGAGGGGTTTGACGAAATGGGTTTCGGACAGCTCTTCCAGCAGGTCCTCGGCCGTGTCAAGGGGAACGTCGGCGAGTGCGGCGGCGGTCGTGGGGGTGAGGTCGGGGACGCCGTGGAAGCCGATCCTGCGGATCAGCGAGCGCGGCGCCGCAGGCAGCGCGTGGTAGCCGTTCAGCAGTGTGGACATGATGCCCTTGCCGCCGTGCCGCAACTCGCCGATCATCCTCGACGGCTCGGCCAGGCGGTCGGCCAGGCGCGGCAGGCCGAGTTGCGGCCGGGCGGCCAGCTTGGCGGCCACGATGTTCAGAGCGGCGGGCAGCCCGGCGCACAGCGCCACGATGCGGTCGGCGGCCGCGGGCTCGGCCCGCATCCTGCTCCATCCCGCGCCCGTCGCCAGCAGGGTCCTGGCCGCGGCGGCGTCCAGCGCGGAGACGGTCACCGTGACCGCGTCGCGGGGCAGCGCCAGCGGAGAACCGCTGGTCACAAGTACGGCCGAGCCGGAGCGGCCGGGCAGGAACGGCAGCACCTGCTCCGCGTCGGTCACGCCGTCCAGCATGATGAGCACCCGGCGCACGGCCAGGAGGCTGCGCAGGAGCGCGGCGCGCGCCCCGGCGCCCTCGGGGATCTCCTCGGCCGCCACCCCGAGCGTGGTCAGGAAGTCCGCCAGCACCTCGGCCGGGTCGGCGAGGTCGTCGGCGAATAACTGCCCATCGGGGAAGCCGCCGGACACCCGGTGCGCGGCCTCCAGCCCGAGCGCGGTCTTGCCGACGCCGGCCGAGCCGGTGATCACCACGAGCGGGGGCGTCAGCCGTTCCGACAGCGCGTCGATGGTCCGCCGCAGGTCCGCGTCGCGCCCCGGCAGCACGCCTGGGCGGGCGGGAAGTTGCCTGGGCACCTGCGCGTCCAGGTCCTCCGAGTCCAGCACCACGTCCTGGCGCAGGATCCGCAGCCGCAGGTCGCTCAGCGCGGGGCTGGGGTCGGTGCCGAGTTCGCCGCGCAGTCGCTCGGTCATGTCGGTGAAGACCTGCAGCGCCTCGCTGGCCCGGTGCGAGCGGTAGAGGGCGATCATGAGCTGCGCGTGGAAACGTTCCTTGAGTGGGTGCTGGTCGGTCAGGTGCTGCAGCTCCGCGATCAGCTCGCGGTGCCGTCCGAGCACCAGGGCGGCGTCGATGCGGGCCTCGACGGCGGCCAGCCGCCGCTCGTTCCAGGCCGCCGCCTCGGTCAGGAACGCCTCGCTCTCCAGGCCGGACAGCGCCGGGCCGCGCCACAGTTCGAGCGCGGCGCCCAGGGTCTCGGCGGCCTTGGCGTGGTCTCCGTCGGCGGTCTGCCGACCGGCCTGGTCGTACAGGCGCATGAACTGGAAGGCGTCGATGTGGTCCTCGTCGGCGTCGAGGCGGTAGACGTTGTCCTGCACGTCGATCGTGACGCCGCTGCGCCGAAGCTCGCCGATCCCGCGATGCACCTGGTTCCTGGCGCTCTTGGCCGGTGTGTCCCCGTAGATCGCGTCGATGAGGCCCTCTGCCGATGCCGAGTGCCCCGGGCTCAGTAGCAGGTGTGCCAGCACCGCTCGTGACCTGCGGGTGCTGAGCCTGATCTCGTCGCCTTGCCGCCAGATTGCCGGTTGCCCCAGGATTCCGAAGTGCATCAACAGCACCTGCCCCCTTTTGCCGCTTTCCGATCATCGTTCGGACAGCTCAATCGTGGCCATCGCAAGTGTGACGGCACTGACTTGCAACACACTTTCGGCTTGCCTTAAATTAAGGGATCTTGACAAGTGTTGCTGGGTTATTTATCCCCTAGTGCACGAAATATTCCTCTTTGTCGTCTTAAGCGCATGATAGATGTCACATCGCTTCGATGACATAGGCTCCTACCGGGGCAAATAGCCCAGAGTCAGACTCGTGGTATGCCAATCGCGTCGCCGATCAGCGTTTTACTCGCCGCCGACGAACAGACCCGGCGCGTGCTGGCCACCCTGCTCGCCATGGAGGAGGGCATCGACGTGGTCGCGGAGGCCGGCCACGGCGATGAGATCGCGGAGGCGGTCGGCCGGCATTCGCCCGACGTGGCCGTGCTCGATGCCGAACTCACCGGCGTGGACGGTCTGACCGCCGCTCCGAAGCTCGGCGACCACTGCGCGATCGTGGTCCTGACCAGCATCGGCCGGCCGGACTACCTGCGCAGGGCGATGGCCGTGGGGGTGCGCGGCTTCCTCGGCAAGGAGGCGCCGGCCGAAGAACTGGCCGCCGCCATCCGCAAGGTCGCCGCCGGCGGCCGGTACCTGGACACCGAACTTTCCGTCGCCTCCATGACCACCGAGGACGACCCGCGCACCGCGGACCGGCGGGCCGCCTCAGGTGAGGGGTCCGGCGCGCTGGTCACGATCAGTGCGTACGGCCATCAAGAAGCCGCCCGCACCGGCCGGCGGCCGGGCCGGCCCTGACGCAACGACACCGAACGTACCGATCGCGAACGGGTGGATCATGCACGGCGAGGACGACGAGGTCACGGTGGAAGTCAACGGGGAACGACTCAGTGTGGATCCGGACGCCACGCGCACCATCCGCTTCCAGCCGCCGAAACTGTCCAAGGAGCGTCCGCCTCCCGAACCTCCCCAGTGGTGGGAACCGGGCACGGACGATGATCGGCAGGTCGGGCATTTCGCCGCGGGCGACCCTCCGGAACGGCCCGGCGGGAAGGGCCGGCCCACCGTGGGCCCGCCGCCGGGCCCGATCCAGCCGCCACCGGGGCTGAACGCCTTCCAGACGCCCCCGAACCTGCTCGGCCGACCGTCCTGGGAGCCCGCCATGCCCGACGTGCCCGTGTTCCCACCGCCACCCACCGGCCCGCCGACCCAGAACGCCGACCCCGTGTTCCCACCGCCACCCACCGGCCCCGGGACTCCGGTCTTCCCGCCGCCCCAGAGTGGTGGCCCCGATGTGCCGGTCTTCCCGCCGCCTCAGAGCGGTGAGCCCGAGGCGGCGGCCTCCGAGACGGTGTCCTTCCCGCAGGCTCACCAGGCGAAGCCGACGGCCGCCCCGCAGGCTGGCCCGTCAGAGCCGCCCGCCTTTCCGCCGCCCGGCCACGCCGGAGCCCAGACGCCGGGCCACGCCGGAGCCCAGTCATCCGGCCGCACTGGGGCCCAGTCGTCCGGCGGCACCGGGGCCCAGTCGTCCGGCCGCGCCGGAGCCCGGCCGCAGGGCCGTACCGGAGCCCAGACGCCGGGCGACACCGGACCTCAGCCGCCGTCCGCCACGCCCCGGACGGCCGGGGCCGACCATGGGGTGCCGGTGGCGGGGACGACCGCCGAGAGCCTGCGTCCGGACCGGTTGTTGCGCACTCGCCGCCGTCCGCCCGCCGGAGGGTGGCGCAAGGCCGTCTTCACGCTGAGCGGCGGCCTCATCCGGCTCGGCGACTCGAAGGCGGAGCGTCGGCGACAGGAGCTGATCGAGCGCATCAGGCAGCCGGTCACCGCGGGCCACTTCAGGGTCGCGGTGATGAGCCTCAAGGGCGGCGTCGGCAAGACCACGACCACCATCGGCCTGGGCTCGACCCTCGCGCACAACCGGGGCGACCGGGTCATCGCCGTAGACGCCAACCCCGACCGCGGCACGTTGTCGGAGAAGCTCAGGATGGAGTCGCCGGCCACCGTACGGCACCTGCTCAACGACCGGGGCGGACTGTGGCGCTACGCCGACGTGCGCTCCTACACCTCCCAGGCCCCTTCGCGGCTGGAGGTGCTGGCCTCCGACCGGGACCCGGCCATCTCGGAGGCGTTCAACGCCGACGACTACCGGGCGGTCGCGCAGATCCTGGAGCAGTTCTACTCGATCGCGATCACCGACTGCGGCACCGGCATGTTGCACTCGGCGATGAGCGCGATCCTGGACATGGCCGACCAGATCGTCCTGGTCAGCCCCGTCACGGTGGACGGCGCGCGATCGGCCTCCGCCACCCTCGACTGGCTGCAGGCCCACGGGCACCAGGACCTGGCCGTCAGCGCCGTCGTGGTGCTCTCGGCGGTGAAGAACCCGCGCAGGAACGCCGTCAACGTCACCGAACTGCAGGAGCACTTCACCAAGCGCTGCCGGGCGGTGATCGGCATCCCGTTCGACCCGCACCTGGAGCAGGGCTCAGAAGTGGACCTGGACCTGCTGCGCACCTCCACCAGGGACGCCTACCTGGAGGTCGGCGCCACGATCGCCGACCACTTCAACTCGGGGGTGGCGTCATGACGGCCCTGCTCGCGGTCACCGACCTGTCCCTGTCGCCGGCGCTGGAGGAGGTCTCCTTCACCGTCGAGAGAGGCGAGGTCGTCTGCGTGGTCGGCCCGCCGGGCGGCGGCGCGGGCGCGTTGATGGAGTGCCTGGCAGGCGAGACGGAGCCGGACGCGGGCCAGATCGAGATGCTGGGCGCGACGGTCGGCCCGGGTGACCGGCGGCCGGCGGGGATGGGCGCCGCCCTGCGCGGCGAGCGGCTGCCCGACCGGATGCGGATCGGCGACGCCATCAGGCTGTTCTCCCGCCTGTACGGCACGCGCGGCCTGTCCGGCCGACTGATCGACCTGCTGGAGTTGGAGCCGCTGCTGGCCAAGCGCTTCGGGGCGCTCAGCGACGGCCAGCGCAGGCTGGTCATGATCGGCCTGGCCCTGGTCGGCAATCCCGAGCTGGTGCTGCTCGACGACCCGACCGCCGGGCTCAGGGAGGGCGGCAGGAGCCGCGTCGAGCACGCGATCGGCGAGCTGCGCTCCGGCTACGGCGGGGTGTGCGTGCTGCTCGACGACCTCGCCCAGGCCGAGCGGCTGGCCGACCGGGTGGTGCTGCTGCGCGAGGGCCGCGTGCTGGCCGAGGGCAGCCCCTCCAGGCTGATCGGGCTGCTCGGCTCCGTGCACGTGCTGAGCGTGCCGCCGCACCTGCGGGTTGACCGGCTCTCCGAGGTACGCGTGCTGCCCTGCGCCGCCGCGACCTACCTGTACGGCAACCGCCCGGCGCTGGAGGCGGCGATCCAGGAGCTGGCGCCGATGGGCGGCGACCGGGTCTGGTCGATCCGCCGGCCCACGCTGAGGGACGCCTACCTCACGCTGTCGGCCGTGCCCGAACCCGCAGCCCTGGAGGCATGAGCATGGCCGCGACAGTCTGGACCCTCGTACGGGCGCAACTGGCCCTGCTGGTGCGCACGCCGCTGGCGCTGCTGGCCGTGCTCGCCCTGCCGTTCGTGATGTTGTTCGCGCTGATGTTGTTCATCGGCTTCTCCTTCCCCACCCTGGAGTTCGGCGCGATGCCGGGCGTCAGGGTCATCGACCGGCTGCTGCCCGAGATGGCCGGCACGGTCGCCGCCTCGGCCGGGATCCTGGTGCTGACCCTGCACCTGTCGGAGATGCGGGACACGGGGCTGCTCGGGCGGTTGCGGCGCAGCCCGATGCGGGACGGGGCGTACATCACGGCTCAGGCGATCGTGGCCGTCGTGCTGGTGGCGGCGTCCACGGCGCTGTTCATGGCCGTCACCTTCGTCATCTACGGCCCGCCCCGCTCCTGGCATCCGCTGGGCCTGCTGGCGGCGCTGCTGGCGGTGACGTACTGCTCGGTCAGCGCCGGGCTGCTGCTCGGCGGCCTGCGGATGCCGCGGGCCGGCACCAGGATCGCCGCGCCGCTCTGCTTCGTGCTGCTGTTCCTCGGCAGCGGGCTGGGCGTGCCGCGCGAGGGCTGGGAGGGCGTGGCGCCGTGGTTCTACCAGGTCACCACGGTCAACCCGCTGGCCCAGCTCAACGACTTCGTGTTCGGCGCGTACGTGGGACGGCTGTCGGAGACCTGGCCGGCGGTGGCCGGGCTGGTCGCGACCGCCGTCGTGGTCAACCTCGTGACCAGGCGCGTCTTCAACTGGGAGGGTACGAAATGAGAGCGGTCACCCTGGCCGTGGTCGCGCTCGCCCTGCTGGCGGGCGGGTGCGCCGCACGTGACGAGCGGCACCCCATCTCGATCGCCATCGCCGGGACTCCATCCGCGCAGGCAGCGGCGGCGGCCAAGAAGCAGAGCCAGCCCGCCGGCCAGCCGCAGGCGGGCGCCACGGTCGATCCGGACGACGCGCTGCTGAAGGTCGCCCAGTGCCTGCGCGAGCAGGGCATCGACGTGCCCGACCCCGGTTCGCCCGAGGACAAGACGTACAAGTACACGGGGGACCAGGCGACCCTGCAGAAGGCGATGAAGGCCTGCGAGAAGTACACCTCGCAGATCCCGAACCCCTTCGACGACCCGAAGGCCAGGGACGCGGTCATCCAGTACGCCCGCTGCATGCGCGAGCAGGGCATCGACATGCCCGACCCGCCGGCGGTCAACCAGAAACTCGACCCGAACGACCCCAAGCTGCAGAAGGCGGCGGAGGGCTGCGTCAAGCTGCTGCCCGGCCAGGGAGGCACCGGATGAACGGCCGGCTCAAGGGCGTCGTCGTCGCGCTGGGGACCACGGTCGTCGGCAGCGCGGTCACCGCGGGCGGCGTGTTCGCCTCGGCGGCGCTGTTCGACACCGGCCCGCACGCGAAGCCGGAGCCCACGCGTACGGCGCGCCCCGTGTCCGCCGCCACCAAGGAGATCACCCGCGGCGACCTGGCGGACAAGGAGAGCGTGGACGGCAAGCTCACCTACGCCGACAGCCGCACGATCAAGTCCGCCGCGACCGGGACGATCACCAGCCTGCCCGCCGAGGGCAAGGAGATCAAGCGCGGCAAACAGCTCTACAGCGTGGACCGCCGCTCCCGGATCCTCCTGTACGGCAAGCTGCCCGCGTACCGGACCCTGAAGGACGGCGTGAAGCGCGGCCCGGATGTCAAGCAGCTCGAACAGAACCTGAAGAAGCTCGGCTTCGCCAAGGGCGTGACCGTGGACACCCGCTTCACCGACGCGACGGAACGCGCCGTGAAGCGGTGGCAGAAGAAGAGCGGGATGGCACGTGACGGCGAGGTCACCCCGGCCGACGTCGTCTTCATGCCCGAGTCGGTACGCGTCGGCAAGACCGCCGTGGAGGTGGGCGACCAGGTCGGCTCCACCCGGCCGATCCTCGACGTCACCTCCACCGACCGGCTGGTCCGCATCAACCTGGACGCCGACAAGCAGGACATCGCCAAGAAGGGCAAGAAGGTCACCGTCAAGATGGCCGACGGCAAGAAGGTCAGCGGCAAGATCACCCATGTGGCGAAGGTGGCCACGAAGGCGGACCGCTCCGACAACCAGGAGAAGGGCGCCACGGTCGAGGTGGAGATCTCGGTCTCGGCGAAGGCAGCGGGCTCGCTCGACGAGGCGCCGGTGACCGTGGAGCTGACCAGGCAGCGTGCCAAGGATGTGCTCACCGTGCCGGTGGAGGCCCTGCTGGCGCTGCCGGAGGGCGGCTACGGCATCGAGATCATCGACGCGAACGGGGCCGCGCAGCGGATGCCGGTGAAGACGGGGGCGTTCGGCAACGGCCGGGTCGAGGTGAGCGGCGCCGGGCTGGCCGAAGGCATGAAGATCACGGTGTCGGGCCGATGAACATCCTGGAGATCCGCGGGGTCAGCAAGAGCTACGGCCGGGTGCACGCCCTGCGCAACGTGGACCTGACCGTGCGCAGGGGCGAGATGTTGTCCATCGTCGGCCCGTCGGGCTCGGGCAAGTCCACGCTGCTGCAGATCGCCGGCACCCTCGACCGCCCGACCTCGGGCACCGTCCGGGTGGCGGGCCACGACGTCAGCAGGTTGTCCGACAGCCAGCTCTCGGCACTGCGGGCCCGCTACATCGGCTTCGTCTTCCAGCAGTTCCACCTGTCGCCCGGCCTGACCGCGCTGGACAACGTGGCCGACGGGCTGCTCTACAGCGGCCTGTCCAAGCGGCAGCGCAGGGAACGCGCGGCGGCGGCGCTCGACCTGGTCGGGCTGTCGCACCGCCTGGGGCACCGGCCGTACCAGCTGTCCGGCGGGCAGATGCAGCGCGTGGCGGTCGCCCGCGCGGTGGCGGGCAGGCCGCCGCTGCTGCTCGCCGACGAGCCGACCGGCAACCTCGACTCCGAGGCGGGGGCCGAGGTGTTGTCGCTGTTCAGGACGTTGAACGCGCGGGGGATCAGCATCGCGATCATCACGCACGACTCCGAGGTGGCCGTCGCCTGTCCGCGTCGCGTGCGCGTACGCGACGGGCTGGTCAGATCCGAGGTCTCATGACGGCGCTGCGACCGGCCCGGCTGCGGCCGACGGACCTGGCCAGGATCGGCACGGCCGGCCTGCGGGCCAGGC
The DNA here is from genome assembly GCF_040655495.1 of Nonomuraea sp. NPDC050404. NCBI lineage: Bacteria > Bacillati > Actinomycetota > Actinomycetes > Streptosporangiales > Streptosporangiaceae > Nonomuraea > Nonomuraea sp. NPDC050404. The sequence continues at coordinate 37,957 of NZ_JBFAKB010000051.1, forward strand.
CGGCCAGGGCGATCCTGGCCGCGCTCGGCATCGCGATCGGCATCGCCACCATGGTCACGGTCGTCGGCATCTCCGCCTCCAGCCAGGAGAAGTTGCTGCGCCAGCTCGACGAGCTGGGCACCAACCTGCTCAGGGTCTCTCCCGGTGACAGCCTCTTCGGCACCTCGGTCAAACTGCCCGAGAACGCCGCCGCGATGGTCAAGCGCCTCGACGGCGTCACCAACGCGGGCCAGACCGCCGACACCGGTACGACGGTGCGCCGCAACGACCTGATCCCCACGGGCATCTCCCTGGGCATCACGGTGCAGGCCGCCGACCTCAACCTGCTGGCCACCATCGACGGCAGGGTACGCCAGGGCACCTGGCTCAACGCCGCCACGGAACGCCAGCCCGTCGTGGTGCTCGGCTCGGTGGCCGCGGAACGGCTCGGCCTGGTCATCCCCGACGGCCAGGTGTGGATCAACAACCGCTGGTTCACCGTCATCGGCGTGCTGGACAAGATGCCGCTGGCCGAGGAGATCGAGCGGTCGGCGCTGATGGGTTTCCCGGCGGCCGAGAAGTACCTCAGCCACGACGGCCACCCGACCACCGTCTACGAACGTTCGACCGACGAGGCGGTGGAGGGCGTGCGCGCCATGCTGGCCCGCACGGTCATGCCGGAGAGCCCGAACGAGGCCAAGGTCAGCCGGCCGTCGGACGCGCTGAAGGCCAAGGCCGCGGCGGCGGGCGCGTTCACCGGGCTCATGCTCGGGCTCGGCGCGGTCGCCCTGCTCGTCGGCGGCGTCGGGGTGGCCAACACGATGGTGGTCGCCGTGCTGGAGCGGCGCAGGGAGATCGGCCTGCGCAGGTCGTTCGGCGCCACCCGTGGTCAGATCCGCGACCAGTTCCTGGTGGAGGCGCTGCTGCTGTCGTTGTTCGGCGGCGGGGCCGGGGTGCTGCTCGGCTCGCTGGCGACCTTCGGCTACGCGCAGTTCAACTCGTTGCCGACGGTGGTCCCGATGTGGGCCTTCGGCGGCGGATTAGGAATGACCGTGGTGATCGGCGCGCTGGCCGGAATCTATCCGGCTCTCCGCGCCGCCCGCGTCCCGCCGACCGTGGCGTTGACCGCCCAATGAGAGAGGTCAACTTGAATTTCAGCCGACTCAGAGACAATTTTGAACTCGTCGCGAAGTACGGCGACAGTGTGCCGTTGTATTTGTTCTCCGACCTGTTCCTGAACGTTCCCGCCTACCGCGAGCTGTTCCCCGTCAACATGCACAGCCAGCGGGAGCGGTTCATGGACGCGCTGGCGTTCGCGGTCGAGCACGCCGGCGCCCTGCACGAGATCACTCCCTATCTTCACCAGCTCGCCCGCAGCCACCGGAAATTGGGGGTGCAGGCCGAGCACTATGTGCAGGGCTGCGCCAGCGTCGTCAACACCATGTGCCGTTTCTCGGGCAACGTCTGGGACGAGGGGCTCGAACGCGAATGGCGCGAGTTCCTCACCATGCTCACGACGACGCTGGTGGACGGCGCGCGGCAGGACGCGATGAAGCGGCCCCCGCGATGGACGGCCGAGGTGATCAGCCACGAGCGCCGGACCGTGGACACGGCCGTGCTGCGCCTGCTCGTGGACGCGCCCTTCCCCTACGTGCCGGGGCAGTCGGCGCCGATCGAGGTGCGGCGATGGCCGAATCTGTGGCGCTACTACTCGATGGCCAACGTGCCCCGGCAGGACAACACGATCGAGATCCACGTCAGGGCCGACGGCGCGGTGAGCACGACATTGGCGTGCGAGATCCAGGAGGGCGACATCGTCCGCCTCGGCGCGCCGGTCGGCACGCTTACCCTCAATCCGGGCACCGGCCGTAATCTCCTGCTGGTCGCCGGCGGCACCGGTTTCGCGCCGATCAAAGCGATTCTCGAACATGTCACCCGGCTGCCCGTACCGCCGTGGGTCTCGGTTTTCGTCGGCGCCAGGGAGCCGGACGGGCTCTACGATTTCGACGTCCTGCGGACCTGGTCCGAGAAATACTCCTGGCTCAGCGTCAGGGCCGCGCTCTCCGACATTCACAAGCCGGAGATCGCGGCCTCGGGAACGGTCGGCGAGGTGGTCGCCGGATACGGCCGGTGGGACGCGTACGACGCCTATGTCTGCGGCCCGCCGGCCATGGTCGACAACACCGTCGAGATCCTGCGCGGAAATGGTTTCAGCGACAACCGTATTCGCCTGGAAAGGTTCGCGAGCAAGATCACTCCGTCACAGAGGTTCGTTCATGAATGACTCGGTGGAGCAGTTTCACGCCACATATTCACAGGAGCAGGACGGCAACACGGGGTGGTCGGAGCCCGGCGAGACCACCGGCGCCTCGTGGGAGGAGCCGCAGTGGGACGAGCCACGGGCGGCCTCGCCGAACGGCCACCACTCCGCCGAACGGCTCAGCCCCGCGCAACTGCGGGCCGTCGTCTTCCGGCGCGCCCCGCTCGGCCGCCGCGGTCTCGACGAGGACCAGGTCAACAACCTGCTCGACCGGGTCGAGGAGGAGCTGACCCGGCTCGCCCAGGAGAAGAAGGCGCTCGCGGCGGAGGTCGAGCTGCTGCGCGGGTACGTCTCCGACTCCTCGGCGCTCCCCGTGCCGCCACAGGAAGAGCCGGCTGTGCCGGCGACGCCCGTGACGCCCGCGGCGCCCGCTCGGCGGGAGACCGGGCTCACCCGGGTGGAGCAGCAGGGACATGTGGAGTCGCAGACGGTGGCCAGCCGGATGCAGGAGGCGCACGTCTACGCGGCCCAACTGCTCTCGCAGGCCCAGCAGACCGCCGACCAGTACATCCAGGACGCCCAGCGGTACGCGCGGGAACTGGTCGACGACGCCCGCTACCGCAGGTCCGAACTGCTCAGCAAGGAGCAGGTCTCTCCCGAGGCGGAGAACTGGGAGGGGGAGGCCGTCCGGCTGCGGACCGCGAACCAGGAGTATCGCGGCAAGTTGCGCGACTACTTTGAACTGCTGCTCATGAACCTCGACGAGTGGGAGACGGCCGAGGGGACCAGCGCGCCGTCGCCGCCCGGCTCGCCCGAACTCCCCGACTGAGGGGCCGTCACTCCCCGCGCCGACCCCCTCGTCCCGGTCATGCTTCGCGCCAGGTGAGCGGGTACGTCCCGATTACGCTTCGCGCCAGGTGTCCAGGTGAGCGGGTACGTCCCGATTACGCTTCGCGCCAGGCGTCCAGACGAGCGTGTACGTCCCGCAACGCCTCGTACGACCTGGTGTAGACCGCGTACAGCGGATCGAGCAGCTTGGCGTTGCCCGGGTCGGGGGAGAACACGCGGTCCACGACGGAGGCGTCGCGGCCGGCGGAGACGATGTCCGGGTGCAGGCCCGCCCCGACGGCCCCGAGCAGGGCCGCGCCGAGCACGGCCGCGCTGTCCCGGGCGGCCAGCCGGGACACCGGGCGGTCCAGCACGTCGGCGAAGATCTGCGCCCACAGGTCGCTGCGGGAGCCGCCGCCGCAGAGGGTGACGGCCGTCAGCGGCACGCCACAGGCGGCCTCGACGGCGTCGAGCACCTGGCGGCCCGACATGGCGACGCCCTCCAGCACCGCCCTGGCCAGGTCGGCGCCGGTGGTGGCCGCGCCGAGGCCCAGGAAGGCGCCGCGCACGGCGGAGTCCCACAGCGGGGCCCGCTCGCCGAGCAGGTGCGGGGTGAAGATCACGCCGGATGAGCCGGGCGTCGCGGTCGCGGCCGCGGCCAGCAGGTCCGGCACGCTCGTGGCGCTCGCCCTGCTCCACCAGGTGAGGGCGTCGCCGCCGGCCTGGGTGGGGCCGGCGTGCACGTACAGCCCCTTGGCGGGCGGGAAGCTGACGACGCCGGGGCCCGTTCTGGCCTGGCCGGAGACCCCGGCGACGATGAGGGACGTGCCGCAGGACAACAGGGCGAGGCCCGGCTCGGTGGTGCCGGAGCCGTACACGCTGCCGAACGCGTCCATGGTGCCGGTGACCACGGTGGCCCCGCTCAGCGCGGGCGGCGGGTCGATGACAGGGCCGAGCGGTGGCGGGTCGAGTACGGGGCCGAGCGGCGCGTCGGGGTCGTGGAGCGGTGGCAGCCGGTCGGCCAGCCCGTCCACCAGGTCCACCGCCTCGGGTGCGTAGCGCTCGCCGAGCCCGTCCACCAGGCCGATCGAGGACAGGGCGTCGGTGGCGACCACTCCCGTGAGGCGGGCGTTCACCCAGTCCTTGGGGCTGAGCACCCAGCGGGTACGCGCCCACGCCTCCGGATGGTGGCGGGCGAACCAGGCGGCGCGCGAGACCAGCCGGGAGGCGTCCAGGGTGATCGGGCCGCCCCACACGCGGATCTTCTCCTCGGCCGTGAACCGCCCATCCAGCTCGCGGGCGACTGCGGCGCAGCGCTGGTCCTGCCAGGTGATGGCGGGAGCGAGCGGGCGCAGCCGATCATCGACGAACACATGGGTGTTGACCTGGCTGACCACGCCGACCGAGCGGACCGCGCCGGCCGCCGTACCGTCGAGCACGTCGGCGATGCCGCGCAGGCAGCCCTCCCACCAGGCGGCGGGATCCTGCTCGGCGTGGCCGGGCTCGGGGCGGGCCATGGCGTGCGCGGTGGTGTTCGCGCGCAGCAGGGCGCCACCCGCGGTGAACAGGGCGCTCTTCACCGCGGTGGTGCCGACGTCGATGCCGAGGACGAGTTCCGGGGTGCTGCCGTTCACGACGAAAACTCTAATGGAGCAGTTTGTTGAACAATCCTTGACAGCGGCGAATTTCCTTGTCTACTGGTAGGGAAGATCCAGAACGGGGGGTGGTCGCATTTCGCAGGGGCGTGAACTGGGACAAGAGGGCCTACCGGGCAGGCGGGCGCTGCTGCGGATGGTCCCGGCGCTGGGCGGGCTGGCGGTCCTGGGCGGGCCGCTGGCGGGACGGGCGGCGGCTGTTTCGGGCGGGCGGGTGGCCGCCGGGCCGATCGTCAAGCCGCTGCCGCCGGAGGTGTTCATCTCGCACGGCACGAACGCGGAGACCCGGTGGGAGGCGCTGCGCGAGGTCGGGTTCCGGGTGCCGAACGAACGCTTCTTCGTGCGCAACCACACCGCGACGCCGCTGATCGACGCGGCGACCTGGCGGTTGCGGGTGCACGGGTCCGGCGTGCGGCGGCCCGGGGAGTTCGGCTACGCGGAGCTGCGCTCGATGCCGTCGGTGTCGCTGGACGCCGCGATCGAGTGCGCGGGCAACGGGCGCTCGTTCTACGGCACGCAGCAGGGGCAGCAGGCGGAGGGCACGCCGTGGCGGCTCGGCGGGATCGGGGTGGCGCGCTGGCGGGGGGTGCCGCTGGGGGCGGTGCTGCGCCGGGCGGGGCTGTCCGGCCGGGCGGTGGAGATCATGCCGTCGGGGCTGGACGCGGACTTCGTCAGCGGCGGCCAGAACCTGGGTCATGTACGCCGGCCGCTGCCGATCGCCAAGGCCCTGGACGACGTGCTGCTGGCCTACGAGATGAACGGCGAGCCGCTGCCGCCGGACCACGGCTTCCCCGTGCGCGTGGTGGTGCCGTCGTGGATCGGGATCGCCTCGATCAAGTGGGTGGGCGACATCGAGGTGTCCGCCGAGCCGCTCGTCTCGCCGTGGAACACCCAGTTCTACCGGTTCTTCGGTCCCGGGTACCCGCCGGAGGGCAGCGAGCCGCTCGCGACGCAGGTCACCAAGAGCGCCTTCGAGCTGGCCTGGGAGCAGGCCGTGCCGGCCGGGGGGACGTACACGCTGCGTGGCAGGTCGTGGTCGGGGCGCGGGCGGATCACCCGGGTCGAGGTGAGCACGGATGGCGGCGCGCGCTGGCGGCCGGCCAGGCTGCTGGACGACGACCGCGGCACGGCGTGGACACGCTGGCGGACGACCTGGGCCGAGCCGCGGCCCGGCCGCCATGAGCTGCTGGCCCGCGCCACCGACGAGACCGGCGCCGTGCAGCCGGCCCGCACGCCGTTCAACACCTTCGGGTACCTGTTCGGCGCGGTCGTCGCCCATCCGGTGCGGGTCGCCTAGGGCTCCAGGTGTCCTCGGGTTGGCCGCCGGGTGAATTTCAGGGGTTTCCGGCCCGTATGTGATTAGCCGTCCGGCTATGGGTGAAATTGCGGCGGTATGAACGCGAACACCTTGTTGCTGGCCGTAGTCGTGGCCACCGCGCTGGTCTTCGACTTCACCAACGGCTTTCATGACACGGCCAACGCCATGGCCACGTCGATCGCCACGGGCGCGCTGCGCCCGAAGATCGCGGTGGCACTGTCGGCGCTGCTCAACTTCGTCGGCGCCTTCCTGTCCCTGGAGGTCGCGGCCACCATCGCGACCGGCATCGTCGAGACGGGCGCCATCACGCTCACCGTGGTCTTCGCCGGCCTGGTGGGCGGCCTCGCCTGGAACCTGCTGACCTGGTATTTCGGCATCCCGTCCAGTTCGTCGCACGCGTTGATCGGCGGCGTGGTCGGCGCCTCGCTGATCGCGGCCGGAACGTCGGCCGTCAAGGGCGGCGCGATCCTGGGCAAGGTGATCATCCCGGCGGTGCTCGCGCCGCTGGCCGCCATCGGGGTGGCCACGCTGGGCACCTACCTGGTCTACCGGCTGACCCGTTCGGTGCCGGAGCGGCTGAGGGAGCGCGGCTTCCGCTACGGGCAGATCGGGTCGGCGTCCCTGGTGTCGCTGGCCCACGGCACCAACGACGCGCAGAAGACGATGGGCATCATCACACTGGCGATGATCACCAGCGGGGCGATCGGCGCGAACGCCACCACACCGACCTGGGTGATCGTGGCCAGCGCCACCGCGATCGCGGCCGGCACCTATCTCGGGGGCTGGCGGATCATCCGTACGCTGGGCAAGGGCCTGACCGAGATCGAGACCCCGCAGGGCTTCGCGGCCGAGAGCTCGTCGGCCGCGGTGATCTTCGCGTCGTCGCACTTCGGGTTCCCGCTGTCGACCACGCACGTGTGCACGGGCTCGGTGGTCGGCTCCGGCCTGGGCAAGCGGCTGGCCGAGGTCCGGTGGGGAGTGGCGGGCAGGATGCTCGCCGCCTGGCTGATCACCTTGCCCGCGGCCGCCGCGGTGGGCGCGGCGGCCTGGGCGATGGCCGCCGGGATCGGCGGCACGCTGGGCGTCAGCGTGGTCTTCGCCGTCGCGCTGCTGCTGTCGGGCGGGCTCTACCTCGCCGCCCGCCGCCGGCCGGTGCACGCCGGCAACGTCAACGACGAGTGGGCCGGCGGGCTGACCCCCGCCCGATCATGACAGGAATGGCATGAGCGACATCATCGATCTCGACTCGCTGTGGAAGGTGCTGGTGACCGCGGTGGTCGCCGGCGCGGGGCTGGCGGCGGTCTTCTCCCTCGCGCTCGTGGGCCTGGCCGGCGGGCACGTGCCCGGCCGGATCGGCGCCGGCTTCTGTTTTCTGCTCGTGGCCTGCGGGATAGTTCTCGGCCTTTACGTCATGCTGGCCGCATGACCGGTCTGAACGACGAGCCGCCGGGCGTACTCGATCCGAAGACGGCAGCCGAGCACAGCGACCTGCTCGACACCACTCCCGGGTTGTGGGTCGACGACCGGGACGACGACGATCCGGTGCTGCTGCGGGCCGACGGCCACACCGTTGACACCTGGCGCCAGCACTACCCGTACCCCTCGCGGCTGCCCCGGGAGAAGTACGAGCGCGAGAAGCGGCTGCTGCAGATCGAGCTGCTCAAGCTGCAGTACTGGATCAAGGACACCGGGCGGCGGCTGGTGGTGTTGTTCGAGGGACGTGACGCGGCCGGCAAGGGCGGCACCATCAAACGTTTCACGGAGCATCTCAACCCGCGCGGGGCGACGGTCGTCGCGCTGGAGAAGCCGAGCGAGCGCGAAAGCGGCCAGTGGTACTTCCAGCGCTACATCGCCCATCTGCCGGCCAATGGGGAGATCGTGCTGTTCGACCGCTCCTGGTACAACCGGGCCGGGGTCGAGCGGGTCATGGGGTTCTGCACCGAAGAGGAGTACCTGGAGTTCATCGACCAGGCGCCCCGCCTGGAGAACCTGCTGGTGGAGTCGGGGCTGCACCTGGTCAAGCTCTGGTTCTCGGTGTCGCGCGCCGAGCAGCGCACCCGGTTCATCATCCGCCAGGTGGACCCGGTCAGGCAGTGGAAGTTGTCCCCGATGGACCTGGCCTCGCTCAACAAGTGGAACGAGTACACCCAGGCCAAGGAGGACATGTTCCTGCACACCGACACCGAGTCCGCGCCCTGGACCGTGGTCAAGAGCAACGACAAGAAACGCGCCCGGCTGGAGGCCATGCGACACGTGCTCAGCCTCTTCGACTACGAGGACAAGGACCATGAGATCGTCGGCGTCCCCGACCCGCTCATCGTGATCTCCGCCAGCGAGATCTTCGACGAGGACCACAGCACCTCGACCTGAGCCGGCGCCGTGTCACGGAAACAGCCAGGAAACCGGCCCTGGTCTAGACGTGGGTCGCATGAGACACCGAACATCGCTGGCGGCGCTGGCCCTGGTCGCATCCCTGGGGCACCCGGCCGCCGCGAACGCGGCACCGGCCGCGCCCGGACCGGCGGTCGAGTGGAAGTCCTGCCCGGAGTACTCCGACGAGGTCATCAGGGCCTTGGGGTTCCCGCAGGAGCAGGTGCGGGACTTCCGCGCGCAGCTGAAGCGCCTGGAGTGCGGGACGGTCAGCGTTCCGCTGGACCACGGCGACCCCCGCGGCCGGAAGATCAGCGTCGCGGTCACCCGGCTGGCCGCCTCGGACAAGTCGCGCAGGCTGGGCGCCGTCACCGTCCTGCCCGGTGGGCCCGGCAACAGCGGCTACCTGGATCCCGTACGCATGATGCTCAGGAACGAGCAGATGGCCGGGCTCAACGAGCGGTACGACCTCATCGGCTTCGACCCCCGAGGCGTCGGCGAAAGTACCAAGGTCGACTGCGGGGCCACGCCCGGCGGGCCAGTGGCGGCGGGACCGCTGACCGAGGAGGCGGCCAGGAAGATCTACGACGCCCAGGCGGCCGCGAACAAGACCTGCGCCGACTCCGACCCCACCTTCCTCGGCCGGCTCACCACCGAGAACGCGGCGAAGGACCTGGACCTGGTCAGGAGCGCGCTGGGCGAGCGCGAGCTGAACCTGCTCGGCCTGTCCTGGGGCAGCCGGCTCGGCATCCTGTACCGCGGCCTGTTCCCCGAGCACACCGGTCGCGTCTTCCTCGACAGCGTCGCGCCGCCGTGGACCCGTCTCGACGAGCACGTCAAGGGCAGCTCGCAGGCCACCGAGCGCAACTTCGAGCGGATGGCGGCCTGGCTGGCCCGCGACGACGACATCTACGGCCTGGGCGCCACCCGGCGGCAGGTGTACGACGCGGTCGTGAAACTGGTCCGCGACTATGACGAGAACCCCAGGACCTTCACCGACCTGCGGCGGCCGATCGACGGCTCGGCGATCGCCGACCTGGCCCGCCGCAACTCCACCGAGTGGGCGCGGGCGGGCAGGGCGCTGGCCGAGTTGCGGGACGTGACCGGCACCACCGCCCCGCCGACCGTCAAGGAGCTCTTCGCCCCGGCTGGGCCACCCGTGCCCGGCGTGCCGGAGAGGCTCAACCTCACGATGAACCGGGCGGTCAAGTGCAACGAGGACGGCAGCCGGATCGGCTTCGCCGCGGCGTGGCGCGCCTACCAGCAGCGCGTCAGGCGACTGCCGGCCACGGGCCGGGCCTGGGGCCTGGCCGTGGAGTGCGCGGGCTGGCCGCTGCCGGTGCAGGAGAGCCCGGTGAAGCGGGGCAAGGGCTCGCTGGTGTTGTCCGGGCACCTGCATGAGTTCATGTCCATCTACGACTGGACGCTGCAGACGCGGCGCGCCGCCGGCGGCACCGTCTACACGGTCGCCGACGACGTGCACGTCTCGGCCACCCGGGTGCCGGAATGCGCCGCCGACGTGGTCAAGTACTTCAACACCGGACGCATCGACCGGGGCTGCCCCGGCATGAAGTGACCGGTTGCCCGGGATCAATGGAGATGGCCGTGCAGGAACGTGCGGACGCCGGACGTGACGGACTCGGCCATCTCCGTGCCGGTGGGGACGACGTCCGGCAGTGACGGGTTTCCCGCGGAGATCAGCACGAGGAGGTGGAGAGCGGCCCGGTCGGGATCTTCGGCGCGGAGCAGTCCCCGCTCGGCCCATCGCCTGATGCGGCCGGCGATCTCGCGGCGGACCCGTAGCGGGCCGGTCTCCTGCCAGGCGTCGATGGCCGCCTGCGGGATGTGGCCGAGTTCGGCGTTGATCTGGCGTACCAGGGCGAAGTGCTCGGCGTGCTCGATGGTGGTCGGGGCGGCGAAGGCGCAGCCGAACTCGATGAGGTCCGCCTCCAGGTCGGTGACCTTGCGCAGGTGGCGGTCGATGACGGCGATCTGCGCGTCGGCGGCCCGGCCGGCGCTCTCCTGGATGACAGCCTGGAACAACTCGGCCTTGTCGGCGAAGTGGTTGTAGATGGTGCGCGTCGACACCCCCGCCGTGCTCGCGATGGCGTCGATGCTGGCGCGGGTGTAGCCGTCGCGGGCGAACACCGTCAGCGCCCCGGTCAGGATCGCCCTGCGCTTGTCTTCCCTGGCCATCCTTGAACCTCCAGAATTACAACCATCGTTTTACATTTTGCCATGTGCGTTGTACTTTACCGCTGTCCGGTCGACACGTGAGGAGCACACACATGATCAGGATCGCCATTGTCATCGGCAGCACCCGTCCTCGCCGCAGGACCGCGGTGACCGGCCGCTGGGTCGCCGAGATCGCCGCCCGCCACCCGGCCGCCGCCGCCGGGCAGGTGGCCTTCGAGGTCGTCGATCTGGCCGAGTACGGGCTTTCGGTGCTGGACGAGCCGGTGCCCGCGCTGCTCGGCGAGTATCGCCACCCCCACACCAACCGCTGGGCCGAGACCATCGCCTCCTTCGACGGGTTCGTGTTCGTCACCCCCGAGTACAACCACTCCGCCCCCGCGGCGTTGAAGAACGCCATCGACTTCCTGTACGCCGAGTGGAACAACAAGGCCGCCGGATTCGTCAGCCATGGCGTGCACGGGGGCGTACGTGCGGTGGAGCACCTGCGTCAGGTCATGACCGAGTTGCAGGTCGCCAATGTGCGCAGCCAGGTCGCGCTGTCGGCCTTCACCGACTTCGAGATCACCGACCCGGCCGAGCCCGGCGTGATCATGCCCGGCCCTCACCAGGAGCCCACGCTGGTCGAACTGCTCGACGAAGTCATCGCCTGGTCCACGGCGCTGAAGCCGCTGCGCGCGCAGGTGGCGGCGTGAGCAGGCACCTTGGCGGTGGTGTGAGCGGGCGTCATCGCGGGGGCGGTGCCGGCATGCGCCACCGTGAAGGCGGCGGGATGGCCCGTACCGAGAGAAGACGGTCGTGAGCGGGCGGCGGGCCGTGACGCTGGCCGCGGTGTTGCTGGGCTTTCTGGCGCTGCCGATGTTGATGTCCGGCACCACGGTCGCGCTGCCACGGATCGGCGCCGACCTGCACGCCTCGGGCGCCGCCCTGCAATGGGTGGTGGTGGGCTACTTCCTGGCGGCCGCGGCGATGATGCTGGTGGCCGGATCGCTGGGCGACCTGTTCGGCCGCCGCCGGGTCTTCGCGGCGGGCGCCGCCGTCTACAGCGTGGGAGCCCTGGCCAGCGCGTTGGCCGGCGACATCCTCCTGCTGAACGCGGCCAGGACGATCTCGGGCCTCGGCGCGGCCGGGGTGATGGCCGGCGGCGGTGCCGTGCTCGGCGCCACCTTCACCGGCAGCGCCCGCACCCGGGCGTACGCGGCGATGGGCACGACGGCCGGCGTGGGCATGGCGGTCGGCCCGACGTTGTCCGGCTGGCTGGTGGGCGCGCTCGGCTGGCGCGCCACCTTCGCACTCTTCGCCGGGGCCGGGCTGCTCATGCTGGCCGGCGCCATCGGCATGGCCGACTCGCGAGCAGGCGGAAGACCCCGCCCCGACGGATCCCATCTCGACGGACCCCATCTCGACGGACCTCGCCCCGACGGACCCCACCTCGACGGATCCCATCTCGACGGACCTCGCCCCGATGGACCCCAATCCGATGGACCTCGCCTCGACGTGCGGGGGGCGCTGACCCTCATCGGCGCGCTCACGCTCACCCTCGTCGGCGTCAACCAGGCCGCCGACGCGGGCTGGGCGAGCCCGGTCGTGCTGCTCACCCTGGTCGCGGGCCTGGCCCTGTTCGTGACGTTCTTCCTGATCGAACGCCGGACCCTGCACCCGGTGCTGGATCTCGGCCTGCTGCGCGATCGCCGTTTCATGGCGTGGACGCTGGCCGGCCTCATCCTCGCCGCCGGGCCGGCCGGGGTGATCGCGTACCTGCCCACCTACCTCCAGGCGGCGGCCGGGGCCTCCGTCCAGGGAGCCGGGCTCACGATGCTGATGCTCACGACGCCCGTGCTGCTACTTCCGCAGGTGGGCGGCTTCCTGATCAACCGTGGCGTGCCGCCCCGCGCCCTGGTCGCCGTCAGCCTGTCGCTGATCGCCGCCGGCAACGCCTGGCTGAGCACGCTGCACCCCGGCATCACCGCCGCCGGCCTGCTGGCCCCGCTGGTGACGATCGGGACCGGCATGGGACTGATGATCGGCACCACCGACGCCCAGGCGGTGAACCAGGTCGCGCAGGAACACATCGGCATGGCCACCGGCCTGCTGAACACCGTACGGGCCGGCGGTGGCGCGCTGGCCACCACCCTGTTCGGCACCGCCCTCGTCACGGTCCTGCACGCCCGGACCGGCGAACCGGCACAGGCGGCGCGAATCGCCGCAGGCGAGCTCGCCGAGCCCGCTCTCGAAGCGGCGTTGCTCACAGGGGCCTGGCAGACGGCGTTGTGGTGCACGGCCGGCGTCTGTGCGGCGGCCACGCTGGCGGTGTGGGCACTGCTCGGCTCCGCCCGCCTGGCCACCACAACTGCCGCGCACTGATTGACAGCCGGGTAGCACCGGTTCAGGATCTCTGAGTGCGGGAAAACGCGTAAGAGACCGCCGGGCCTACGATGGCTCGCCCTGGCCTTCATGCTGCGGGCGTTGCCTGGACGAAGCGCCCTCCAACTGCTCCTGGCCTGCGTGTGCGGGGTGCTGCCGGCCTTGTTCGGCGCGCTGGTCGGGTTGATCGTCGGGACACTTCCCGAGACCGTTCGAGCCGGCGGCCTGGACACGGCGAGCGGTGAGCGGCTCGTCGCCCTGCTGGTCGCGGCGGTCGTCCTCCTGGTCGTACAGGAGCTGGCCAACTCCGCCTATGAAGTGGCGAGATGGGCCTTCTACCGCCGGTACGAGCACTACCTCCTGGGACGCGTGATCGACGCGACTCTGGGCACGCGGCGGCTGGAGTTGTTCGAGGATCCCCGGCTGTCCCGGCTCGCCGACCGGTCGGTCCGGCTGGCCGGGCTCGATCCCGGCGACCTGGTGGACGGCTGGTGCACCAGGTGGCTGCACCTGTGCCAGGGCGCGGCGGCGGCCGCGCTCGTCGCGACGGTCTGGCCGGTCGCCGCCGGTGTCCTGGTCGTCGTCTGGTCCGTGGCCGGCGCGGTCATGCTGACGGCGCTGCGGCGTCTGGACATCGACTCGTGGTCCGCCGGGCTCCTGGAGGCGGAGTACCTCGGCAGGATCGCCGAGAAGCCGGCGTGGGCCAAGGAGGTCCGGGTGTTCGGGCTGACCGGGTGGCTCGCCGAGCGGTTCGGGTTGCGGTGGACCCATGCCCTGGAGCAGCTGGCGCGGGCGCGCAGGGTCGGGCGGTGGCGTACGGCGCTGGTGCTCCTCGCGCTGCTCTGCTCGCACGGGGTCATCGTCGGCGTGATGGTCTCCGAGGGTCTGTCCGCGACGCAGCTGACGGTGCTCCTCCTCGGCATGTCCGGGATGGCCGCGCTGGCCGATCAGAGTGGCGCGGAGCTGATCGAGTACGGCAGCCCGCGCGTGTCCCTCGTCCTCGACCTCGAAAAGGAGACCGCGAACGTCGCCGCGAACCCACCGTCGGAGGTCGCCGCGAGCCCACGGCCGGAGGTCGCTGCGAACCCACGGCCGGAGGTCGCTGCGAACCCACGGCCGGAGGTCGCGGCGAGCCCACCGCCGGAGGTCGCCGCAGGCCCGCTATCTCGGGCCGGCCGCCCCGGACCGTCGCGGTCTTCGTCTCCGGTTCGGATCTCGCGGGAGATCCGGTTCTCCGACGTGCGCTTCGCCTACCCGAACGCAGGGCCCGTGTTCCGGCGGCTGAACCTGGCGATCGAGGCGGGCACCTCGCTGGGCGTCGTCGGGCTCAACGGCGCCGGCAAGACCACCCTGATCAAGCTGCTGACCGGCCTCGAAGTCCCCGAGGCGGGCAACGTCACCGTGGACGGAGTCCCCGTCGGGGAGCTCGACGCCGGCGCGTGGCGTCGTACGATCGCGGCGATCTTCCAGGACTTCGTGCACTACGAGCTTCCGGCACGGGACAACATCGGTTTCGGCGCGGTCGAGGCCCTGCACGTGGCCCACCTCGACGCAGTGGTGAGCGCCGCGGCGGAACGGGCCGGGGCGCAGGACCTCATCGCGCGCCTGCCGGACGGGCTCGGCACGACGTTGTCGCGACGCTTCCCCGGCGGCGTCGATCTGTCCGGCGGCCAGTGGCAACGCATCGCGCTCGCGCGGGCCATGGCCGCGGTGCACAACGGCGCCGGCCTGCTCATCCTCGACGAGCCGACGGCACAACTCGACGTTCGCGCCGAAGCGGACCTGTACGACCGCTTCCTCGACCTGACCCGTGACCTCACGACGATCATCATCAGCCACCGGTTCTCGACCGTGCGCCGCGCGGACCGGATCGTGGTGCTGGACCGGGGCGAGATCGTCGAGGACGGCAGCCACGACGAACTCCTCGCCGCCGGCGGCGAATATGCCCGGCTCTTCGCCATCCAGGCGGCCTCGTACCTCGACGATGGGATCGCGACGTGACCCGTGACAACTGGCGACGCTCCGCCGCCCTCGTGTTGCGCGCCGCGTGGTCGGCGGACCGGTGGGGCACCGCCCTGGCCTGCGTCACCCTCGCCGCCCAGGTCGTCATCCAGGTGTTGTTCGCCTACTGGCTGAAGCTGCTCATCGACGCGATCGCCGTACGGGACGGTGGCGCGACGCTGCTCGCGGCCTGTGGGGTCGTGGGCTCGATCGCGGGCGCCTCGATCTTCGCCTACTGGGGCAGCCGCGTGCTCGCCGGGCTCAGCGGCCGGCTCCGCTACTGGCTCAACCTGCGCATACTCGAAATTTCCGGCAATATGCCGACGATCGAGCTGCACGAGACGCCGGAGCACCTGACCCAGCTCGAAGCTCTGCGCCGCCAGCAGTACCAGCTCTACCAGGCCGTTCCCCGGCTCATCGAGCTACTGGCCACCGCGATCCGGATGGTCGCGATGGGCGTGCTGCTCGCCGGCGTACACCCGGCGCTGCTCGCGCTCGCGTTGTTCGGCATCCCCGCCCTGCTGGCCAGCCCCTGGACCGGCGGCCTGTTCCGCGCCGGGCAGGAGCGCGCGGCCGAGCCCGCGCGCAGAGCGGAACACCTGCTGGAGCTCACCGCCACCGCCGGCGCCGCGAAAGAGATCCGGCTCTTCCGGCTCGCCGCCGAACTACGCGCGCGTTTCCACGCCGAGCACCGCACGATCCGCCGGATCCACCACCGCCTCCAACTCCGCGCCGCCGCGATCGGCGTACTGAGCCGCTGCTTCTTCGTGATCGGGTACGTCGGCGCCGTCGCCCTCGTCGTCAGCCTCGCCGTCGGGGGACACGCCACCATCGGCGACGCGGTCCTGACCGCCACACTCGCGGGGCAGGTGCTCTCACTGGTGACCGGTTCGGCGGAAACGCTCCAGCTCACCATGCAGAGCCTGGTCGCGGCCGGCCGGCTCGTCTACCTGGACGACCTCTCCAGATCGGCCCACGACGACGTCACCCCCACCGCGGAACCACCCCAAGCCCTCAAGCACGGCATCCGGCTCAAAGACGTCACCTACCACTATCCCGGCACCGATCGCCCGGTGCTCCAGGGCGTTGACCTGCTGTTCCCCGCCGGGCAGACGGTCGCGATCGTCGGCGACAACGGCGCCGGCAAGTCCACCCTCGTCAAGATCCTGGCCGGCCTGTACCGGCCCACGTCCGGGGCGGTCCTGTTCGACGGCGTCGCGGTCGCCGACCTGGATCCCGCCGCGTTCCGGCGCCGGTTGTCGGCCTGCTTCCAGGACCATGCGCGGTTCGAGTTCCTGGTCCGCGAGACGGTGGGCATCGGCGACCTGCCGAACCGCACTGACGGGGCGGTCGAGCGTGCGCTGAACCGCGCCGGAGCCGCCGGCCTGCTGCCGGGTCTTCCGGCGGGACTCGGCACCCAACTGGGTCCCCGCTGGCCGGGCGGGGTCGATCTGTCGGGCGGGCAGTGGCAGAAGCTCTCACTCGCACGCGCGATGATGCGTCAGGACCCGTTGCTGCTCCTCCTCGACGAACCGGCCTCCGCCCTCGACGCCGACACCGAGCACGACCTGTTCCGCCGCTGGGCGGCGGCCTCCCGGCAGGCCGCGGCCCGCAACGGCGGCGTCACCGTGCTCGTCTCCCACCGGCTCTCCACCGTGCGGATGGCCGACCTGGTCGTCGTCCTCGACCAGGGGCAGGTCGCGGAGATGGGCACGCACGACGCCCTCATCCGTCGCGACGGCCTTTATGCGCAGCTGTACCGGATGCAGGCATCGTCGTACCGCTGAGCCGAACATCGCGGAGTATGGGTGCGTCGTAGATCACATGGAGACCATTCCAGGAAAAGTCAGGAAAGCGGCGGTCCTGATGCTTTCCCCGGCCCCGGCCGGGATCGTGCTGGTGCTGATCACGTTGCTCGCCTGGGCACAGAGCTCACTGAGGCTGTCGGAGCACGAGGACCCGCAAGGGATGACGGCGGCGATGTGGCGTGCCGCGGCGAGCCGGTCCGACGAGGAGTTCAACTACCAGCTGATCGGTCTCGCCATATTCACCGCGGCGGCCACCGTCGTGTTCGGAGTGCTGGCATGGAAGGCACGGCGTGGCGCGCGCCGGCCCACGGTTCTGTTCGCGGTCGCCACCGGGTCGACCGCCGTCTATGTGGCTCTGCTCTGGCAGGTGTACGTCCTGGTGCCGCCCCGATTGTTGAGCGTGTCGGACAGCAGCCCCATCTTCCATCTGGAACTGCCCGGCTGGTACGCCCCGCTCCGCGGCGTCCTGGCCCTGGCCGGAGCGGTCGCACAGATATCGGCTCTCATTCTGCTGACCGGCGGACACACGGTGGATTGGTGGACCGCCCACCAGAGGCGGCCCGCCCGGAAGGGCCTGTGGCTGAGCCCACCCCGCCAGGCGGCCTTGCTGATGGTGCTCACTCCGGTGTCGCTGCTGGTCTACGCCGTGGCGAACTATCCCGGCGTCGTGGTCGGCGTGGCCATGGAAAGCGGCGAGCTCTGGCTCCTCCCCGGTATATTGCTCGGCGACCTGGAGGTCCATGCCTGGTCTCTCGGGATGAACGCGATCCCTGTCGTGGTGGCGGGTGTGCTCCTTTGGCGGTTTCCCCGTCAACGGCTGGCGGCCGGCCTGCTCGCCGGTCCCCTCGCGCTCCTCTATATGCTCTTCCTGCTGGACTCCGCCCTGCACACCAGCGACACCAGCTATTTCCACAATGACGTGGGCACAGCGGTCCTCACACCCTGGTGGCACTGGCCCGTGGTGACGACCACCGGTCTCACCCTTCTCCTTCTCCACCTGGCCGCCCTGGCGCTCCTCTTCCGGGCTCCAGGCCGGATCAAGCTCAGCGCTGGAGGGTCTGGCTCCGGTCGATGATGTTCAGGACGGCGTCCCTGGTCCGGCGGAAGACGGCGACGGTCTCGTCCGCGGCCGCGGTGACGGCCTGCCCGGCGGGTTCGGCCGCGGGTTCGAGCAGCAGCGCCACGGCGTCGGCGAGGAGGCCGCCGGGGTCGCCGGGGCTGGGCGGGGCGGAGTCGGGGTGCGACAGGGAGCTGCCGAAGCCGACGAGTACGGCGTGCATGGCGTAGGACTGGTCGGCCAGCGGGCGGTCCTGGCGGATCAGTCCGTGCCGGCGCAGGATCGGCATGACCGCCTCGCACAGGGCGCTGGGCTGGGTGCGGTCGAACAGCTCACGGTCGCCGGCCTGCTGGGTGAGCAGGCGCAGCAGGTCGGCGTCCCTGGTGGCCAGGCGGCGCGCCAGCGGGGACCGCAGCCCGGTGCGCAGCAGCAGCGGGGCCAGGTGGCGGGGCCGTACGGCGGCGGGGTCGGCGGTGATGCGGGCGATGACCTCGTCCAGGAAGGCCAGCAGTTCGCGGGCGAACAGGCCGAGGATGAGGTCCTCCTTGGTGGGCCAGTACAGGTAGACGGTGCCCTTGCCGACGCCGGCCGCGACGGCGATCTCGCTCACGGTGACCTTGCGCACCCCGTGGTCGGCCACCAGTTCGCGCACGCTGTCCAGGATGCGGGCGGCTTTGTGCGAGTGGTGTTCGACCAGTTGGCTCACCGTGTTGTCCTCCGTCTTCTCGGCTGTCGGTCTCGGGTCAGGGGGCGGCGACGTCGATGTTCTTGGCCCGCATGTCCTTGTTGTTCGTCATTCTCCTGCCCATGGTCCTGGCCACGCCAGGCATCCGCATCAGACGCATCATCCCAGCTCGCATGAGGTGCTCCCGGCGGTTGTGCGGCGTGAAGATGCGGCGCCCCGGCACGGCGCTGTCCTGCTGCAGCTGGATGAACGGCCTCATGCGCGCCTCCCACGCCCGTAGCGCGCCGGGCAGGTCGCCGGGGTGTTGCCGCAGCATGGTGCCCAGCAGTTCGCCGCCGGCCAGGCCGCTGGAGGCGCCCATGCCCGCGTACAGGGTGACGCACCAGGCGGAGTCGCCGATCAGGACGACCCGGCCGCGGTGCCAGCGCGGCATCTTGACCTGCTGCACCGAGTCGAACAGCGAGTCGGGTGCCAGCTCGTAGCGCGTCAGCAGCCCTTCGAGCAGCGGGCCGGTGGGTTCGGGGCCGAAGGCGGCGCGGATGGACTCGATCGGCGGGCGGCGGAACTCGGCGTCGATGTCGGCGGTGCGGTAGGAGAACAGCAGGCCCGGGGCGTGATCGGCGTACGGGAAGGCCCACGCGGAACGGCCGGGCTCGGCCAGGACCAGGCCCTCGTGTTGTTCGTAGCCGTCGATCGGGCGGTCCAGCACGGTGGCGCCGATCATGTAGTTCAGCGGGTGCAGGTACTCCTCGGGGCCGAAGGCGAGCCTGCGTACCGTGGAGCGCATCCCGTCGGCGCCGACCACCAGGTCGAAGCGCTCGGTGACGGTGGTGTCGGCGGCCGTGTCGTGCAGCGTCACCTCCGCCGCGGCGTCGTCCTGGGCGATGTGGGTGGGCACGGTGGAGAAGCGGATCTCCACATCGTCCGGCAGCGCCGAGAACAGTCCGTCCTCCACGTCGCCGCGCAGCAGCGGCCGGGGGCCCGCGGCCATGGCGAAGGGGTTGAGGCCGGGACGGCGGCGTCCCGTGCGGTCCACCTCGTAGCTGATGACGTGGGGGCCGCCGCGGTCGCCGATGGCATCCAGCACGCCCAGCCGCCTGGCCGAGGCGATGCCGGCGCCGAACAGGGCGAGGAAATATCCGCCCGAGCGGCGCGCCGGCGCCCGTTCCACCACTACCGGCTCCCACCCGACCTGCCGCAGCCGCAGCGCGGTGGCGATGCCGGCGATCCCCAGTCCGACCACCAGCGCCCGGCCGGTCTTGCCGACGTTCGTCATGACGACTCCTTTCGAGGGCTTCGAGATCAGGCTAATCGATGAACTGACCAAATCGGTTCTAGTGGTCAGTTTCTGCGCGCTGTTGACTTTCTAGAGTGTCTATGTTTATTTAATGGCTCTAAGTAATCTAGAGGCTCTAAGGAGTTGGCGTGGAACTTCAGTGGTGGATGCCCTTCGTGGTGCTGACGCTGGTCGCGGCCGTGTGGTGGCGGATGTCCAGGTCGGCCCACCTCCGGCGGCGTAAGGACTCCTGACATGACACGCGGAAAAGTGATCATCGTGGGCGGTGGCATCGGCGGGCTCGCCGCGGCCGTCGCCTTCCACCAGCGGGGCCTGCGGGTGGAAGTCCTCGAACGAGCCGCCGAGTTCACCGAGGTGGGCGCCGGGCTGGCCATCCAGCCCAACGGCCTGCGCGCGCTGGACGCCATCGGCCTGGGCGATCGGGTACGCGCCGGCGGCCCGGCGGAACCGCTCGCCGGCATCCGGAGCAGGCGCGGAGACTGGCTGGTCCGCAACGACGTCGCGGACCTGAAGCGCCGCTTCGGCTCATGGGCGACCGTGCACCGGGCCGACCTGATCGACCTGCTGCGGGCGGCCGTGCCGCCCGAGGTCCTGCGGCCCGGCATCGACGTCCGGGAGGTACGGCCCGACGGCACGGTCCGCCACAGCGGCGGCACCTCCACCGCCGATCTCGTGGTCGGCGCCGACGGGGTGCACAGCGTGACCCGGCGCTCTGTCTGGCCGGGCCTGCCGGGGCCGCGCTACGTCGACTACACCACCTGGCGGCTCATCGCCCCGCCGCGACCCGTCGAGGGAAGCGTGGAGACGTGGGGCAGGGGCGAACGGTTCGGGCACGTGCCGATGCCCGACGGCCGCGTCTACTGCTACCTGATGGCCAACGCCCCGGCCGGCTCCCGGATCGGCCTGGACGAACTGCGCGAACGTTTCGCCCGGTGGCACCGGCCGATCCCCGACCTGCTCGGCTCCGCGGATCAGGACGCGGTGCTGCAGCACGACACCTACGAGTTGCCGCCGCTGCCCGCGTACGTCGCCGGGAACGTCGCCGTGCTCGGCGACGCGGCCCACGCCATGACCCCCAACCTGGGGCAGGGCGCCTGCCAGGCGCTGGAGGACGCGGTCACGCTCGCGCAGGCGGTGGACACCCTTGGCGTCCGCGCGGGGCTCGCGGCGTACGACCGCGCCCGCAGGCCGCGTACCCAGGAGATCGTCCGCCGTTCCCGCCAGGCCGGGGCCGCCGCGCACTGGACCTCCGCGCCGCTGACCGCCCTGCGCGACGCGGTGCTCCCCGCGCTGCCCAGGACGTTCTTCGAGCGCTCGCTCACCCCCGCCTACACCTGGACGATCTGATGCCACTCGCCCGCATTCTGATCATCGTCGTCGCGGTGATCACGACGGCCGGCGCCGTGCTCGCCGACCTGGTCATCCCCGACCTGGCGGCACAACACGCCTTCAACCCGGCCTGGCCGCCGCACGCCAAGTTCCACGACGCCCAGTACATGGTGATGACCGTGCTCCTCGGCCTCGCCGGCCTGGCCCTCGCGATACGGTCGGGCCGGGACAACCTGCTGTACGCCGCCGCCGTCCTGGCCGTCCCGTGGCTCGGCATGGTCGGCGCGCTGCTGTTCCCCGGCACCGCCACCTACGACCCCGAGTTCGCCGACGAGACCGTCTTCGTCCTCGGTCTGCACGGGCAGGTCTTCCTGGCGATCGTCCTGCTCCTGATCCTGATCGTCGCGACAGTAGTGACAGCGCGCACGCCCGCGGGCTCGGGGCAAGCGCGTGCCACCGGGCGCATGTAGCCGGTGACGCTTTCCGGCGAGCCTCTCCTCCGCGCTGACCGGCAGGTCGCGGTGGCAGGGGCGAGCCTGGGAACGGCCCCTCACCCGAGCCGGGTGTCCAGGGTTCGTACGCCGTTCTCGTGTGAGATGCCGCGGAACAGTTCGCGGGCCTCCTCCCAGGCGGTTCTGGCGGTGTGGTGGTCGCCGGCGGCGGTGTGGGCGTCGCCGAGGGCGCGTAGGGTGCGCGCCAGGTAGGGGATCGAGCCGCGGGTGCGCCACGCCAGGACCGAGCGTTGGAGGGTGGCGATGGCGGTGGCCGGGTCTCCTTGGGCCAGGTCCAGTTGCCCGAGGACGCTGAGCGAGTCGGCGAGGTAGTGGCCGAAGTTGCCGTCCTCGCTGTGGGTGAGTGCCAGTTCGGCGGTTGCCCTGGCCCGTTCGTCCCCGGTCGCGGCGTACAGTTTGGAGAGGTAGAGCAGTGTGAAGGTCTCCAGGTAGCGGTAGTTCAGCCGGCGGGCCATCGCCAGGGAGCTTTCCAGTAGGTGCCGGCCGCCCGTCAGGTCGCCGCAGAAGAATTTCGCGGTGCCGAGGAACTGGGTGACCGTCGTGGTGTAGTGCGTGTTGCCGAGTGCTTCGGCGACCTTCGTGGCTCGTTCCAGGACGGTGTGTGCGGCTTGTGGGTGGTCTTCGCCGTAGATGATCGCCATTACGTGGTAGGCGCGTGCCTGGCCGCCGAGGTAGTTCGCGTC